>JBGSUJ010000169.1:0-22192 GCA_041753435.1 Pirellulales bacterium | reverse complement strand
AGCCCTTGCCGCGGAACCCTGAACCCTCCCCACTGCGTGTGAGGCCCCAAAATCCTCCGTCAATGCGTGAGGCAATTTCCTCCGCAGCTCAAATCTTTGAGAAAACGACGTGCGAGGCCACCCCCCATTCCTCCGCAGTCGACCGACCGCTCTTTGAAAACTTAAATCCAGCCGTGAGCTATTAGCCAGCCTTCGTGGTGCGCGGCCCCCACGCGTCGCCTTTTGAGTTTGTGCTGCGCGCTTATCGTCGGGCATTTGGCCGCCGTTCGTCACATCTCCTCCCCTTGAGAGTCCTTTGCTACCCGACCAACTGCTTCCGCGCGACCAAATGACGATGCACTCCAAAAACCAGCACTGCGCCCAGCGGCCAGGTGAACCACGGCCAGACGGCAAACCAACGCGGCACAGGCGGGCCTACTTTCATGGCAAACCGCACAACATGAGAACTTGCGTTGCAGGTACAGTCCACTTCGACATCCCAACTGCCTGGTGTCGGCAATTCGACCAGTGCTGCTTGCAGCAGTTTGTTCGTCGCCGCGGCCGAAGTCGCCACGGCATGCAGGGCAACCTCCCGCTGGTCGCGCGACACGAGGCGAACAAAGACATGGGCATCGGCAATCGGCTCAGCCGTTTCCGCATCTTGCACTAACACGCTGACATCCACCGGCCCAGCCCGCAATGGATTGGGCGACGTAAACACCGAGATGCGGTAGTCACCCACTTCTTCCACCAACCGCACCGTGCCGCCATCGGCCCATGCCGACTCACCGCTTGCGGCAACCACGAGCAACACAACAGCCAGCCTGATGAAGTTCGATCGCATCGCCACCCAGCCTTTCATTCTCCCGCTAGCAATGTGCCGCGCATTTCCATTGGCTGCAGCACAATCCAGACACCGCAGGCAAACAGCAGCAGCAGCAACCCCGCCCACGGCGCAAATGCCTTCAACGTTTGCGAAGCTCGCGTAGTATGTGCCTCGGCAATCCGAAAACCTGCGTACAACGAAAGCAGTAAGCCGAAGTCGAGCATCAGTATTTCGAGATGTGGCACCCAATCGGCCACTGACCCACAACAAGCACATTGCCAAAGTGGCTCGCCCAGTCCGTGCCAGCCTCGGTCGGCGGCAAATCGTTGCGTGGCAGGAACGATCGTCCCCAGGCTGGTGAGCAAGTGAAAGCTATAGTGCGCCAGCCACATGCCAAAGCCGAGCGGTACCAAGGCATACACAAACCGCGTCGCGACACTCAGCCAGCCGCCTGGAAACTGGCTCCACCGACGACTGAGCATCGCAGCCACCCACACCGCCAAGAGCGGCAGCAAAACAATCGCACACAAGTAACTCACTGTCGTGATCAGCCACGGCGACGCGCCAACAAACATGGCCCCCACACGGGCCTGCCACTCCAAGACAGGCCCCACCATGCCGGCCGCATTGGCAAACGCACCGAACACCAGCACCAGTACCAGCGCCGCCAGATCCGGCCGCCGGCCGAACCGCCCCAACCCAGAACGGAACCCCTCCAGCCAGAGAGTTCGCCCCGGCACCACGGCGAGCAAGCCGACATTCTCGTGCGGACAAGCATGCACGCAATCGAGGCAGAACGTGCAATCAAAATTGCCGACCTTGCGCGGCTGATACAAATGCAACTCGCAGCCCGCAACGGTGTCGCTCCCACGGATGCAATCTTTCGTGCTGCAGTTTTCACACACCGCTCTTGCGCGCAACGCCACCTCCAGCGGCGAAACGAGCGACTGCACAAAATTGAACTGCCCGACCGGGCACACGTATTTGCAGAAAGCTGCGTCGCGGAAAACACTATCCACCACAAACGCTGCCACAAAGTAACCAATCACAATCCACGCCGTCACCCATGGGCTATCCCACAGCGCGAAGGCCTCGTAGCTCCAGAGAAAGATCGCCACCAGTGCCACCGCCAACCATTTGCTCCGCAGCCGGCGCGGCCAAGGTCGGCCAGCCGGCAACCAGCGGCGCGCCAAAGTTCGCGGCAAGGTGAAGGGACATGCCATGCAGAATAAATTGCCCGCCACCAGTAGCCCCAAGATCAACAGCCCCCGCCAATGAATCCATGGCACCACGCCCGCTAGATTCATCGGGCTCAGCGGCGGACCCAATAGTCCGTCGAAGATCACCACCGCAGCGAGCACCAACACCACCGCCTGCATCACAGGCCGAGCAAACCGCCAGCGCAAGAAACTGCCAACTGCCGGTACGCGCAGCACGTCGAACACCGCAGGGCCAGGCTGGGTCTGCGGACGATGAGCGACCACCCGCCGACTCCGCCGTTCGGGACTCCGCAGCAGCGAAACCCCAATCACCACCAACGGGAATAGAAACGCCGCCGACCCCGGCACCCACATCAATACGCCCGCCGCCGCCTGATCGTCGAGTGCCGAACTGCCTGCCAGCCGCGGCACCCGCGCGTAGTGCGGATAGAGGACACTGCTCGAAAAGGTCAGCCACGCCGCGAGCACCGTGTTTTGCACATCGGCCAGCAGCAAGTACGGAAATAGCAACCATTCTGACCACTTGGGCCGGCTCGGGTAGGGACGCACCACCGGATACCAAAACAGCATCGCCGCCGCGACAAAGCAAACATGTTCCACTACATGCCAGCCAGTGCGGCTAAGCGCCAAGTCATACGCGCGCGGCATGTGCCAGAGCCAGGTTGTCACCACATAAATCGGCCAGGCCACCAATGGATGCGCAAGCCAACCCAACACACTGCGTAGCCGCCGCGACCGGAACAGCGGTGCGACCCAGTAGGTCCGTACCGGCGCCGGCAACCCACGCACCAGCGGAAACAGCGGCCAACCCAACCACACGAGCGGCGGCGCGATCATCATCAGCAGCAGGTGCTGCAGCATGTGCATCTGCAAGAGCAGCCACGCAAACGGCTCAATGGGCGACGCTAGCGCGAGGTAAATCGTGGCAAGCCCGCCCAAGAATGCCGCCAGTCGGCCGCCTTGCCACCGCTCGGGGTCGCGCTGCCGTAGTTGCAGCCAGCCGCGCGTATACACCGCTGCCGTAATCGCGATCGTTACCATCAACCACGGGTCGAACGGCCAAGAACGCAAGCAGGCTTCAAGCGTGGGGCTCATGGCTGGGCCACGGACTGCGCCGCATCGGAAGTTGCCAGCGGATCGTAAAACGCCCCGGCCGGCGGCTGCCCCTCGGGCCGCAGACTCACCAGGAACGCAACCACCGCTTCCATTTCCGCCGGACTCATCTGCTTGCCATAGGCAGGCATATTACCACCGCCCGGTCCGCCGATGCCGCCCGGTGTGCCATTGCTCACCTGATCGATCAACTTATTGCGCCACAGTCGGGCACCCACATCGGTGAGATCGGGACCGCGCCGACCGCCCACGCCATCGAGCGCGTGGCAATTGCGGCAGTTCTTGTATTGAAAAACCAGTGCACCCTGTAACTCGAGCGGCGAACTGTGCTCGACGATTCGCTCGGGGGTCGGGTCCTCCGTCCACGCCAGCATATGGGGCGACCACGGCGCGCGGATACCCTCGTAAGTCAGCACACCGATCACCGTGTAGATCACAATCACGAACAATACCGCCACCGGTCGTCGGCTGGGTGCCCGCTCGCCGCGGTTGCTCACAAGCGGCACCAGCAGCAAGGCAAGAATCACCAGCAGCGGGAACACCAGCATAATGAACGTCTCAATCGCTGGCGGACTCAACGCCAACAGCGCGAACAGCCACAGGAACGGCCACTCCGGTCGCGGGTTCGCGTCGGCTAGGGCCGGGTTGGGCGGCCCCGTTGGTCCTTTCGGCCCTACCAAGGCTGCAATCACTACTACGACCGTCACCGCCAGTGCCGAGAACAAAATATCCTTCATGAGCGCATCGCCCAAAAAGGGCACGCCCCGCTTGAGTTCCTCGTGATACTGCCGATCGTAGGTTTTCGGATCGACAACTTGGCTAGGCACCGGTGGGTTGCTAATGCCGCACCGCAGCACCAACCACAAGTGCAGCGTCAAAAAGAACACGAGCGTCCCAGGTATCACAAACACATGCAACGTGAAGAAGCGGCTCAGCGCGTCGGCACCGATAATTTCGCTGCCCAGCAGCATATGCACTACCCACGGGCCGATCACCGGCACTCGCCCTGCCATCGAGCCCGCCACCGCCAGACCCCAATAAGCATCCGGGTCCCACCGCAAGATTTGCCCCGAAAAAAACATGCCCATCGTGCATACCAGCAGCAATACACCCACCAGCCAAGTCAGTTCGCGTGGATACTTGTACGAGCCGTGCAGAAACACTTGGGTCATGTGCACCAGCAGCATGACCACCATGCCCGAACCGGCATAGTAGTGCAGCGCCCTCAGAAACCAGCCCCACGGCTGCTCGTAGTCGAGAAACAGCAAGCTCTCGTATGCTTTGTCAGCCGAGGGCACATACACCAACGCCAGCCCAATGCCCGTGAGAATTTGCAGCAGCAAGAACGTCATCGATGCGCTGCCAAACACGTACCACCAGCCCAGCGGCCCTTCAAGCGAGCGCGGCACTGGATGGCGCATCACCGGCAGCAGCACGTCGCTGAAACTGATGCGAACATCGATCCATTTGCCAATCTTTTTGAGCCAGCCCAGCATCGACAATCCTCTCGACTCAAGCCGTTTTACTAATGAGCGTGTCTTGCAACGTCGGGAAGTGGGGCGCCTGCACTTGCAGCTTGCCGTCTGCTACGCGCCACGTGCAGTGGTACATCCCGCGCGGCGGCGGACCCGAAGCATGCTCGCCATTCGAGTAGTACACACCACCATGGCAAGGGCACATGAACAGCCCCGACTGCGGAAACCAGCTGACTGGGCAACCCAAGTGCGCACAATTCACCGCCAGCACCATAAACTTTTCAACCCCCTGTTCGTCCTGGCCCTCGTAGCGAGCGTAAACTCCGGTGAGTGCGGTGACACCATCCCACGGCTGCTGCAGAGGGTTGTCGAAAACAATCTTTCGCGTTTCGTCCAGCCGGAACTCGGCCAGTGTCCCCAAGTCGACCCAAAATGTTTGGCGCTTCCGCAGGCCGAAGAAATAACTGGTCAGCGGAATGCTTAGCACCACCGCGGCGATGGTCCCCATCGCGGCCGTGAGGGTCCGCAAAAACCAGCGGCGACCAGAAGTCGGTTCCGGCTGCGGTGGAAACTTAGGTTCACTGTCCATGATCCAGCTCTCAAATCGTGGGAATGTGGTGAGTCATGATTACTGCGAAGCGGCGCCCGCCACCACAGGGCCTGTCGCCCGCCAATCCGCAAGCAAGGCCACCAAGTCGTCGATCTCGGCCGGGGTGAGCGGGTGGAAGTCGTCTGGCCGGCCGTCGCTCTCGGCATACGTCGGCATGCCGAGATCGCTCCGCCCGGTGATAATAATCCGGCGCAACGCCTGGTCGCTGATCAGCGCGAGGAACGCCGGCACATTGATCGCGCTGCCCAGGGTTCCGTCGCGGTCGAGGCCCGCTCCATGCTTGCCATGGCAACCGGCGCAAGCCCGGGTAAACACTTCTTCGCCTCGCGCGCGGCTGCCCGCCGCCGACTGCACGCCTGCTACGCGAGTCAGTTCGTAAGCCGGCAGCGAAGCATCGCGCTGCATGTCGCCGCCCCACTCTGTGCGTAGCCCTTCGACGACAATCTTAATCTGCGCTTCAGTCAGCGCCCCGCCGACCGCTTGGAAAAATGCCGGCATCGGCGTACCACGGCGGCCCTCGGTCACAACTTTCGTCAGCTCGGCATCAGGCACAATCGCCAGAAACAGCGGATCATTCAGCGGGGGGGCGGCCCCGAGCTTGCCATTCGCCCCGTGACACCCGGCACAATTTTGCCGGTACAGCGGCGCGAAGCTGAGAATCTGATCCGGCGTCTTCGGCCGATCCGCCTGGTTCGGGCGGCCTGGCCAAGCGGGATCGGCACAGCCTGCCAATAGTACGAGTAGTGTGCATAACAACCGACTCTGGCAGTTGCATTTTCGCCGTAGTTGTTTTATCACCGACATTATGTGACTCGTACTAACTCGCGAACGGGTTCTCTGACGGACCGCCCTTGGGACCCGCCGCCGGGACATGCACCTGCTCTGATCGCACCACGACCCACGCCGCCACCAGGCCAAATACAAACTGCGACGCGATGAACCAAGGCCAATCGACCCGCTCCTGTAACACTGGATTGACGATTCCCATCAAGCCGTAGCTCATGGCCGTCCACAACAGTGGCATGATCAGACCGCCCCAGGCAATCGGCCCAGCGATCCACGGCACCCACGGCAACAGCAGAGCAAACGCCAAGCCGAAACAAATCGAGAGCACCACGTGGATCCCGATCGCCGTCGTTAACCATTCGGGATGAAATGCCTCCAGATCGGTTTGCGAGATCAACTCCCCATGCCGCATCGCCATCGCGGAAAGCAAATTAACCGGATACCAAATACCATGTCCCGAAAGCTGCCCCCACACCAGCGCAGGAACGGGCATCAACAACCCACCGGCAATGCCGCCCAGCACACCGCCCAGCAGCGGTCGCTGCGACTGGAACCACATAAACACTAGTGCTGCCACCACGCCGAAGATAAATTGCGACACCACAAACCAAGGCCATTCCAGCAGCGCTCGCACCGTCGGATTGAAGAACCCGAGCGCCGCAAAGCTTGCCGCCGTCCACAACAGCGGCATCAGCAGCGCACCCCAGGCCAGCGGTTTGGGAATGTTCGGCAGCGTCGGCAGCAATACACCATAGATCAAGCCCACGGTGAGCGAGACCGTCGCATGAATGCAGATTGCCGTTACTAACAGCGTCGGATCGAATTTCTCCAACTCCCCAACGCTCATCTCCCCCACGGTCGATAGCACCATGCCGCACAGTAAATTGATCGGATACCATATTCCGTGGCCGCTCAGCACGCCGTAGGCCAGAGCTGGCAGCGGCATCACCAACCCACCCACAAGCCCGCCCTGAATGCCCGACGAAATCGGATGCACCTTGACCGGCAACCGCATCCGATAGCCCGGCATCCCTTGCCGCAGGCGACGCACTCCGCTCGGTGCCGCCAACACCTGCTCGGGACGCAACTCAATCGCGACGCGCGGCTCGCGCCATTGCCCGCGACTAGGCAGCAACTGATTGATCCAGCGTCCCAGACCCACCACAAATAACACAACACCCACCACCAAGAACGCCGCACTTGTCAACCAGCCAGCCGCCAACAATGCAATCGCCAGCGCGAGCACCAAGGGCGCCGCCGTCGGCGTCGGCATTTCAATGGTGTTGGCGTCGTCCGACTGGTGCAGCTCGCTCATCCCACGCTCCCGCTACGACCAAACACATACACCACCAGAAACACCACAATCCACACCGCATCCACAAAATGCCAATACCAGGCCACCAGTTTCACACCCAAGTTGTGCCGCTCGCCAAGCTTGTGCCGCAGTGCGAGCCCCAACACAATCGATAGCGCCACCACACCGGCCGTCACATGCAGGCCGTGGAACCCAACGAGCGTGTAGAACGTGGTGCCAAACAAATTGCGGCTGATCGTAAGCTGATGATCTTCGATCAAGCCGTACCATTCGTAACCCGTACCGGACAGAAACGCGATGCCCAGCACAATCGTCGTCATCCAGAAGAACGTAAAGAACCCATGTTCTCCCCGCTCGAGCGCCCGCTCGGCGGCATGAATCGTCACGCTACTTGAAAGCAAACAAGCGGTGGTCATCAGCACAAGCGGGATCGACAGCACTTCGCCCGGCGTCGGTCCCACGATGTCCTTGCCGATAAACGTGATGTATGTCACGATCAGCGTGCTGAAGAACGCCATTTCCGACAGCAAAAAGCTGGCCATGCCCCACTCCGACGCGCTGAGCGTCTGCTCCGGCGTAATCTCTGGCGGCATAGGTAAGTCGCTTGCTTGATCCATTATCATCTGCCTTTTTCGGCAACTACTCGTATTGCCAATCTGGATCTTCCGGATGTTTGAGATCCCACAGCGGCCGCCGACTATGCACCGTCGGAATCTCCTCGAAGTTGTACGGCGGCGGCGGCGACGTAGTCGTCCATTCCAGCGTCCAGGCATCCCACGGGTCGTCTCCCGCCGGCTTGCCCTTCCATAGCGAGCCCACCAAGTTGTACACGAAGATCGCATAGCTGGGCGTTTGAATCAGCGCACCAATCGTCGCCGCCTGATTCCAGATCTCCCAGCCGTAGCCGGCATCGTAGGTATAAATCCGCCGCGGCATGCCCAGCATGCCCGAGATGTGCATCGGGCCGAACGTCACGATGAAGCCGATATACAACAGCCAAAAGTGCCACTTCGCCAACCGCTCCGACATCATCCGCCCGGTCACCTTCGGATACCAATAGTAGATGCCGGCAAACGTGCCGAAGAGCGTGCCGCCGATCAACACCCAATGAAAATGCCCCACCACGAAGTAGCTGTCGGAGAGCTGAAAGTCGAGCGGCGCGGCCCCCAGCATGATGCCGGTCAGCCCGCCGATGAGAAACAGCGACAGAAAGCCAAACGAAAACAACATCGGGGATGCGAAGTTAATCCGCCCGCCGTACATCGTCGCCAGCCAATTGAAAAACTTGATGCCCGTCGGGATCGACACCAAAAATGTGGCCAAAGCGAAGTACAAATCCAGCGTCTTGCTCATGCCCACGCAAAACATGTGATGCGCCCATACACCCATCGCGATAAACGCTATCGCCATCGTCGCCGCTGCCATGAACTCGTAGCCAAACAGCACCTTGCGCGAGAACACGGGAATCACTTCCGATACGAACCCGAACACTGGCAGGATGAGGATGTAAACTTCCGGATGTCCGAAGAACCAAAACAGGTGCTGCCACAAATAGGCCGAACCGCCGTTCTGTACATCGAAAAAATTCGCCCCCAATTGCCGGTCGAACAGCACCATCACCAGCGCGGCGGTGAGCGGCGGAATCGCCAACAGCATTTGCATACTGGTCCAAAGCATCGTCCATACAAAGAACGGCAGCTTCCGCATGGTCATCCCTGGGGCCCGCATGCCAAGCGTGGTGGCGATGAAGTTCACCGCCGCGCCGATCGTGCCCACGCCTGCGATCAACAATCCCAAGGCCCAAAAATCGGTCGCCGGACTGCGGGCGAACGTCGTTTCGGTCAGCGGGGCATAAGCAAACCAACCCAGGGCCGGTGCCCCGCCAGTTGCAAAACTGAAATACACCAGCAGTCCACCCAACAGTGTAATCCAAAACCCAAACGCATTGAGTCGTGGGAAGGCCATGTCGCGGGCCCCGATCATTAGCGGCACCAGGTAATTGCCCATCCCAATCAAAATCGGCATGCCGACGAAAAACACCATCGTCGTGCCGTGCATAGTGAACAGTTGGTTGAACACATCCGGCGAGAGTACTTCATTGCGCGGATAGAACAACTGCCACCGCATGAGCAGCGCTTCGCATCCTCCCACCACCAAAAATACCAGGCTCATCAGCACATACATGATGCCCAGCTTCTTGTGATCTACCGTGGTGGTCCACGCATGTAGCGCCGACGCCAGCCCCAGCCCGGCCGGCGCTTGTCCGGGAGCGCGAGCAAGTTCGAAATCGCCTGTGGGTTCGACGGTACTCATAACTGGGACCACCTATCGACAAGTCGATCGCTCGTTATTTAAGCGTCGACAAATAACGCACGATCAATTCCTGCTGCTCATCTGAAAGCTTGAACGCCGGCATCAAAGCACCATGCTTGATCGCTTGCGGGTCGCGGATCCAAGCCGCGAGGTTCTCCGGCGTGTTCTCGATCATCCCCGAGGCCAACGTTTCTCGGCTCATCAGGTGGGTCAAATCGGGCGCATAATCACCCGCGGCCGGCGTGCCGCGAACGCGATGGCAGTTCACGCATGTTTCCGCGAGAAACGCCTCTTTGCCTGCGCGAACCGTCGCATTTTCCACCGCCGGCTGGGCTTGATTCGCCAGCCATGCCTTAAACTCCGTCGGCGAATCGACCACCACGCGGATCAGCATATTCGCATGTTGCTCGCCGCAGTACTCCGCGCACTGCCCATGAAACTGCCCCAACTCGTGCGATTCGAGCACCATCGTATTGGTTCGCCCCGGAATCAAATCCGTCTTGCCAGCCAACCGCGGCACCCAAAAGCTGTGGCACACGTCGGCCGAGTGCAGCGTCAGATACACGCGCCGCGGTGTACCGTCGTCGCTCACCGGAAAGTGCAACTCGTTGGCAGTGATGAAATCTAGCCGCTGCCCGTCATAGTTTTCGTAAACGTATTCAAACCACCATTGCCGACCGATCACGGTCACAAACAGGGCGTGGTCCCCGGCATGCGGCTCGGGCACCACCGGTTTTACCTTCCATAGCGTGCGCGACACTACCAGCACCAAAAAGAACACGATCAGAGCCGGCGCGACCGTCCAAGCCACTTCGATCGGCAGGCTGCCATACACTTGGGGTGGTTCTCCAGCAGGCTCGTCCGGCTGTTTGCGAAACCGCATCGCGCAGTAGATTAGCACGCCTTCGACAACCACAAAAATTAAGGCCGAAATTGCAAACGTAAGAAGCGCCAAATCGACGATCGACTGCGCACTGGGAGACGCTGGATTGAAGATCGACAAATTCTCAGATACAGCAAAGCTCGTTGCCAGCTGCGACCAAGGGCACATGGCATCCACTTCCACGTTCTCCAGTTTTCGCGTCGGCCTGCGAAACGATTGACCGCTAGTATATCGACTGCAGGCGAGTCTGCCACCCGCTAAGGCAGTAACTTTTTCTCCACCGCGCACTGCGAACTCAGCGAAACCGATGATCCGCCCTGGTCGCTCGACCGTGCGCATCACGTTTTTCGACCTACAATTCCCTGACGAGAAAACAGACTTTCTCAAGTACTGCTGCGCGGTGTGCTGCTCCAGCCGCTTGAAGCCCCTCTGAAACTCCGCCAGACTCGTTAGAATAACTGGCTCCAGCTCGAATAGAGAACCATGCCTACCAGGCCCAACAACGTCGAACAAGATCGCCTCGCAGATTACGACGCGGGCCAGACCAATTGGAAACGCTGGGGACCCTACCTCGCCGAGCGCGCTTGGGGCACGGTCCGCGAAGATTACAGCGCCGACGGCGACTCGTGGAATTACTTCCCTCACGACCACGCCCGCAGTCGCGCCTACCGCTGGAATGAAGACGGCATGGGCGGCTTCTGCGACGAAAAACAAATCATCTGCCTCGCGGTCGCCCTCTGGAACGAAAAAGATCCCATCCTCAAAGAGCGGATGTTCGGCCTCAGCAATCTGCAAGGCAACCACGGCGAAGACGGCAAGGAGTACTACTTCTTCCTCGATGGCACGCCCACTCACTCCTACATGAAGATGCTCTACAAGTATCCACAGGTGGAGTACCCCTATGACGATCTGGTCGCCGAGAACGGACGCCGTAACCAGCAGCAGCCCGAGTACGAACTATTCGACGCGCTCCAAGAGACTTTTCTCGCCAACCGCTACTTCGACGTGTTCATCGAGTACGCCAAGGCCAGCCCCGAAGACGTGCTGTGCCGCATCACCGTCCATAACCGTGGACCGGAAGCGGCACCGATTCACGTGCTGCCTCATCTCTGGTATCGCAATCGCTGGTCTTGGGAAACCGACGTCCCGCGCGACGAAATCCACGCGGTCGGCCCCAACGCCGCCCACACGACCGATCCCGCGCTCGGCGACCGCTGGTGGTACGTGCAAACTTCCGATAGTCAATCACTCGATCTGCTATTTACCGAAAACGAAACCAACTACCAGCGAATCGACAACGCTCCCAACCAATCGCCCTACGTGAAGGACGGTATCAACGACTACGTTGTTGCTGGCGATCAGAACGCCATCAATCACCAGCAAGGCAGCAAACTCGCCGGCCACATCCGTACCGCGGTTCCTGCCAGTGGCACGTTCTCGGTCAACGTCCGTTTCTCGCCCGTCGCGTTAAGCAATCCCTTTGCCGATTTCGACGCCGTCTTCACCACCCGCATCGCCGAGGCCGACGAGTTCTACGCGGCTCTCCACCCGCCCAATTTTGGCGAAGACGAACAACTTGTTGGCCGACAAGCCTTCGCCGGCTTGCTCTGGTCGAAGCAGTACTACCATTACGACGTTTACCGTTGGCTCAAAGGCGACCCCACCCAGCCGCCGCCACCCGAGGAGCGCTGGAAGGGCCGCAATTCGCGTTGGAAGGAGCTTCACAATGCCGATGTGATCCTCATGCCCGATACCTGGGAATATCCTTGGTACGCTTCGTGGGATTTGTCGTTCCACTGCGTGGCCATGGCCCACATCGACCCCGAGTGCGCCAAGCAGCAACTGCGGCGCATGGGCTACGAATGGTATCAGCATGCCAACGGCCAATTCCCCGCCTACGAGTGGAACTTCGACGACGTAAACCCACCCGTCACCGGCTGGGCCTCGTGGCGCGTCTACCAAATCGACCGCGACCTGTATGGCACTGGCGATACGGAATTTCTCAAAGAAATCTTCCAGAACGAAATGCTCAATTTCAGCTTCTGGGTCAATCGTAAGGATAGCAGCGGGCGCGATGTATTCGGCGGCGGATTCCTCGGCATGGACAATATCGGCGTGTTCGACCGCGACAAACCGCTGCCCGGCGGAGGCCAGCTCGAGCAAAGTGATGGCACCAGTTGGATGGCGCTCTACTGCATCACCATGCTCACCATCTCCGCCGAGCTCGCTCGGGCCGATGGCTACTACCAGAATATGGCGCTCAAGTATTTCGAGCACTTCCTCTATATCGCCCACGCGATGACCAACATCGATGGTGCCGGCATCGATCTCTGGGACAAACAGGATGAGTTCTTCTACGACGTGATTTTGCTCCCCTCCGGACAAAGCATTCCGCTGCGGCTCCACTCGATGGTCGGCCTGGTGCCGCTGTTTGCTGTGTTCGCTGCCTCGCCCACCAAGGCTCGCGGCCTGGATTCCTTCGTCGAGCGGGCCCGCTGGTTCGTCGAGCACTGGCCGGACCTCTTAAAAAACGTCGCTCCCGTACTCAACCCCGGCCAAAACAATACCAAACTAATGTCGATCCTCACTACCGAGCGGCTCACGGCCGTGCTCCGCCGGATGCTCGACCCCGCGGAGTTCCTCTCCGACTACGGCATCCGCGCGCTTTCACGCTATCACCTCGAACATCCGTTTGTGTTCGATGAGGACGGCCAGGAGTTGACCGTGAAGTACCTGCCGGCCGAGTCCGATAGCCGACTGTTTGGCGGCAACTCGAATTGGCGGGGCCCGATCTGGTTTCCCGTCAATTACATGATTGTCCGATCGCTGCACGAGTTCTCGCTCTACTACGGCGATAGCTTCAAGGTCGAGTGCCCGACCGGCTCCGGCCAGATGCTCAACCTCGACCAGGTGGCCCGCGAAATCGCCCGCCGGCTGACCATGATCTTCTTACGCGATCCCGCGCGCGGCAATCGCCGCGCGGTGTGGGGCGACAACGAATACTTTCAGACTGATCCTCACTGGCGCGATTGTGTCCCTTTCTACGAATACTTCAACGGCGACACTGGCGCCGGTGTCGGCGCAGGGCACCAAACTGGCTGGACCGCATTGGTCGTCTCGCTGCTCTACGAGTATTGGGAAATCTATGGCCGCGTTTGAGACAGCCGCCGGGCGCTCCTCCCCGATCGGTGCCACCATCGACGCCGCTGGCGTGAACTTCTGCCTGGTCTCGAAATCTGCGACGGCAGTCGAGTTGCTGCTGTTCGAAAGCGCCGAGGAGACTACTCCAGCCCAAACTATTCGGCTTGACCCCGAAATAAATCGCACCTACGAGTATTGGCACGTGCTGGTCCGCGGAACACGGGCGGGGCAACTCTACGCCTACCGCGTCTTCGGACCCAGCGATCCTACCTCGGGGCTGCGGTTCGACTCCGAGAAGCTGCTGGTCGATCCTTACGCCCTGGCCGTCACCAATACCGAAAACTACCAGCGGGCCGCGGCGATTGGTCCCGGCGACAATTCGGCCCACGCCCTGAAGTGCGTCGTTGTCGATCCTACCGATTACGATTGGCGAGGCGACACACCGCTGGAACGCCCGTTTGCCGATGATGTAATCTACGAAATACATGTCGCTGGCTTCACCCGCAACCCAAATTCCAACGTCGCCCCGGCCCAGCGCGGCACCTACGCCGGCCTCATCGAAAAAATACCTTACTTGATCGACCTCGGCGTTAAAGCGGTGGAGTTGATGCCTGTCCAACAGTTCGACCCTCAGGCCGCACCCAACGGCGTCAACTACTGGGGCTACCAACCGATGGCTTGGTTCGCGCCGCACCGAGCCTACAGCTCGCGCTCTGATCCACTGGGCCCCGTTAACGAGTTTTGCGACCTGGTGCGGGCGCTCCATCGCGCCGGCATCGAGGTGATTCTCGACGTAGTCTTCAACCATACCGCCGAGGGCGATGCCGACGGCCCTACCCTCTCACTGCGTGGCATCGACAACCCGACTTACTACCTGCTCGACGCCGATCACCCGGCTACCTACATCGACGACACCGGCTGCGACAACACCACCAGCGGCAACGAAGCGGTCATGCGGCGGCTGATTCTCGACTGCTTGCGTTACTGGGTCGAGCAGATGCACGTAGATGGCTTCCGTTTCGATTTGGCATCGAGCCTTTCTCGCGGCTTAGACGGTTCACCGCTCACCCATCCGCCGATCCTACTCGACATCGAAGCCGATCCCGTGCTCGCCGGTACGAAAATTATTGCCGAAGCCTGGGACGCCGCCGGACTGTACCAGGTGACCAACTTTGCCGGCGATCGCTGGGCCGTTTGGAACGGCAGCTACCGCGATGTGGTCCGCCGCTTCGTCAAGAGCGACCCCGACATGGTCAGCCACCTGGCCGACAGTCTCGTAGGCAGCCGAAGTATGTTCCACCAATCGGGTCGCAACCCCAGTCGCAGCGTCAACTTCATTACTGCCCACGATGGCTTAACGCTCAATGACCTGGTTTCCTACACCCAGAAGCACAACCTCGCCAACGACCAGGAAAACCACGACGGCAGCGACCAGAACAACAGTTGGGATTGCGGCAGCGAGGGCCCTTCGAACGATCCGGCGATCGAATCGCTCCGCCGTCGGCAGATTAAAAACTTCCTCACCATCTTGTTTGTCTCCGAAGGCCAGCCGATGCTCTCGATGGGCGATGAAGTCCGCCGCACTCAGCAAGGCAACAACAACGCATATTGCCAAGACAACCAACTCGCCTGGTTCGATTGGGACAACGTCGCCCGGCACGCTGATATCTTTCGATTCACTCGCGGCCTGATCCGTTTCCACCAAGCTTCGATTTTCTTTCGCGATGCACGGTTCTGGAGTGAGCCGGGAGCCGCTAAAATCACTTGGCATGGGGTGCGGCTAGGTGAACCCAACTGGAGCGCTAACTCGCACGCTATTGCTTTCGAACTCGAACACCTTGATGCCGGCGAACACCTGCACGTAATCCTGAATTCGTACTGGGAGCCACTGGTGTTCGAGTTGCCGCCGACTGCGTCGGGCGAGCGTTGGCATCGGCTGGTCGATACCGCACTCGACTCGCCTGACGATTTTTGCGATCCGCCGCAGCCACTGCCAACCGAAAAAATTCAATACGCCACCGCAGCCCGATCGAGTGTCGTGCTGTTGAGCAAAAAAACATAGCAAACTGGGAGGGCGAAGCTCCCGCCGGGCTAACTACCAATCCGCCCAAATCTCAGCAGCCGCTTCGCTCTCCCATTTGTTCTAGGAGATGACCCATGCCCAACCAATACGACGTGATCATCATCGGCAGCGGCGCCGGCGGCGGCACCCTGGCCCGACATCTGGCTCCCTCAGGCAAACAAATCCTCATCCTCGAGCGCGGCGATTGGCTCCCTCGTGAACCCGCCAATTGGAGCGCCGAAGAAGTCTTCGTCCACAATCGCTACGTTTCGCCCGACCCTTGGCGCAATAAGCACGGAAAAACTTTTCAGCCGGGCGTCCATTATTACGTCGGCGGCGCCACCAAAATGTACGGCGCCGCCCTCTACCGCCTCCGCAAGGAAGATTTCAGCGAACTGCAGCATCAAGACGGCATCTCGCCCGCCTGGCCGGTGAGTTACAACGATTTCGAACCGTACTACACCAAGGCCGAAGAGCTGTATCACGTCCATGGCGCTCGCGGCGAAGACCCCACCGAGCCGCCCTGCAGCGCACCGTATCCGCCCGTCTCGCACGAGCCGCGGATTCAAAAACTCGCCGACGATCTGGCTCGAGCGGGCTACAAGCCGTTCCACTCTCCCTGCGGCATCATGCTCATCGAAGCGAATATGCCCTTTAGCCGCTGCGTTCGCTG
Source organism: Pirellulales bacterium (assembly GCA_041753435.1). Taxonomy (GTDB): domain Bacteria; phylum Planctomycetota; class Planctomycetia; order Pirellulales; family Lacipirellulaceae; genus DASYDU01. The sequence continues at coordinate 5,796 of JBGSUJ010000169.1, read as the reverse complement.
CATCGATTGCGACGGGTTCCCCTGCCTTGTGCATGCCAAGAGCGACGCCGAGGTGCTCGGCGTGCGACCCGCACTCGAGCATCCGAACGTCACGCTGCTCACCAACACGATGGTGTATAAACTGGAAACCAATCCGTCCGGTACCACGGTGACGAAAGTCGTCGCCTCCCACAACGGCGAGCCGCATTCGTTCACCGCCGGCATTGTGGTCGTCTCCTGCGGTGCCGCGAACTCCGCAAAGCTGCTGCTCTTGTCGGCCAACGACAAACATCCGCGCGGGCTGGCCAACGGCTCCGACCAAGTCGGCCGCAACTACATGTTCCACAACAGCCAGGCCGTGCTCGCACTTTCCAAGGAGCCAAACTCCACGCAGTATCAAAAAACCCTTGGCCTGAACGATTTTTACTTTGGCATGCCGGGCTTCGAGTATCCGATGGGCAACATTCAGATGATTGGCAAATCGCAGGCCCCGATGTTCCGTGGCGAAAAGCCGATCGCAACGCTGCTCGCCCCGCAGTGGTCGCTCGAAATGGTAGCCCGCCACGCTGTCGACTTCTGGCTCTCGACTGAAGACTTGCCCCGCCCCGAGAACCGCGTCACGGTCGACGCCAACGGCACGATTACACTGAGCTACACGCCCACCAACACCGTGGCCAAGGACAAACTCTACGGCAAACTGAAGTCGATGCTCAACCAACTCGACATGCACGACCACTTGATCCCGCGCAACCTGTACATGAAAAACGAAATCGACATCGGCGGCGTCGCCCACCAATCGGGTACTTGCCGCTTCGGCGCCGACCTCAAGACGTCGGTTCTCGACACTAACTGCAAGGCCCACGAACTGGACAATCTGTACGTCGTCGACACCAGCTTCTTCCCCAGCATCGGCGCAGTAAACCCCGCGCTGACCGCCATGGCCAACGCGCTGCGCGTCGGAGATCACCTGCTCGAGCGAATCGCAAGCTAGAATATCGAGATAAACAAAATGTCACGGAACACTAATCTCTGCTAATCCGGATTAGTGACGATTAGCGAAGATTAGCGTTCCCTTGCTTACATTTGTACAGGATCAGCATATGAACCTCACAGGAAAAGTCGCCATCGTCACCGGCGGCAACAGTGGTATCGGTCTGGCGATCGTCCTCGAACTTGCTCGCCAAGGCGCGAACATCGTTATCGACTACGTCTCGCACCCCGAGGCAACCGAAGCCCTCGAGCAGCAAGTTGTTGCGCTCGGCGACCAGGCGATCGGCGTCGATGCCGATGTGTCCAAAGTGGCCGACCTCCAAAAACTCATCTCCGCTGCCGTCGCCAAGTTTGGCCGCGTCGACATCATGGTCAACAACGCCGGCGTCGAAACCCGCACCTCCGTGCTCGACACCAGCGAAGCCCAGTATGAAAAAGTCCTCTCGATTAATCTCAAGAGCGCGTTCTTCGGCGTGCAACTCGCTGCGAAGCAGATGATTAAGCAGGGAGGTGGCGGTCGGATCATCAACATCACATCGGTCCACGAAGATTGGCCGATGCCTGGCAACACTGCCTACTGTCTCTCCAAAGGCGGCATGCGGATGCTCACCCGCACCGCCGGCGTCGAACTCGCGCCGCACAACGTGCTGGTCGTGGGTGTCGGCCCCGGTGCGGTCGCCACGCCGATCAATCTCTCGACGATGAAAGACTCCGTGCTGATGAAGAAGCTGGACGACGCGATCCCGCTCGGCCGCATGGCCAAGCCGGAAGAAATTGCCAGTGTCGTCGGTTTCCTCGCCGGCGATGGAGCGAGCTACCTCACCGCCACCACCATCTTCGCCGACGGCGGCATCATGCAGAGCAGCCCCGGACTGTAAAACCTCTCATTGAGCGGCGTCGCCTGCGACGCGCTCTGCCTTTGTCACCTTCCGCTCACGCGACCCAAGAAGGACTCCCATCATGCCCAACCCACCCCATGTAGTCATCCTGGGTGCCGGCTTCGGCGGCATTGGCGCGGCGCAGAAACTCCGCGACGCGCCTGTCCGGCTCACCATCATCGACAAGCACGACTACCACACTTTCCAGCCACTGCTCTACCAGGTTGCCACTGCCGAGCTCGCCCCCACCGAAGTCGGCTACCCTGTCCGCGAGCTCCTGCACAAGCACAAGAACATTGCTTTCCACCAGTGCGTGGTGAAGAGCATCGACTTGGCGAAAAAGCAAATCACGGCCGATGGCATACCGCCGCTCGACTACGACTACCTCGTGCTGGCTATGGGCGCGGTCGTCAACTTCCACGGCACGCCCGGTGCAGCTGAGCATTCGTTTCCGCTCTACACGATGAACGACGCGATCCGCCTTCACGCCCAAATCCTCAAGATGTTCGAAGCCGTCGACCAGAACCCGACCCTCGTGGAGGATGGTGCCCTCACGTTTTGCATCGTCGGCGGCGGCCCTACGGGCACCGAACTCGCCGGGGCCATGTCCGAGTTGCTCCACGCCGAATTCGCCGAGGACTATCCCAATCTGCCCGTCGACAAAACACGGATCGTCCTTTATGAACACTCTCCAAACCTCTTAGCCTCGTTCCAGCCCAAGCTCCGCAACTACGCCCGTAAAACGCTCGAACAGCGCGGCATCGAGGCCCATACCGGCGCGAGTGTCAAAGAAGTGGACGCGGACGAAATCACGCTCGCCAGTGGCGAGAAAGTGAAAACACACACGCTCATCTGGGCCGCCGGACTCGAGGCCAATCCTGTCGCCGCGTCGCTTGGCATCGAGCTCGCCCCCGGCGGCCGCATCCCCGTCGGTCCCACGCTGCAACTGAAAGATCATCCCAACGTCTTCGCGATCGGCGACATCGCCTCCGTCATGGACGCCCACACCGGCCAACCACTTCCCGGCCTCGCCGCCGTCGCACTCCAAGCTGGCCACTATGTCGGCAAAACGATCACACAGCTCGCCGCCGGCGAGCCAACCGAGCCGTTCGTTTACCACAATAAAGGCACGATGGCCCAAGTCGGCCGCGGTGCCGCCGTCGTCGAGCTTCCCAACGGCGGCACGCTCACCGGCCCCGTCGCCTGGATCGCTTGGCTCGGGGTGCATCTCTCGCTGCTAAGCGGCGCCGAAGAAAAGACCAGCGTTTTCGTCGACTGGGGCTGGGCCGCACTGACCCACGCACGCGGCAAACGTATCCTCCTGGGCGAAGACGACACTGCCGCCAAATAGCCAGGGTAAGCCGCTACGGCGATAACGCCCGGCCTTTCCACCGGCATGAGCGGTAATGTCGGCATTTCCGACATTTTTTTCCCCTTTCCCTCACGCTTACCAATCATAAGCTAGGCTTGCATTGAAGATCCAGTCTGCCAATCTCTCGAGCACTCACTCCTCTGTGTTGTCGTATGTGCCTTCAAGCTGTGGAGACCTCGATCATGTCTGCCCCTAGTTCGCAAAGCCGCCGCGCCGCGCTCCGCCGTGCCGCCGCCGCCGCGGAACTCGCTATCTGTCTACCGCTGATCGTGATGCTGCTCTTGGCCTCGATCGAAGCCACTTCGATGATTTTTCTCGATCATAGTCTGACGATTGCCAGCTACGAGGGTACTCGTGCGGCGATCAACTATGACGCGACCAACACCACTGTCCTGGCCCGCTGTAACCAGATCATCGAAAATCGCGACGTTGCCGAGGCCACAGTCTCGATCAACCCCGCCAACGTAGCGAATGTCCCGCGCGGCGAGCAAATCGCCATCACCGTGACCGCACCGTGCAATGCAAACATGATCATTCCGCCCTGGTTCTACGGCGGCCGAACGCTCACCTCCACCACCGTGATGGTCAAAGAATGAACCAGAAGCAAGCAGGGATCACTATGAAAAACTCACTCCAACATCGCGATTCATTACCTCCTTGGACATTACGAAAGTGGCTCCGCACCCGCACGGGCGCGATCGTCGTCTTTGTCGCCCTGATGATGATCGTCTTCCTGGCTAGCGTTGCCTTCTCGGTCGATGTCGCCTACATGCAACTCACCAAGACCAAGCTCCGCTCGGCTACCGACGCGGCCGCCCGCGCCGCCGGCGAGGCACTTTCCCGCGCACAAGACACAGACATTGCTCGGCAAGCCGCCAAAAACGTCGCTGCCGCCAACCGCGTGGCTGGCGTTCCCCTGTTGCTCGACGACGCAGACATCGTCTTCGGCAACTCCAGCCAGCAGACGAGCGGAGCCTGGGTCTTTACGCCTAGTGCCCAGCCGATCAACGCCGTCCGCGTCAACGGGCGGCGCACCCGCGAAGCCCCCTCCGGCAGCGTGCCGATCTTCTTCGGCCGCGTCTTCAATGTGTTCGACTTTCAGCCGGTCCAAGCAGCCACGGTCGTCCGGCTCGATCGCGACATCTGCCTCGTCGTCGACCGCTCCAGCTCGATGAAGCTCTTCCTCACCGATACGGCTCCTGTCATGTCTACGGGCGACTCGCGGTTCTGCCAGCCGCCCAACATGGCGGAAAGCCGGTGGGGCGCGCTCTCGGTCGCCGTGCAGCGGTTCATCGACGCCCTGGCCACCACGCCACAATCCGAATTCGTTGCCCTCGTCTCCTACGGCAGCAACTACACCGCCTGCAGCACATCGAACACTTCCGCCGACATCAACAAACCCCTGACCGCCGACCACGCTCAAGTCACGACCGCCATGGCCGCTATTTCGGCCAAGAAATTCAACGGCTTGACTAATATCGGCGCCGGCATCCAGAAAGGCATCCAAGTGCTCACTTCTGCAGCTGCCCGTCCTTATGCCGCCAAGACAATGGTTCTGATGAGCGATGGCGCCTATACCGAGGGAACGAAACCTAGTCTCATTGCCCCGCAGGCGGCGGCACAAGATATTATCATCCACACGATTACGTTCGGCGAGGCCAACCCCGCTGAAATGCAAGCCATCGCCGACGCCACCGGGGGCAACCACTACATCGCCCCCGACGCCGCTGCGCTGCAAGACATTTTCGAGGAAATCGCTCTCACGCTGCCAGTCGTGTTCACCGATTGACCCACTTCCTGGGAGGGCGAGGCTGCCGCCGAGCCGCGTATACCAAACAGACCGAAGACAAACTCATGAACACGCAACGCAAACAGCGTCTACCACGCCGTGTACGCCACACCCGCTCCGCAGCCGTCGTCGTCGAGTTTGCGATCTGTGTACCGATCTTGTTCTTGATCTTCTTCGCATCGCTTGAGTTCGCGCGTGTCAACATGATTCGCCAGAGCGTCGAGAACGCTGTCTACGAAGGCGCCCGACGCGGCGTCGTTCCCGGCGCTACCGCCGACAATTGCCGCGACTCCGCTCAGGCCGTGCTCAATTCGATCTCCGCCAACGGCGCCATCATCACCGTCGATCCAACGGTGATCACGAAAGACTCAACCGAAGTCACTGTTTCCGTCACAGTCCCTGTGAGCAGCAACAGTTGGGTGACCCCCGTCTTCTTTGCCGGCAGGTCGATTGCCAGCGAAATGACCATGCGCCGTGAACGCTTCGATACCTCCAGCGTCCCCTAATATTTAGCCCCGGACGATTCGGACACGGCAGCGCCCTAACGCCCGGGGGGCCGGCACGGTGTCGTCACCAAGAATCATCTTTTTTTGCGGTGCCTTCTCACCTCACCCCTCGCGGTACTCTGCACGGCCGACGTAGAAAAATCGTAACCGTTCACGGGTCAGAAATTGGTGAGGCGATATTCTAGCGGATTTGCTATTGTCCAGCGATGGACAGTAGAGATTCGGTGATCGATGCGCTTCGTGGCGAGGTAGCGGAGTTGCGTGTGTTGGTGCGGCAGCAGG
>JBGSUJ010000168.1:0-13130 GCA_041753435.1 Pirellulales bacterium | reverse complement strand
GTGCGAGCCTTTCGCCGCAGCCGCGATGCGGCTTGGGAGTACGCCCAGCATTTCGGACAAGAACACGCCCCCGCACTCGGCAAGCTGATGAGTCGGGCTTTTCAGTTCATGGAACAAAACGACCCGGCCCAATTCCTGGCCGCCGCCATGACGGATAAGCCGTCCGAAAATGCTCCGCCGCCCAAGCCAGAGAGCGAAGCCACGCTCGACGGTGTCAAGCTGCCGCCTCACGAGCAGGTGGCCGCGTAGCTTAGCTGGCGTTCTTTCACAATTCGCCGCGAGTAGTTGCGACTCGCCATTGGTTCCGCCGCAGCCGACTGTGACGGGACCGATGGTGCATGAGCCTCAAGTAAAGGATTTCTTTCCCCACGCTCTTTTTCCTAGAGAGGAGACTCAAGAATGGTGAATCTGACCAAAGCGAGTCGAGAGTTGTTTAGCCGCACTCCCGACGAGCGGTTTGATTCGTTCGACGCCTTGTTCGACCATTGCCAAGAACGCAAGTTCGGGGCCATCGAGCATTGGCAACCTTCGCACGACATTCGCATTGAGCAAGACTCAGGTCAATTGCTTATGCGGCTGAAGCAAGCGGAGGACGTGACGCTGTCGCTCAGCGACTGGAGCTTCACCCAGCTTTGCAAGCTGTGCGAAGTTCACAAGGAGACCGTCAACAAGCTTTCGACGGAGACCGTATCGCTCGTGTTTCGCGACGCGATGCCACGCTCTCGCAAGCCGTTGCAGGTTTACTCTGCGGATGACACCGCGTTGGCCGTGCATGGCACGACCTATTCGCGGCTGTACGACGCGGAAGTGCTCCAGGCTGTTCGCGACGCAGCCCCCGATTTCACGCCGCCGCCCAAGGGCATCGGCGGAGCGACCGGACTCTATGCGGGCGAACAAGATATGTTCGCTTTCGGCATCGACCCGAACGCTTGGGTGGAAATCGGCGGCGAGAGTTTTGCCCCCGGCTTCTTTGTGTGGAATTCAGAAGTCGGACGACGAAGTGTCGGCGTCCAGACTTTTTGGTTCCAGCACGTCTGCCAGAACCACATCGTTTGGGATGCCATCGAAGTGGTCGAGGTGACGCGACGCCACATGGGCAACATCCAGGATGCCTTGTTCGATATTCGAGCCGCCATCAGCCAATTGGTGAACAAACGCGACGAACGTCGCGATGCGTTTGCCAAGGGGATGAAGCTGGCGATGAATACGACGCTCGGTCAGGACGCCGACGAAGTCCACAAAGTGCTCGGCAAGCAAGGCGTTAGTTTCCGCCTTGCGGAGCAAGCCTTGCAGCTTGCTGGGCCGCAATCATCGTATTCGGTGTTTGCAATTGTGGACGCCATTACTCGGATTGCCGGACGTTACGAAAACGCTGGCGACCGACTCGTGTTGGACCAGAAAGCAGCCACGCTCTTGAGCTTGGCCGCTTAGGTCCGATTTGTTTTTTTGTTTCCCTGCTTCATTGCTTCGAGAGAAGCAAGAAAGGATTGTTCGCCATGAGCGAAAACAACAAGCCCATCCATCAAGTTCGGATTGGACGCATCAAAGCCGCCGTCTTCGATAACGGTGATGACGCTCCTCGCAAGGTACTATTCACCGCCCTCTACAAGGATGGAGAGACGTGGAAAGGTTCCCAAAGTTTTTCTCGGGAGGACTTGCCCCTTCTCGCGAAGGTGGCCGACCAGGTTCACACCTTCCTCTACGAGCAAAACGGTTCTTCCGCTGGCTAGTACGGTTTCTTGAGGCCACCCATGCACCATCGGGCCTCCCTTTGCAAAATAGGGACTTGCTCGACCAGAAAGAGTCGGGTTTGAAATTTCTCGGCACATTGAATTCCAGCATTGGCGACAAGCCTTAGGTCAATACGTGGTAACAAACCAGCGTTTTCGAGCTATAAGCGAGCCTTCCGGCGAAGTCTACCGAAATGCATCGGGACCAGATTCTAAAGCTGGACGCCTGAAGTTACGCTCGTGGAGAATATTACGAACATCCCGAGGGGATTAGCGACCTGTCGTGCCGCCTGCTAGAATCGACGGCATTTAGACCTTGGCTAGTCTTCAGCTTTTCCCACCTATTAAGGCTGGAGCCAGTCCGCGAATTCGTCAGTGATGCAGATTTTCCATAGAAGGCAACTAAACCATGAATCCATCTAACAAATTACTCAACTTCGGCTCGTCACTGCTGACAGTTGCTGTGGCGATGTTGGTCGCCCTGCCAATTCCCGCCCAAGAAATCAACGGTACTCCTGGTTCACCCAGTGCCACCGAGGTGATTCCGGGAAATCAACTCCCACCGCCACCGGGCAAGTTCGGCGGCGTAATTAAAGAAACTGCAAAAGACTCTAAGCCATACTGGCCGCCACGCGTTGTGCCGCGCAAAGGCGCGCCGAACGTGCTGCTCATCATGACGGACGACCAGGGCTACGGGGTCTCGGGAACCTTTGGCGGCGTCATCCCAACGCCGACGTTGGACCGCGTTGCCAAGGCAGGCTTGCGCTACACTCAGTTCTGCTCCACAGCTCTTTGTTCGCCCACGAGGGCGGCACTGATAACTGGCCGCAACCACCATTCTGTTGGCTATGGTGTCATCGGCGAAATGTCCACGGGCTTCCCCGGCTATGATTCGGTCATTGGACCTGAAAGCGCGACCGTCGGCGAAATTCTCAAAGAAAGCGGTTTCGCCACGTCGTGGTTTGGCAAAAACCATAACACACCAACCTACCAATACAGCGTGTCGGGACCATTCGACCAGTGGCCGTCGGGAATGGGTTTCCAATACTTCTACGGGTTCATGGGCGGCGAAACCGACCAATGGACGCCCTATTTGTTCCGTGACCATACCCAGATTTTTCCGTGGGTTGGCAAGAAGGGCTACAACTTGACGACTGACATGGCAGACGAAGCCATCAAATATATGAGCAGCCTTCACGCGGCTGCACCCGAACAACCGTTCTTCCTCTATTACGTGCCGGGCGGCACCCACTCGCCGCACCAGCCAAAGAAGGAATGGATTGAAAAGTTCCACGGCAAGTTTGACATGGGGTGGAACAAGCTACGCGAGCAGATTTTCGCTAACCAGAAGCGGCTTGGCGTCATCCCGGCCAATACAAAATTAACGCCTTGGCCGGATTCTCTACCAAAGTGGGATTCGCTCACACTCATCCAAAAGAAGCTTTATGCCCGCGAGGCCGAAGTCTTTGCTGCTTACGCCGCCTATACGGACCACGAAATTGGGCGTGTCATCCAGGCGGTCGAGGATATGGGCGAACTCGATAACACGCTAATTATCTACATCAGCGGCGACAACGGAACTAGCGCCGAAGGCACGTTGGAAGGCACCTTCAACCAAATGACTGCGTACAACGGCATTCTGACCCTGCCAGAAGCTGAGCAGATGTTGCACTATGAAGATTGGGGTTCATCCAAGACCTACCCTCACATGTCCGTAGCATGGTCATGGGCATTTGATACGCCGTTCAAGTGGACCAAACAGGTGGCGTCGCATTTTGGCGGCACCCGGCAAGGCATGGCAATTTCGTGGCCCGGTCACATCAAAGACGTGGGAAGCATCCGCTCGCAGTTCCATCACATGATTGACATCGTACCGACGATTCTGGAAGCCACGGGCGTCCAAGCGCCGGAGACGGTCAACGGCATCAAGCAGAAGCCCATCGAGGGTGTGAGCATGGCTTACACATTTGATGAAGCAAATGCCAACGCGAAGTCGAAACGCGACACGCAATACTTCGAGATGTTCTGCAATCGAGGCATTTATCATGACGGATGGTACGCATGCACGACGCCACCGTTTCCACCCTGGCTAATGGGAACGGCCAAGATGCCCGGCATCAACGACTATCAATGGGAACTCTACAACATCACCGAGGACTTCTCGCAGGACAACGACTTGGCCGCAGCGAACCCTGACAAGCTCAAGGAAATGCAGGCGTTGTTCCTTGCCGAGGCGAAAAAATATCAAGTCTTGCCCTTGGACAACTCGATTCTCCCACGGCTAGTTACTCCACGACCAAGTGCCGTCGCCGGGCAAACGGTTTTCAATTATTCAGGTGCCAACGCAGGCATTCCCGTCGGCAATGCTCCCAGCATTTTGGACAAGGATTACACCATCACTGCCGAGATTACAGTTCCCGAAGGCGGTGCAGAGGGAATGATTGTGACGCTTGGCGGTCGATTCGGCGGCTACGGCCTCTTCTTACAAAAAGGCAAGCCTGTCTTCGTTTACAATCTACTCGACCTAGAGCGATTCCGCTGGGAAGGCGGCGTCGGTGGCAAAATCGGCGAAGACTTCTTTGGCCGTGCGCTCAAGCCGGGCAAACACACGCTTGTCTTCGACTTCAAATACGACGGCCCAGGACCCGGCAAGGGCGGCACCGGAATTCTTAGCGTGGATGGCCGCGAATTGGCCAAGAAGACCATCGAGCACACGATTCCGATGCTCATGGCCATCGACGAGTCGTTCGATATTGGAAGCGATACCCGCACAGGGGTCGACGACAGCTACGAGCTGCCATTCCGCTTCACCGGCACGATTGACAAACTGACGTTCAAGCTTGGGCCGTCACAAATGGTCGCGGAGGAGCAGCATGCTGCGGCAGAAGCACTCAAGAGGGCAACTGACTAGGTAGGTGAATGTCAGCCACTGCCATCGGAACTCGTCCTTTGACGCGCTCGTCACGGTTCTGCGCGACCGGCTCTCATCTAATCGCACGTATGCGAGCCATCGCGAAATTGGAAGCACCTACCTCTATGAGCAAAACGGTTCTTCCGCTGGCCAGTAAGGTTTCTTGAGGCCACCCATGCACCATCGGCTTCCCTTCGCAGCACAGGGACGCGCTCGGCGACATTCGCACCGCCGACCAACGTGCTTTTGGCAGTTGCGCCGCCAAACGACATCGCACGAACAGATGCATCTTACGTCGCAAAGTGCAATAGAACCTTGACTTAGGACTAAGTGGCGCTCCAGTGTGTCCGCATCCAACGGTTTTGGGCATGACGCTTAGCAATAGAGATGGCGGTCCAAAAGCTGCCAGGTAACCAGAGCCAATGTTGTTAAGATTTGCCGCGCCAGGTGCGGATGCTGGGCAACATCGGTACAATTTTGGCTATTGTGAGTCTGGAGCCGTTCCAGGCTCCGCCCCACTGGGAACCGTACGAGAGACTTTCATGAAGCGCATCCTATTCACAAGCGGCTTGGCATTGTTGCTAGCCGCGGCCGTGCTATTCGGCGCTGCCAGCCCTGCGCAAGCGCAGTCAAAGAAACCCAACATCTTGTTCATCATGGGTGACGACATCGGCTGGATGCAGCCGAGCTGCTATCACCGTGGGTTGATGGTGGGCGAGACGCCCAACATCGACCGCATCGCCGCTGAGGGCGGGACGTTCATGCACTACTACGCCGAGTCCAGTTGTACGGCCGGACGATGCGCGTTTGTCACAGGCATGCACCCGTTCCGCGCGGGCATGGTGCTGCCGCAACTGCCAGGCGCGATTTCGTATCTCCGCCCCGGCACGCCATGCATTGCCAGGTTCCTGTTGAACCTCGGCTACAACACGGGCGAATTCGGCAAGAACCACCTCGGCGACCATCCAGATTCGCTGCCGACTGCCCACGGATTCCAGGAATTCTGGGGTTACCTCTATCACCTGGACGCGATGCAGCAGGTGAGCTTCCCGGACATCAACAGCAGCCCGGACACGCAGGCCGTCGTCCCACCCATGAAGATGATTCCGATTCCCGGCATTCCGCCGCGTCCGGGTGAGATCGACCCCAAGGACGGCGTCTGCATGGCGGCTCCCCGACCGGTCCTGTGGATGAAATCTTCCGACGGGACAGCGAAGAACCAGAAAGGCACCGACGAAGGTCCGCTCACGCTTGAGCGTTCAAAGACGGTGGACGAGGAAATCTCCGCGCACGTCGTCGACTGGCTCGACCGCAATGACCCCAAGAAGACCAACAAGCCGTTCTTCTGCTACTACAATCCGGCCCGCATGCATGTCACCACCGTGCTTTCGAAGAAGTATGAAGACATGATCGGCACCGTCGGCGGCAAAGACTGGGGCGCCAACGAAGCCGGCATGAAGCAGATGGACGACAATATCGGTGTCGTCCTCAAGAAGCTGGAAGATATGGGCCAGCTCGACAACACCATCGTCGTGTTCACCACCGACAATGGAGCCGAGGTGCAGACCTTCCCGGATGGTGGCGTCACCCCGTTCAAGGCCGGAAAGCTGTCAACGTGGGAAGGCGGCATGCGCGCCCCCTGCGTCGTCCGCTGGCCGGGCGTCATCAAGCCGGGGACGATCTTCAAAGAAATGTTCGCCTCGCTGGACTGGCTGCCCACGTTCGTGGAAATCGCCGGTGGCCCCAAAGGGAATGACCTGAACAAGCAGATCATGGAGGGCAAGTACGAAGGCATCAAGAAGACCAAGCTCGACGGCACCAACCAGCTCTCGTACCTCCAAGGTAAGTCGCCAAGCAATCGCGATACCTTCTTCTATTACCAGGGCCGTCTCCCTTCGGCCGTTCGTTATAAGAACTGGAAGTTCTACTACACCATGATGGGTTCCATGGGCGTCGATGCTCTTAATGCGCCGACGACGTACCACTGGACCCAACTCCAGAACATCATGCGCGACCCGTTCGAGAATAACGTCGGAGCAGAGCAGAAGGGTGCGTTCTCGGTCGCCGGTGCACTCGCCTCGCCAAGCACGGCGTATATCTATGACTGGAACCTCCTGCCCATCGGCCAGATGCTGTGGGAGAAGGAGCTCATGTCTTACATCGACTACCCGCCGCTCCAATTGGCGGCGAGCTACAATCTCGAACAAGTCCTGCAACAGGTTCGAGAAATGGGTGCAAAGCACCCGAGCGAATGATCGAAGAAGGACAGAGACTTGCTCATTCTGTGTCGGGCGGCCCGAAAGGGCCGCCCGCTTTCGCGTGAGCTTTGTTCGGTAACCACGACGAATCCCGAGATGATTGGGCACTTGTCGCAGACCGTCAGGATGACCCGGACATATGCAGGACCACCTACAGGCCATCGTCACTATACTCGCTCTCGTAAATCCATTGATGTGCGGAGCAATCTTCGTGCAATTGGAAGGAGCACGACCACGCTATCTACTTCTGCGCGACGCGACTAGCGCCGCGTTTGCAGTGCTAATTATTCTGGTGCTCGCAGCATTGTTTGGCACCAGAATCCTCCACACATTCGGCGTATCGCTCGATGCCTTTTCCGTCGCCGGTGGGGGCGTGCTGTCCTGGATCGGATTATCTATGTTGCGTGGTAGTCCGACCGACCATGAATCCGCCCCACACGACAGCACGAAGAAAGTATCGCTTGCGCCGCTGATCCTATTTGCTGCCAGTCCAGGTACAATTACCGGAGTCATCACGCTCGCTGCAACTCACACCGGGCTGATGCTTCCGATTACGGCGCTCGTCGCAGTCGTCGTGGCCACGGTTATCATGTGGATGGTAATCATGATTACCATCTACTTGGGCAAACGCGCCGCGGGAGGTGGTTTTGTACACGACACGGTGACCCGATTCATGGGCCTGATTGTTATCGCGATGGGGGTTCAATTTTTGCTTACCGGACTCCGGGCATTCTTCGAGGTCAGCAAAATATAAAAAGGGGACAACAAAATGAAAAAGCAACTTACCCAGCGACTTTGTTTCGCCTTCCTAATCCTCGCTTTGTGTGCGCAGTCGGCACTCGCCCAGGCAGCAGATAGCGCTCTCCCGTCCTGGAACGAGGGTCCAGCCATACAAGCAATCATCGAATTCGTGAAAGCTACGACCACGGAAGGTGGTCCAAGATTCGTACCGCTCGAAGACCGAATCGCGACATTTGATCAGGACGGAACGCTTTGGGTCGAGCACCCGATGTATAGCCAAGTGATGTATTGCCTGGAGCGAGTGCCCGCGTTGGTGAAAGCTAAGCCTGAGCTGAAAAACCGCGAACCATTCAAGACAGTGCTGTCTGGCAACCGCGAGGCTATTGCTAAGCTGCCAATGAAAGAACTGGAAGTAATTCTGGCCGCTACGCTCACCGGCATGTCGATTGAAGAGTTTGAAGCCGAAGTCAGCAAATGGATCGCATCAGCCAAAGACCCTCGCTGGAAGCGGCCCTACACCGAGCTTACCTATCAGCCAATGCAGGAGGTTCTCAAGCTGCTTCGCGAAAACGGATATAAGACGTACATCGTTACCGGTGGCGGCCAAGACTTTGTACGCGTGTATTCGAACAAAACATATGAGATACCTCGGGAGCAGGTCGTCGGAACGGCAGGCGGCACGAAGTACGCATACGACAAGAATGGCCGACCGTTTCTCACCAAAGAGCCCAAGCTACTGCTGAACGACAACAACGCGGGCAAGCCTGAGGGCATTCACCTGTTGATCGGACGCCGTCCGCAAGCTGCCTTCGGCAACTCAACAGGTGACCGGCAAATGTTGGAATATACCGGAGCAGGCGATGGTGCCCGGCTGATGATGCTGGTTCTGCACGATGATGCCGAACGCGAATACGCTTACGGCCCTGCGCAAGGGTTGCCCGACACCAAAGTTGGCACTTTTACCCAGGCACTTTACGACGAAGCGACGAGCAAGGGTTGGACAGTCATCAGCATGAAGAACGATTGGAACCAAATCTTCAAGCCGGACCATTAGAAAACACATGCGCGTTGACGGAAAATCCTGCCTAATCGACCCACTCGTGCGTTTTTTCAATTAAGTACTTGCATTGCTGCACGCCCGCCGAGATTGAAGACAATCGTCATCGGTCGCGGCAGTTACCACTCACGGCACGGAAGCCAGGTAATGACTACACTTCCATTGCGCGCGCTCTTTCGGTTCCTCGGCGCTATCTGTCTCACTATTCCACTCGTAGCGGTGCCGCGCACCCTCGGCGATGAATGGCCCGCTGACGTCCAATTCGCTTCGAGCGAATCCAATGCACCAATTGACAGCGACTGTCCATGCGACTGCCCGCCCCAGTGCTGCGCACCGACTTCATGTGATTATGGCTATTGCTTCAGCTGTCCGCTGTCCGACGAGCTCTCGCGCCGTCTGGCACCGGTGATGAAGTCGATGCAACAACAAGGAATCACCTACGCCCCGGGTCTCACCCAGTTCTACCAAGGCGTGGCTAGCGGCGGTGCTGAACAAGAGTTTGACTATGGTGGAAAGGTCGACCAATTTCTCATCCTCGACAGCTGCAAGCTGGGCCTCTGGGACGGCATGACCATGACGATGCACGTCGAGTCCCGGTTCGGCGAGGACGTGAATTTCGATGCCGTCAGCCTGGCTCCGGTTAACGTGAATATGCTGTATCCGAAATTCGATGAGCACGACACTGCAATAACCGGCCTCGTGTTTGCGCAATCACTCGACGATAACGTGCAAGCGACTTTCGGCAAGTTCAATGCGTTGGACTTGTTTTACAGCCTCTATCCCGAGACTGGGCGCGGGATCAATGGTTTCATGAATGCGTCGATGGTGATACCAGTCGCGGTGGCCCGCGTCGTGCCACTGTCATTCATGGGTGCTGGTGCCATGAAGTATGAGGACAAAAAACCGCAAAGCGGCGTGCTGGTTTACGATACACAGAACTGCGCGACCACCAGCGGATTCGATGACATGTTCGACAACGGCGCGAACATCCTTGGATTCTGGCGATACTTCACAGATTTCGGCGGGCTGCCTGGCTCGCAGGGGTTTGTCGGAATCTGGTCGACTGGAGATTTCGTGGCATTCGACCCGACCGGATTCGTGATTGTGCCGGGACAAGGAGTTGTGGCCAATCGCCAAGGGGGTGCTTTTTCCCTTGTCTACATCCTGGAACAATCGCTCTGGATGGATTGCTGCAATAAAACTCGAAACGTCACACTCCTCAGCCAGTGGGGCTTGGCCGACCCCGACACAAGTCCGATAGGCTGGTCGGCCAACGTTGGAATCCAGGCGCAAGGATTCAACAGTTCACGGCCTCATGACTCGATGGGGGTCGGGTATTTCCATACCGGAATCAGCGATGATTTACGAAACCAACTTAGTCCAGTTTTTGACCTGCATGATATCGACGGAGTCGAGCTGTATTACAATATGGCCGTCATGAAGGGCTTCCAAGTTACGAGCGACCTGCAAGTGATCGACCCCGCCGACCGGCGGGACGACACGGCGGTTGTCTTCGGGCTCCGTGGCACAATTGGCTTCTAGTTATGCGGAAGAGAATGCTTCGGGTGCGCACCGGCTGTATCGCGCTGAATTGCCAATATTGAACGGTTTGGCCGACGGTCAGCAGGTTGCAGTAGCGTTGCGACCTAGAACCAAGCGCATGGAGGCATAGGCGACTGAATTGGCCCGTATCGCCGGTCGTCGATGATCGTCATATGTCGCGACTAAAAATCGGAATCACGTTTTTGACTTCATTGGCGGTTCACATATTGCTCGCCAAGGCCGCGCTGTCAATTGAAGTAACGTGGCCAGGCCAAACGCCAGCAACGCGGCAGTACGAATGGGAAAAGCCATTTGCGCCGGAGGTGTGGGGCAGCCCCGAGCAGCCTTTTGCAGCTTTAGGCAATGTCACGCTTACCGCATTCGAGGCAACGCCATGCGTCGCCGGAAACAATGACTTAGAGCTTAACGCCCCAGTCGATTCATTTGAATTGCAGCCGCAAGTGATGCCGTACTCTGGCGGCAGCCAAGAGCGACTGATCGACCGCATTGTCGACCCTACTGCATGGCTCATGAACTTTCGCTTTCGCGAGTCATGGAACTGGCCAGCGGGCAATTCAAATGCGGACAGCGATGAGTTCGAGTTTCGGCCCACGATACCATTCCGAGCTTGGGACCATGTGAATATTCTGCGTGTAACGGTTCCTTACACCGTGGAGGGACCGGACGGGCCAGGACTCGACAGCGTCACGATTCTCGACCTTATCGTTCATGAGGCGGATTGGGGCCGGTGGGGTGTCGGCCCAGTCTTCGAGCTTACTCCCGGAGGCTCCGACACGTTCCAGTTGGGACCGGCATTCGGCGCAGTTTCCAAGGACAAAAACTGGTCGGTCGGATTTCTGACGCAGAACTTTTTCGCCGACGAAGTGGCCGAAACGCGCTTCCAGCCGATTCTGGCATACAAGTTCGATGATCGCTGGGCGGTTGGTGTCGGAGAATTTGAGTTTCGATACAACTGGGAGGACGGGAGATGGACGCAAGTGCCACTCGGAGTGGAAGTCGACTACATAGCTGACATTTTCGGCCAAAAAATTCAGTTCTTCGTCAATCCGCAATACAACTTCGAGAAAGATGCGAGCAATTCTGGTTGGACGCTTTTTCTCGGCATGGCTCTGCTTGTGCCAAGTGCCTAACCTCAGTGCAGCGGCAGACCAGGTTTTTGCAGTGTCATGCCCCAGTATGCCACTCGTCTGTTTAATGCACTTGTGCAGGTCCGTCACTTCTCCTGGTGACAGTTCATCCTAAGGCCTGTTAGGGTAGCCTTTAACTTCAATTACGACGGCGTCGGCCAAGCCGATGCCGTCAAGCATGGAGTCAATGAATGGACTAACGGTGAAGATGCCCGCATGAGATGGCCAGCCTCAACCGAGGCCCGCTGAAGAAAGGGAACAAGCTGTTCCGGTGTCGCAATCCGAGACTAGCAACACTCCCCAACATCAGTCAACGGTCAAACGACGGAGGTCGTGCAGGACCGGTCCGCTTTGCGACGGCAGTTCGCCCTTTATGACGGATGGAAATCATGGTCGCACGAAATGACAAAACAAGCATTCGCTATCGGCAGTTCGAGGGCGGATATGCTCAAGCACTCGACTCGCAGTTAAGGGCAGTTCTCGCGGGCTACCAACGCGGACTGTTGCGACGCGACGAGGTCCGCGTCTTCGCTGGACGGCTGGAGCAAGCCGCTTTGCACCAGGCCAGCAAAGTATCGCTCAATCGCATCATCAATTGCCAGTCGCAACGCAAAGGCAATCGCCGGATGACCGACGGCGAAATTCAAACGGCGATTGAAACGCTCGACCGCACTTTGTCGCCGCTGCAACGCGAATGCGAGGCGGAGCGACCCGCCGTCAACAAGCCCGTGGCGAGGAGAGTGCTTCGGCATATCGCACGCGGAAGTGCCACCACAGTCGAAGCCTTGTTCTGCTTCGCCTACTTCCTGCGTCGCATCCCGCAACGCAAGCCCATGCAGCGACTGCAATCGAATGAGTATTATGCCCGACTTCGATATGCGGAGTTCGAGGCGTGGACCGGAGTTCATCGAGCGACGCAGTCTCGAATCCTCCATCGCCTAGCGAGTCGCGGCTACTTGAACACCGCCCCGGTCCACAAACAGAACGAGAATTGCTACGGCCAGCTTTTTATCGACGGCCCGCTGCTGTCGCTCGTGCGGACCAGACAAGCTGTGAAGCGTCGAGCACCCACGAAGAAAACATCAACACCCTCGCAAGATTTGGTCAACGCCCCCGTCGAGAAAAGGTCAACGCTAAGAAACTTAAATCCCAAAACAGAAATCCAAGAACAGGAAAGACTGATTTTAGAGTTGAGAAATAGCAGATTGAGCCGCCACCCCGACCCAGAGCTACAGCGAATCGCTCTCAGAGCGGCCCAAATGGCCGCCGAAGCCCATGCTCAGGCTGCTTAACCAGGCGGTTCCCGCCTTCACAAAGGGAAAACTGGCATTTGGCGTCCGGAGTTTGACCCGCTCAACGTGCGGATTTAGATTGAAGGCGTGGCACTCCCACCGCTGGGACACCCCAGCAAGGCGGTCGATTGGTCAATCTATTGCCAGTGAGCCGCTTTCGAGCGGCAAAGGCCACGGGTTGCGGTGTGCGACCGTTGACCAGGTCGCATTTTCGCCTTCACGGGCGACGTTGCAGTCCTGATTGTTTCGTTGCCAGCATCCGGGTAGTGGTCCAATCTCAGCGTCGGATGCTTAAGCGTTGAGAGGTTCTTCCAACTGGAGAACCATGGCCGCAGCCGAGTGTGAAAAACACCCGGTCCGCTGGCTCACGGTCGAGGACATCCGAAAACAGCAGCGTATGCGTCGAGAAACGGTCATAGCGGCGATGCTTGCGGGTGAACTCCCCTTCGAG
>JBGSUJ010000167.1:0-15742 GCA_041753435.1 Pirellulales bacterium | reverse complement strand
GCCGAGGCGATCGTGGCGGCAAGCGGCGGCAAGGCGATTCTCGCGCCGGCCACCAGCATGAGGGAGCTCGCGGCGCTGTGCCGGCGGGCGGCGATGTTTGTTGGCTCCGATACCGGGCCGATGCACTTGGCCGTGGCCGTGGGCACGCCGACGATCAGCCTGCACGGACCGAGCCAAGCGGAGTGGTGCGGGGCGTATGGGCCAGAGAACATTCGCTTGCAAGTGCGTTACGAAGAGGGCTCGGCGCTGGAGCGGCGGCGGGCCGACGATGCGACGATGCGGGCGATCGAGGTGCCGCTGGTGGCGGAGGCATGCGATCGGCTGCTGCCGAGTGAGGCGGAGCGGCAGTGCGGCTGAGGGAAGAGTGTTCCGTGGTCAGGAAAGCTTCCCGCCGAGGCGCAGGGGCGCAGAGCAGAGTTTTTTTGACAGGATTTCCAGGATCGACATTTCCAGGACCGACAGGATGGGTTTTTCAAGGTCGCGATTTTGATCTCGTCCTGGTGCGCTCGGCGTCTCGGCGCCTCGGCGAGAGACAGGTATTGATTGTTTAGGATTTGATGTGCTACAGGAGTCCAGCCATGAATGGTCGACAAAAAGTGTTGTCTTGCTTGTTCGTCGGAATTGTGGGCCTGGGCCTGGGTTCGCTGGCCCAGTCGCAGTCGCTTGACGGCGTCTGGGAGATTACGGCGGTGATTGATGACGGGCGGGTAATCTCGCCGACGGAGATCCGGACGAACTATGCTGCCGACGGCCGAGTGACCATCAACGGCCAAGTGGCCCAGTTGATTGTGCCGATGACGTATCAGCGGAAGCAATTGCCATTTGCGGTCGATACGAGCAAAAGCCCGATGCGGTTCGATTTTTCCGGGGCGGAAAAAACGGGCGGCCGCGGGATTTTGTTGCCGAGCCAAGACTCGCTGATCATGTGCCTGGCAAGCCGCGACCGCGCGCGGCCAAGTTCGTTTTCGTCGCAGCCGGGTTCGGGTAATTTGTTGGTGACGCTCAATCGGGCCAGTGCCGATTCGGCCAGCATTCCGACACCCAGAGAGCCCGCGGCGCCGCCAACCTACAGCGACGAACAATTGCGGCAGTTGTTGGTGGGCACCTGGGGCCACCAAGACGCCGAAACGATCCACTATCTTACGCTGAACGCCGACAACAGCGTGGTCGCCACGATGACGTGGAAGGACAACTTCAAGAAAATGTTCCATCAGGATGTGCGATCGAACGGCACGTGGAAAGTGCAGGACGGCCTGCTGCTGGTGAAGCTCGATTCGTCGACCGACAAGGAGCGCCGCGGGCAGATGTTTTCGTTCCGGATTCGCTCGATTAACTCGACGGAGCTGGTAGCGGTGGATGCGCACGGGACGGTGCGGCAAGAGTGGAAGTCGCAGTAAGCAAGGCAGCATTCGTTGCCAAGCTGGAGATATCGCGGGCCCGAGCTTAGGCCGCTTTTGGTACCGCCGCTGGAAGGGACGAAGCCTGTCGGCCAAGTACGCAATCGTACACTCCGCGCAGTTGCGTGAGGTAGTTGGACCAGGTGAAGCGTTCGAGGGCCAGTTCGCGGGCGCGGCGGCCCATGGAGGCGGCGAGGGTACGGTTGTCGAGCAGGGTGAGGATGGCTTGCGTGAGGTCAGGAACGTTCTGCGGACGGACGAGCAGGCCCGTCTCGCCTGGTTCGATGATCTCCGGTGCGCCACCCGCGTTACAGGCAATCGCCGGGGTTTCGGCCAGGGCCGCCTCGACGTACACCAGGCCGAAGGGTTCGCGATGGGAGGGGAGGCACATCACGTCGACGGCCCGCATTAAGTCGGGCACGTCGCGACGGAACCCCAATAGACGAACGCAGTCGGCGATGCCGGCGGCACGGATTTGCTGTTCTAGCTCGCCGCGCAAGGGGCCTTCGCCAAAGCACCAGAATTGAGCCTTGGGAATGTGGTTGAGGACCAGCTCGGCGGCTTGCACCAGTTCGCGGTAGCCCTTCTTGATCGAGAGGTGCGCAAAAGTGCCAACGACAGGGGTCGTCGCATCGGCGCCAAATTCGGCCCGTACATCGGCCGGAAGCCGGGTGCACTTTTGATCGTTCGGATCGACCGGATAATTGAGCACGGTGATGCGGTCGGGGGGGATGCCTTTTTCGATCAGGTCGGCTTTGACCGCTTCGGAACAGGCGATGAGATGTTTCTGTTGGGCGTGCCAAAGTGCCGAGGTAAAGCCATGAACGTGGCCGATCGAGGGGGGGCCGCCGAAGCGTTCGAGCCAGCCGCACCACCAACTGGCGGTGGAGAGATGGGAATGGAGCACGTCGGCGTGGAAGTCGCGGGCGGCCTGGCGAATCCGCGGCATGGCCAGTAAGTTCGCCTTGCCGTTGATGCCGTGTGTTTCGAAGGTCATGCCTGCGATCCGCATCTCGACGATAGCCGCACTGCGACTGGCAATGCAGTGTTGCGCGACCTGATCGGGCCTGGTGCGGCGCATCAGCCGGGCGAGAAAAGTCTCGGCACCCGCCATCCGGGAAGGAGTGATCACGTGCAGCACTCGCGGAGTGGTGCTTGGACTGCTTCGATGGTATTGGAATCGCAGAGACATGGAATCGGCGTCAGCGACGGCTCCTAAAACGTGTGTCGTCCAGCCAATCGTCAAGCCGACCGGCGGGCGCGATAGAGGTATGGGTTCAGCGTGGGGTCGTTGTACATTTTCATTTGGCGATAGAGCTTGAGCCGCTTGCTACCGGAATTCAGGTCGGCAATAAGCTCGCCTAGTGACGAAGCGAGGTCGGCAAGCTGGGCGCGGCAGCGGTCCAGCCGCGGTGCGACTTTGTCGCGGTGCGACTGATCGACATCAGTGCGAGCGGCCTGTTCCTCCAGGTGGTAAATTCGCAGGGCCATGATCGAGAGCCGATCGATGGCGGCGCCAGGTGTTTCGGTGTTGAGGCACGCCCCCACCTGCGGCACAACACTGTTGGCGGCGAGCGTCTGGATCAAGGCTTCGTCGATACATTCGATCGCATCGTTGCGTTGTTGATTGTAACGGTCGATTGTGCGCTTGACTTCTGCAATGCGGCTATCGCTTACAGTGGGACTGCGGGCGATGTCTTCTTCGTGCCAAAGCAGGTAGTTGAACTGGTGCTGACGGCAGACCAGTGCGAGCAATCCTTGATACGGATTGTCGATCTCCTCCTCATGCCAGCGACGCACGGTGTCGCGATGGAGATGGGTGATTTGTTCGACAAATTCACGGGCGGGAGGCAACATATCTCGCGGAATCCTACGAGGTGAGCGCTGGCGGGGTGGAGTACGAGGGGCCGCGGATTCTAGAGGCGCGCGGCAGAGGGCACAAGACAGAATGGGCGGCTCCAACCGCGCTGAAAGGGATGGGTTTGAAAAAGTTCGGCGAAGTTTTGGCGTCGCCCGAACGTGGGCTTCCCCGGTACAATGATTGGTATGGGAAACAAACTGAAAATGCTGCTGCTGGTCGTGCTAGCTTGGGGCATCGGGTCGGCACTTAGTGTGATGGGCCTCGCACAAGCACCCCAGACCACCTCGGCGACGGAGAACCCGCTCGATGCTTTGCGGGCTTACCGATATTTGGAGCAAATTTGCGCGCTCGGCCCCCGCTCCAGCGGTTCGTCGGGCATGCAAAAGCAGCAGGAATTGCTGCACGAACATTTTACGAAACTTGGTGGCACGGTGAGCCTGCAGGAGTTTCGCGCCCGTAACCCACTGGGTAACGGGACGGTGCCGATGGCAAATATGATTGTCCAGTGGCACCCGGAGCGTAAGGACCGGATTTTGCTTGCAGCCCATTACGACACGCGGCCACTGCCCGATCGCGACCCCAATCCCCAGCGCCAGCGCGACGGCATTTTTATCGGTGCGAATGACGGCGCGAGCGGCGTCGCGGCCCTGATGGAACTCGCCCACCTGATGCCGGACCTGGACTCGCGATACGGCGTCGACTTCGTGCTCTTTGACGGCGAGGAACTCGTGTACGTCGACGGCCGCGATCCGTACTTCGTCGGCAGCGAGTATTTCGCGAAGCAATATAAGACCGATCCGCCGCCGCACCGCTATCGCTGGGGCGTTCTACTGGACATGATCGGCGATCGCGACCTGCAGATCTACCAGGAGCGGCAAAGTGCCGCGTGGCGCGACACGCGGCCGCTGGTGCAGCAGATTTGGGCGACGGCCCACGCGCTGGGCGTCGACGAGTTCATCCCTCGCGCAAAATACCATGTTCGCGACGACCACGTGCCGCTGCGGAACATCGCCAAAATCCCCACGTGCAATATCATCGATTTCGATTACCCGGCCTGGCACACCGAGGCCGATACGCCGCGTCGCTGTTCGGGTTCGTCGCTGGCCAAGGTGGGCTGGGTCGTGTACGAATGGCTGCGGACGGTACCATGAGGGTTGCCGGTTGAAATTTGAGAGCCAGCAGGGCTTTCTTGGAGTTTGTCTGGGATGATTGCGGCGTTTGTCATTTCGCTGTCGCTGCTGGGTATTTCCGGCCTGTTGATCGATTCGCATCGCCGGGCTTGGCAGGATGCGCGGGATTCGGCGAAGCTGCCGGAGCGCGACAGACGGTTCGCCAGGGCCATGTATTTGCGGCGGATGCCGGCTAGTGCGACAATTGGCCTGTTGGGAGCTGGCATTGCCGTTGGGCCGCTGATACCCCGTGAGCCGTTGCCGATGGCCATGTACTTGGCGACGCTGCTGGCCGCCTGTGCCTGGATCATGCTAATGGCAATGCTCGATATGTGGATAACGAGGCTGCACTATCAGCGGCTGCGGACCGAGCATCTGGCCAAGCAGTTGGACCTGGCGATCGAGATGGCGGCGATGAGCGAGTCGGCTGAGGCCGAAAGGTAAACAGCATGTTCGTCGACCCGTTTCGACTCACAATTGCATTGGTGCCGCTCGCCGCGTATTCGCTGCTGTTAGCACTGGTCAATGTGCGGCGGCGGCCGTTTGTCACCACGGGCGGCAGCGACCTGGCGGCCTTGGGGGTGGCACTGTCGGGCCTGGCTTTTGTCGGACCGCTCGATTTGTTTCGTCCCGAGGCCGCCACCGCGGAGTTTGGCAACTTCATTTGGCCGGTCATGCTGGTGTTCTATGGGCTGTGGGTGCTGTTGGTGGTGCTGGTGGCCCGGCCGCGGCTGGTGGTCTACAACGTGAGTGCCGAAGAACTGCACCCGGTACTAGCCGAAGCCGCCGCGCGGCTTGACGAGAGTTCACGCTGGGCGGGAAATAGCCTGTCGTTGCCAAAGCTCGGTGTGCAACTGCATTTGGAATCGTTCGATTTGATGCGCAATGTTTCGCTCGCATCAAGCGGCAGCCGACAGAATTTGGACGGCTGGCGGGAACTGGCGCGCGAACTGGCCACCTCGCTCAAGCCTGTGCGGGTGAAGCCGAATCCTCGCGGCGTAGGGTTTCTGCTGGTGTCACTCCTACTGCTGGCGGGGAGTTTAGCTAGCCTCGTGAATCAGCCGCAGGAGTTGGCGCTAGCGGTGGAAGAAGTATTTGCGTTTTGAGCAAGGCCCGCGTAAAAGCCTCGTGGTCGAGTCTCTCCAAAACTAGTGCCTTGGATATGTGGCAGCCAAAACTTGGGTTTCGGCTTGCGTCTCGGAGAGACGCGGCCACGAGACGTTCATTCATCGGCTCGCTCGAATACCACACGGAAGGCCCGGTAGCCGGCAGCGATTTTTTCGCCGTAGAGCAAATGCAACTCGGCTTGGAGCGCGGCCGCGGTGGAAAAGCCATCGGGGATGGCATCGGCGTTGGTCAGCGCGGCGATATCGACCTGCTCGACGGCAGTGACTCTCACCGGCCCCACGCCGGGGATGTAGCTGCGCTGGCCGGAGCGCAGCATGCGGTGTTTCCAGAGCCGGATGGTCTGGGTTTTGACGCCACTCCGGATGTCGTCGAGGAATTTTTTCTTGAACAGCAGCATCGTGATTGTCGCTTAGGCAAAAGGCTGCGGGACAGAAGTCGCGGGCAGGCCCCATTTTGCACACCCGGGCCGGCCGCTCCAAGCGCCAATTGCCCTTGCAGACGACTTGTGGCGACCTATAATCCGGTATGTCTTTGGGAAGGCCGCCGGGCCTGTCAAAAAGGGTCCCCAGAGGCGACCATTACGGGGGTTTCGCGGGTGTAGCTCAGTTGGTAGAGCACAACGTTGCCAACGTTGTTGTCGTCGGTTCGAATCCGATCACCCGCTCTTATGGATCCGTCAGCAATCAGCTTTCAGCTAGAATTGGTTGGTTTGTCCGCGATATTGGCTCCGACTGAAAACTGGCGACTGATGGCTGACGGCTTTGAACATGGGCCCGCACTCGCTGCGGCGAGGGCGCGGGCTAATTTGTTTTTGGGAGTGTGGCAATGTCCGCAAATCGGGCGAAGAACGAAGAAATCGGCGATGAAATTCTAGACGAGTCGGCGGGCATCGCCGTCGAGGCAGTGGAAGAGCCCGAAGAGGCGATCCCACTGGACTTGACGGTCGACATCAAAAGCCCCAGTCCTTGCGAACGCCGCGTGACGGTCACCATTCCACGCGACGATATCAACCGTTATCTTGACAATGCCTACGCCGAATTGATGCCCACCTCGGCGGTGCCGGGTTTTCGTGTTGGCCGCGCGCCACGGAAGATCGTCGAGCATCGCTACAAAGAGCAAGTCACCAACCAAGTGAAGAGCTCGCTCTTGATGGATAGCCTCGGCCAGATTAGCGAGAACAAGCAGTTCACGGCAATCAGCGAGCCGAACTTTGACCTCGATGCGGTCGAAGTACCCGACGATGGGCCGATGACCTTTGAGTTCACCATCGAGGTGCGGCCCGAGTTCGACATGCCTGCGTGGAAAGGGCTGAAACTGAAGCGGCTGGTGCGGGAATTCACCGATGCCGACGTGGCGGAGCAACTCGAGCAGATGCTGGCCCGTTACGGGCAACTGGCTCCGTTCGAAGGTGCCGCTTTGGCCGGCGATTACGTGACGGTGAACATCCTCTCGTCGGTGGAAGGCAAGCAGGTCGCCGAGGAATCCGAGACAATTGTCCGCATCCGCCCGACGTTAAGCTTTACGGATGGGCAGATCGAAGGATTCGACAAGCTCATGGCCGGCGTTAAGGCCGGCGACAAGCGGGCCGCCAAGGTAACGCTTACTCAGGACGCTACGAACGCGGAACTGCGCGGCCGCGAGATCGATGTTGAATTCGAAGTGCTGGACGTGAAGCAACTCAAGCTCCCGGAGTTGACCGCTGAATTCTTGCAGGAACTTGGCGGCTTCAACACGGATGACGAGCTCCGCTCGGCGATTCGTGAAAACCTCGAACGGCAGCTGCAGTATCAGCAGCAACGCGACGCCCGCGGTCAGATCACGGCATTGCTCACTAAGAGCGCTGATTGGCAGTTGCCGCATGGTTTGTTGGAGCGGCAGAGTGCCCGGGAGTTGGAGCGAGCGGTGATGGAATTGCGCCGCAACGGTTTCAGCGAGGCCGACATCCGGGCCCGCGAGAATCTGCTCAAGCAAAATAGCAAGGCTTCGACTGCGACGGCGCTGAAGGAACATTTCATTTTGGAGCGGATTGCCGAGGAAGAAGACATCGAGGTAGCCGATGGCGACTACGACAAGGAAATTTTCTTGATTGCGATGCAGAGCGGCGAGTCACCCCGACGGGTGCGGGCTCAGCTTGAGAAGCGCGGCCTGATGGATGTGCTGCGGAACCAAATTATTGAGCGCAAAGTGCTTGAAGCCGTGCAGAAAGAAGCCAACTTCAAGGACGAAAAGTACGTGCCGCTCAAGAGCGATACGGAAGCGATCTCGATGGCAGCCGGCGGCGGCAGCGGCGCGATCATTCCGAGCGTCACCGAGACGAAAGCCGAGGAAGAATAGACGTGGAGACGGGGAGGCGGGGAGTGTCGCCATTGGAGCGTGTCTCCTTGTCTCCCCCTCTCCTTGCCTCTTCGTCTGACTGGACTTGGTTGCAACAATTTCCGAGTCACGAGCTGCGCTCCCGGGGCCAGCTTTCCCGAAAGGATCGCGTTCCCGAAAGGACTACTGATGAGCGATATCTACGCTGCCGACCGAAACTTTCTCCCCGCGCAACTTTCGTCGCAGGCGATGCGTGACTACCAGCGCCAGCGGCAAATGACGCTGGGCGATTTGCTGCTGGAAAACCGTGTGATCTTTCTGCAAGGTGAGATTTACGATGGGAATGCCAACGAATTGGTAATGAAACTGCTGTATTTGCAGAGCGAAAACCGACGCAAGGACATCCACTTCTATATCAACTCGCCGGGCGGCAGCGTGACTTCAACGCTGGCGATCTACGATACCATGCAGATGATTTCCTGCCCCGTGGCGACCTACTGCGTGGGCCTCGCGGCCAGCGGTGGGGCCGTGCTGCTGGCGGGAGGCGAAAAGGGAAAGCGGTTTGCCTTGTCGCACGCCAAGGTGATGATTCATCAGCCACATGGCGGGGTGGGTGGTCAGGTTTCAGACATCGAAATCCAAGCCCACGAAATCGTCCGCACGCGGCTAACGCTCAACGAAATCATGGCCGATCACACCGGCAAGAGCGTGGAAGAAATCGCCAAAGCGACAGACCGCGATTATTACATGACTGCCGAAGATGCCAAGACATTTGGCATCGTCGACGACATCCTCACCAAACAGACGTTTGCGAAGCAGGAAGAGGAAGAGTGAGTAGAGGAGTAAGCGAAAAGGCGTGGGTTCGAAACCAACTCACCTTTTCAAATACAAACCAACTCACTAGCGATTAGCGCACTCGCTCACCATCGATTCACGACTATCCCAGGTAACCAATCATGCCCCTGATACCCTACGTCATCGAAAAAAGCGGCCGCGAAGAGCGGGCGATGGACATCTACAGCCGTCTCTTAAAGGATCGGATTGTGATGCTCGGTTCAGGCATCAATGACGAGGTAGCCAACAGCTTGGTGGCGCAACTACTGTTTTTGCAATCGGACGATCCGAAGGCCGACATTCACTTGTACATCAACTCGCCCGGTGGCAGCGTGACCGCAGGCATGGCGATCTACGACACGATGCAGTTTGTTTCGTGCGATGTGGCCACTTATTGTCTGGGACAGTGTGCCTCGATGGGGGCTCTGCTCTTAGCGGCAGGTGCGGAAGGTAAGCGTCACGCCTTGCCCAACAGCCGAATCATGATCCACCAGCCGTCGGCCGGCATGGAAGGCACGGCCGAGGATATCATGATCCATGCTACCGAGTATCGTCGCACGAAAGAGCGGCTAAACCGCATCTTATTCAATCACACGGGCCGTTCGCTCGAGCAAATCGAGCATGATACCGACCGCGACAAATTCATGTCGGCCGAAGAAGCCCAGGAATACAACCTGATCGACAAGGTGATTACCAGCCTGCCGTCAGCGACGAAGCCGTAGCTCTGGCCCTCCAATTAATAAACGGTCCAGCTCGCTTAACAGACCAGCTTGCTGGCCAAATATCTTGTGCGGCGAAATGCCGGGCCAGCCGGTCTGTTAAGTGACTGTCGCCATCAACGCTAGCAACCGCTTCGGCTTGACGGTGAGCGGTTGATTTTCTATTGATCCCGCTATGGAAATGTTGCGCCGCCGCCAAGCGCCTGGCTTGGACGTTGCGGCAACACGCTCCTCGGCCGGATGCTGACTGTGATTCACTCGCACTTACACTTTCGAATTGCTGCTTTGCTCGTCGTGGCGATGGCTCCCGGCTGTCAATCGGGTGTGGAGCGCGACATCGTGCAACGGGAAATGCGGCAGCAGGAAGATCAGATTTACGCGCTCGAAGATTACTTGTCGGAATACCAGCAATTGCTGTGCGACGCCCGCACAGAAAACGCGCGGTTGAAGCAGCAATTAGTCAAGGGACAGTTCCGGGAGGGATCCGGCGATTCGAGAGCTCCAGAACTCGATCCATCACCGACCCCGCCTCCCTTGGTGCCGACGCCGCTACGAGGTAATGCACCCAACCGCGTGCCAAACATCGTCGATCCGGAAGCGCCACCACTCGATGGGATTGAACCGGGAGTTCCTCAGCTCGACGAAACCTCGGCACTCGATCCGGCCGCTTCAGATCAGCCAATTGAACAGGTGGCAGCCGAAATCGAAGAGCCCGTCAAAATCGCCACGGCAGTTTCGCTCAACGGCGAAGTTCGGCTGAACGACGCCGAGAGTGGGCCACGCGTGTTGTTGCAGGTGGCTGCCGTTTCGGACGACGGTCAGAGTACCGAGTTGGACGGTACACTGTCGCTGTTGGTCCTCGACCCGGCTGCCCGCGAAGAGGAGCAGCAGTTGGCGCGGTGGGATTTCGATACCGACGAATTGCAGTCGCTCGCCAAACACAGCAAAACAGGCCGATCGTTTCAGTTCCCGCTCCAGTTGCCCGTTGACTCGCCGACAGATCGGCCGCTCGAGCTCTGGGTGCGACTAATGCCTGCCGATGGCGAGAAGCTGCTCGGCCGAACGACGCTCGATTTGGGGCGCGCTGGACAGTTTGCATCGGTGGAGGCCAAGCCGGCCAAGCCGTCGCGGCCGGCAGTGAAGCTGACGTCGGCTGAGGAGACCGGGAAGCCGTTTCAACGCGATGTGATTCGCAAGCAAGACTTCGTAGTCGAACAGAACGGCTGGCAAACGGCAAAGCCGGGTGACGTTCCGCTGGACAGAACAGCCGCGGCAAAGGCGGCCACGGAGTGGAAACTGGCTACACGGCCGATACCGGATGTGGAGACGACACAGATGGTCGAGTCGACGCGCGTCCGCAATTATTTGTCTCCGTCCACAGGCAATAATCGGTACGACGTGGCCTCGATGTCCGATTGGTCGCCCGAGCGACCGGATGACAGCGAGGCCAAGACGCCCCTCGAGCCGGCCTGGTCGCCGACACGGTAAACTCATTGCCGCCCCTTGCCCACTTGGCCTAAACTCATCTCTATGGCCGAAGTGGAAGTTTCAACCGTTGCCGCAGGCGCTCGACGAGTGAATGTTGCGGATCGGCTGTCTGAAGTCGCGGCTCGGTTTCCCAACGGCATTGCGGTGGTTTGCCCGCGCCGCCACTCACGTAGTTACGCGACGATCACGTTCGCCCAACTGGACGTCGATGCCACTCGCATCGCCCGCGGATTGATCAACTGGGGCGTAACGCCGGGAACGCGGCTCGCCCTATTGGTGCGGCCCGGAATCGAGTTTATCACACTGGTGTTCGCCCTGTTGCGGGCCGGGGCGACGATTGTGCTGGTCGATCCGGGGCTTGGCCGGAAAAATCTTATCCGCTGCCTGGCCGAAGCGATTCCAGAGGGGTTCATCGCCATTGCTCAGGCCCAGATGGTTCGCCTGATCATGCGCAGCAAGTTTCCTCACGCTAAATGGAATGTCACGGTCGGCCGGCGGTGGTTCTGGGGAGGGCCGACGCTTGCGCAACTTCGCCAGCGCGGAAAGCAGCATGGCCCACTTTCTGCTCCTTGCTCCCTGCTCCCTGCCACGCATGCCGATGACCCCGCGGCGATCATTTTCACTTCTGGCAGTACCGGCCCGCCCAAGGGCGTGCTCTACACGCATCAGATGTTCGACACGCAAGTGAGCGAGATCCAATCGATGTACAGCATTGCGCCGGGCGGCGTCGATCTGTCTTGCTTTCCACTGTTTGCGCTGTTCAACTCGGCGATGGGCGTCACCACGGTGCTGCCGGAGATGGACTTTTCGCGGCCTGCATCGGCCGATCCAGAAAAACTGCTTGCCGCGGCCAACCATTGGAAGGTGACGCAGGCATTTGCGTCGCCGGCGGTCTGGCGGAACCTGGGCGCGTACTGCGACAAGACGGGCCTGCGGATCGAGTCGCTACGACAGATTTTTTCCTGTGGTGCGCCGGTCCCGGCCAGCGTGTTGCGGTCGACGCTCGCCTTCGCCGCACAGAATGCCACGATGCACACGCCCTATGGGGCGACAGAGTGCTTGCCGGTAGCAACGATTGAAGCGACTGAAGTACTCGGTGAAACGGCCGCCCGCACGGACAATGGTGCCGGCGTCTGCGTCGGCCGCAAGTTCGACTCGATCGAATGGCGAGTGATTCGGATCACGGACGAGCCGATTGCGTCGATCGACGAAGCCGAGGAGTTGCCGGCGGGGGAGATCGGCGAGTTAGTCGTGCGAGGACCGCAGGCGTCACCGCGTTATGTGACGCGGATGGAGTGTAATGCGGGGGCGAAGATTGAAGACACATCGGAGCGAGCCGGGCCGTCCGCAGCCCCGCACGGGGGCGAGGACGCCCCGGCTCGCTTTCAAACTTCGCAAGCTGCGCCCTGGCACCGGATGGGAGATGTCGGCTATCTCGATGAGCAAGGACGCTTTTGGTACTGCGGACGGAAGTCGCACCGCGTGGAGACGACCGCGGGGACCATGTACACCGAGAGCTACGAGGCGATCTTCAACAAACACCCTGCGGTGCGTTGTTCGGCGTTGGTTGGCATTGGACCCCGTGGCAAGCAGAAACCCGTGATGATCCTCGAGGCTAGCGGACCGCTGACGAGTGAGGCGCACTGCGAACTGCAGCAGATACTTCAGCATGACCGTCCCGGGACACCCGAGGGCGAAGTCATGGTGGTGGACTGGCCGTTGCCGGTCGATGTGCGCCACAACGCCAAGATCAATCGCGAGCAACTAGCGGCCTGGGCCAGCCGATGGTCGGAGCACAAGTGATGCACGCACTTGTCACCGGGGCAGGGGGCTTCTTGGGCCGCTATATTGTGGAAGCACTCGTGGCGCGCGGGAATCGGGTGCGGGGGCTGGCGCGCGGTGCGTATCCGGAGCTGACAGTACTCGGCGTCGAGATGGTCCGTGGGGATTTGACGGACAAGCAAACGGTCGATGCGGCGTGCAGTGGAGTCGATTGCGTATTCCATGTGGCGAGTCGCGTCGGGATCTGGGGGCCATGGCACGAGTACTACCGGGCGAACGTGGTCGGGACGGAGAATGTGATTGAGGCTTGCCGTCGGCGTGGAGTCGGCCGGCTGGTGTTCACAAGTAGTCCGAGCGTAACGTTTGATGGGCGCGATCAGGTGGGCGTGAATGAAGCGGCACCGTATCCGATGGAGTGGCTGGCCCACTATCCACATTCGAAGGCGCTGGCCGAGCAGGCGGTGCTCGCGGCGAACGGCGATGAGCTGGCGACGTGTGCGTTGCGGCCGCATCTGGTGTGGGGGCCGCGGGATCATCATTTGACGGCGCGGCTGGTCGAGCGAGCGCGGTCGGGGCGGCTGCGGCGAGTGGGGGATGGGGCGAACCTGGTGGACATGATTTATGTCGAGAATGCTGCGGAGGCGCATTTGCTGGCGGCGGATGCGCTGGGAGGGGGTCGCCCGAGTGCTGAAGCGCGCTCGCCCGCCGGGAAGGCGTACTTTTTGAGCCAGGGAGAGCCGGTGAACTGCTGGCAGTGGATTGACGACATCTTGACGCTCGTGGACCTGCCCCCCGTCAAGAAATCGATGCCGCTCACCACGGCCCACAGGCTCGGACTGGCTTGCGAAGCAACTTGGACCGTTGCCCGGCTGCGGAGTGAGCCGCCGATGACACGGTTCCTAGCGAGCCAGTTGGCCACTTCGCACTGGTTCGATATCGCGGCGGCCCGGCGGGATTTTGGCTACCAGCCGCGGGTGTCGACGGCCGAGGGGATGCAGCGGCTGGGAAAGTGGCTGCGGGGCGAAAGCCAAGCAGGTAGCCTCAAACGCATCTCGCCCTAGCCGCTCCGTGCTGGGCCAATTACAATCGCCAGATTACTAAAATCCCGCCATTGACTGCATAAGAGGCTCCTGCGTGCTGCGTACTCATACCTGCGGCGAACTTCGCGTCGATCACGTCGGCAAGTCCGTGACCCTTTGTGGCTGGGTCGACAGCTACCGCGACCACGGTGGCGGATTATTTGCCGATTTGCGCGATCGCTACGGCATCACTCAAGTTGTGTTCAACCCCCCCGATACGCCTGCCACCACGATCGACCAGAGCAAGTCCTTACGGGCCGAGTTTGTAATCCAGGTGACCGGCGTTGTTGCCAAGCGGCCTGAAGGCATGGCGAATCTGAAGCATGCATCGGGCGCGATCGAGCTCCGCGTCACCGACTTCAAGCTGCTCAACGAGAGCATCACACCGCCAGTGTCGCCCAGCGCCTACGGCCAAGATCTGCCGAACGAAGAGCTGCGGCTCGAGCACCGTTACCTCGATCTCCGCCGGCCGGAAATGCAACGGACGCTGCTCTTACGCGACCGGATGATCCGCAGCATGCGGAACTACTTCGGCGACCTGGGCTTTGTCGATGTCGAGACGCCCATTCTTGGTCGCAGCACACCCGAGGGGGCCCGCGACTATCTGGTGCCCAGCCGTGTGCATCACGGGTCGTTCTACGCTCTGCCCCAGTCGCCGCAGCTCTACAAGCAGATCCTGATGATGGCGGGTTACGATCGCTACGTGCAGGTCGCCCGCTGCTTTCGCGACGAAGACCTGCGGGCCGATCGCCAGCCGGAGTTTACGCAGCTCGACGTGGAGATGTCATTCATCGACGCGGAGGACGTCATCGGTGCGATCGACGGCCTGATGGCGGTGCTGGCGCAGCAGGAGCTGGGCCTCGAACTCAAGCTGCCGCTGCCACGCCTGACCTACGACGAGGCGATGGAGCGGTTTGGGCACGATGCGCCCGACCTGCGCTACGGCCTCGAACTGGTCGATTGCACCGATCTGGCGGCAAAGAGTGATTTCCGCGTGTTTGCAAGCGTCGCCCAGTCAGGTGGCAAAGTCCGCGCCATCAATGCCAAGCAAGGCGGCGAGTTTTATTCCCGCCGCGGTATCGATGCCCTTACCGAATACGTCGGCCAGCATGGCGCGAAGGGCCTGGCATGGTTCAAGGTCGAAGCCGACGGCACGCTCGCCTCGACGATTGCCAAGAACTTCAAGCCGGAACTGCTTAAGGATATCGGCACCCGGCTTCAGGCCGAGCCGGGTGACCTGCTGCTGTTTGTAGCCGACCAGTGGAAGGTCACCTGCAAGGCGCTCTATGCCTTGCGTTGCAAGATCGCCGCGGAAATGAAGCTCTACGATCCCAAAACAATACACTGCTCCTGGGTTGTCGAATTTCCGATGTTCGAATACGACGAGGAAGAAAAACGCTGGGTGGCGATGCATCATCCGTTCACGTCGCCGCGCGATCAAGATTTTTCGATTTTGGATACGGACCCAGGCAAGAGTCGGGCGAAGGCGTACGACCTCGTGATCAACGGCTTCGAAGCGGGTGGCGGCACGATTCGTATCCACGATGCCGGCGTTCAGCAGCAGGTGTTCAACTTGCTGGGGATCGACGAAGAAACGGCTCAGGAGCGGTTCGGTTTCTTGCTCAAGGCGCTCGGCTACGGTGCCCCGCCCCACGGCGGCATTGCCTTGGGCATTGATCGCTGCGTGATGCTCTTTGGCGGCCTCGACAACATCCGCGATTGCATCGCCTTTCCCAAGACCCAGAAGGCGACCGATCTAATGACCGGTGCTCCGAGCCAGGTCGAGGGCAAGCAACTCAAAGAGCTGGCGATTAAACTGGACTTGTAGCGGCGGGCGTAAGAACGGGTTCGCGTTTTACGCTGCGATCACGATGGTGGGGTTTTGGCAGCGGGGGGAGTAGGGAGAGATTGGGCGGTCACGACAGAATCGAGCCAGTCGGCCGTCCTGAGAAATAACGGCCGCCCGCACTTG
>JBGSUJ010000166.1:0-59887 GCA_041753435.1 Pirellulales bacterium | reverse complement strand
GGTCGTCCATCAGGTCCGAAGGATAGGACTTGCGAGGCGAAGCTTTGAACCGCATGGGAGTGCTCTCCTGGGGAACGAGGGAAAGCCCCAACATACAATCAAATCACGACTTATGGCGATGCCAGTATTCGGATAGACTCTCACTCATAACGCAATTGCCTCCGCAACATGATCGGGCTGCACATCGACCAGGCTTCGCTGGCGTTTTGGCCCCAGCGCTCGCAATCGGTCATCTCGCCTCGCTTGCCGTTTGAAATCTCGCAACCGTCGGCGATCGCACAGCGCCTGAATCGTTTCCAATCGCACATTGCCGAGATCGACGACCGACGCGCCTTCGGCCAGGATTCCGAACATCGCAGCGGTATTCGGCAGGCTGTCGGCGATCGTCGCCACGTAGCGGCGCCGTTGGACGATTTCACCATCGGGCCGCACTTTTTCTCCGACGACGAACACGACCGTCGTTGAACCGCATCGGCGAACGCGATCCGCGTGACACTCGCCGGTTGCTTCACGGCATTTGGGCTTCGACTCGCCGCGGCACGACGGGCAGAAGCAAGTCTCGTTATGCTTGCCACCAGGATTCTTTCGCGGCCGCTTCTTCACGATGCCGGCCAGCAAGTCCATCCCCTGCGACGACGAGAACCGACGAATCCGTTTTATGCTCCGCATGATCCATTCCGGCCAGCCGCCTTCTGGACGATCGGTAAGATATTTCGCGACGTAGGCGATCGCCATCTCGACCGTCCAATGCGCTTTCTTCTCCGTGAAATACACGTGACCGATGCCATCCTTGCCATGCCGCCGGCCCAGCGAGTTCCACACGTGCCGCAGCACCTCGATGTCGATGAACGTCGCATCCACAATTACATGCCAATGCGGCCAGCCACTCTTATGCAGCTCAAATCCGACGAAATAGTCCGCGCTCCGCAGCTTCACACCGGAACCAACTCGCTGACTGCGACGCACCAGTTCATGGACGAACTTCCCCGTGAGTTTGCGGCAGAAGAAGTACGCATCCGCTGGCGACTGGAACCAGGCTGGGTTGCACGTGAGCGTAATCATGAAGGGGACCCAGCCGCTGGCCCCCATGAAAAGTTCGAGTGCCGTGCGGACGGAGAGGCCCATCCGGATCGAGCAGCGATCACAGAACCACGAGCGGCAAGCACAGCGGCAGGCCTCTACGCGGAATGTTAGCTCGTGTTGTTGTTCTTCTGTTCGCATAACAGCCTCTCGATTCGTTCTGCAGTCTCAACGCCAAACAACGTGGCCGTTTGCTCGAAGGCCAATCGCTCGTGTTCTCGTTCCACTTCGCGCTTCAGGAATGTGGCCCGCTCTCGCTCCACCAACCCCGGCTGGCTTCCTTCGCCCGAGTCACCCAATGAGCCGCGTTCCATTCGCTCCAAAACCCTGTCGTAACACACTTCATGCATCGCATGGCCCAGAGCTAATTGCACTCGTGGCTCGCCCGCCGCAAACTCCGCTCCGCATTCCACACAGCGGTATGCAAACCGTCGTGCGAGTTCCTCGTTCCAGGCCATGCGAGTTGGAAACTATTGTGGTCTTGTTCAAGGAAAAGGCGGCCGCTTCGCGGCCGCGGGGGCCCCGCTCAGGGATCGCCACCCCGCGGTCCGCAAGCGGCCGCCACCTGCAGCACCAATTCGGTGCGCGCTACCTCATCTCGGGACGAGCTGGAACCGTCATCGAAAACTAACAACTCCGGCGCATTCGAATCACGCGCTTCGATCTCAGCGAATCGGCTGTCGACGAAGTCCTGCATGTATTCACGCACAACCTCCGATGCCGACTTCCCACGCCGGTGGCACAGTCACACGAATTCCCGCAGGACCTCCCGCGGCGCTGAGATCGTCATTCGTGGCATACCTGACATCTGGCTACTCCTACTTCAACTCTTGGTAAATTGAAGGGCGGGCTTTCCCTCCGTGGTCCACCCGCACCTCGGGCTGGCGTCATGCCGCCCCGGACTTCGACTTCACTGGCACGAACTTCGGATCGACGAGCTTGAAGGTGTTGTCCTTCGTCTGTTCGAGGTTGGCCTGCACGTCGACTTCCGTACCCGCTGCCGGCCAGGCTTCGAATTCGAGCTTGTCGTCGCTGATGAACTTCCGCGTGAAGCCCCAGCCAATCAGCGTCAGCATGTAGACCGGTTGGCCCTGCTGATTGTTGAACACGTCCTTCGACGCCACCTTGCAGCCCCGCGCAACCGCCACAAAACCATCGCCACTCATACAACCTCCTTGCGATTCACCATTCCGTTGTCACGAATCGCCGCGTCACGCGACGCGACACCTCGGCAACATAGCGGCGTCTTATTGAGACTGGCGGTCGCGCGCGAAAAAAGTCAGAAAACGACCACGAGCGGTCGCCGGCGGTCAAAGAAGGCGCGGATTTTTTCGCCCTCTAACCGCAGCGCACAAATCAGAAATTGTGCTTCGTGCGCGGTACGTCGCAAACTCAGCTGGATTTGACGGCAGTTTTTGAAAAGCAGACTTCGGAGTGCGTCAGTCTCAATAACCAGACGATTCGATGAATCACTGCGCGGCCGCCATTTCTTCGTCGACGAAAACTCTTGAAATAGCAGGGATTACGGCAATCTTTGAGACGAGTGTTAAAATGCGTCAATTGCGACCACCAGCGGTCGCCGGCGAACGCGTCCATTGACCGCCCGTGGTCGCTTTCGGGTCGCTGGTGGTCGCACCGACCATCGGCGAACATACCTCGAAATGGGCCTCTGAATACGCGCTGTTTGACGCAAGACTCTGCTACTTCTGACGACGGTGCGCTCGGGCCACTCGCGACAAAGACAAATCGAGATCTTTCACCAACCAGCGTTTTCGACCTTCGATTGTGATCGGTTGAGGAAACACGCCATCCGCCACGAGTTCTCGGGAACGCGTGCGCCCGAATCCACAATGTTTCGCTGCCGAAACGCAGTCTAACGCAGCGGATGTTGTCGCCGTTCCCGGCCGCCTTACCGTCGAGCTCGGCATCCGGGCGTTTTGCCAAAGTCCGTCGCCCAATACCGCGGCCACAACGCACAGGGCGTCGATGAACTCCTCTTGCGAAATGTCACGATTGCCCCGCATGGCATCTTGCCTCCGTAGGTGCGCTTGATGAGCATCCCACGCGAAGTAGTGCCACCGACCATCGTCGTTGCGAATTGCTCTCGCATCTTGCGAGTTGCTGCAGTAGGCCTGTGGCTGTCGCCAGCCGAATTCTTGAGAAGAACTCAAGGAGGCCTGCAGAAGGTGCGCTCAGCCCACTATCGTACGCCTCGGCGGCCAATGCATTGGCCACCCACGTAGAACGGCCGATGCAGGGCCCGCGAATCGTATTCTGGCGCGACTACAAACGACACACTGAAACCAGGAGTAAGCACAGCTCCGCCAACAGAGTTGGGACATGCACTTCTACTCGCACAGTAAAATCGATGGCAAGTACCGCAGTCGATCACTGCCATTTCAGCGCGACGAATCGCAGTAAATTATTTCGGCACCCCCCAGCTAGGAATTTGCCGAAAAATCGGTCATCGACTCATAAATCCGCATATTGCCTGCAAGGAAATCACCGAAAGCGCAAGGTCGAGTTACATATATCCGATACGCCGTATTGGACCACAATTGCTCCACTCCGCTGTTGCGCAAGTCGTGCTGCACGAAGCGTTAGTATCGCAATCGAGGAAACCGACACTCACGTTGGCTTGGCTACAATGCCCGGAGCTAGATTTAGCGCTGCCCGAAGTGACAAACTCGCCCATGACGCCGGCAGCGCCAATTCCCCCCATACTTAATGAATCGACTCCGCCCAGACCCTTAGATGCTTGAGCCGTCTCCCGGCGAGCGCGGAGGAAGTTACCTCCGCGCCCCGGGAAACGCGACATTGCTCAACGTACGCCAGCAGGTCGTCTACCGAGATGCGAATAGCGCCCCGGCCGAGGCCGATCCGATGACAGGCGAGCCTCCCGCGTTCCACCAGCTGGTAAACGCAAGTGCAACTCACCCGCAGACGGTCGGCAACTTCTGTCACAGTCAGCAATACAGCCGATCGATCGTGACCACCCGCCCATCCAATGGCATCGAAGTCTGAATGGCACTCACTCACTTTCAAACTCCTTGAAAGGGGTGCGGACCATTCCGAGCTCCAATGTTCGACGCTCGATTTCAGAAACCAAATTGCGCGGGCGAGTCAGCTTTTTCAATATCGACGACGTAGTCTCGATGAAGTGCTGGTTCGACTCGATGCGTGTGCCCGTGCGTGCGAAGTAAGACACAAGCAGTCCGATCGCCTGTTGAATCAACTGCGACGGCAGGAATTCTTCCTTCGCCACTGGCTGAAAGCCGACATAATTAGGCTTACCAGTCCACGCGGCGAAGGCTTGCTGAATCAATTGCCACTCGGGCAGCGTTTCGGCCCGGTCTGCATGATCGCGGTCAACGGGGCCGCTCGTCAGCCGGAACCATTTTGTGCACAGGTACTCGCAGATCTCCGCTCGCTTGGCGAACCAATCGGCCACCGTATCGACGCCGAAATCCTTGAGCGTCTCGCGTCGAATGCGAAACTCGACTCGGCTCGCCCAGGGCGTCCAGTAGCCCCACCGGTGATCGACGGCGGCGGTAATCTTCTCGACTACTTTGTTCGCCTCACGGCACTTGTCGTACACGCGAAGTTTCAAGCTGCCTTGGCCAACAACGAAGCCGGTTTGCCGACGGCCAAAGCTGTGCACCTCCGAATTCGTCTCGACGACATGGTCTTCGTACTCGAAGTAGGTGCTCGCACGAGCGCGCGTCACGTAGTTGCCGGCCGAGTAGGGCTCGCAAAGCGATTGAATCCTCATCTCCGGCATATCGACACACGGATCGACCCGCGAGAGCTTGTTCCGTTCAAGGATGCAGCCGATCGAACGCAACGATTCTTGAGCTAGCCCCCACACTCGCTCGGCCCCGAGCCGCATCAGCAACAACGAGGTCGCCCGCACATTGCCATTTGGCATCGTCAGGTGCGGCTGCGCGCGATTCATTAGCTGAATTACGAGTCCGTTTTCGCTTTGGAGTTGCCACCGGCAGTAGACCCGCTTCTTGTCATTGCCTGCGCTGGCACCCGACGGACGCACGAGATAACTCACACCGTCGAAGAAGACGGTGTCGTCGCCCTCCTCGCCATTCTCAGCCGCCTTTCGCGCGGCATCCAGCACTGCGCTCAGCCCATGGAAATTGCGATAGCTGAGATAGAGGCTGACCTCAAACCAGTCTTCTCCACCAGCGTTGGTTTTCTCAGGGGGTCTATTAGGGGGTCTATTAGTGATATAACCGTCGGGCGGACAAGGCGAAGCAGACTTCTGCGCAGACTGATTTTCTTGAACGGGGGAACCATCGGGCCCCAAGGTTCCCCTCGACCCCTCCTTCCCCTCTTCTCTGTGCCGTGAAGCGTCGCCCCCCGGCTGCGCGTCGCCCGGGCTCGGGCCGCCCG
This sequence comes from Pirellulales bacterium, assembly GCA_041753435.1. Lineage (GTDB taxonomy): Bacteria > Planctomycetota > Planctomycetia > Pirellulales > Lacipirellulaceae > DASYDU01. The sequence goes on along the minus strand of JBGSUJ010000166.1, from coordinate 54,403 downwards.
GGGGCGATGCTCGCCGGGGCGACGGATCACTACCATTAGAAATAACATCAGACATGGAACTACCCTCGTGGATGCGCGAGAATGCCTTCAGCGAATGAAGGCTGCGACTTTAATTCACCAGGAGTTGTCGCAGGGGGAAGGGCCCTAATTCTGGGTCCCTGATGCAGCGCCCGCTCTAAGTCTCTTCTGCGACGTGGGTAGTTTTGTGGGTAGTGGTTGAGAAAAAACTACTGGTGAATTGTCAAACTGTTGCGATCTCGATTGCCAATGCCGTCGAATCGCGACGTGCGAGCCGTCTCGAACTATTCGAGATGACGAGTCGATTCTACACCCGCTTCCTTCAACCGGGCAAGAACAGCTCGAGGCGACACTGAATCTCAATCAGTTACTCGATGGCAATCGCAATTGGTAAACTAGGAAATCCTGCTAGCAGACACCTGGGAATTGATACCGGAAATTCCGTCTCCCATTTATGCCGCGGCATCAACCGTTCACGTACTCGAAACAAATCAGCTGCAGATCGTTCCGCTGCAATGCCGTCGAAGTTGCGGGTGACTGCTTCGGCTTTGAAAACTCATCGGCCAAGTCCGCGACCGCCTGCAGCAACACCGCGTCGTCTCGAACCGCGGCCCAACCGTCGTATGCATTCCTTAACTTCACATGCAGTGCGCGGCCCATCGGCTCCCCTAAAAAGCGAATACACCTTTTAGCCAATTCCCGGTCGACGGTCTGCCTGCGAAGTGCATCCTTGAGCTCTTCCGCGATCGTCTGCTGAATCCGTTCCACGGTGACCGGTGCTGCGGCTCTCGCTGCGGTATCACGTTCCGTCGAAATAATATGCTCGATCACGCTGTCCTGGAGTGCGAAGACATCTTGAGATGCAATGTAACGAGGTTCATCTGGCAAACAGGCAATTAGTTGAGCAATTTCATACCGATTTTCGAGCACTTGATTGGTCACCGCATCGATGTAACGCCAGAAGTGCCGACGTCCATCACCGGTCATACGAGGAGCTTGAAAGTAGAAGAACATACCATTGCACTTTTGGCGTCGAATGCCAGAGTGTATTCCATTCGGCAACTCAACAAGTCGTTCGCCGCCCTCCCGATTCAGCAACTCTTTCAGTTGCTTCAGCATCATCTCGGGCCCTGCCAATTCGGCGCGTGCCTCTTCTTCATCGAGGATTGCCCCATCCTCGTCTCGAATGCGTCTCAAAGTGTTGAATGTGCGCGGATGGACAATCTCGCCAAGTACGCTGGCGTCCAGCAGCCCCAAATCATCAATGGTTGAGATTCGGTCGGTTAGTCGCTGAATCAGGTGCAGCAAGTTCTCCAGCTCGTCCTCGGGAAACATGTTATAGATGCCGATTTTGGCATGCGGACTACCTATTCGATCGATGCGGCCGTTCCGTTGCACCAGCCGAATCGGATTCCACGTCAAATCGTAATTGATGATTACGCCGCAATCTTGAAGGTTCTGGCCTTCCGACAGTACATCCGTGCTGATGAGAATGTCGATTGGCTCGCCTTCCTGTCCCTGCCGACCACTGGATTCCGGCGCAAAGAGTCCCAATATATGGCCACGCTCTTCAGGATGATTACCGCTATCGATACGTCGGATTACCGGATTGCCGGCAGACGCCCGCCACTGGGCGCAGGAATCGGAGGCGAGTTCACTGTGTAAGTAGCGAGAAGTATCCTTGAACATGCTAAAGATCAGCACCTTTGATCCCCGCAATTCGCCAGCGAGCAGCGACTTGAGCCGATCCAATTTGCCGTCCCGGTCCGCCAGGTGCTCCGTTTCTTTGTAGAGCGATTTGAGAATAGCGACATCATGCTCAACATCGCGCACGAGTTTTCGCACTTCATACTGGTTCAAGTCGACAGACGGCAAACTTCCCAAATAGTCGCGAGCCGCTTGTAGGTCGTCGAGGTCATCGTAGATGCTCCCCGCAGCGGGGTCGTCTTCCTCGTCTCGCGAAAGAAAACGCATCAACTTTTGGAAATCACGTGACGACACCACCTTGTGTTCGAGCAGATAATCCAGATATGTTTCTTCAAAAACCAGTGCTCGACGGACGCTCTCTCGAAATGCATGAATGCTCGACTCAAGTCGTTTGAGGAATCTCGTCTTGTTGATGCCAACCAGCGCGACCTCGCGGCCTTGTTCCCATTTGTGCTCTTCTTCGTCCCGAATCTCCGACGGCTTTCGATATGTCTCCAATTGATACGGAGCCAGAGACAAATCCTCGATTTTCGTCACGATGTCGGCATACAGTCCGCCGCACGTTGCACCGAGATTGTATTCGACTGTGTGCAACGCTCGCTGCGGAAAGGCGACCGGTTTGCCGTTGATCGTCGCGTTCGGATAGGCCGCGCGGATAAATGGCCGCGTGTTTCGAACCATGATCTCTTCGAGCAAATTGAAGAGAATCACACCGGCCGCAGCGCCTTGTCGAGCCATGCGTCGACCATTGCGGAAGAACACCCGTAGATCGCCGATACCAGCATCACGGAAATAGTCGGCTTCGTTTTGCGTGAATAGGTGGATCTGGCTCGCCAAATCGTAGAGATCGTTATTGATCGGCGTTGCGGAAAGTAGAATCACTTTCTTACGTTCGCCATCCTTGCCTCGGCCGCCGTTGCGCTGGATTGCTTCATCGAGGGCCAGATACCGATTCGACTTGTTGTTGCGGAAATTGTGGCTTTCGTCGACAAGCACGCAATCCGCATCGCTGATCCGCGTCGTATCGAATCCATCGCGGCCCAGCTCTTCCATACCGACAACTTCAGCAGCAATGGTTGCCGACGCAAGTTCGCGCCGCCACATGTCCCGCAGCGAGGCAGGGCAGACGACCACCGCCTTCTGCCGGCGATGATAGGCAAAGTCTTCGAGCAGCTTCTTGCCTATCCAAGTCTTCCCCAATCCAACGGAATCGGCGATCAGAACGCCGTCGTATCGCTGTAAAATTCGACGTGCCTTACGCACTGCATCATCCTGGAATTCCGCCAGCTCGACGGCACTTCGCCCCAGAGCCAGGGCGTCTTCCCCCAACTCTTCCTTGAAGTACTCGAAAAGTGCCTTAATGTAGATTTCGTAAGGCGTGTACTCGCGGGCCCCAAACTTGCTTGAGTCCAGCAACTCGATTAACTCGTCCTTGAAATCGACCGCCTCGGCCCATTGTCGCTCGTACCAGTTCGTCATATCGGTGACAGCCCGGGCACCGACTTCGCTCTTAATGAGCCGCCGGGCCGCATCCGGCACATCCACGCCGCTTGGATCGAGGATTGTCTCGCGGATCGAATCATCGCCTCGCCGCAAGTATTCGACGCTCCGAGCCGCCTCGCGATCGACCGCTTCGTCCGCTGGCAAGAGCACTCGATGCACCAGGTTCAACTCTCGATTGCTCGTGAGGCCCGGGCCCGTAAAATTGCTCGAACCCACGATGGCCGCGAATGGCTGCAACCGATCGCCTAAATTCTGTCCGGCAACCCGATCGTGATGGAATAGATAGGCCTTTGCGTGCAAAAAGCCCTTTTCGTAGTGCCGAACTGCGACCTTCTCGGCTCGCAGGAACGCGATCAACTGCTCGACCAGCCGAAGCGTCTCTTCGGTAAACGGCTCGGCGTCCAGATCACCGGTGAGAGAGCGAACGATCGCTTGAGCACCGGGACGCAGCCCAATGTCTTCGCCGGCCGCGGGATCGGAGCCGATTAACAATCGAAACGCGCCGACATGCGGCAACTCATTCTGTAGCAGCCGGTAACCGGAGATCGAGAAGTAGGCGGTCGCCGCGTCGAACGGCCCGCCCGGACACTGCGCAAGACACTCCCGCAGCACGTCGGCCAGGCGATGGACTTGGTTGTCGATGACCGACGGAATCATGCGTATTGACTGCTTCTATGGCTATCCACACCGCGCAGGAACGTTCTTGGGAATAGGCAGAAACTCTTCGCCACTGCATGGCTGAAAACCTTCCGGCCAGCACGCATTCATTCGGCACAGAAGTCGGTTCTGAAGCGGAGCGTCGCGGTTTACGCGGGCGACCGTCAGCTCCAAGAACGTGACATCGCAATTCAGAATCAAATGTCGTACGTCACGAGCCAAGTAACGAGGTACGTAACCGATCGCAAATCCCGGCTCTGCGCATACTTTCACGGCGTAAGGGTCCGATGCGTTTCCTTCTTCAGGCTCAAAGCTCAAGACATCATCAGGCTCTAGCTGGTTGATCTTTTCCAACGCTTCCGCCCCGACCCATCGAATGCCGTGCAAGAAGAACTTGTTCAGATAACAGCCATACGCGTCCGGCGACGGGCAGGGAAACACTTCGACCGCGTCCGTCTGACGAATGCCCTCGGTAACGCCCAGCACCACGATCGGGTCCGGTGGCTTGTCTGGATCAAAATCACTCCAGCGCAAGTAGTCGTCATACTCGGGTCGCGACTTTGGTAGTAGTCGATTCTTGAAGATAGGGAATAGCTCTTCCGATTCGTAAACTTGCTCAAGATCATCCATTCCCGAAAATGGTCGAAAGTCGGAACGTTGTGCTCCGTGAGTGTAGCAGAAGCGATAGAGCCCACCATCGTGGACCAATCGGCCCACCGGTCGCCATCCGCTGCTCGATTGTTCCGGTCGCCAAGCGACAAAAAGTGCGTTCATGTGTTCCCTGTATCCAGTACCCGCCGTCGATTCTCGTTCAGAAGCGCCAGCGTGAATTCCTTGCACACTGGCGACATTCGCTCCGGTGGCACTCTTTCAAGTATAGATGATACATCGGTAGGATTCACGGCCAATAGTCGCTCCAGCCAGGCTTGCTTTGCTGCGGGCGAACGATCCCCAAAGGCTACGAAAGCCTCCAGCGTACCCATAGAACGCGTGTCGGTCCCGATTGCGTAGAAAGCCGAGCGTCCACGCTCGGCAAATGCCGCAACCGTCCGATTGCGATCCTTGGTGGACAGTCGCTCCTCCCGGTCGCTGTCGGTCAGGTTCCGCGCCAGGCTTGCCCCATGATCAAACGTTGGAGCAAGGAACAATTGCAGGATCGACTGCCGTCGCTGCAAAGGCAAAAGCGCTCCCCAATTCTCATGATGGCGATCTTGATTCGCGATCCAGGCGTCCAGCATCGCGTAGCCAATGAACACTTCGAGTGCCGACTCGACGCCACTGGGAAGGTTCGTCGCCCACTCCGCCGTGGGCGGCTCCAAGCCGCTCACCACCACCACTACCGCGTCGATCGTGTGCTGACGAACTTTAAATCGCTGCTGCATTGGATAGGCGGGATCGAGCGACAACAACAACTCATTTCCGAGTGCTAGGTAAACGCCTGACGTGGCCATGTTCTCGCAGATCACGCCTGGACGCACCGCAGCACCCGCGTCGAATTCCTGGGCCAATTCGTATTCGACATGCGGAACGCCTAGGAGTTCGCACAGATGGCACGCAATGACCTCCGCCCAATCCTCGCCGGTCCCGCGATCGTCGGCCTTGAATAGCAGCCGACGTTCGCCTTCACGAAACCAGAACTTGGGCTTGCTGCCCAATGGTTCCGAAGCTTCCGCCTGGCTGCGGTCGACGCGATGAATAGTGTAGGGTGTAACCACTTGTGAATCGCTATTCGACGGTTCGGCCTTCGTTGTTCGTGATGCGGTGCTTTTGAGGATACAGGCACAGGTTCACGGCGGAGCGGCGGCCGGCGGTCGTGGCACGATTGTACTTGTTGAGCTGGCTCAACACTTCACTGAGCCCCAAGTGCAGCCGCATCGCCTCTTCGAAACTGATATGCACGTTAATCGCCTTCGGCCATTCGTTCTCGCGGCTTGGACTAAAATGGTCGATCGTCACGCTTCCGAAGAATTGCTTTGTTTTGATTTCGTTAGGCATATCTGTTCCTCACGAGGCCACAAGTTGTCGAAGCAACGAAATTTCATGATCCGATAAGTGGAATGCGCTGAATACGCGCGAATTCAGCTCGTCCTCATTGGCTGTAGGGTAACGCCTTAAGTCAAAGTCATCTGGGTCTGTGTCTTCGATCTCCTGTTGCGAGTTTTCTATCGCCACCTGAATCGCAAGCCGGCCAATTTCGCATCGATCCGCCCCAGATACGTTTCTTGGAATCGGCACGCGTTCCATAAATTGACTGAAAAGTCGATATTGCCAACGGCCACCTCTTAGACGAAGAGGTTGACAAACTCGCCCTATAGCGAACCAAGTGGCCCATGATGCAAGTACGCCGAGAAGAAATGGGTCGTCGGAAGGTAGAAAATAAGCAGTGTTCCCGAGAACATGCCCTCTGATGTCGCAGGAAAATCGCGGCAGCTTACTGATGTCCGGCCACATAATCTTTGGTTGTCTGAAAGTCGGAAAATAATCGCAAGCCCGAAGTTCCCACCAATAATCCCCCTGATCCTGCCGACTAATTGCCTTTGTTCGGAACGGTTCCAACCATTCGTACAGCTGGGGGTACCGTTGCCGAAACCACAGCTCAGCACCCTCAATTGACAAATCCTTACAATGCTCCCTGGTGAAGCCTTTGGGGATAGCGATTACCCACAAAGCGGACTCCTTGATGCGCCAGGGAATTAGATGTTTACCTTCCAAGTACGGACGCAATAGCTGGTCACATTCGCGGTCAACGCAAAGGCGATCTCGCGTTTCCGCTTCGACGACGAATGCCTCGGTTAGTCCGGTAATTATGCCCCGATACAACTTGCCGCTAACAACCTCGCCGAGTGGCTGCGCGTCCGCACACATTTTTCGAAAGAGAGCCTCAACTTCATCTGTTTCCAGTCTCCACTCTGCTCCAGAAAGATCCGATACATCGATCATTGGTGATCGCCCAACGGCATCCGTCAAATTTGTTGGAGGATGTCCCGTGGTAAGGTGTCGAAGGATTCTAGCCCGATCTGACTTCCTTCCATGCGCAAACACTACAATAGTTGGCCGAATCATTTCAGCGCCAGGAAACGGTTGCCACTCGCCGAAATCGATCGCGGAAATTAACGATAACCGTGCGGCCAAGCATTTTCGTAGCGGTCCGCCAAAACTAGCTTTCAACCAGCTTCCACTCGTAATAAATGCGAGATACCCGCCTCCCGCAAGAAGCAATGAAGCTCTGTCGAAGAAAAACGCGAAGAGATCTGCACCGGAATTGTAGCTGCTGAATTCGGTCTTGAAGTATGGTTTGAACTCTTTCAAACCTTCTTGCCGAACATAAGGAGGATTGCCAACAATTGCATTGAACCCGCTCGCGCCAAGTTCGATTTCGTTCTTGTGTCGAAGTAGCCGCTGATTGACGTCTGCAAATCCAAAAAACACTTCCGGGAACTCAACTTCCCAATGGAAAAATCGCAAATGCGGCTGGTTGGCGATTCTTTCAACACGTTCGACGACTGCCAGCTCGTTTAGGTCGGCAAGGGATCGCATCAAGTCGTGCCGATTGTGCAGGCGAAGCTCACTGCCGCCGCGGGCCAGCAGTTCTGGCGCATCTGGCTCGCCGAAGTGTTTCGCCACCAGCAAATCGAGCACGATCTGATAGCCCTCCAGTTGGCCACGCGCTTCCCCATACTCCGTGGCCGATTGCTTCACTTCGGCCGCGGTGGCATCTGACATCGCGTTAACGTGCAGCACGTGACGGATTGCCCGTAAAAGCGGCTCGTAGTCGATGCCGAAGAGTTGGCCCTTGGTAGCCGCTTCTAGGTCCTTGAACGTCGCTCCAACGAGCGAATTGCCGCAGCGGAGGTGGTGGTCTAGGAACGACAGCGGAGCGCCTATAGTGAACGCATCGAGCCAAAGGCTCACCTTGGCGAGTTCGACAGCCATTGGATTGAGATCAACACCGTAGATGCACCGCTTGAGCACGTGGCGCTTGAGCAGGTTCACCTCAGTGAGCTTATCCGGGTCAACCGCCACACCTTGGGCCCCGAGCGCTTCGAGAATGTTCTTGCGCGTGCGGTCGAGCATGAAAGTGACCGGGTTTACTGGAAATTGATTCAAGAACGCCAGCAGCCGGTCGGTGATGAAGTCGACGGCCTCGACGAGGAAATGGCCGCTCCCCATCGCGGGATCGAGCACGCGGAAATCAAACAGCTGCTCGACGAGCTGCTTGTGGGCGGTGTACGTTTTCTCGCCGGCAAACTCGCGTGCGTCCCAAGTGTCGCCGCTGGGCTTCTTCACCGGGAAGGCCGTGGCTTTATCGACTTCGTTATCGAACGTCTTACGAACCTTGCGAAACTCGGGCCGCAGCTTTTCGAGCTTCTCGTCGAGGACGGGGCCGACCGTATTTTCGACGATGTACTCCACGATCGGATCGGGCGTGTAGTAGGAGCCGCTCGCCTTGCGCTCGGCCTTGTCATTGGAGAGGTAGACATCGCCTTTCCTCACTTCAGCGGCGATCGTCTTGCCGCGCTTCGGCTTGGCTGCCGAGATCGGAATATACTTCTCCTTGCCCTTTTCTTTCTTTGTGGCCAGGTCCTCCTCAGCCACTTTCAGCTTGAACTCCAAGAGCCCTTCGTAGATCGAGCCGAGATGCCGGACTTCGAGTGATTTGTAATCGATCGGGACGAGTGAGTAGGTTTTGTCGTCCGGATCGCGGGCCAGACGGTCGATCGCCAGGGCGAGGTAGCGATCGGGGACTTTATGCTCAGCGAGAAAGCGAGCAATCCTCTGCTCTCGCGTGTCTCCCTCACCTTGGCCCTCTCCCGATGCGCGAGGAGACGTGATGAACAAACCACCATTGTAGATAGGCACATTCAGCGCCGGGTCGCCCTTGTCCATCGCGGCACAGAGCCGGATCAGCCGATCGTAGAACGAGTGTTCGGTAGCCGAATAGGCTTTGGTAATACGCTCCGCCGATTCGCTCTCTGCGATGCCCGCCTTGTCGGCAATCTCTTCCTTGACTTTGCGTAGGCTCTCTTCGCGGTACGGTGCCTCGCGGATTGGTAGCAGATCGCGGGCCTCGGCATAGAGCAAGAACAGGATACGATAGAGCAGCGTGAGCGTGGCCTCGAACGCGTCGCGCAGCTCCTCGTCAGTGGGCTGCTGCTTGATGCCCAGCCGCTGCTTTCGATCGGCCAGGAAACCACGCGCCAGGTGCGGAAAGATCGTGACGAACACGCGATCCTTGAGCCTTTCGCCCAGCTCCTTCGCGTACTCGCGGCTGCCTTCGGCAATCGCATCGAGCCAGCAGCCAGCTTGGCCGTCTGACCGGGGGTCGTACGCTTGCGAGCGGAAGAACAGCCACCAGTAGCGGAACGCTTCGTTGGGATCAGTGTCGCCGGAGGCAAGCAGCGCTTCGGCCAGGTCCACCTCGTAGAAATTGGTCGCCCGGGAGTGGGCCGACTTGCTGTAGAGCCGCCATTGTCGTCCATTAGTGACAATGATCCATTCGGCGACGCCTTCTTCCAACGCACTCACGACGCAAGCGCCCGGATTCTCATCGGGAGTTTCCTGGTCGAGATTGTAATCCGGCCCATCGAGCCAACGGTCCCAAGCATAGACGAATGCGGCGGTCTTACCGTCGCCGGTTTTGCTGGTGAGCAAGTAGTCTGGCTTGGTTTGACCGTCGCCGGATTGTTTGTTGATTTTCGCACCGAAGCCGAGCAATTCGAACAATGGTTGATAGAGTTGCTCACGGACGATTTGCTCGCCACTTCCGAGCCATCGGCTCCGAGAATCGTTGAGCAATTCGCGGACGGCATGAAAGGCGGGCGCCGGATTGTCGCCCCATGCGGACTCTTCTCGTAGCCGTGTGATCAAGTAGTGATCGGCGAATAGCGCCCGATTGCAGAAGTACTCCTCGGTGAATGCAGCCGCTTCAAAGACGCTACGCAGTTTGTCGTATTGCTCCAGCCCGTCGCGAGAGGTCCATGTGAAGCGGCGAAGCGTTTTCAATTCTTTGGTCGTCGGAGCCTTTCGTTCGACCGCCACCATGAGTGGCACGACCTGGATCGCTGTACCTTTAGCAGGACCGCGAACTTCACGACGCCGCTTGTGTAGCAGTACGAATTCGATCGCTGAAAAATCCGAAGTGAGCACAAGAAGGTGATCTACGTTCGCCTTGCCGAGCACGCGAGCCAGGTCGTTGCGACTCTTGGCCGTGAGCGAGCGGAGCTGAACAAACACCACTCGCATAAAGCCCTCGTCATCCTCCGACAGCACTTCGATCTGGCGCACAGCGTTCGCCGAATCGCCAGTGAGTCCGATAGCATCGGCCGTGAGTGGACTACGGCGGCTGGTGTCGTAGCCCAATTCCATGAAGAACGCGGCGATCGCATCTTGCGAAGAAAGATTGCTGACGTTCTTCGGCGTCAGATTCACATCCGTGACATGGGTCGATGGCATCGAGCGTACTCAATCATTGAGGAGCCGGCAGCGTCAGAATCGCCGAAAGGGCCTATCGTACCGCAGAAATCGGCGTGCGGCTAGAATCATCGGCGGTAGACCGAGCTAATTCGTACCCTGCCAGATGCTTCGAAACACGAGGATCGTTTGGAGTTTGAGCCATGTTTGAACTGCAACTCGACTTGAAGATGTATTTCTGCCCGCCAATGGATCCTGATGGGAGTTCCATTCGTTTGACGCGAGCAGTGCAACTTCCATTTCCGCCGTACAGCGACTTGGCAATCTACAGCACGGCAATGGAGACGCATCCCATTCCCGAAGGAATGCCCCTAAAGAATGTGGTCTGGGACATTGAACGCCAGCGGTTCACCGCGGAATGCACGTTGGAGCACCATGACTTGCCGTTTGACTATATTGGCGATGAGATAGCCTCGTGGGTAGCGATCGGTTGGAAGCTTGGCTCGTACCTCGACGACTACGGGCGCGACCTTGAAGCCACGCAACACTTTGCCGACGACGAGGAATCCAACATTTCTAACGGCGAAACAGCAACCGCGGAGAATTCAACGGACTGCGATCCGGACGAACAGATGCCGACTATGCTTCCGCGGCAACGACCAAAACAGTTCAACAAACTCTTCCGTGCACTGATTCGCGTCATTTGCGAAGATCATCGACCGAATGCAAACGCGTATGCAATGTGGAAGTCGAAGCGATTCTTCACCGAGGAGCAGCTGAAAGACAACTCGTCGCGGCCAGCGCAACAGTTCCTAACAGCCAAAGAAGAATTCAGTCGAATGAGCTTCTCAGAGCAATTCGATTGGGCCGCCCGTGTCTGTGAGAGGCTGCCGCGAATTGAGCGAATCGTTGCCGAGATCGGTTCTGAAACTCCTGATCGCTGACCGTCACAGAACGACTTGCAATTGCACGAAACTCGTGTAATCTACGTGAATCGTTGACGAGCTTGAAAGGCTCGCAAGTTCGACTAAGCGCGTTGTCCCCAACAAACTTACGCGCGGCGCTTGGAGGCTCCCTCCGAAGCCGAAGGTTAGTGGTTCGAATCCACTCGGGGATACTTGCTTTCGAGCCATATTAAGTTGTGGACGAGCTGGTTGTTCCTGTGAACAGCGGCAGCTGGATGCTGTTGAGCGTTGTCGATTGGCCCTAGTGCTGGGCCAATACGGTGCGGGCTTCTGATTTCGCCTCTCCCTCTGCGGTGGTCCCCCCACGCAGGCTTGCAGCCGGTCGCTCCGTTTAGCCTAGCAACTCAAGGGTTGAAGATTTCGCATCAACTGGCTTTAGCGACTGCGGAGCGTTCGAGATCAGGGATGACAAATGGTTCGCGTTGTTTGCGCGAGCGGAGCTCGTTCGCTGCATCGTTGTTGGTGAATTGCTCCGAATCGGGGTCCAGCTCGAGCCAAGGGCCGAAGGTGAGGAGCGTGCCATCGTTAGTGTCGATGTTGACCCCGTTGGCACGCAGGTGGCTGGCCATGCGGTCGAAAGAGATGCTCAGCCGTTCGTTCCCCTTAATCTGCTCCGCAATCTCGCCGGCTGTCGCAGGCTTGCCAAGCTGATGGGAAACCCCACCGATGTGGCAGAGCGAGCTGGAAACGTGCCCTTCCTGAATGTCACCGTGGAGCCGCGATGGCTCGTTGGCAGCAACGGCAGAGAGGAAGTTTTTGATGTGCCTGCCAAGCGAATCGTCGGAAGCTTTCCAGCGTTTGATCAGGTGACCAAAGTTGTCGTAGGCGATCGCTTCGACATAGCTGGGCACGAGAACGTAGCCACGTTCACACTGAATGATGACACCAATCTGCGAGCCGCGAAACTGGTCCATCGCGGGCCACCAGTCGCCCTTGACCCCTTGGATGCGGGGCAGTCCGCGGGTTTCAAATATCAGCGGCGCCTTGGGGTAGTCGAGGAAAACGACCTGGGTATTCGGCGTATTGCCGGCATCCTCGTAACCGAGTCGGCCACCGATGCTGACTACCCGCGGAGCAAGCTTGCCCTCGCCGAGGAACCACCGGGCGATGTCCATTTGATGGATGCCCTGATTCCCCATATCGCCGTTGCCGGTGTTCCAGTCCCAGTGCCAATCGTAGTGAATGCGGCTACGGTAGAGGTCGTCGTTGGCGGCGGGACCACACCAAAGATCAAAATGAAAGTTGCTCGGAATCTGGAGTGGCTGGGTGAGCTTTTTGCCGATACTGGGCCGCGGTTTGTAGCAGGTTCCGAGCGCGTAGCGAATTTCTCCGAGTTCGCCATTTTGCACAAAAGCCACCGCGTCGCGCAGGCTGTCGCTGGAGCGCGACTGCGTACCGCATTGCATGAGCCGGTTGTTTTGGCGGGCGGCCAGAACCATCTGACGGCCCTCCCATATATTGTGCGAAACCGGTTTTTCGACGTAGACATGCTTGCCGGCCTGGGCGGCAGCGACGGCAATCAAAGCGTGCGTGTGATTTGGCGTGGCGATCGAAACAGCGTCGATATCGTTGCGTTCGAGCAACTTACGATAGTCGGTGAATTTATCGAGCTTCAGGCCGTGCCGCTCGCGGAGCTGGTCAGCCATGCGGTCGAGGACTTGCTCGTCGACATCGCAGAGGGCAACCAGGTTGGAATGATTGTGCTGGATGTGGCCGCTGCCTTGAGAGTTGAAGCCGATTTGAGCGAGGCGGATACCGGACGTGTTCTGAGCGAACGCACGATCAGCCCAAGCCAGGCCAAGTGCAGCCGCAGATGCCGCGGCAGCCGAAGTGCCGAGAAATTGTCGACGAGTTACAGCCATCCTTTACTCCCCCCTAACAAAAAAACCCGAAAAATGAATAAATCGCAGGATTGCGACGTTATGAAAAACACCCATGTATTAGACACGAGAAATAATGCAAGGGTTTCGCCCCCTTCGCCCCAAACATCTCCCCCCCTACGTCATACGCGAGCGAGTTCCTTAAGGTTTGCCACGCAGGATAACATCGTCAAAATGACCACTATCGTCGAAGGTGCCGAGGCCAACCTCTCCGGCACCGAACGTCGTGTCTTTAGCAGTCATCAAAGGCTTCGTCATGTCGTCGAAATAGACCTCCACGATGCCATCAGCCAGCTTGCGGACGACTTTTACATTGTGCCAGCCGTCGGTCCAGGGTGTGCCAACTGCTTCGTCAATCGTGATGGCCTTGCGGTCCTCGTTGTTGACAAGGAAGATCTGACAAGCATGAGGATCGGCCTTGGCGCCGAGATGGACATAATAGTATTGAGACGGACTCTGACGGCCCCAAAAGATGCACAGGTCGCGGTGCGGACCGGCGTCAGGACTAGTGTTCTGTACGCGAGCGGTGAGTTCGAAGTCGCCCACCCGCACGTCTTTGAGCCAGGCGATGCTGTGGGGGCTGCGATAGGGCGGCTGATAGTTGCTCTGCCCCGTAACGCGAAAGACGTGGTTGGCTCCGTTGGAATCGTCCAACGGCTCTGCGGCAATATGCCAAACTGATTCGGCGGGCTCAGGGTCGCTCGGCTGCCACCGCTGCATGCCATTCTCAAAATCTTCTGCAACCAACACGGGTAACGCAGAAATAACCACGCCATGGGCTGCCCTTGATTGAGAAATCATTGAAGCAACACCAATCATGGCAAGTCCTGTCGCGAGTCGGACCACTCCCCCCATCATCCACCTCCCAAGTATCACCCCTCGAGCTATGGGAAATCCGCAGCGGCGAACAATCATCCGCTTCGAAGCGTGAAAAACCGTCAGAATTCAGCATGCCATAGCCCTTCTTCATGATACCGGCTGCTACTATACAATGCTACTGGGGGTGAGTCGCCCGCAGAGCCGATCAATACTCCAATCCGGAAAAGAAAATTTGTCGAGCGGGCAAACTGATCGGCCCTGGGGACGCCCGGGTATTCCAACCTCATCAGCCCAATACCTTCCGACCGGTCGAATCGCCGATCCGGTCGACTCCCGTTATGCCAGCCCGGTCGAGCATGTCGAGGAACAGGTTGCACATCGGTTGCGAGGGGACTTTCAAGAAGCGGCCAGTCTCGATTCGGCCGCCGGCCGAACCGACTAGGATCACTGGCAAGTTAGTGTGGGAGTGGCGGTTGGGGTCGGCGTTGCCACCGGCGTAGACGATCAGCGAATTTTCGAGCAGCGAGCGGCCATCGACATCCCGGCTCTGGCTGAGCTTTTCCAGAAAGCGGGCGAAATGCTGGACGTGATGCAGATCGATACGTGCGATTTTATCGAGTAGCTCGGGCTGATCTTGGTGGTGCGAGATATTGTGGTGTCCATCGGCCACACCAAGTTGCGGATAGGGGCGGTTGTCGCCGTCGTGACCCAGCATCAGTGTGGCGATGCGGGTGGTGTCGGTTTCAAACGCAAGGGCCAGCAAGTCGTACATCACATCCATGTGGTCTCCCACTTCGGCGGGGATGCCGGCGGGGGTTTCCATGGCCGGGTCGGGCGCTTCACCAAAAGCCTCGGCATGTTGAATCCGTTGCTCGATATCGCGGATGCTGGTGAGGTATTCGTCGAGCTTGCGATCGTCGCGATCGCCTAGCTTGCGCTGCAGCGCACGGGCATCGTCGAGCACGAAATCGAGAATGGAACGCTGCGTTTGCTGGCGAATGTGGAAGGCGCGGCCCCGCTCGCCGCGCTCGCCTGCGCCAAAGAGTCGCTCAAACAACAGCCGCGGGTTCGACTCAGGGGGCATCGGAGTGGTGGCCGACCGCCAAGAGACATTGTACTGATAGGCGCAGGCGTAGCCATTATCACAACCTTTGGCCTGCCGCTGCGGGTCGCTGGTCAACTCCAGCGACGAAAAACGCGTGAACTGGCCGGCTTGCTGCGCGGCAACCTGATCGACGGAAACACCCAACTGGATGTCGGCGCCAGCCGTCTTGCGAGCGCGCATACCGGTAAGCAGCGTCGCATTCGCGCGAGCATGGTCGCCAGCACCATCGGAGCCAGCTTCGGCGTTCAAATGGTCGAGTCCGGAAATAACTTGAATGTGCTGCTTGACACGCTCGAGCGGAACCATGGACTTGTTGAGCTCGAAGGCAGTGTCTTCGCCGGTCGGCCACCAGCGATCGAGATTACAGCCATTGGGAAACGTGACAAACGCCAAGCGAACCGGCGCGGCGATTGCCGCAGGCGTGGCGGCGCCGGCCGACGCTTCAGCGGCCACAGCTTGCAGTGGAAGCAGCGAGGGCAGGGAGGGAAGCGCAACGCACGCGCCGACACCCTTCAAGAATCGGCGACGCGTCCAGGCAGGTGGCGTTGAGGACTGCGGGGCGCGATCAGTTCGACAACTCGACATGGCAGTACTCCTTCACGAATGGGGCCTTAACGATCGAGGGCAGACTCGCGGGCGGCAGATTCCTCGGCCGGCGGTCCGCCCTCTCGACCATCGCCACCCGCGCGATGCTGTTGAAAGGCGGCGGACTGAACTACTCCCCGCAACAGCACCGAAAAACGACCGTTCTCGGCGTCAAGCTGACGGACGAGCGCATCGACCGTCGGCTCATCGTAGTATTCTAAACCCCGCCCTATGGCGTAAGTCAGCAACTTTTCGGTGAAACAGCGGTAAAAATCGACCCGGTGCTCCGTTTGCAGCACTTTCTTCAGGTCGCGGATGTTCTCAAATGACTCACCCGTGAGCAACGTGCCCGCGGTATCGAGCGGGCGACCGTGCTCAGTATCACGCCACATACCAAGTGCATTGAAGTTTTCGAGCGCGAAGCCGAGCGGATCCATGCGGGCATGGCAACCGGCACAGAGCGGGTCGCTGCGATGGCGCTCGAGCGCTTCGCGCAGCGAAGCGGGATGGTCGGCGACGGCGGCCACCGCTGCCTCCAGCGGGGGCACCGTCCCGGGCGGCGGCGGAGCCGGCGTGCCGAGAATGTTGTCAAGCACGAATAAGCCACGCTTCACCGGCGATGTCCGCGTGGGATTGGAAGTCACGACGAGCATGGTGCCTTGCGTGAGAATACCACCTCGCGGACTTTCTGGCGGAAGCTCCACTCGCCGCATTTCACTTCCACTCACGCCAACAATCCCGTAGTGCTTGGCTAATTGCTCGTTGACGAATGTGTAGTCGGCATCGATTAACTCGATCAAGTCGCGGTCTTCTCGCACCACGTAGTCGAACGTCATTTCTGTTTCGGCACGCATCAAGCGAAAAATATCGGTATTGAAATGGTTGCGAATCGCTTCGATCCGTTCAAACTCCTGGCGAAGTAGGGCGAATTCGGCTTCGCTGCGTTCGTCGTCGCGTGCAAGCTGTTCACGCAGAGGATCGTTGCTAGCCTGGTTACCTGAGGCCTCGGGCTGTTTTTGCTCGGCGCGTTGACGTTGGCGGCGCAGCTGGCGGCGCGCGGCGTGAAATTTGTCGTAGAGCGATTCCCATTCTTGCTGATTTCCAAGCGCGGCAAGCGCGTCGATATTGACGATTTCTAGATCGCGCGACTGCAGCCATTGGCCGGTGAAATTGCTGACAAAAGCATTCGATCGCGGGTCGGTAAACATCCGTGTAAGTTGCGATTCGAGATGAGCCCGCAACTCATTCCGACGAGCGAAGTCCAGCAGTTCTTCATCGGGAGTCGTGGACCAGAGAAAATAGGAGAGCCGTGCAGCGAGCGAGTATTCATCAATTTGCGGGTGGGTCTTGCCGACGGGGATCTCCGCGGGCTCTTCCATGCGGAACAGAAATCGTGGCGACGTAAGCACCGCAATCATCGCCACACTTACACCTTGCTCAAAGCTCTTGCCGGGGGCTTCATAGACCCGCTTGGCAAGCCCCACAAGTCGATCGACGACGGCCTCGTCAGCAGGGCGACGGAAGGCGAGGCTGGCAAAGCGGCTCAGCACTTCGCGTGCATAAGCGTCGCGCGCGGGGCCTGCAGCGGGTGGCGGACCGCCGGGAAAAAACCGCGGATAGTCCTTCGGCAGCACCCGGAACGCTTCCTCCAACGGTCCTTCCAGGCGGATGACATCGACCCGATAGTCCAGGGAGTGCACCTTTGGGTCGGCCGGCGTCAGCGGCTCGAGATCCAATGTGAGAGCATACTCGCCGGGCTCGAAATGACGCACCAGCTTGCGCTGAACAGCAAGATGGTCGTGCCAACTGTATTGTTCTTTGAACCAAAGTTTGCCATTGAGCGCGTAAGTGATTTGGCAGCGGCCGGGGTCGAATTGCCAATCGCCGTCAATCCTTGCTTCAAGCGTGAGGCGATACTCGCCCGCGTGGTCGATTCGCAAGGCACCGGTCACCTTCACGGGATCGTAAAATGAAAGTTTCTCAGCGCAGATTTCGCCATGGTCGCTTTTGATCTCACCACCTGAGAGATACCGCACTGGTGCAACTTTCGAAACTTGCGGAACACAACTGGCAACGATCTGCTCCGCGGCCTGAATGTACTTCTCCATCAGCAGCGGAGAGAGCGAGAGCGCGTCGCCAATGTTGTCGAAGCCGTAGCCAGTGTCGTCAGGGGGAAAGTTCTCTTCAGTGTTGTAATCGATACCCATCAGGTCGCGAATGGTGTTGCGATACTCGACCCGATTCAGCCGGCGGAGTGTGGCGCGACCTGGATCGGGGTCCGCCGGATTGAGCCCTAAAGCACCAGTCACAATCCAATGGAAAAGCGCGTCGCGTTCTTGCTGCGAGGGTTGTTCTTGGTCGGCAGGGGGCATCATGCGGGAGCGTACGTTCTTGAGCACCGCCCACCACAGGCTTTTATCAGCAAACAGGGCGTCGTCCGAGGCGAACTCGTCGAGTGTACGGCCGCCCTCGCTCGAACCGTAGCCGTGGCAGCCGTAACAATAAGTTTCCAGAATCGGTTGAACTTTCCCGCGGAATTGGTCGAGGGAAGCAGCCTCGTTTGCCTGAGCAACTGTCGTGACCAGAGTCCCGGCGAAGAAAACTGCCACGGGCATCGATGCTAAGAGCCGCATCTTCGATTTTGCCGCCGTCGGATAGGAAGTCGGATAGGAATATGTCGCAGGGTGCGACTTCAGGGAGGGTGCAAACGTCCGTTCGAGGTTTGACGGTATTTTAGCCGATTTTCAACGGCCTGCCCACTTAATTCGGATGAGAATCGCCCACGAGAGACAGATTCACGCACCACGCGGTTTGTGTTATCGTACACGCTCGAATTGTCGCTGCAACGTCTCTGTCCTCTTCGAGGTCGTTTTAATATGCGGGTGCTTGTAACCGGTGGCGCGGGCTACGTCGGTTCGCACGCTGCCAAATTGTTGGCGGAAAGCGGACACGATGTCGTAATTGTCGATAGCCTGGCTGAGGGTCACCGGGCAGCCATCGGCAATTTGCCGCTGGTGGTGGCTGATTTGCTCGATCAGGCAACCATCGCCGAGGTGCTCCATCAATATCGCATCGAGGCCGTGATGCATTTCGCGGCATTTGCCTATGTGGGAGTCTCGGTCCGCGAGCCGGCCAAGTATTACCACAATAACATCGTGGGAACACTCGCGCTACTCGACGCGATGCTCTCGGCCGACGTGGGGCGGATTGTCTTCTCCAGCACCTGCGCCACTTACGGCATCCCCACCAAGGTGCCGATCCGCGAAGATCATCCGCAAGCGCCGATCAATCCCTACGGCTTCACCAAGCTGGCCATTGAGCGGGCTTTGGCGGATTACTCCCATGCATATGGCCTAGGCTATGCGGCGCTGCGGTACTTCAATGCCTCGGGGGCAGCGGCGGACGGTACGATTGGAGAAGATCACGATCCCGAAACGCATCTCATCCCGCTCGTGCTGCAAGTTGCACTTGGCCAGCGAAAATCTGTGGATATCTTTGGCACCGATTATCCCACGCCGGACGGTACCTGTATTCGCGACTATATCCACGTCGACGATCTCGCCACGGCACACTTACTGGCAATCGAAAAGCTCGGGGAAGGCAGCGCTCTTAAGCTAAATCTGGGTACAGGCCATGGGGCGAGTGTGCAACAAGTCGTGGACACTTCACGGGAAATAACGGGGCACAAGATTCCGACGAGGCAAGTCGGTCGGCGCGAAGGCGATCCGCCGGAGTTGGTGGCTGACCCCGCGGCTGCCAAGCGAGAACTCGGTTGGGAAGCCCAGCACCAGGACGTGCGTAGCACTATTGAATCGGCGTGGCGGTGGCACCGCGCGCATCCCCATGGCTACGATGATTAAACACATCTTTTCAAGGAGTTCTGTTCATGCTTACGCGGACACGCCTTTCGGTGATGATGTTCCTGCAATACTTTGTCTGGGGCGCGTGGTTTGTAACGCTCGGTACCTATTTGTCAAAAGCCGTTGGCAGCGACGGTCAGCGGCTGTTTTCCGATAGCTTTGTGGGGGATGCGTACGGAACTGCTTCGATCGCTGCGATGATCGCACCGTTCTTCGTCGGCATGATTGCAGACCGTTTCTTTTCCACGGAGCGGCTCTTGTGCGTGTTGCACTTAGCGGGTGCTGGAATCTTGGCCTATCTGGCCTCCGTCGACTCGCCCAAGTTATTCTACGGGGTACTGATCGCGTACTTCCTCACTTACATGCCCACGCTTGCACTCACGAATTCGATCTCATTCCACCATTTGTCCGATCCTGGAAAACAATTTCCTGCAATTCGTGTGTTAGGCACGATCGGTTGGATCGTGGCGGGACTGTTGGTCGGCTCGCTGTTCATCGCGCAAAACAAATGGGGCCTAGCCTTTGACCGGCCGTTTGGGCTGCCCATTAGTTTCAATGTGGGCGAAACCTTGGGGGGAGAGGCAAGTATCGAGCCCACGACCTTTCCGATGACCATCGCGGCCGGAGCACAATTCGTATTGGGTTTGTTCTGCCTCGCGTTGCCTCACACGCCGCCGAGTGGCTCCGAAAGTGGCCAAACGGTCCGCGATGTGCTGGGCCTCGACGCCCTGGCCTTGATGCGCGAATGGCCATTCGCAGTCTTTGTGCTCGGCTCGTTCCTGATCTGCATCCCGCTGCAATTTTACTACACTTTTACTAACCCATTCTTGAACGAATTAGGGGTTACCAACGCGGCGAGCAAGCAAACCTACGGTCAAATGTCAGAAATTTTCTTCATGCTGCTGATGCCACTGTTCTTTGCGCGGCTGGGTGTGAAGTGGATGTTGCTGGTGGGTATGGCCGCCTGGACGCTTCGCTATGGAATGTTCGCGCTCGGCAACGCGGGAGAACGGATGTGGATGTTGTATCTGGGCATTCTGCTCCACGGTATTTGTTATGATTTCTTCTTCGTGACTGGTCAGATTTATGTCGACAACAAAGCACCAACCAAGGTGCGGGCGGCCGCCCAAGGCTTTTTGGCATTCGTTACTTTGGGGCTGGGGTTGTTCGTTGGTTCGATTGTTTCCGGCCGCGTGGTAAATCACTACGCCACTGCAGGCGGTCACGATTGGTACCACATTTGGCTGATTCCAGCCGCGATGGCGGGCGCGGTGATGGTGCTCTTTGCGATATTGTTTCACGATCACGGAGATGGACGGGCGGCGAAAGAAGAGCCTTAGCCATCGCCTATCCCGCATCGCAAGCGACGCGGCCGACGTGCTACAATTCCACCATGCCGCTCTTGATCGATGGCTACAATCTACTGCATGCTTCGGATGTCTTCGGTCACGGAACCGAACTGACGGAACTACACCGCTCGCGTGAGGCCTTGTTGAGGTTTCTCGCTGCGGCGATTGCTGACAAGGAGCGAGCGCATACGACTATCGTCTTCGACGCAGCCGACGCACCGCCCGGTTTGCCGCAGAGCTACTCTTTCGAAGGGATGCTGGTGCAGTTCGCGCGCGAGGCAGGCAATGCCGACGCGATGCTCGAAGATCTGATCGAGGCGCACGACACTCCGCGGACGCTGGTCGTGGTATCGAGCGATCACCGAGTGCAGCGGGCTGCGCGGCGCCGGCGGGCGAAAGCGGTGGATAGCGAACGCTGGTGGACAGAACTATGCGCCCAATCTTATCACCGAGGTGACGTCGCACCACCGCAATTTCAAAAGCCGGCGAGTAATCTGAGTGCAGCTGAAATCGAGTACTGGGTCAACGAATTTTCTGATGCACCGCGCGAGGAAGTACCGCCACCGCAACTGCAAATTGACCGCCCCAAGCACGACACCGGCGATTCTGACGGTCTCTTTCCACCCGGTTACGGTGAAGACCTGCTCGACGACGACTCCTGAGCATCGTCGCTCCGGGGACGTCGCTTATCGCTTAGCCGAGAGGCTCGAGCGATAGGAGTTTAGCCGGCGGTGGTGCCAGCGGACGAATGGTAATATCGCCCGTCGCTCGCAATTCTAATTCATAAACCGCGCCCGGCTTCACGCGCATCGAGACGGCCGAACCATGTGCGGCATAGATGCCCAAATGGGCAGCCCGCTCAGGATCATTGGCGATCAGCCAGAAGTCGTTCCAGATCTTCTGCTCGAAGTCTGACATTGACTTACCGCGCGAATACACCGTTGGGCGAGTGCCAACTTGATCGAGGATGAACCCTTCTGCGGCCTGTTGATGCTCGCCGAAGATGCGCTGAAACAGGCAAATGGCAGTGCCACGATCAAGGTCCGATTGTTCGATGTACTCGTCATCGAAAGTCACTCGCAAATAGTCGACGTACACTTGGTCGCCCTGGATTTCAAACTGCTTAGGCTGACCAATGGGCCGACCTTGGTCATCGATTTCAGCAAACTCGATCGTCGAGACCGGCATCCCAAAAGCAACTTCCTGGTGCTGATCGAGCACCGTGAGCCGAGCCAACCGACGCCGCACTTTTAACAACCGCATGGCGACTTCGATGCGCGCCAACTTCTCATTGAGTTCGCTAAGCTGCGCGTCGCGGGCTTTTAAATCTTCAAGCGCTTGCTCCAACTCTTGCTGCTTCTCAGCCAGTCGTTGCTGCGGCTCGTTGTAGAGGGCATAGCCGATGTAGCCCGCGTATCCAGCGGCGCCCACCACGACAGTGGCCAGGAGCGTACGGAGCGTACTGTTGACGGTTTTGATGGTATCGTTGACTCCCATGCCTGAAGTATAGGTCGCGGCTGAGCCGACTACAATCCAAGCGCGGGGCAAGAAAGTCGGAACAGCAGGGGCCAACGGTTAAGCGGCTCAATTCGTCGATTCGTTGCCAATCAACCGTAAACTGGTCGGCTTTTCGCTTCCACTGTGCTGTCCGATGGCAACTAGCCAGCGCGCGAGCGCTAAAAGCGGAAGTGCCGCGGAATGCAGGTCGTTGCGATACCAGGCTCCACTGGCAGAATCGCGGACGGAAACTTGAAGATCGCTCCAGCAGCCCGTTTCAAGTTGCATATCCAACAGAAACTGGATGCCACGGCGAGTGGCATCGTGATCGGCATGCCCCGCCGCAATCAGAGCCAACAACGCCCAAGCCGTTTGAATTGCGGAAGCATCGGCCGCGACGAAATCTTTACCGGTGCGGGCGACGGTTTCCCCCCATCCTCCCGACTCCTGTTGCTCGGCGAAGATCCAGTTCAACCCCGCTGCAACGGCTGGATCGGCTTCGTCCACACCAGCTGCAATCAGCCCGCGCACCGCCCACATCGTGCCATGCAAGAACCGCGCGCCACTGGCGCTATCCCAACTTCCATCGCCGCGCTGCGAGGACCGCAGATAGGCGATAGCGCGACGCATCGAGGAGACTAAGGACGGCTCCTCTCGCCGGGCAAGCAACTCGAGCGTATTGCCTGTCGCATCGGGCGAACTGGCTTCCTCACGCCGCCCCGCCGAGACGAGGATCCGGCTGGGCGCTGCGAGCGCTTTCGAGCCAGTCCATGGCGACCAGCCGCCGTCATACTGCTGGCGAGCGAGGAGTTCTTCGCACAAAGCATCCGTGAGTTCGCGAAACAGCACCGTCGGCACGTTTTCGCCAATTGTCGCCAGCCCTCTCTGGACACCACCTTGCGCCGTCAATTGCATGTCGGGAGGCAAGCTGTCGTCGCAATGCTCGCTTAAGTTCATGCAGGTTCGCAGCATGGCTACCTGTTCGCGAGCATTGTCACATTTTTGGGCTGGTAGCAGGCGGTGTTCGACAAGCCAACTTAGACCGGCTGCTACCGATGGTTGCTCGGGCCTCATACCGCTGCGATGCAACGCTTCAACGGCCAGCGCCGTATCGGCCGTGAGCGATGTTTCCGGCTGCGAGCGGCCTTCGTCGGAATCGGCATTCAGGGCGGCTAATTGCTCGAGTCGACTTTCACAGGCGGTCAGCACCCGGCTGTCTGAGCGATGACCGAGTGCCAACAGTGCAATCCACTGCCAAGCCAGTTCATCGATTTCCACCTCGGTCGTGGACAACTCAACGGCCGCTTCGGCAAGCAAGAAGTTGGCGCGTTCGAGGGCTCGTTTGCGAAATGGCACAAAGCCAAACTGTTCGCAGCGCAACCAAAAACTGGCAGGTATCACGGAAGCTTGCGGAGGAAACCATTCGCCCGGAGTGGGCCAATTTTGCGGCTGTTCGAGGAACAGTTCGCGGACGCCGCGAGAGAGCTCGATATCGCATCGCGGTCGTCGAGCCCAGACCACTGACAGCGCTGCAAGCCGCCGCTCGTCTTTGGGCATAAGGTTGTGATTGCGGGCCGGCATCAAGAGCCATTCGGGCGCAAATAGCGAGCAGAATCTGTAGTCGATTTGGCCCAACAGCGCGAGCCAGAACCGAGTCGACGCGTTGGCGGCGTCAGCACCGCCCAGCTCGCGAATCGCGCGTCGAGCGCGACTGAGATGGGGCTGGCTGGCTTCTTGGCCAACAACTTTCAAGGCAAAATATGCCAGGACACTCGCCGCGAGATCGATGGGGCCGCCAGGCGAAAGCGACCAACCACCCAGCGGCTGCTGATCGAGTTCGATCGCACAAGCAGCTTGCACGGCAAGCTCCGAACGTTCGCGCCCAAGATAAGCGAGCAGCAGCACGATTTGGCTCAATGAATTTACATCGCCCGATTTTCGCCCTGACCAAGACCCGTCCATTCGCTGCTCACCAATGAGATAGTGCCGCGCGCGGAGGATGCTGCCGCGAACGGGCGCTACCAACTCATAGCGGGCCGGCGCAAGCGCCGGCCGGCAGGTGGCAAATAACGCAGGTCTGTCCGTTTTCTGAAAAGGAACGTGATCCGTCGTGTTCATGTGAATTTGCGATCGAGCTAACGGTCATCCTTGCCGCGCGACCCATGTGAGTCGCGAACCAGCTTAAGTTAACACGACGTCGACCGGCAAGTGGATCGCAGCAGGACACGACGCGATTGCCTGCTAGCAATGCTGTCGCGCTAACAGGCGGGCAGTAAGATCGTCAACTCGGCGCCGCCGCTCTCGACGTTGTTCACTACAACACTTCCGCCGTGATCCGTGACGATCCGCCAACATTTGGAGAGGCCGAAGCCCAGGCCGCGCCCCGCCTCGCGTCCGCTGAAGAACGGGTCGAACAAATGCCGACGAACCACTTCCGAAATGCCAGGCCCATTATCGCGGACGATCACTTCGGCACTACGCACTTCGCCTTCGTGCCATTCGCGGGTAGAAACGGTGATTTGGCCGTTGGCGCCAACGGCTTCCAGCGCATTGGTGACAACTGCGGCAATGGCCACCGTCAACTGCGTCGCATCGGCCATAATAGCGATGGGAACACCTCCAACTTCACACGTTAGCTGGACCGACCGCTCGTCGGCGCGATCGCGCTGCTCATCGACAACTTGCCGCACGATTTGCCTCAGATCGACCTCGGCTGGTTCCAATTTAGGCGGTCGCGCAAAGTGCATCAAGTCTGCGATCATCTCATGGGCCCGCATCGCCTGGCGGTGGATGGCCAGGAGCTTCCGCCTCCGCTCTGGGTCGAGTTCGTCCTCAAGTAGCGTTTGAGCGCGGGCCGCGATGTTGGCCAGCGGATTGTTGATCTCGTGGCCGGCACCATAGGCCAGTTCCATCAGCGCAACGAGTTTTTCGTGCTCGAGCTTCGCTTCAAAACCGGCCGATCGTTCGTGGGGTTCGCCCATATTGGCAACTAAGGCCACCAGCCGAGAAAATCTGGAGAAGTTAGCTGGGCGTCGCGCTTTCGACATCGAGCAATTGGCAGACACGCTCGACAAGCGCCTCGACATCGAACGGCTTTTTTATGAAGTCGTTGGCGCCAGCATCTTTGAGTTGCTGAATTCGCTCCGGCTCGACCATCCCTGAAATGCAGATGACGCGCACATCGTCCATCGTCTTGTCGCTGCGCACCAGCCGGCAAACTTCCATGCCGTTGATATCTGGCAGCATCACATCGAGGACCACCAAGTCGGGGCGGAACTCTTTGATGAGCATGCCGGCGCCGAAGCCGTTATTGACACTGCGAACTTCAAAACGGCCGTCGCGCTCGAGCTGATCGACGATCAGTTCGACCAAATCTTCATCATCGTCGACGACGAGGATTTTTCGCTTGCCACTATCAAGCGCATCGGTCGGAATGCCGTTGTCGCGCATGAAAGAGTAGAGCTGGTCACGTGGAATACGGCGGAAACGGCTCCCCGGCACGCGAAAGCCCTTCAACTGGCCCGAATCGAAACAGCGAATAATTGTTTGCTGGCTGACCTTACAGATCTTGGCCGCTTCGCCGGTAGTAAATACAGTCTTCATACTCTCTACCACCCCTCTCCCTAGTTGATGGTGGGACGATCCATGTCTCACGCTGCGCTGCTTGGTGAATCCAGGTCACCATCCTGCCACGCGACGGGAGAAGGTCAGTCGAATTTAGCCTCTTACACCTGACATCCGCAGAACCCGCAAATGGACATTGCTTCCACAATCTTACGGAGTACTGCAATCGACAGTCTCAACCACGGCTTCCGAGGTTGCCTGGCTTGCCAGGTGTTTGCGAATTATAACGAAGCCCTGCTCGTAGTCAATATCGTTCAATTCGACGTAATATCAATATGCAGAAAGAGTTGCGTCGATTGTCTCTGCCAAGTAAGATTTTTGCGTCCCCCTGCATAAGCCACTCTCGATCGCCTAGACACTTCTCCAAATCGACGTCTGGACCGCGGCTATTAGCGCCAGGTCGAAAATATTCGGTTCCTCGGCAAGCGCGCAAACTATTAGTTCTCACCGAGAACCGCCAACTGCCGAGAAACCGCATTCGCTCACGTCGCTCCAAACCACCAAGAAATGAGGCAGTGATTAGGTAGTCGTTTCCCGTGAACGGGTCGCAGGCCGTCGCCCATCGAGATGTACCATGAGGAGGGCGATATCGGCGGGAGTGATGCCGCTGATGCGGCTGGCCTGAGCGAGATTGGTGGGTAGGATGCGCGAGAGTTTCTCGCGGGCCTCGGCGCGAAGTTGATCGATTCGGCAGTAGTCGAAGCTGGCAGGGATTCGCTTGGCCACCAGGCGCTTTTGGCGATCGACTTCTGTTTGCTGACGGACAACGTAGCCAGCGTATTTCACATCGCAGAAAACTTGCCAGGCGACAACAGGCTCGACAACGGCGAGCTGCGGCAGCCGGGTAACAACATCGGACCACTCCGCTTCCGGCCGGCGAAGATGCTTGGAGAGTTGAGCCCCCTCGACCCACGTTTCGTCGAGCAAGCTTTGCACCCACTCGATCTCGGTGAGTTTGGTTTGCAGCCGGGACCAGCGGACATCATCGACAAGGCCGCGGTCATAGGCCAGCGGAGTGAGCCGACGGTCGGCATTGTCGTGTCGCAAGAGCAGGCGATACTCGGCACGGCTGGTAAACATGCGATAAGGTTCGTCGACCCCGCAAGTGACAAGGTCGTCGATGAGCACGCCGATGTAGGCCACGTCGCGTTCGAGGATCAGCGGTTCGCGGCCCAACAGCGCGAGGGCGGCATTCGCACCGGCGATGAGCCCCTGAGCGGCAGCCTCTTCGTAACCGGTGGTGCCATTGATCTGACCGGCGAAATACAGCCCGCCAACCAGCTTACTCTCGAGCGTCGGTCGCAATTGATCGGGTGGGGCATAATCATATTCCACCGCGTAGCCAAAGCGCATGATCTCGGCGCGTTCGAGGCCGGGGATCAAACGGAAAATTCCCTCCTGCACATCGCGCGGCAGGCTCGTCGAGATACCGTTTACGTAAACTTCGCGTGTGTTGCGGCCCTCGGGCTCGAGGAACACTTGGTGCCGGTCCTTGTCGGCGAAGCGCACTACCTTGTCTTCGATGGAAGGGCAGTACCGCGGGCCACTCGATTGAATCTGCCCACTGTACATCGGCGCACGGCCGAGATTCGCGCGGATCAGTTCGTGTACCGCCTGGTTCGTATACGTGATGTAGCATGGCAGTTGTTCGACTTCGAGCTTGTCGGTGAGAAACGAGAACGGCTGAGGGTCGTCGTCGCCCGGCTGCAATTCGGCGCGGTCGTAGTCGATGGTGCGGCCGTTGAGTCGCGGAGGGGTGCCGGTTTTGAAACGTTCCAAGCGGAAGCCAAGCTTCGTCAGTGCGCCGCTGATTCCAGCCGAAGTTCCTTCGCCAGCGCGGCCGCCGGGGGTTTTCGCTTCGCCGGTATGCATCAGCGCCTGCAGAAAGGTGCCGGTTGTGAGCACCACGGCCCGTGCGGTGTAAATCGCGCCGCCGCGGACGAGGACGCCAGTGATGCGTAGGGAGCAGGGAGCAGGGAGCAAGGAGTTTTCGCTCCGTGCTCCTTGCTCCCTGCTCCGTGCTTCCGTGGCCAGCAAGTCCTCCACCACCTCCTGCCGCAGGGTAAGTCTCGGCTGCTCTTCGATGATCCGCTTGACTTCAGACTGATACGCCTTCTTGTCGGCCTGGGCCCGTGGGCTGTGCATCGCGGGGCCCTTGCGGCGATTGAGCAAGCGGAACTGAATGCCGGTCGCATCGATCGCCCGACCCATGATGCCGCCCAGCGCGTCGATCTCGCGGACGATCTGCCCCTTGCCGACGCCACCAATCGCCGGGTTGCAGCTCATTTGCCCGACGGTGTCGCAATTGGTCGTGAGGAGCAGCGTCCGCGCCCCAAGCCGCGCCGCTGCGCAGGCCGCCTCGGCCCCGGCATGCCCGGCACCGACCACGATTACGTCGAAATCGTATTGGCTGCTCATGCACTTGAGCATACCCTCACGCGACGGCGGCGCGAACAGTGGCGACCGATGCCACGGCAATTTACGCCCAAGTCATCGAAGCACCAGCGCTCGCAATGTTCGTCCAGCATGATAAAATGGAACCGCGATGCAGGAGCCCAGTCCGTGAAAACGACCAAACACGATCTGACTAGCTTCACGAGCTTTGCTCGTCAGCGCATCGAAACCGGCGTGCGCGACCTGATCATCGATGAGCTCTTTGATCAGTGGAGAGCCGAGAATCCGTCGGACGAGTCGTACGCGAAAAATGTTGCTGCGATCAACGCGTCGATTCAAGCTTTCAAGTATGGCGAACGCGGGTCGATTGCGGGACAACATTCGATGCAGCTTCGGCGTGACTTCGTTCTGCCAGACGAATGACCTTCACGGTTCGCAAGCTTCCGAAGGCCAAACAGGATAAACGCAGCATCTTCCGCTGAATACAGGAGCGGTCACCGATGGGAGCCGAATCGTTGCTCCGGGCCTACGACTCACTCATCAAGCGGTTGCACGACGACGCTCAGTCATGCGGTGAAGCTCCGGAGAATGCGGACTGCGAGTTCTTCGTCCAGCAAGCGCTCTTCAAGACTCAGCACAACCGCATCTGCTGCGCTCTGTTCTTCATTGAGGGCGAAGAGGTTTACATCTTCCGAGTTCGCGCCCCAGGCCAAACGCCGGTTTCACCGGAGGATCTCGTCTGACGGATGTGTTGCTCGCTGGCCACGGAAATTGAATCAGGCCGCCTACCGCCGGTATTCCACACCCGCGTGCCAGCCGTGGAAGAGCAACGAACGGCCATCGAGGTCGTTGCCAAGATAAGCATCCTGGGCCAGCGCCACGCCGTCGATCCAAAGCACTTGGTAGCCAGCTCGCAGGGCCCAGCAGCGGTTCAATCGGCACACGCCAGTCAGCGACGCTTCGCCGACAAAGGCGACGTCCGACTGCTCGATGATCGTCAGGTTGGCGTTAGAAACGGTCGTGGAGGACGATTCATCCACAATTGTTGTGGCATCATCGCTAGTGAACTGCGTCTCCTGTTGTCTCAACTGATTCGACCATTTGGCTTTGTTGTAATAGACGCCGCTATTTACGAAACCCTGCAACGAGAAGCGGCGACCGACTTGCCAGAGATCGTATTTCAAACCGCCCTGGAAGCCGATTAAGTTGTTCTCGATGTCGAAGATATTGAATGTATCTTGCTGGGAGACAGTAACGATCGGCGGTGGACCGGGCAGCGGTGGCACCACTTCCTGAATATTCTGGTCCCAAATTTCGTCATCGAACTTGATGTACCGCACGCCGAAATAGGGCCGCCACGTCGGATTGCCCATGCGCATGAAGTTCAATTCACCAGAGTGCAGACTGGAGCGGTAAAAAAGACTGCGGCGCTCCGTCGGCGTACCAAACGGCGGAAAGGAGGGTGTCTCCGGGTAGACGATCGCCGCATTCCATTCTTCGATGCCCTCGTAACCTGCGAACACTTGATAGCCAACGTCGCGCGGCATGAGCCCAGTAAGAAATACCCGTCCGCCGGGTCCGCGGTCAAACTGTTCGACCACTTCCGGCGCGCCAGGTTCAGCCATCGCCGCTTCCAGAGCACCTAAGTCGGTGTTCTCGCGTGTCATCACTATGCCGTCGACGGTGACATCCCAAATTGGGCCGACCTTCCAATCGTCGCAGGCGCCTGGTCCGTTGGCATACGGCCAGCGGCCGCAGCCCCACATCCAGTCGTCATGGTACTGACCGTTGGGCATTCGACCCGGAGGAAGACCGCTGCCCTCGCGCCCGACGTCGCATGTCGGGCAGCCAGTTGCCGATTCGTAGATTCCTGCGGCGAGATAAGGATCCTCCGCGGCAGGCTCGTTGGGAAACGTCATCCTAGCTGACTCGGACGGAGCCGAGAGGGCCGCTTGCGGCGGCGTGAGCGGGGGTTCTGGCGCTTGCGGCGGAGTAGGGGGCGTTGATTCGTCTGCGTAGGCGCCTGCCGCAACCGGCTGAAAGTTGGCCGCCGGAAACACAAAGGAAATTGGTTCCTCGGCACGGGCAGCGTGGGTCAGCCCCAATAGCGCAAGCCACAGCACACAGGCCCGCCGAACAAACAGGTTGTAGTCTTGCTCACGCACAGCGGGCAAACCCTGGATCTGGGTCGGTCTTGCGGCCGGGAACTGCGGGGAACCCGGCCGCAAGACTTAAAACTGGTCGTAACGGCGGGATCGGTCGCGCAGGGGATTCCATGCAGACCGGTCGTAACGACCGTATGGATGAAATCGGCGGTAGGGGCCATGCGGCGATAGAAGACGCCGCGTCTGCAGCAAAGCTTACCCAGGACGCACAAATTGCCAGCCCCGAGCGCCGACCAAACGTTGGCGTTGCTGGCAATGAGAGGGGTGGCCCCCTGCCGAGCCATTTGCCTAACTAGCTCGAAGGTTCGGCAAGAGCCTCACCCTCCTGCCAGATGTTGATGTTAGAGCATTGACTTGAGCAACCCCAAGCAAGCATCCACTTGCTCACCGGTACCCACACTAATCCGCAGGCCGTCGCCCCAGCCGGCGTAGTTCATGTATCGCACTAACACGCCGCTCGCTTTGAGCTGCTGATAGAGCGGCTCGACCGGCAGGCTGGGGTGAGGGTTCCAAACAAAATTGGCTTGCGACGATACGCTGGCAAACCCCAATCCGCGCAAAGCAGCCGTCATCCGCTGGCGCGTCGCCAGAATTGCTGCCCGCGTTTCTCTGAGCCAAGCCTGGTCATCGATGGCGGCCGTGGCTCCGGCGATCGAGAGGGCGTCGCAATTATACGAATCCTTTACCTTGCGAAGCTGTTGGATCACCTGTGGCTGGGCGATAACGAATCCAAACCGCAACCCAGCCAGCGCGTAAGACTTGCTGAGCGACCGCGTCACTATAATCTTTTCGTTCTCGCGCACCAGCGCCAGGCAATTCGTTTCCGCAAAGTCGACGTACGCTTCGTCGACCACGAGCGGGCAGGGCAGGGCGTCGGCAAGTTCTGCGACGCGACCCGGCGGCAATACAGTGCCCGACGGGCTGTTGGGATTTGCCAGGTAAGCTAACTTGAGCCGCTCGGCGGGCTTTGAAAATGAATCGCTGAGCGTCCAGTCGGCATTGAAATTCATCACGTCTGTTGTCGCGCCCTGAATCTCGGCGAGCGACTGGTAGAGAACGTAGCCGGGGTTGGCGAAGCGGACGACGTCGCCCGAGTCGACAAAGGCCCGCGTGATCATCGTTAGCAGTTCGTCGCTGCCGTTGCCGCAGAGGATCCACTCGGGATCGAAGCCGTAGAGGCCGCCCGCCGCGATGCGAAACGCGGTCGCCAGCGAATCGGGATACTTCTGTAGTCCAGATTGCACCACGCGGCCAATCGCCACCTTCACTTTCGGCGAACACGGAAACGGGTTCTCGTTCGTGTTGAGCTTGATGATCTTCTCACCGCGCGGCTGCTCGCCAGGCACGTAGCCGGTCATCGCGGTGATGTTGGGGCGGAAGTAGAACATACCAGTGGCAGGATTCGGGGTTCAGGAGATCGCATTTAGCCGCGTCGCTCGCGACGCGAGTTCGCGCTTCATGAGGAGGCATGATTTCGCCGCTTGAGCACGCTGGCGGCATGGGCGGTAAGGCCTTCGGTCTTCGCCATCAAGACAACATCGTCGGCCACCGCGTTCAGACCTTCGGGCGAAAAATGAATGACGCTGCTCGATCGCATAAAATCGTTCGATGACAGGCCACTGGCAAAGCGGGCCGTGGCTCCCGTTGGCAACACATGCGACGGCCCGGCCACATAGTCACCCAGCGCCACCGGGGTGAAGGGCCCGATAAACACGGCTCCCGCGCAGTGAATTTGGCCGGCCAATTCTTCAGCGTCGGCACAGGCCAGGTGCAGATGTTCCGTGGCCAGCGTATTGGCCAGCCGGGCCGCTTCGTCACGGTCGGCAACCAACATGAGTGCTCCAAAGGCTTCGAGCGACTCGCGGGCCTGGTCGCCACGATCCAATGTTGCCAATTGCACCTCCAACTCCGATGCCACCGCGTCCCACAGCGACTGGCTCCAAGTGATCAGGACACTCGAGCCGGGCGAATGTTCGGCCTGGGCGATCAGATCGGAGGCGACAAATGTGGCGGGCGTGGATTCGTCGGCAATGACGATCACTTCGCTCGGCCCGGCGATCGAGTCGATTCCCACTTCACCAAACACGTGCTTTTTGGCCAACGCGACGAACAGATTCCCCGGACCGACAATTTTGTCGACCTTCACCAGCGGGCCGCTCGACAAACCGGCGACACCATAGGCTAACGCCGCCACGGCCTGCGCCCCGCCAATGCGGTAGACTTCGGTGATGCCGAGTTCGTGGCAGGTTGCCAACAGGTCATTGTTGTAAGAGCCAAATTGTGTCGGTGGTGCGACGACAGCCAGTTCGCACACGCCCGCGGCCTGAGCCGGCACCGCAGTCATGAGCACCGTCGACGGATAGGCAGCCGCCCCGCCCGGCACGCAGATACCGATCCGCGCCAGCGGCCGATACCGCTGCCGCAAGTAGCCACCGTGGGGTGTTTCGATCTGCACGTCTTGATGCAGGATCGCCGACTGGAAGCGGAGGATATTTTCGCGGATGCGGCGGATCGCATCGAGAAAAGTCGCGCCTGCCTTGGCATGGGCGGCGGCCAATTCTTGAGCCGGCACGCGGAGCGAATCGGCTGTCAGCTTGACCTTATCGAATTTGTTCGTGTAATCGAGTACTGCTTCGAGGCCGCGCGTCCGCACGTCGGAGCAAACCCGCTCGACTACCTCGGCCGGCGCGAGGGGCACGCCGAACACTTCGATCGTCTTCTTGCGCCCGGCCTCGCTCACCACGTCGCCCGTCGGCGCCAGCTTCTTCCGAAGCTGCTCGATGGCCTCGGCTGAGCCTGCTTGGCGAGTGTCGATTCGTGCTATGGACAATGGCATGGCGAACTCTTGTTGGCTGGCATTGTCTTGTGGTGTGCGGGGAGGGACAATCCGGGCGGATGTCGGCAACCTCAATTGCCCGGCCAGCTGAGCCGGCGTGGGTGCGACAAGCCGCAAAACCTAGCTGCCGCTCCGTGCCGACCCAAAATGGGTCGGCTCGATTGTCGAGCGGTTCTGGATCATTGTCACAAGAACCGCTCGAAAAGGAAACCCGTGTTCTCGCAACCCATCGATCTCCGCAGCGATACGGTCACGAAACCCACACCGGCGATGCGCGCGGCCATGGCCGCCGCTCACGTAGGCGACGACGTTTTTGGCGAAGACGCCACGGTTGTCGCCCTCGAACACCAGATCGCCGAAATGCTCGGCAAAGAAACGGCTTTGTATGTCCCCTCGGGCACGATGAGCAATCAACTCGCGGTTCGAGTGCATTGCGGCCCGGGCGACGAGTACTTGTGTGAAGCGAACTGCCATATTCACAATTACGAGCAAGGTGCGTCCGCACAGTTATTTGGTGTGGTCACGCAGCCGATCGAGGGGGCCGATGGCGTTTTGCGGCTCGAACAACTCGTGGAGCGTATTCGCCCCGACAACGACCACTCGGCCCGCACGCGGCTGGTGTGCTTGGAAAACACGCACAACCGCGGGGCCGGGCGAGTGCTACCGTACGACGGCGTCGTCGAGATTTGTCGCTGGGCCGCCGAGAACGGGCTGGCCCGGCACCTCGACGGCGCGCGGCTGTTCAATGCCGTAGTGGCCACCGGCATTGCAGCCGACCAATGGGCTCAGCACTTCGACACGGTAAGCGTGTGTTTTTCGAAGGGCCTCGGCGCGCCGGTCGGCTCGGCGCTGTGCGGCCCGAGCGAACTCATTCGCAAAGCACGGCGCCACCGGAAAGCCCTCGGCGGCGGCATGCGCCAAGCCGGCATCATCGCCGCCGGCGCGCTCTACGCGCTGGACCATCACATCGACCGTCTCGTTGAAGACCACGAAAAGGCCCGCGTACTCGCCGACGCCATTCGAGAAACGCCCGGCCTCGCGCTCGACCCCGACGTAGTGGACACGAACATCGTCATATTCAAGCTCGCGCCGGAGCGGGGCACCGCCGCGGATTTCGTCGCCCGGCTCCGCGAGCAAGGCGTGCTGATAAACGCCGTCGCCCCCCAACGCCTCCGCGCGGTGACGCATCTGGATGTATCACTTAGGCAGGTCCGGAGAGCCGCGCAATCCATTCACCAGCAATTGACCTAACGTTACTTGATCTTATCGAATCGAACGGCAGCCTGCTGGATCAGTCGCTCCAGCCGCGAAAGATCTTCTTTGCAATTCAAAGCGTGTCGCGGCAACCAATTGAAGATCTGCTTCTCGAGGTAGAAGAGAAATCCTTCAGGCGATTGAACGATCTTGTAGTATGCGCTCCACACGAACTCGCAATTGCTGTACATCGTCTTGCACTTAATTTGTATCCCGCGAGAATCGCCACTCGACTTCGACGCCTTGATCTGGCCGAATTCGAAACTGGCGGCGCATCCGCCACGGTTCGATGACGGTGTGCAATACAAAAAGGAACAGCCCAATTGCAAGCAGTATGGCACCTCCAATCTGACCAAAGACTAGCGAGAGTAAGCCTATGGCACAAAGAAATACGATCAAACCCTTGACGAGTACGCGAAAATACTTCGCCAACCCCTGGCGAGAATGTATATGTTGAGCGAGAAGTAGCTCGTCTGCGGTCCACTTGTACTGGGCTAGAACTTCGTCCATGGATTATATGCTACCGTATTGATGCCTACGCCAACCCGCTCAATTCCGTCGCTCGCGCCACGCGGCTGATGCCGAGCATGAAAGCCGCCGTACGAAGAGAGACTTTGTGCTCACGGGCGAGGTCCCAGATTTCTTCAAACGCCGTGGTGAGAGTTTTTTCAAGCTCGCCCCGCACGCGGTCGAGATTCCAGCGGTAGAACTGGCGATTTTGGGCCCACTCGAAATAGCTCACCGTCACACCGCCAGCGTTGGTGAGAATGTCCGGCAGCACCGTTTTGCCGCGTTCGGCCAGGATGTCGTCAGCGTCGGGATTCGTTGGCGCGTTCGCGGCTTCGATGATGGTTGGGGCCTTGATCCGCGGCGCGTTTTCGGCCGTGATCACGCCACCGATCGCCGCCGGAATCAATACATCAACGTCGAGTTCTAGGAGTTCGTTATTGCTGATGATGTCGGCGTCCGGAAAGCCGCGCAGCAGCAGATTATTTTGATGTGAGTAGCGGAGCGCAGCCGGCACGTCGATGCCCGCTTGGCGGTAGTAAGCGCCAGTCGAGTCGCTGATCGCCACCACCTGGCAACCTCCGTCATGGAGATATTTTGCCGCATGAGAGCCGACGTTGCCGAAACCCTGAATGGCGATCGTGGCCCCTGCGCTCTTGCGATGCAGCCGCTGCAACAATTTAACAGTTAACAACCCGACGCCGCGACCGGTGGCTTCTTCGCGCCCTGGGATGCCATAGTACTCGACCGGTTTGCCAGTGACGATCCCGGGATTAAAGCCATGGTACTTGCTGTATTGGTTCATGATCCAGGCCATCACGCGGTGGTCGGTGCCCATGTCGGGGGCCGGGATGTCGGTATCGGGGCCGATCACGTCGTGAATCTCGTCGATGAAGCGGCGCGTGACCCGCTCCAACTCGATAATACTGAGCTTGCGGGCATCGACGGCGATGCCCCCCTTCGCGCCCCCATAGGGCAGATTCACTACTGCCGTCTTCCAAGTCATCAAGGATGCTAGGCTGCGAACTTCGTCGAGATCGACCTCGTGGTGGTAGCGCAGGCCGCCTTTCATGGGCCCGCGCGCCCGGTTGTGTTGCACCCGGTAGCCGACAAATGTCGCCAGCCGGCCGTTGTCCATATCGATGGGTATCTGCACTTGAACTTCCCGCGCCGCCATCATCAGCAATTTGCGAATTTCATCGTCGAGCTCGAGCTTGTCGGCCGCCCGTTGAAAATACAAATTGACGGCTTTGAAGGAACGCATGTTGAGAAGTGGGCAGGAGTCGGGGATTTGGAATGCGGTTAGCGTCGTCGGCCGCGACGAATCACCTGCGAGCACGCCTGGTTGCAAAACACTGCACCGGTTTCAGTAGTTGCGATCATAGATATCCAGCACTTATCGCACAAGCCGCGGCTGGCCCCGCGAAGCCACCAACCTTAGACTGGTACTGGCAACCGTTTCCATTTTTTCCATACCTGCGGCAACTGGTTCGGGGCGAATCGACATGCAGGAATTGCCACGCACACCCATCGTTACGCGCCGCAGCAAGCAGCGCGATCAGCGGATGATTGTCGTGGTTGTGCTCGTGATTTTTGCGGCCGTTCTGTTGTTTGCAGCTCGTGATGTGTTCACACAGCCGTCGGACGAGGCGGAAACGGCAACGAACCCGCCAGCGACGGGTGAAACGCAAGCAGTTGGTCACCAGCCAACCGTAGAAACAGCGCGCAACGAATCGCAACTCATCGACGACGACGGCAAGACACTGTGGGTGTCGCCGACCGATGGCCCGCCGCTCGATTTGGCGTACTTACCACCGGGGGTAGAAATTGTTCTCGCGCTTCGGCCAGCGGAATTGCTGGCCCATTCAGAAGGCGAAAAAGTGGTATCCGCCCTCGGGCCGCCGGCTAACGACGCAGCCGCGGCGGTAGAACGAACGACCGGAATGCCGCTGCGGGACATTGAAGTTCTTATCTTCGGATGGCGAATGCAACTCAATGTTGGCTGGGACACGACGCGGATTCTGCGTGTCCGCAGCGACCTTGCCCCGAGCGAAATTCGGGCACGCCTGAAACAACATCTCTCCTATTCGTTTTCTGATCGGACGTTTGTGTTTGCCGGAGACCAGGTTTACTTCATGAAAACTGGCCGTGGTGGGCCTGCCCTAGTTGATGGTACTCTTGATGTATTCGCGGAGTTATTCCCGCGCGAGCCACTTTTTCCACGCGACGTGGGTCGGCTCATTGCTCATACCGAAACGGCGCGTCAAGTGACGCTGATTTTCCGGCCTCCATTCGTATTCGGAGACCAGCATTCGTTGTTTACAGGTGCGTTGGCACCGCTGAAGCCCGCGCTCGAATCGTTTCTCGGAGAGGATATTGGTGCCGCTGCACTGAGCTTGAATTGGGACGAGAACTTTTTCGTCGAGCTCGTTGCCGTGCCTACACTCGACTCTTCGCCCGAGCAGAGGAGCAAAGCGTTGGCGGCACGGGTGATCGAACTGCCGAGTTTAGTCGAGGACTTTGTGCTTGGGATTGAGGCCTCGCCGCATAGTCGACGGGTTGTAGCGCGGCTGCCGGAAATGGTGCGGCGACTAGCGGCGTACACGCGGCAGGGCTTCAACCATGATGCGGCCGTGCTGCGGTGCTATTTGCCGGTGGAGGCGGGGCACAATCTGTTGATGGGGGCGGAGTTGGCGCTCGCGGAAGGGAATCGGGGGGTTGATGGGCTGCCTCCGCTCGCTAATGCGAGCTCACCTATTACCATTGCCGAGCGGCTTCAGAAGAAAGCTTCGCTGCGGTTTGCACGCGAAGAACTCGAGGCGGCACTTGAGATGTTGGCAGCAGATGTTGGTGTCTCGATTGTCATCCGCGGAGCGGATTTACAGCTCGACGGCATCACCCGCAACCAACTGTTTGCGATCGACATTGAAGACCGGCCCGCTGACGAGATACTCGTCGAAATCCTGCGGCGGGCGAATCCTGACAAATCGGCCACCGGTCCCAGTGATCCGAGGCAGAAGCTGGTTTATACGGTGGGGCCCGCAGCGGTCTTCATCACCACCCGGGCGAAGGCGGCAGATCGTGGGGAGCAGCTACCTGCTGCGTTTCAACCGAAATAGCCGAAAAATCCGCTGCGCAAGGCCCCGCTGCCGGCTCGCCCCGCCCACGGAAACGCCCGTATGGTACGATGGAAAGACTGATGCCGTTGCCTCCAATAACTTTGGCAGTGCTTTGAGAACTGACGTCGTGGAACCTTTCTTCCTTCGTTGCGAAACGTGCCGGGCCCGGCTGAGGGTCCGTGACGAGCGGTTCCTGGGGCAAGTACAGTCGTGCCCCAAGTGCGGCAGCATGGTGCATATCGTGGTGCCGGCAGGTTGGTTGGCGACTGGCGAACCTGCGACGCCTGAAGTGGTAGAAGTTGCCGCTGTCGCATCGCCGACTTTGCTGGCGAAGGCAATTGGCTCGGTGCGAGAACATGCCGGGCTGTGGACTGCGGTGGCTTCGACGGTCCTCGTGGCGGGTAGTGTGCTGAGTGTGCTCGCGTTGCAGACAGGGGAGGATGTGGCACCCCTGCCAAACAGTTCGCCCGCCGCTGGAGTCGCCTCCACAGAGCCAGCATCTAAAAGGGCAGAAGTTCCACAGGACGAAATGCCGAGCATCGACGACGTGCGCGTGAAGGAAGTGCAACTGAATACCGACAGTCGTCCAACGGCGCAGCCGGAACTAATGGCCGCACCGGCTGCAGCAGCCTTGCTGCCAATCGAACCAATCATGGCCGAACAAAAACCCGACCAGCCGTCGACGACGACAATGGAGCATAATTCAGCAGAACCACCGGCAACACGAACGCTTGTCCTCGATGCTGTTCAACCAGAGCCGAAGGCGCTCGCACGCGGTGAAGCTTCCCTCGAACCACCCGTCAGTTATCCGCCTGCGGTAGACGTGCCTCTCAACCACGACCAGGCCACCCCCTCGGCACTGGAGCGGCCGGCGCGGGTCACGAATGTCGTCGATCAACTGTCGGTCTCGATCGAATCGATTGAATTGCCCTCAATGCCGATCGGCGACTTTGTCAATTTGATCTCTGAAATGTCGGCTGTGCCAATACGGCTCGACCCCAGGGTGCTCGGGGATGTCGGCCTTTCGACACAAACCAAGGTGGTCGTCCAAAGCGGCGACATCACGCTTGGCAAGTTACTGGCGCGCGTGCTCAAGGAACACCAGCTCACGTGCGTCGAACGCGATGGGGAACTGGTGGTCGTGCGGGTCAAGCGGGATTAGAGTGATTTACTAATGTTTGCTGCCGATCCTAGCCAACAGAATTAAAATCGAAGTCGGGGCGTTGGCGGCGTCGGCAACGACGCTGTGGAAGCGAACACGAAAGGGACGCTCCGCAAAGTAAAAGCCGCGCTAGCCGAGTTTCACCTCCATCGCCGCAGCCACCTTGCGGCAGCCAGCCATCAATTCCTCAAATTGCTCGAAGGTGAGCGATTGATACCCATCGCTCAAAGCCTTCGACGGATTCGGATGCACTTCGATGATCATGCCATCGGCACCCGCAGCGATCGCCGCGCGGGCCAGCGCGGGCACGAGCGGCGTATGGCCCGTTCCGTGGCTCGGATCAATCACCACTGGCAGATGTGTTTTAGCCTGCAGATAGGGCACCGAGGCCAGCGGCAGTGTGAACCGTGTGTGGGCTTCGAACGTGCGGATGCCACGTTCGCAAAGCATCACTCGCTGATTGCCGGCATCGAGAATGTACTCGGCCGCGAGCAGCAGTTCGTCGATCGTGGCACTTGGGCCACGTTTCAAGAGCACGGCGCATTTCGACTTGCCAACCGCTTCAAGCAGCCGGTAATTCTGCATATTGCGAGCGCCGACTTGCAGCACGTCTGCATATTCCGAGACCATCGGGACGTCCTCGCTGGCGACGACTTCGGTGACTACCGCGAGGCCGGTTTCCGCACGCGCCTTGGCGAGTAGCTTGAGGCCTTCCTCTTTCATGCCTTGGAAACTGTAGGGACTGGTGCGCGGCTTGAAGGCACCGCCGCGCAGCGCGGTCGCCCCCGCCTTCTTGACGGCATGGGCAGCCGAGAGAATCTGTTCTTCGCTCTCCACGCCGCAGGGTCCGGCGATGATGCCCAGGTGCCCGCCACCGACGGTGAGGCTGCCCGCCCTGACGACGGTCGGCTCCGCCTTGGTCTCGCGGCTGGCGATTTTGTAAGGGGCGAGCACCGGCAGCACTTCGTCGACTCCTGGTCCGCTTTCAAGGCTGCCCACACCAGCGGCCGCTCGTTCGTCGCCAATCGCGGCAATCACCGTCCGCTCCGTGCCGCGCAGGACCGTAGGTTTCAAGCCCAACGATTCAACGTGTTTAATCATGTTCTGAATGTCCTGTTCACTGGCATCACGCCGCATCACAACGATCATGAGAAGGCTCCGTTTAAGGTTGAGGGTTTAAGGTTGAGGGTTGAGGGTTGAGGGTTGAAAAAATGTCAACTTTTTGATTGCGAAATCGACGATCGCAGGTCGCTGGCCATGCGGGCGATTGGTTCGGATAATTTGCATGTGTGTTCGTCATTGGGTGGTGAGAGATAACCTTCGTGCCTGGCTATTCGGGTTTGGGTAATTAGTTCCATGAGTGAGCTCTACGCGAATTCGATCAAACGGACAAAGTTTGGATTCGAACCGCGAGCGCTTCCCTCTGCGATGTTCGATGCCACGAAGACCGAAGACCTGCGCATTTGGCTGGTGAATCCGAATCGCTCATCGGTGGGAAAGTCGCGGGCAAACGAATTAAAGTAGTCGGTCAATTCGATTGACTTCTGCCAAACTCCAAGCTTCTCAAAGCCAAACATTGGGATAACTCCTCGACATGGATTTTGTTCCCAGCATCCGAACTACTAACGCCGCGATCTTCTTTCGTTCCTTGAACCCTCAACTCTCAACCCTAGACCCTCAACCCTTTCACCAACAAAAAAACCCCCGAGAACCAACTGCTGGGTCTCGGGGGTCCGGTTTGTTCGTAGTTTACTGAGCCGCTACGCATAACCTCCGGTCCCGCTACCCAAGCGGGTAAACGTAAACCAGAAGTAATACGCAAAAACGTGGCTCATGCCTCTATTGTGGCTCGCGGCTGGGGAAAACGCAAGCGGAAAACCTGCTCGCAAAAGGCCTGGTTAAGTTCCTGTTGGCGTGGCGGATTTGTGTTCTTTCAGTGCTTCGGCAATGCCCGGCACATCCTCGGCTCCTGCGGGAACCTCGATCTTGGAACCCTGAAAATCGTCGCCCACCGGCTCGAATCGCCCGCCCAACTGCTCGGCCAAAAACGCTTCGGTCACGGCATTAAACGACATCCGATTCTCGGGTCGAGCAAAGCCGTGACCTTCGTCAGGATACAGCACGTACGTGACCGGAATCTTGTGCTTCTGCATGGCCTTGACGATTTGATCGGCTTCGAGCTGAGTGACGCGCGGGTCGTTCGCGCCTTGGCCGATCAAGAGTGGCCTCTTGATCTTGTCGACTAACTCGAGCGGCGAGCGCTTGAGCAACTCGGTCCGGCCTGCTTCCGTATCGACATCTCCCACGCGGACTTTCATCACCGGCATGAAGGGCGCCCAATAGGGCGGGATGTTTTGCAGCAAGGTGACTAAACTCGACGGGCCGACGATGTCGACACCGGCGGCAAACACCTCGGGTGTATACGTCATGCCCACCAGCGTGGCGTAACCGCCGTAGCTGCCGCCCATGATGGCGACTTTGTCTTCTTGGGCGATACCTTGGTCAACTGCCCACTTGACCGCGTCCAACAGGTCGTCGTGCATCTTGCCCGACCACTCGCCGTTGGCTGCATTGATGAAGTTCTTGCCGAAGCCAGTCGAGCCGCGGTAATTGACGCTGAGCACGGCGTAGCCACGGTTGGCCAGCCACTGATGAGAGGGATTGAGGCCCCACGAATCGCGGGCCCAGGGTCCACCATGCACATTGAGCACCATCGGCACCGGTTTGTCAGGCACACCGTCGCCATCCGGGTCGCTCCCAGATGGCAGCGACAAATAGCTCACCAGATTCAGCCCGTCGCGGCTCTTGATCACCGGCGTGTGCATCTTCACCAACGGATAGTCGTCGAGATCGTCGCGGTTCTGGAACAAAAAGGTGGCTTTCCGCTCTGGCTCGCGCTCGTAGCGATAAGTCTTTACCGGGCCGTCGTCTTGCAGGAATGCGACGATCCATTGCTTGTCGTCGAGCGTACGGTCGGCAACGATAATGTCGCCGTCTTGAACCGTCTTGAGATAATCGAGGTCCGCCTGGATCGACTCGTCGAGAATTTTCCACTCGTTGCGAGAATAGTCGAATGATACTGCTTGAATGGTCTTTTCGGTCGGATGGGCCAGAATCCCGCCGGCGTCCGCCCGCGGATCATCGGCTACTAATTTGACTGCGCCGTTATCGAGGTCCATGGCAAACAAGCCGGACGTATCGCGGTTGCGGCTGTCCTGGAAGTAGAGCGTGCGATTCGACTTGTCGAAGCCGGCCGGGCCGCTGGTCATCGCGTCTTCGGGGCCGAACTCTTGAAATTCTTTCCATTCCTTGGCATCGCCCGCGCTCTCTGGCACGAGCCACACCTGTCCGCCTGTCGGCGTGTAGTTCAGCGCCAGCCGGACGTTGAAGTCGTCATCGGTTAGATAGCCGGCCACGCCGGGATTCTCTTGCACCAACTCCTTCTCGCCCGTCTCGATATTGATCTTCCAAATATCGTGCAGTTGCTGATCGCGATCGTTCAGGCCGACCAGTATCTCCTGAGGAAACTTTTCGCTCACTTCCTGCAACTCAGCCCGCACACCATCGATCGGGGTCAGATCCTTGGTTTCACCAGTTTCAACGTTGGTTGCAAACAGGTGGAAGTTCTCATTGCCATTTGTGTCTTGCGGATAAAGAATTGTTTTCGAATCGTAAGTCCAGTTGTGGCTGCGGACCGGACGCACCTTTTCTTGAGTGACCGGTTTGGCTTGCTTCATGTCGTCGGCTGGACCAACCCACACGTTGAGCACGCCGCCGACCGGCGCCAAGAAGCTCAGAAACTTTCCATCCGGGCTAAGTCGGGCCTGAGCCCGCTCGGGATTGCCGAACAAAACATCGCGGGGAATTAGTTTGGCATCCATAGCATGCTGGCCCTCGCCCTGGCTAGGTTCGTGCTTCGACGGTTCAGTAACTTTTACTAAGGTCGCCTGATCAACCGTTTTTTCAGAACATCCAAGCAGGATGAATGTCATCAGCATTGGAAACACAACTTGAGAACACACAAGGTAGGTACGCCTGGGCATGGGCAAACACTCCGGTAAAGCGCGACCAGGAAGCCGCGACGTAATATTGATTCGTAGCTATTCGTAGCTAGATGCCGCGAAGTATAGCAGCCGAACCCGATCGGCGCAACCACAGCCTAGGCGGTCGCCTCGCCGGTCGAAAAAAGGACGGCTGTTCTCGCATACGCAGTCGCCCTGAAACAGGTTCGCCAGCGCGGGGTCGCGGCCGTGCTATCGCCGTGCGTCCGGTACAACCGTTACTTCGACTTCCGCAGGCAATTCTTGGATCACGACCCGTCCCTCGTCATCGATCTTTGCCGCCGCGTCATTCACTGTCGCGCTCTTCGCCCGCCCGCCTGGCACCGAAAGCCGTATTTTGCCTGCCGGCATGGGGCAGGTTCCATCGACGTGCCCCGCGAGCTTGTCCGCCGCACCCGCGGGCCGGGCGAGCGTGCACGTCACCCGCCCACCATACGTCGGCATATTGCGAAAGCCTACCGGCTCCTCCGAGACCCAATCCGCCGGCACTCCGGCCAAGAGCACCAGCGCATCGTCCGGATCGCGTTCGTGCAAAAACATCATCCGCATCGAGTTCACGAAATCCGATCCGCACCAAGTGTGGGGCAGGTCGCCGATGAACTTTGCCGCACGCGGCTGGCGATGGATTACCTCCGGCCATTGGTTCCAACCCTGCGGCCGACGGTCGTTCATAAAGAACTCGAGAGCCTCAAGGGCGCGCTCCGGCTGACCCAACAGGATGTAACTCCCGAGCAACCGTAGCTCATACGGCGTGTAGTCGATCCATTCGAACGACGGATCATCGCGCCGCAATACGAAACGATCCCAGCAGCGGTTGAACGTATTGTGAAGCAAGTCCTGCGGAAGAATGTTTCGCGCGCCACCGGGCCAGAGTGCGACGGTCGTTGACGTCGCATCGAAATCGCCAAACTCTACGCAGCCGGGGAGGTAGTCAATGTTGTGCGTCTTGGTCGCCAGTTGGATCGAAGCCACGAGCGTCTGTCCAAAGTCGTCCGCCAGCGCCTGATACCGCTCAGCCGTCTCCGGATCGCCGACGGCCCGCGCCATGTCGGCCCCATCCTTGAGACCTCGCAGCGTGAAGAAATCGTCCCAGTACGAATGCATCGGCTTGGCTGCGTATCCTTCGTGGCTGATCGATTCCGGCATCAACCCGTAAAACGCGTGCAGGCTCACCGCCGGCTTGTTGGCTTCCTGTTTCACTGCCTTGGTGTTCGGATCCGCATATTCGGCCGTCATCCGCTCGCCGCGCAGCTTCTCGATATATGCAACCGCCTTCTGCACGCGCGGCCAGTGCCGCTGCAAGAACTCCTTGTCGCCCGTGAAGCGGTACACATTCATCACCGCCATGATGTATTCGCCGTGGCTATCGTTCTCTGGCACCGGATCCGGTCCGCGCTGATCCACGACACAAGGAACCTTGCCGCTTTCGAACTGGAACGGCCCGTACCAATCGACAAACTCCTTGGCCTCGCGTTCCATTCC
Source organism: Pirellulales bacterium (assembly GCA_041753435.1). Lineage (GTDB taxonomy): Bacteria > Planctomycetota > Planctomycetia > Pirellulales > Lacipirellulaceae > DASYDU01. The sequence continues at coordinate 9,443 of JBGSUJ010000166.1, read as the reverse complement.
GAACCGGCACAGCGCCGCGGAAGTCAGCGAGCCGTCGCGAATCCACGACCGCTCGTACGACCGCGAGCCGGGATGAATCGCCAAACCGTCTTGGTTCACCAAGATGTAGGCCAGCGTCGAGCGGATCGTGTTCACGATGTCCATCGCCTGCGCCGGCACCAAGAGATCGAACGTGTCGGTGAGTTGCTTCCACTGGCCGACCACGGCTGCCTGCCGCTCACGGACATTCGCCACCGGATCGCTCGCCGAAACGAACGATTCCAGCAGCTTTTCTTGCTCTGCGGGAACCTGCGAAAACGGCACGACAAACGCCCATGTCTGGCTTTCACCCGCCGCCAACTGGAATTGGTACTCGAGCGCCGCCGACGCCCGCCGCTCGGGATCGGTCACCTCTTGATGCGGCGGCAAGCGTCCCTCACCCAAATAATCACTCACATCGCCTTCGTAATAAATCGATGCACCAAACGCGTCCGGTGCCGCGCCGAGCGATACCGCGCGGCCATCCACGTGCAGCTCCCGCCGCGGATCGTCGAGCTCGATCTTTGAAATCCGCGACACGCCGCCCATCGCGTTGAGCCATTGATAGGGCGGGTTCACTTGAAACGGTCGCGCTGCGAGCACGAATGCCCCGGCTTTCGGTTGATCGCTGGTGTTCGTGAGCGCGTAGAGCAGCGTGAGCGACGACTGCCCCGGCTCGCCGTCGGCGGCTGCGGTCACGGAAAGCTTCAAGCCGTCGTGCTCGCGTGTCACCGTCGGCACGGGCGCAAATCCGTCGGCGAGCGATTGCGAGATATTGGCATCCGCCCACGTGAGCAATTTGCCGCCTTCCATCACGAACGGTTCAAGCGAAAATGCCTGCTTGTCGACCTCGACCGCCCCATCTTCCGAGACAAGCGCTTCGTGGTCGTCGATCGGCACGCCGACAATCGTCCAAAACACCCCTTCGCCGGTGGTCGCCCGCGGATATCGCCCGCGGGGCACGCGATCGGCGATCGCTTTCATCAGCGCGTTCTCATCGCGTGACGCCTCCCACGGCAGCACTTCCATTTCACGAATTGCTACACCCGCGTCGCCCGGCGCCGCTCGCATCTTCAGCCGCACCTGTTGCGTCTCCGCATCCGGCAGCGAGAGAAACTGCAGCCGCCCGGCATTTCCCGCGACATGTCGCATGGTCTTCCAGTTTTTGCCATCGTCCGAGAACTCGATGTCGTAGCTCGATGCGAACGCCGCCGGATCCCAATCCACAACCAGGCCGCCGAACTCACGCACCTGCTTAAAGTCAATCGTCAGCGTCGGCGCCGCGTCGCCCTCCGCCGACCGCCAGGCCGTTTTCTCATCGCCATCTATCGCCGCCGCCGCACCGACACTTTCGTTCGCCGTCGAGCTAGCCGCTGCGACCGGCGCGCTCGCGTACGGCTTCGTGACTGGAAGCTCTCGGAACGTTAAATCGTCGATCCACACTGTCCCGCGTCCGCCCTCGGCCGACGCGATGACAAACTCGATCGACCCTGCCTTGGTGAGCGGCTCGCGCGACGGGCCCCAGGCGTAAGTAAAATGCCGCCGTCGTGAGGAGTAGTCCGTCCACTCGCGCGGAAACTCGACTGAGCGACGATTCACCCACCACACATTCTCGCCCGACTCGTCGACCAGCTTGAACTCGATGTGGTTCCGTGGCAGATCGCCCCGCAGTGAAAACGAGATCTCGAAATTCGGCGGCAATTCAACTGGCTTTCGCAACCGCACGCCCGCAAACCCGGAAGAGGCAAACTCGTAGTCCAGCCGCAAGCTTGTCGCGTGCTCGCCCGCCGCGTCCGCCGAGCGCTCCACGCTGTACTTCAACTTGACGCCGTCCGACGTGACCGGCTCCCATTTCAACGCGTCGCTGCAGTCGTCGAGCACTTTCGCATCCGCGCCGACGACATAGGGGACAACAAGCACCAGCCAGATCGTACCGAGTCGATGGAACGCCGCCCACGTTACGCACATGGAATTTACCTCTTGGAGATGATGATTCGATTAGTCGGGCAGTTCTCCTCTCGCTGACATCGTGAACCGCCATGAACCCCAGTATAGCAAGCGCTTTCATTCCGTCCCACGACCCCCAGGCCACGGGGGACATTTTGGGCCGGCTTCCTGCGCGGCTCTGCGAGGCGAGAACCCGGCGAAAACATGGCCATTTGGCGGCCAGGTGAAGAACCTGTAGTCGACCTCTGTAAAGTCAGATTCGCCGGAAGAATTCGAGATCACAGACCTCGGCTACAGCGACGATCAAGTTTTTCAACGGGCTGCTATTGGTCTTGGCCGCGAAGACTATAATCGGCGGCATGATTTCCGCCATCGAATCGCTGGCGACAGGCAATAGCCGAGATTCGGATCTCGCTCGAAGCGATCAGCGTTATCAGCCACTGGTCGTTGTAGCGCTGGCGCTCGTAACCGGAATCGTGATCGACCACGCAGATTGGCTGGTGCTTGCTAAACTTCGAGATGTAAGTCTGTGGTCTGCTGCGTTCGTTGGTCTGGTGGCGTGGTGGTGTTTTTGGCGCGGCGGCCATCCCGCGATATCGGCCTGGTTTCTGCTCTTCACGATATCGCTCACCGGCGGCGCTTGGCATGATTTACGGTGGAATGCTTTTTCCTCTCACGACATCGGACGCTACGCAACGCAAAAAACTGAACCTACCTGCGTTACAGCGATCGTGCTGGCCGGCCCCGAATCGGTGCCGCCAACTCCAGCAACGCCTTTGCGAGCAATCCCCGGCGGCGAACGGACTCGGCTACAAATTGACCTGACCGGTATCCGCGACGGCACCGCTTGGCTGCCCGCCGGTGGGCGCTGCCAATTGCTCGTCGACGGACACTTGCTCGGAGTCCGCCCCGGCGACGAATTGCAGATCTACGGTCAACTCCGCCGGCCCGCCCGCCCGATGAATCCGGGCGAGTTCGATTTTGCCAGCCATGCCCGGGCTGAGCATCGGCTGGGGGCAATCGCCTCTCGATCGCCTGATTGCGTCACGATCACGAGCGCCGTCCGCTTCGGCAGCCCACAGGCGATCCTCGGCGCCATTCGGGAACGCGGCAAACAATTACTACAAGCCTACGTCGGCCGTGAGCAGGCTCCGCTCGCCGCGGCGATCTTGCTTGGCATGCGCGAGGACCTTCCCGACGAAGAACTGCTGCCGTTTTTTCTGACGGGCACGATCCATGTAATCGTCGTGTCGGGACTCAACGTCGGCATCTTGGCCCTTGGTTTGATGTGGCTGCAACGGACAGAGCTTGTTTCGCGACGGGCCTCGCTGCTGGCGATTATCATCGTCGTGCTGAGTTATACGCTCATCGCAGGGGCACAACCGCCGGTAGTGCGCTCTGCGGTATTGGTGGTATTGCTGTGCATGGCCGCGTGGACGGGTCGTCGCGGGGGTGCCTTCAATGCGCTTGCTGCTGCCGTGATTATTGTGCTGGCTGGCAACCCAGCGCAACTGTTTCGCACCGGAACTCAGCTGAGTTTCCTCTGTGTCGCCGTGCTGATCTGGGTCAACGAACTATTCGGAAATCCGCTCCGCGATGAGAGCGATCCGCTCGATCGATTGATCGCTGCCTCGCGCCCGTGGTACTCTCGCGCCAGCCGCAACGCTATACTCTGGACCATGTGGCTCTTCATCACCGCCGCGGTCGTGTGGTTGGCCACGCTGCCTCTCGTGCTGCAGCGATTTCATCTCGCGTCGCCTGCCGCCATGGTAATTGCTCCCGCGGTCTGGCTGCTAGCGCTGGTCACCATGTGGGCAGGATTTATCACGTTGGCTTGCGGCTGGCTCGTACCGATTGCCGCAATGGTTGCGGGGAAGGTCTGCAGTTGGTCCTTGGCAGGATTAGCCGGCATCGTCGATTGGGCCGAGGGGCTGCCCGGCGGACATTTTTGGGCGCCGGGACCGGCGACTTGGTGGATCGTCGGATTCTATCTCGGGTTGATGGCCGTCATGCTGTGGGGACGAGCGCTCGTTCCGCCCCGCTGGCAGCTCGGAGTGCTCTGTGCATGGATCGCCATCGGCTTGACTCCCCCGCTCGTGAAACACTGGTTCCCCGAGGACGATCTGCGATGTTCGTTCATCGCCATGGGGCAAGGAACTTGCGTAGTTGTGGAAACACCCGACGGACAAACGCTGCTCTACGATGCCGGCTCGCTTGGTTCACCGGAGTACGCTACCGAAATCGTGGCTGGCTACCTCTGGCATCGCGGCATCATGCACATCGACGGCATCATCCTCTCGCACGCCGATGTCGACCACTACAACGCCGTGCCAGGCTTGCTTAAGCGTTTCGACGTGGGCGCGGTCTACGTTTCGCCAGCAATGTTCGATTGGTATGGTGCGACCGGCCCAATGGATGCGCCTGAAGTGCTGAAACAGGCCTTGACCGAGGCAGCGGTTCCGATCCGCGAAATCTGGTCGGGCGATCGGCTCCGTCTGGGCGAAGTGACGATCGACGTAATCCATCCGCCCCGCGACGGCGCGATCGCCAGCGATAATGCCAATAGCATCACGGTGACGATCGAATTCGCAGGCCGTCGGCTCCTGCTGCCTGGCGACCTCGAAACACCAGGACTCGAAGAAGTCATCGCCGAGCTACCGATCGATTGCGATCTACTGATGGCGCCGCATCACGGCAGCCGTCGCAGCGATCCACCCGGCTTTGCCGCCTGGAGCACGCCGGAATGGGTCGTCATCAGCGGTGAATCCGACTCCGATTCCGAGGTCCAGCGGGCCTATCGATCGGCGGGGGCCGAAGTACTTAACACAGGACAGCTTGGGGCCGTCCAATTCTGCCTGAATCGCAGCCAAATCGAGGCCACAATTTGGCTCGATCGGCGAGAGGGCCTAAGCCGGTAAAATACCTGGAGGTGATAAAGATATGCGCAAGTCGATCTAGTTGCAAAAATACGGACAGCTACGATTCAAGATATTGAGATATGGTTATCTCCTTGGTGGATAAGGAGTGCGGCTGTGGCCAAGTATCGAATCGCGTGGCTTCCGGGTGACGGGATTGGCAGGGAAGTGCTGGACGCTGCCAGGATTGTGCTCGACCGGCTCGAAGTCGACGCCGAGTACCTTCCGGGCGACATCGGTTGGGACTTCTGGTGTCAGGAGGGCGACGCCTTTCCCCAACGCACGATCGACTTGCTGAAGCAGGTCGATGCGGCGCTGTTCGGCGCGATCACCTCGAAGCCCGTGAAGGAAGCCAACGCCGAGTTGGCAAAGCATCTGCAGGCGAAGGGGCTCAGCTACCGTTCGCCGATCGTCCGCATGCGGCAGTTGTTCGACTTATACATCTGCCTCCGCCCGTGCAAGGGCTATCCGGGCAATCCGCTGAATTTCAAGGAAGGGATCAACCTGGTGGTGTTCCGCGAGAACACCGAGGATTTGTACGCGGGCGTGGAGTTCCGCCCGTTGCCGGCCGAGGTCCGCGGCGCGCTCGAAAAGTGCTCGCCGGCGTTCAAGGCCTTTCAGGGTGTCGAGGGCGACGACCTGGCCCTTTCCTGCAAGCTCAACACCCGCCGCGGTTGCGAGCGGATCGTCCGCGCCGCGTTCGAGTTCGCCCGCCAGCATGGCCGCCAGCGGGTGACGATCGTCCACAAGGCGAACGTCGTCCGCGCGACCGACGGCATGTTCCTCGAAGTGGGGAAGGAGGTCGCCAAGGCGTATCCGGAGATCGCCTGCGACAACGCCAACATCGACGCGCTGTCGATGTGGCTGCTGAAGAATCCGTTCAATTACGACGTGCTGGTGGCTCCCAATCTGTACGGCGACATCATCTCGGACCTGTGCGCTCAGATGGTGGGCGGCCTGGGCTTCGGCTGCTCGGGCAACATCGGCGAGAAGCTGGCCGTGTTCGAGCCGACGCACGGATCGGCGCCGAAGTACGCAGGCCAGTACAAGGTGAATCCGATCGCTACGATCCTCGCCGTGAAGATGATGCTCGATTGGCTTGGCGAGCAGGAAAAGGCCGAGACGTTGGAGCATGCGACGGCCGAGGTGCTCCGCGCGGGCAAGGTCCGCACGTACGACATGGGCGGCCAGCACACGACGCTCGAAATGGCCCAAGCCATCGCCGACAAAACATGATCAGCGCCGCACTAACCGTGCAACTGAAAACAATTACTGGAGAACTAAGATGAAGAATACAACGGTCCTCAAGCAGGCCATCCTGGAGCGTCGCGCCGTCGTGCTGCCCGGCTGCCACGACGCGCTGAGCGCCAAGGTGATTGACGAATGCGGCTTCGAGGCCACGCAGGTCTCGGGTTTCGGCTTGGCCGGCTCCTACATGGCTCAGCCCGACGTCGGTCTGATGCAGATGAAAGACGTGCTCGATCTCACGTCGATGATCGTCCACGCCGTTAAAATCCCGGTCATGGCCGACGCCGACACCGGCGGCGGGAATGCGATCAACGCGGCCTGGGTGACCGAACGGCTGATCGAGATGGGCGCGGCCGGCATGAACCTCGAAGATCAGGAATTCCCCAAGCGCTGCGGCCACATGGCCGGTAAGGAAGTCATCTCGGCCGAGGAAATGGCTGGCAAGATTCGCGCTTGCGCCCAGGTCCGCGACCGCTTGGACCAGGACTTCGTCATCAACGCCCGCACCGATTGCTTCGCGGCAATGGGCCTCGACGAGGCGGTCCGTCGCTGCAACCTGTATCTCAAAGCCGGTGCCGACCTAGTGTTTATCGATGCGATCCGCACCCGCACCGACATCGCCAAGGCCATCGCGGCGATCGACGGCCCGCTGTCGGTCAACCTGATGGACGCGGTAAGCGGCGTAAAGACCGAGCTGGTCCCGATCCCCGAGCTGGCACAGATGGGCGTCGGCCGCGTGTCGATCCCCGTGGCCTCGGTGATGGTCGCTTATCAGTCGCTGAAACGCTTCTTCACCGCGCTGAAGAACTCACCGACCGGCACGTTGCCGGGCCAGCTCGATTGGGTCGGTTCGTTCGAGGAATTTACAGCTTTTATCGGCCTCAAGAAGTATCGCCAGTTAGAAAACGAGTTCCTTCCCAAGCAGCGGTTTGAAAAAAAGTACGCCAAGGCGTGATGCGTTTGTTGCTCACCAACGTTTGCCGTCCTAATGCGACGATTGCGGTGCCAACCAACAAGCTCATCGTACTTCGGCAACCAAGTGACAGACGCATGTCACAGAACCAAGAATCAATGGGTCAAGTCGGCGCAGAGTTTTGGGCGGCAATAAGTCGTCCTGATGCTGACGAAGTGAACAATGGGTCCCAAATTGCACACGTCAATTTGCCGCAGGCCAAGCGAAGGATAAGAGTTGACGAATTTGTTTGCAATTGGTCAGCAGTGTGGTGGTAATGTGGGGCGCGCCGCCCTCATTCTGAAGTCAGACATGAATCGCTTGTCATTTGTCTTTGGATTTGTCGTGTTGCTGAGCGCGACCGCTGCGGCTGAGCCGCCGATCGCGAGCACGATGGAAACTCGTTCGATTCCGCTATCAGAAATTGTGACGACGAGCCCGCAGAAGGGGCTACGACACATCCGAGACACGCGATTCGAAACGAATAACAAGTGGGACCCCGAAGTTTTTTTGCAACAAATCCACAATGTCTCAAACGGTGGCTCAAATGCGTTCATCGTTGATGCGACAAACTTGTATGACGCTCTGTGGGCAAGCCTCGACGTTCTAACTGGTCCACGGCGCGTGGATGCGCCAGTGCCCGTAAATAGATCGAAGCCTGAGCGGGGAAACTTTTGGCTGGTTGCATATTTAGGCTCAGGTCCTAGCAATCCATCGTGGTGGACAATCAGCGGCGTTACGGTAGACAAAAGTAAGGTTGTACTTAGTTACCAGGAGTCTAAGCCGTCACCAGCCACGGCTGACGTGCGCCATTACTACTACTGGGTTCCGCTCGGAAAACTTGAACCTGGACCATACGAGATTCAACTCTTGGATGTGGACAAAGGAGTCGTAACGTTGATGCGGCGCGTGGACGTCAAGCCGATTAATGCAAGAGGAGGTTCGCGATGAGATCTAACGTAATATCGACTGTATGCGTGTTGTTATGCGCCTTAGTTTTGAGCATTTCAGTGAGGGCGAGCACAACGACGATCGGTGTAAACGGCATCCAATCCGCAGGGCTAACACTTGCCAACGGAATGCCTGTGAATGGCGGCAGTGTTGGAAGCTTTGGTGCTGTTGCGATTGGCCAAGTTGAAACAGGTCGGCCTGGAAAGTCAGTCGCCGACGGTGGCTTCGACAATCTCGCGAATTCCAGTCCGGATGTCGTACCAACGGAAGTGTTTCGAAGAACAACGAGTGGCGCGGGGATCGCAAACTTTTTCACGACCGACCATGCAGAGGAAGTCGCCAGCATCATCATTGGCACTGACATGACGGACCCGGATGGGGTCGGTCCACGAACCGCACCCACGGGTGTTGCACTCGGCGCTGCATTGTACTCTGCGGCGACGGACCCTGGCAGTCCCCCCGTCCCTTTCGATCAAGAAGCAGCTCTCACAATAAACAATATCGCGACGCTCGCTGGCGTCGATGTTCGGGCCATCAACATGAGTTTTGGCAATCCGTTTGACGCGACGCACAACCTGAATGATGGCAACCAACTTCTGACACAATTCGTGGATTGGTTTGCGTCTGCGCATGACGTCCTGTATGTCACTGCTGGGTATGAAGGAAACCTGAACCCCATTCCCAAGGACAACTTCAACAGAATCACCGTGGCATATTCAGCGGTTGACGGGGGCGTATATCGGCGCGTCGCCGCAGGGAACGACCTCAGCTTCGATGCCGAAGAGGACCGAACGTCAATTGATTTGCTCGCCCCCGGTGACAACGTTGACGTAAGTGCGCTGAATGCGGTTTTTACCGTTAGCGGCACGAGCTTCGCTGCTCCGCATGTCACGGGCACCATCGCACTCTTACAGCAGTTCGCGAACGAAAGGATCACCGCCGGCGCTACAGACTGGACGGGCATCGTGGCATCTGGTCCGGCTCCTCAACGGCACGAAGTCATGAAAGCCGTGTTGATGAATTCGGCGGATAAGCTGATTGACGACGGCACGATCATGGTGAACGGAAGTCCGGTGCCGCCGGGCGGCTTGCTGGGCATGACTAGGACTGTGTTGAAGAAACCACAGGTCGGTGGAAATCTGAACCCGACTTGGCTGGACTCATTCGCGTATGAGGATTCGTTCGATGGCGTGGGGAAGTTCACTCCGTTGGACGAGCAGATGGGCGCCGGGCATCTGAACGCGAGCCGCGCGTTGACGCAATTCGAGCGGGGCGAGTTTGATGCGGACGGAGCGGACGTCAATCGCATCGGTTGGGACTGGGGCACGACGACTGGTGCTGGCGACATCAACCGCTATCGCTTTGCCGATGAGCTGCGCGGCGAGAGTTTCATTTCCATTGCCCTGGCCTGG
>JBGSUJ010000165.1:0-25732 GCA_041753435.1 Pirellulales bacterium | reverse complement strand
CCAGGCCAGGGCAATGGAAATGAAACTCTCGCCGCGCAGCTCATCGGCAAAGCGATAGCGGTTGATGTCGCCAGCACCAGTCGTCGTGCCCCAGTCCCAACCGATGCGATTGACGTCCGCTCCGTCCGCATCAAACTCGCCTCGCTCGAACTGCGGCAAGGCGCGCCCAGCGTTCAAATGGCCAGCCCCCATTTCTTCGTCGAGCGGCGCGAACTTTTCCACGCCATCGAGCGAATCCTCGTACGCAATCGAGTCCAGCCACGTCGAAGTGCCGTCTTGCTTGACCACGGTGCGCGTCATGCCGAGCAAACCACCCTGCGGCACCGGATTCGCCGCACCTGGAAGCACGACCGTGCCGTCGTCGATGAGCTTGTCGGCCGAGTTCATCAGCACCGCCTTCATCACTTGGTGACGACGGGCGTCCGCGTCCCAGCGGGCTGCGCCGGCGTTGGCGATTCGTTCGTCGCCATACTCCTGCAATAATGCCACCGTTCCGACGACATGCGGCACGGCAAAACTGGTTCCGTTGCGGCTGATTTCACCACCGCCACCCGTCGCTAATTCAACATCATCGCCGGGCGCTATGAGCGCGATTGATGTTCGGTCTCCTTCTGCATCTTCGTCGTAAGTATTTCCTGCTGCAACTTGGCGATAAACGCTGCCGATTTTCGATGACCGGGCAATCGTCATGCCGTTGAAGTTGTCTTGCGGGATGGGCTGCATCGACCCTTGATTTCCAGCAAACACATGAAGTACGTCGTGGGCACTAGCTGACCAATCCATGCCCAATGTTAATTGCGAGTTCCCGTCCAAAAGTGCGCCCGGCGTAGGTCGAGGTTTGTGCCAACTGTGCGCGATAGCTCGCACATCGGCGATAGTAGCGACGTATTGGGTGGTGATGATTGCATCTTGATACCCAGGGGTCACACCCGCAGTCACATAAGCAGAGGAATAGAGATTTGCATTGATCGCAACGCCTCTCGGCGCATCTCCGTTGGCAGGCATGCTGGAATCGGTGGAGTCCGTAGAAATCATCACACCCGCCACCTGCAAAGCATGCCCATCAGGAGAGATGTTGGTATCCACCGTCAACGAGCCGCCGGCTTGAATTGTAACTGCCGTGGGGTCGACCGACGCATTTGTATTCGCGGCGCTATCGAATCCGTGGACTCCTGGTCGTTCTAGCTCCACTTGCCCAACATTTATCGCGGCCCCGGTCAAAATCGTTGTCCCATCAAATCGCGTGAGACCGGCCGAATCAATGCCGTTTAGGCCGATCGTGTTGAGGCTACCTCGCGAAGTGCTGTTCATGCCGAACACGACCGAAAAACGCATGCGGCAGCAATTAGTGATCGACTCATCTCAACCTCCTTGGAAGCAACTTTGTATCTGACAACTAGTCCTTGACTGAAAACTCAAATGATCCGCATACGAACCTCTGGACATCGGATTCGTCGTTTGCCACACAACCTTGATCGATATACTCTTGCTCCATTGGCGACTGAACAACTTTTACCTGATACTTTCCCGCCCGCAATTTCCCCAGCGGAATCAGTGCAAAGTGCTCGGTCACTACTGCCGTCTCATGGGGTACAAATCGGAATTGTATCAGGATGTCGTTTCCATGCAGTTCGATGCGACTCAGGTGAACGTAGTTGCCCTCCTGATACGAAAAAAATACAACCGACACCTCGCTCCTTTTTGGAAAAGTGTTCCGTGGTGTGTCGTTTTTGACCAGAACTGAGCGTGCTTGTCGCAAAGCCGACACTCCCGCGCCGCTAACCGCGAAACCCAATCTCGCAACCTCACCTGTGAGCGGCGCGGCCGAAAGTTTGGATCGAATCTCTGTAACAAGTGGTCCATCCGTAGACGCCGGTCGATTCACCGATTCCAATTCTCGAACATCACGAGTCCCGGGCATGTCGTACGCCCAGATTTGATCGAGCGGAATCGTCACAACTTCGGAGTCCGCGTGCTCGTCCGATGGATCGGCCGGTGCTACGCTGGGATGTAGCAAGGTGACTATAATCCCAATACGAATTGCTAATCGTTTCATGGCAAGCATCATCTGGCGATCAAATGACTCCGCGCACCCTATCACACTCCACAACCGCATCGCAAGTAAATTCACCTTAACCTTCAATTCTTAACCGACCGTGCTGGTGATATGATGTCGGACTTGCAGACCCACGATCGGAATCGGGCGAACACGCCCCGCCATTATTTCGCCCCACCACAAACTCTCGCTCGTGACCAAAGGTTGGCGGGCTGCCCTGCGTTCGCTACACCAACAGTTGCTGCCGGATTTTGCGCAGCGATTCGAGCGCCGGCTTGGGGTGATCGTTGGCGTCGAATACGCCGCCATGCGGATATTGGTGCGGCGCGGCATCGGAAAGTTGGTTCCACAGAATCACTTGCACCGGTGCCTTGGCCAACAGCAGCGGCACGTGCCGTTCAATCCAATCGGCTTGCGTCTGCGGGGTGACATCGCTCGCTTCGTTGGAAAGAACTTGAATCTTGTGACTCGCCAGTGAATCGTTGGTTGCTGAGCTGGGCAGCGCCAGCGAAACCATCAGCGGCAACTCCAACAAGCTCCAAGTGTCGATCAGCCGGCTGTACGCGAGTGGCGAGCGATGCGGCGTGGCACCAGGGTGGTAACCCACGACGATCTCGATGCCCAAACCAGACAACCCGAGGTCGGCTCGCACGAGTGCATCGGCAAAGTGGAGCGGCGCCAAGTCGAGCTGCTCGGTAGCGAGGTACTCGGCCCATGGCTGATCGAACGACGCAATCAGCGGAGTCGATGGATCGAGCTCGCGGACCTTGGTAATCGCCTGGGCAGCTATCTGCAGTCGCTGGTCCTCTGTGAGCGCGAGCACGCGACCATGACACATCCGCGAGACCACCTGCCACAAATGCACTTTGTCGCGGTAGCGCTTCACGACGCCAGTCACATGATCGAGCATGAAGCCGAGCAAGCTGTCGAAGTCGCCTTCCCACAGGTAGGTCCAATCGGGCACTCCGCGGTCGTCGAGTTCCAACAGCGGCCCGCCCATGATCTTCATGCCGGCGGTCTTGCCCCACTCGATCTGGGCGTCGGCGTGCTTCCACGTTCGGCGCCCCTCGCTAGCCTCGATCGCCCGCCACGAAAGCGGCACCGATATCATGTTGAACGACGGTAGTAATTGCCGGGCCACGGCAACCTTTGGCATCTGATCGCCCAACTGCACACCGAACCAGGTGGTCAGCTTCTTCGACTGGGTACGGCGAATCTCAATCGCTTGCTCGGCGTAGAGCGAGGCCGAGCGATCCATCGCGTCGACCGCAGCAGCGATGGCCCGTTGGGCATCTGCAGCAGAAAGCTCCTCTTCCTCCGTGGTGGCTGCCCGCGAGAAATACCGCGTTGCGACCAGCACCTCGCTACGCAGGTCGTCGGGTACCTGCAGGCCAAGTTGCTCCCAGGTGGCGATCTGGTTCCGCAGGCGATTGATCGTCCCACGGGCCAGTTCGACTTCCAGCCGATAGGGCATGTCGCGCTCCATCAGTGTCGAAGTGCCCAACAGCAACACCCCGCGACCGCTGATTCGCCAGGGCACCCATGTGCAGCCCGAATCGCTCTCGGCCCGCTCGACGATCAATTGATTGCCACTCAGATAGGCCCGGCCGTACCAAGGCAGCTCGTCCTGCCCACACATATAGACCTGGCCCAGACCGCCCGGCGGGATGCGATCTCGATCGTGTATCCTTAGCCGCATCAATCCCATGGCAAGCAATACCTCGGGTGCGTCGCTGCCTTGTGTCAGACTCGAGCTTGGCGATCCCAAGTGTGAGCTGGGCGCAGGCCGATCCAACTGCCAGCGAAAAACAACTCGCCAGCTAAACTGCCTGGCTACCGCATTTGTCCTGCTCCGCGACCGAAACGCACTCCTTCTCGAACCTTTTATCTTAACGGTCTCGCAAAAGGCGAACAACCGTAGCGAGAGCGGCCTGCAAATCGCTATACTTGGGCAAGGATCTAGCGATCATGTAATCGTCGTTAGGTGAGTGAGTAGCCAGTTTTGTCGCCTCGGCAATTCATCAGCTTACTCACAGACTTGCTACGAATTCCCCACCAACTCGACCAACCATCCATCCGTCTGGCTTGAGTCTTTCCCCCCGTCACCCACCCTATCCAGCCATGCCCACCACCGTACTCGAAACTTCACTCGCCGAGTTGCCTGTCCGGCGGGGAAAAGTCCGCGACATCTACGAGCTTGGCGATCAACTGCTCCTGGTGAGCACCGACCGCATTAGCGCCTTCGACTGGGTGCTGCCGACCGGCATCCCCGACAAGGGCCGCGTGCTCACGCAGTTGAGCCGCTTCTGGTTCAACCGGCTCGATGTGCCCCACCATTTGCTCTCCTGCGACGTGGCAGAATTCGAACTCCCGGAAGGGATCGATCGCGGCCCTCTCGTCGGGCGAAGCATGCTCGTGCGCAAGACCGAAGTCGTGCCAATCGAGTGCGTCGTTCGCGGCTATCTTTCCGGCTCGGCGTGGAAGGAATACCAGCAGTCGAGCGCCGTCTGCGGCATCGTGCTGCCGTCTGGCCTCCGCGAATGCGACGAGCTGCCCGAACCAATCTTCACCCCTGCCACCAAGGCCGACGTCGGGGAGCACGACCTGAACATCACCTTCAACGAAACCTGCCAGCGCGTGGGACGCGAACTGGCCGAGGAACTCCGCCGCCGCAGTCTAGAAATCTACAAACGCGGCGCTGCTTACGCCCAGAGTCGCGGCATCCTCATCGCCGACACCAAGTTTGAATTTGGGCAGATCGATGGGGAATTGATCTTAATCGACGAACTGCTCACGCCGGATAGCTCCCGCTTCTGGCCGGCCGATGGCTTCAAGCCGGGCCAGGGACAACCCTCGTTCGACAAGCAGTTCGTACGCGATTGGTTGACGGAGAGTGGCTGGGACAAAAACAGCCCGCCCCCGGCCCTGCCGCCGGAAGTGGTCGAAAAAACCAGGAACAAATACATCGAGGCCTTCGAGAAATTCTCGGGCGAAGCCTTTCCCTGGCGATAGGCCCCCTGAATTGAATCACGACATTCAATTCCCGACGTTGCTCCTGCTGTGTGCGATCCAAGCATTCTGTATTTTCGGCTTCCTGGCCACGTTCAAACCGCTCGATCGCAACACGATCCATTCTACCGGCCACGCAGTGGCCAGATTACAATAGCAGTAGCTGAACTTGGCCGCTGCCCACTTCCGCATTCTCAACCTGCATTCGTTTTTTTCGCCTATTATGCTCCGCTACCTCACCGCCGGCGAATCGCACGGCAAAACGCTCATCGCCTTAGTCGACGGATTTCCCGCCGGTGTCACGGTCGATGTCGAGCCGATCAATATCGAACTCAAACGTCGGCAAGGGGGCTATGGCCGCGGCGGACGGCAAAGGATCGAAAGCGATACCGTCGACATTCGCACCGGCATCTGGCACAACCTCACGCTCGGCAGCCCCATCGTGCTCGAAGTCGTCAACCGCGACTACAAACTCGAGCGGCTCGAAGACCTCGCCCGACCCCGACCCGGGCATGGCGACCTCACCGGCGCCATGAAATACTTGGGCTCCATCCGCGGCGTACTCGAACGCGCCTCGGCTCGCGAGACCGCCGTTCGCGTTGCCGCCGGCGCGCTCGCCAAGCAACTGCTCGCTGAGTTTGGCATCGCCGTCTTTGGGTACGTCGTCGAACTCGGCGGCGAGCGGATCGAACCCGTCGAGGCGCCGCTCCACCGGCTCCGCGAAATTCGCGACGAAAGCGCCATCTACAGCCTCAACCTCGAACGCGACGATGCCATCCGTCAGCTCATTGACACCGCCGGCAAAGAGGGCGATACGCTCGGCGGGATCATCGAAGTCCGCGTCGACGGCCTCCCCTTCGGCCTCGGCACCCACGCCCAATGGGATCGCAAACTCGACGGCCGGCTCGCCCAGGCCGTCATGGCCGTACAAGCCATCAAGGGCGTCGAGATCGGCCTGGGCTTCGAGGCAGCCCGTCGGCGCGGCTCGAAAGTGCACGACCCGATCCAGTTCGACCCCGCGCAACGCAACTCCCCGAACCTCGGCTACACCCGCCCCTCGAACAACGCCGGCGGCCTGGAAGCCGGCATGACCAACGGCCAGCCGCTCGTCATTCGTGCTGCCAAAAAGCCGATCAGCACACTCGCCAAGCCGCTCGAATCAATCCATCTCGCCACCAAAGAAAAGCAGGAAGCAAATTACGAACGGAGCGATGTCTGTGCCGTTTCGGCTGCCAGCGTGATTGTCGAAAATGTAGTCGCCTTCGAAATCACTTGTGCCCTGGTCGACAAATTCGGCGGCGATAGCCTGGCCGAGATGAAGGCCCGCTACGACTTATATCTCGCCCTGGCCCGCGAAAAGTAAGTCGCCGAGCGACGCCGCCCAATCCATGCCCCCAAGTACGCGCCGAGCACAATCAGGCTGCCGCCAGCCGGCTCTGGCACCGCAATCCCCGCAAACGTACCGTCGCTGCGCACGCCCCACCAATCGAAGAGCACCAGGGCGTCGAAGTAATTGACAAGCCCATCGCTGTTCATGTCCCCGCTCAGCCGACCGCCCGTGACGATCCGATTCCAATTATTGGCCAAGATCACAAAATCGGCCGGCCCCACAACGTGGTCGCCGTTGATGTCGCCAAACGAATTGCCCAATGCATTCGAGACAACGCTCAGGTCGTTCTCATCCACAACACCGTTGAAGTTCACGTCGCCGTCGGTACCCGGCGTCACCTGGCGATAGAGGTTGGCCGAAACAAACGTCACGTCGCTGCTATCCACCTGGCCGTCGCCATCGAAATCGTACGCGATCGGCGAGAGCGGCGCCGGAAGCGGACCAAAATAAGCCCGGTTCTGGTTGCGGTCGAACAGCTCGACATCCGCCAAGTTGACCAAAGCATCGCCAGTCGCATCGCCCCAGGTGTAGGGGGCGCCCGTCGAAACCTGCCAGCGGTCACCCAGCCTTGCCAGGTCGTCCCCGTCCACATCGCCGTCGAAATTGAAATCGGTGGGGGCATACAGGCTCTTGCCGTATTGGTCAAGAAATATATTGATACCCAGCATGCCAACCGTCCCATTGCCGGTCAAATCGCCAAGCTGGGTGGCCGTACTTGCTGGGCGCCCAAACGCATCGAGAATCTGGTTCAAGTCTTGCGAGCCCACACGAAAGTCGCCGTCCAAATCTCCCAGCAGGCCGGTCGAGACGGCAATCGGTTCGCCGATCGCGGCCTGAATCGCCTCCAAATACAGCGACACACCCGTATCGATATTGCTAAAGGTATGAATGCCGGCCAGTACCGGCAATTGTCCCACCGTCAAAAAACTCGGCCCGCCCGAATCGCCCGAGACCGTCCGCGCCTCATCGGCCCCCAAGCCGCCCGACAAATCGTAGCTCCACGCCAGCTCTCCCGTCCCACTCACGCGATCGATCTCGTTGCGCCCCCACCGGCCGCTCGCCAAACTTCGCGGCGAATCCTGCCCGACGACGAAGATCTCATGCTCGGCATACGAGAGATAGTTGGTCGCTTCGTGTTGCTTTGCCAGCGGATAACGCGTCACCCAGCCCGGCGGCGGACTGGCCAGCTTGCCGACCCACAGATCGGTCGATCCGATCCGCAACCCCGTATAGTTGCTCCCCGAAACGGCAATCGGCGATTCCCAAAACTCGCCCTGCGGATCGTTGGTCCGGTAAAAACGCACGTTGGGCGGAAGCGTCCCCGCCGGGTCGTCGGCACGGTTGGGCTTAAAGTGCTGGGCGGTGATGAAGTAATTCTCCGAAATCATCGTGGCGAACTTCCAATTGGTGCCGCTGCCAGTCGGGTCGGCCAGCCGACCAATGCCCGACCAAGAGAAGTCCGCACCAATGAAGGCCTTGTCGGCGCCCGTGTAGAAACGATCGTGCAGTCGATCTTGGTAACCGGCGATTTGCAAATCGCCCCACGCACGCTCCGCCTGAAAAACAATCAGGCTCAAGAGGGTCCCGACCGCGACAAGGATACCTCGCTTCTGCTGGCCAATCATTGGCTGCCTCCAGGAAAAGTGATTCAGGGCAACAGGCCAGCCACGATTCCCGGCAGCGAACTTTCTGCAGAACGATCACTCGCGCTGTCATCGGCACGGCCGCCCCTGATCGAGAGCCTGACAAGAACACAGCCCAAGGGCGGCGATTGTAGCACCTTGCTCGATAGAACGTCGCGGCCTGGCCTGCCCCGACGTCGTGCCAGAATTATAGCGGGCAACTAGAGTTACTCCTAAGACAAATTAGGGGGTTCTCGTAAAATTTTTACGTTCCAACGTCGTTCTGACGCACCTCGAAAGAGGGACAGCAGCCCGCCAGATCAGCTCGATCGCTGCTTGAGACGAGCTCGGCAATCTCCGAAACTCTCAGCAGCAGCGACGAACGGACCACAAGATCGATGGTCCATCCACCCTACCCCACGGATCAACCAGCCCCCCACGGAAAAGACGGTTTTGCTGGCCAACGGGCCGCATCATTCGGAAAATCACCCGCCCAGCGCGGGCTGGGGTGATCGTGGGCATCCCTTGCTCTGCGATCTCCGCGCGCTCTGCGTGAAATCTTCTCATCGGACCAACAGGGTTTATGGCATCACACACAACGAGATTTCCGGCGACGTCATCGAATCGGCCCTCGAAATTCACAAACGCCTGGGGCCGGGACCGTGGGAAAGGGTCGACCGCAAGCTGCTCGCCCACGAATTGCGGAAACGCAAATTCGACGGGCTCGAAGCGTGCCCCATCGCAGTCGAGTGGGATGAAGTGCGCCTCGCAGCGGGCGCAGCGAAACACGATCTCCCCCCGCGCACCCCGCGCACTCCGCGTGAGACCTGCCTTGACGAAAAAGGCCCCAGGTTTCCCTGGGGCCTTTTGTGGGCTTCAACTTGTCGTGCTGATTCGCTTCCCACCCAAGAAGAGTGAGAAGGTCTCCACCGCTTAGCGGCGGCGCAGGTAGCCGATGCAGCCGACCAAGGCCACGCCGAACAGCGCGAGGCTGGCCGGTTCCGGCACCACGCGATTTTCCACCGTGATCAAGCCCGTGCCCGTGCCGAATTGGTTGGTCGCCGAAACTTCCCAGGTGTAGGTTCCGCGGCCCGAACCCGTGGTGTCCCACGCAAAGGCTTGGGTCACAGGATCCCAGGTCGGAGCAAGGGCCAGTCCGGCCCCACCACCACCAAAGCCCGGGGTGAATTGCGGGTTCAACAAGGCAGCACCCCAGCTATCCGCCGGATCACTGGCCGCGTTGAGCACCACCGTGCCACCGACAGTACCACTCGGAATCGCGTTCACCAGGTTGAGCGGATCCACCAGCGGTGCATTGCCATCCACAAGGCAATCAATGCAGCCGTTGGCGATCGACAAAGTTCTCGTGAGTGGATCGCCGGTGCCGGCCGAAGTCGAACCAAAATAAATCAGCGAACCAACTGCATCGTTCGACAGTGTGATCCGAGAAGTGACGAAATCGGTGCCGCCATCAATATTAACACCAGGAGCAGGGGCCCAAGCAACATTGATACCCTCAGTGTCGAACTTTAGAGCCGCGCCCACCTGCAAGTCCGCCGCACCACCAACCACCAACACAGCCGTCGAAGCAGGCGGAGCCGGACCGTCGCTCTGAAGGCCACCAATCGTCACGAAGGTGTCAAATCGCAATGTAGGAGCAAGTCCAAAGAATGCACTGTTGGGAGCCGTGTTGCTGCCAAAACCATCCTGAAAAATCGACCCGCTCGTGAGCGTCAAAAGCATCTGCTGACCACGGAGAATCCCCGTGAAGTCAACGAGTATATCATTGGTGATCGTATTCGGGACCACGGCTTGCGGGACCTGAACAGTCTTTACGTTTGTCACAGCGGCCTGCGCTGCACAGGCGGCGGCCAACACCAAAACCGAAGCGACTAGTGTATTTCGTAACATATTTGTTTCACTCCAAAGCTAAAAACTAAAAAGTACTTGTACCCAATACTGATGGAAACTCATTTCAATCCAACCACAACGCCGTCTTCCTCTCGTTGCACATTCGCCAGCGAGCTGGCACGCCGGGCGTTGTCGTTCGTTCGCGGGTGATGCGGCTACGCCCGCACCATGCGGTCGCCAGTCCTTGCCGGACTACTTGGTTTGCATCACCGCCGCCATAAGCATTAGCACCGTCCTCCTAGTTAGCCTCGAGTTGGTGAAGCTGAATCGGTTGGTTCGGAGAGCTCGAAGTCTTGGTTTCGACGTTCGAGCGATTGAGCCGCGGTCGGACGTGCAAAGTCGCTTGCGGCCCCCACCTCAAAATTGGGCTGCCCAAATAACGAAAAAAGTACCCCACAAAAAAAAGACCGCGGAACGCACTGGCGTGCGTCCCGGGTCTTTCGATTGTTAGGTACTCGTGAGTTCTACTCGAAAAATCTTGTTAAAAATCGGAGACTCTGGGTCTCGTTCTTTCGATTCTAACCCGGCTCTTGCGAGCTGTCAATCACTTTTCCAAAAAATTCTTTACTGGCGGCGAGCCACGGCCAAACCGGCCAGGGCCAAGCCGAACAGCACGAAGCTGGCCGGCTCCGGCACCTGGCTCACCTCGATCGAGATCAAGCCCGATCCAGTGCCGCCAGCATTGGTGGCTTCCACATTCCAGGTGTAGAGACCACGCGACCAGCCCGTCGTATCCCAGCTAAAGGACTGGGTGTTCGGATCCCATTGGGGAGCGTTGCCCGTATTGCTGCCACCGAAACTCGGCGTGAAGGTCGGGTTCAACAACCCGCTCCAGCTATCGGGGTTGTTGGTGGCCGTGATCGTGGTGGCCACCGTTTCGTTGAGCAACGCCACCGCGTTGAAGTCCGCGACGACCGGCGCTTCCACCACGGAGCCGAACGAAATCACACCATTGACCACCGTGCCTTCAACCTGCAACGGATCGCCAGAGATTGCCGAAGTCGAACCAAAGTACTGCAGCGAGCCGACTGCGTCGTCCGACAGCGTGATCCGAGAAGTGACGAATCCGGTGCCGCCAAGAATATTAGTACCAGGAGCAGGGGCCCAAGCAATGTTGAGGCCCTGGGTGTCGAACTTTAGAACCGCGCCCGCCTGCAAGTCCGCCGCTCCACCGACCACCAGAACGGGAGCGGAAGTTTCGGCCGTCACCCCACCAACCGTCACAAACGTATCGTTCACGAGGGTCGGAACAAGAATGGTGAAATTAGTTACCGGAGCCGTGTTGCTGCCGAAACCATCCTGAAAAATCGACCCGCTCGTGAGCGTCAGAATCATCTGTTGGCCACGCAACGCGCCATCGAAGTCGAGCAAAATATCATTCGTTACCGTGCCTGCGATAACACCCATACCCACCTGCGGCACTTGCACCGATTGCACATTCGTCACAGCGGCCTGGGCGACGGACGCGAGGGCCAGCAGCGCGGGGACTATCAACACTCCATACTTCAATTTCATCATCGTTCTCCACACAAAAGTAATGTTTGTCTTCATTAAATCACCAAGCTCCCACCAACCTCTGTCGTATCCGTATCTTTAGAAAGCTGCTGCCCTACTTACGGCGACGTGCGAGGCCGAGACCAGCACACCCCAAGAAGACCAAGGCCAACGAAGCGGGCTCGGGCACAGCCGACAGACTGCCACCACCCTGCGACTGAGCCCAGGTATCCAACAGCGCTGTCAACTCATCATTGCCAACACCTGGAGCTGTCGGCTGCGAACCAGTCCAGCCTGCTGGTACCGGCGGGACCACACCGGCCCAATTGTCGAGCAACAACGTCAGGTCGCTATTCCCTACCGAGCCGTTACCATCGAAATCACCAGCGAGCAGTGAAACGCCCGGAATATTCAACGAGCCAGTCAAGCCATCATTGTTCGCCCCATTTTGGGCCACGCGGGCGGCCGTGTAGGACGGGCCACCACCGACGGGGGTCACCAACTGGCCGCCAAAGGTCATCGTGCCGCCCAAGCCAACCGTCTCCAACGTGGCGATCACCGATGCCGTTGCCGACGCAAACAGCTCGCTACCAGCCGCAATGAAAAACGTGTCGCCCACGGTATCGAACACCAGACCATTGGTCACGGTGCCGGTGAACGGATTGTTGCCCGGGTTGGTCCCATTCACATTCCAGAAGGCGGCAGTCGAGCCACCCACAATGTTGCCACTAAACGTGAGCGGAATTTCAACCGCCAGCGAGGTACTCGCCACAAACGACGCGACATCCGGCGTCACGGACAACGTCCACAACTGGTTGCCACCGTTGGTGCCGCCATTGGCCAGCGAAATCGTCGGCGCAGCCAAAGCTGGCGACGCCACCACACACAACAACCCCGTAATAACTAAGCTCTTCCAGGACATCAGATTCTCTCCACCCTCTTTAGAATGAAAGTTAAAAACCAGAGTTGCTGAGCCAAGCAGTGAAGCCGCGATGACACTCATGCCAAGCAAGCAACAGGGCCGAGGAAGACCCAGATCGCTCGCCCTCTGAATATCACACGCTTGCCAGCCTACCCTCCTCACGACCAAAACACAAAAACTGAGTAATTCCGCAGCGGTATATCTTGTTTGCTAAGTGTTCTTCGTGCCCAAGCGGGGCAACGGACAATCGGACGATAGCGCTGGCCATTCTTCAGTCAGCTTGCAGGGCCACTTGACCCCAGAACGGCTGACAACCAACACCGTGATTGCGGGAGAAGCGAGACCACACCAGCTTTCGATGCGGCCGAGATCACCCCAATTCACTAACAGTCCCCCCAAAGAAAAGCTTAGTTAACCAGATCACCACTATCGAGTCTAAGCAATCCGAACAGTCGCTGCAACTATTTTGTTTTCGTGCCAAAACTATTGCGGACCGCTCAGGCCCACCGCGCAACACAGCACGGCTGATCTTTCGCTCATTATGAACCTCGCTTTCCGGTGTGTCAAGCAGTTTCTCCCCTGAACGCTGCTTTTTTCACGCAAACCTCACATTGCGCGAACCGTCGTTTTCCAGCCGCAAAAACTAGACTTCTCTGCCCCCTACCTGGAGGGGCAGACCCGCGGTACCGACTCCCTGAATCGACTTCCATCGAGCACGTTTCCGCCCGCGGAACACGGCCGACTTCGCGTTGAAATATCACGCGAAATCCAGCCGCTTCTCGATCTTTTTCCACTTCTTCCCCCTTCTCGCGACAACTACGATCGCATGCGACTTTCGTCCGGCAACGGCGGCCTGCCGCCCAGCCGCGTTGCCTGCCGCCGCCGACCACCCGCCAATTGGTCGTCGCCGACCATCGGGACGAGGCGGGCATTTTTTTCAATCCCGGACAGGTTCTGGGGCCGTCCGCTCGCACCCCGACGCTTGTTTTGCTATTTTCCTCGTCGCCGACCAGGATTCACGCCGCAGCAGACCGACATTCAACCCGATTCCCTGCGCCTGCACCGCCCCGCACCCGAACAGCAGCCCTCGAAAATTTGCGGTCGGCTCGCCGACCCGCTCGACCTGCCTGGCTGCGCTGCCGGAGTGTTTCGCTGATCGCTACGACGCGAACTGGGCGGCAAAAAATTTCCCTCCGCCGCGCAAGAATTTGCTAAATCGCATTGCTTCGCCCCACGCCGTTTTGTTATTTAAGAGTCTATTGCGAGTGACTGTGCCATTCGCAACCCACCGCTCACTCGGTTTCGGAAAGGAGGTTTTTTGTCAGCGCCGTTTTTTGGGTTCGCCAACTTCCTCTTTCTCAACAAGCAAGAGGGCGCGACGAGCACACGAGAACGACGGCTCGACCTGCGATGCTTCTCGGCCGCAAACCACGACAGCGCATTCGACGCCGGCTCTGCTCCTCAGGCAGAGGACAACCGCGACTCGCTCGATCGCTGCCGCCCATTCGGGCCTCGGCTAGAGAGATCCTGGCACACCGTTCGACTCGCCCACGTGCTTCGCGCAGGACTATTCCCCATCACCCCAGGTGCTTAGATGATCGAACAGTCATAGGCTCGTCCCGGCAAGCCACTGCGGGACGAGCCTTCTTCATGCGCCATGCCTTCGAGCGAGCCGGGCCGGCCCCGGTCCCGACCTTCTCTCGCCTACACGTCCACTCCGGTGCTATAACGACGGGCAGGCGACCTATGGCCGAACTCAAGACATTCCTGTTCACCGACATCGTCGGCTCGGTCGAGCTGAAGGGCACCATGCCCGGCACCAACGATGCGGAGCGCGATCAGGCGTTCATCGAGCAGATTCTCTCGCCCCATCGGGCCCGCATCGAACGCCATCTGGCCACCCTCGCAGGCCGCGTGGTTTCGACCGCCGGCGACGGACATTTCCTCGTCTTTGCCGACACAATCCACGCCGCCCGCTGGGCCATCGGCCTCGAACAGTCGCACCGCGACGACCCCATCCGCACCCCCCACGGCGCGCCAATCGCAGTCCGCATCAGCATCCACCTGGGCATCCCGCAGATCGATCCCCGCGATGCAAACAACTTCGTCGGCAAGCCGGTCGACTATGCGGCCCGACTCAACGACTACGCCACCGGCGGGCAGATTCTCCTCTCACGCAGTGTCGTGGCCGTGCTGGAAGATGCAGGCATGGACGGCGTGTCGTTTTACTTGCATGGGCGCCGCGATCTGCGCGGCATCGGGTTGGTCGACATTTTCGAACTCGTCTACGACCAAAGCGGCCCACGCAAGATGCGGCCGCAACCGCGCGAAAATCCCTCCTCGCGCGAGTGGACCGTCGTCCCCGCGACCATCGGCCTGACAGAATTTCACGCCCGCCGCGGGCATCTTTCCGACGTCCTGCCCGCCCCGCCTTTCACAGCGGTCGCGCCCGCCAAACTCGGCAACTACGAATTGGTCGAACGCATCGGCGGCGGCGGCATGGGGGAGGTCTACAAGGCCCGCCATCAGCAGTTTGGCCGCGAGCGGGCCGTGAAGGTCATTCGCCCCCACTTCGTTGCTGCCGGCCACCGCGAAGTCATTCGCCGCTTCTATCAGGAGATCAAAGCGGTCGGCGCGCTCGAGCACCCGAACATCGTCGTGGCGATCGATTCCTCGACACCCAGCGACACGGTGCATTACTTGGTGATGGAATACATTGCCGGCATCGGCGCCGACCAACTGGTCGCCAGCCACGGCCCGCTCCCGGTGGCCGATGCCTGCGAAATCGCCCGCCAGGCCGCCCGCGGGCTGGCTTACATCCATCAACACGGCATGGTTCACCGCGATATCAAGCCGTCGAACCTGATGCTCACGCTCGTCTCCAGCGAGAGCTTCGCCAGCGAGGCAGAGGCTGCCGACGAGCCAGCCGGCAAGCGGGCCGCCGTCAAAATTCTCGACCTCGGCCTGGCGCTGTTGGTGGGCGACGACCAGCAGCGGCTCACGCTCTTCGACGATCGCGCGATGGGCACCGCGATGTATATGTCGCCCGAACAATGGAAGACGACCAGTGTCGACATCCGGGCCGACATCTATAGTTTGGGTTGTACGCTCTACCACTTGCTCGCCGGCAAACCGCCTTTTTGGGATTCTGACCTGCGGCCAGAGAAGGCCCACGAGCGGGAGCAGTTGCCGGCCATTCCATCGACGCACCCCATTCCCCGCGAGGTCTGGAAGATCGTCGAACGGATGACCGCCAAGCGCCCCGCCGACCGCTACGCCGAGCCCGCCGAAGTGGCGGCCGCGCTCGCGCCCTTTGCCGCTGGCCACCAGCTTGTGCGGTTGCTCGACGAGCTGCCCGCGGCACCGGCCGCAGACTCTCGGACCAAAGGCCCGCAGAAGTCGGAGACGATCGTCGCCGGCAACGTCGACTCCGATACCCTGCATGGCCGCACGCCCGTCGACTGGATGCTGCCGAAGTCGCTCCCACCGGCGCGGCGGCAGGCGATTTGGAACGCCTTTACCAAGACGCTGCTCCTCGCGCTGGTCGCCACCATCGGTTGGCTCAGCTACCAGGCCACGCAGCGGCGGGGCTCGGCCGAAGATGCGCGCCTCGCCCGCCGCGATTCGCTCGAACTGGCCGCCCACTTCGCCACCAGCGAAATTCTCAAGGAAATCAACCTGCGGTTCGAGATCCTCGACAAGCTCGCCAAGAACCCGGAGCTAGTGCGGCTGATGCGCAACGTGGCTGCCGCGCCCCAAGAACAATCGTTCTGGAAACCGGTCGAACAAATGCTGGGCTCTGAAAAATCCAACCACGACAAGCAAGCATCCTCCGACAGTTGGTTCATTAGCGACGCCACCGGCATCCAAATCGCCCGCAGCCCGCACAGCGACACCAGCCGCGGACTCAATTTCTCTTACCGCGACTATTTCCACGGCCAGGGCCAAGACCTGCAGCCCGAGACGCCCGCTCTCGCGCCCCTCAGCGAGCCGCATCTCTCGGCCGTCTACCGCAGCAGCTCGACCGGCCAGTATCGCGTGGCATTCTCGGTGCCGATCGTCAGTGTCCGTGCCGGCAAAAAAACCATCCTCGGTGTACTGGCGATGTCGGTCGACCTGGGAGCATTCAACGTACTCGAACGACGACTCCGTGCTGGCCAGGAGGTGGTGCTTGTCGATCTGCGCAAATCGGTAATCGACGGCGCTCCCCGCCGCGGCCTGATCCTGCACCGCCAAACTCCCAAAACCGCACCGCAGGAAGGCGTGGCCGCCTGGGTCGGACAGGAACTGCTCGCCCGCATCGACGCCACACTCGACAAGAACAATGACGCGCCCAACGGCAGCAGTTTCTTTCTCTCCGACTACCGCGACCCGGCCGTCACCGGCGCAAATCTCTATTGGGGCGCCATCGAACGCGTCGTCGATCGCCCCACCGACGAACCCGCCCGCGACACCGGCTGGCTCGTGCTCGTCCAAGAGCCGGTGGCACGACAGTAGCCAGCGGTATCTCCCAACAATACTGCGCCGCTCACTTCTTGACGCGGCGCAGCCAATACCCAGGCTTGCGAGCCGCATGCGCTACGGCGACCACCTGCACCTCACCTATTTCAATCGAAAAGTGAACGATGTACCGAAACCGCCGAATGAGCGCCGAGCGGAATTCAAATTCGGTACTGGCAAAGTCGCTCTTGCCAAAACGCAGGGGATTCTCCCCGATTTGAGCCAAAGTTGAATCGATCTCGCGCCAGAACTCGTTCCCCAGCCCTGCCCGCTACGAATCGAACCAAATTGCCGCCTGGGCAATTTCCTCTATCGCGGGAGAGAGCACTCGGACTCTCACTCCCGAGCCCCCGGCGAAAGACGCCCTTCGATAATCGCGCGGGCTTCTTCCAGACTGAAGCTCTTCAGCTCCCCACGTCGATACGCCGCGAGGCGTCCGCGCAGTTCCTCGCCAAATTCTTCTGCAGAAATCTCCTCGCCAGGCTCTTCGAGACTTTGCAACAAATGAAAAGCAAGATCAGCACGCTCGGTCGGCGGGAGAGAAAGGGCCGTCTCGATGAACTGATCATGCGACATGCTCATCCTGCGATTATCGCTGCAATGGAGAATAGTGGCAATACTCGTTCGGCTCAAGCCAGCTCATACTGTCCCTGGCTCGCCCGCTTGAGCTTCCCCTGCTCCACCAGTGCCTCCCACACCGCACGCGGATATTCGCGCGGCGGCGAGATCGCCACGATCCCCGACGCATGGCCGCTCAGCGGGCTCGCGCCGATCCGCGAATCGAAGTCGAGCTGCGTCAGCTTGAGCCGCTTCTTGAACGCCTTAAAGGCCTTCGTCAATTCTTCCGGCGAAGGCGCAGCCGGTGGGATGGCGGGGGTCGGTTCCGTGTCGGACATGCCTGGCTTCTCCAAATCACTTGTGTTTGTCGTGGCACCTCTTTATACCAAATTAGCTACGACGATTCTGCCTGCTGCCATACGATTCCTCCATGGCCATCCTGAGAATGAGCATCACCCTCGAACGCCTTGAGCATCGCCATGCCCCGCGGTTTCTCGCCGCGGTGGCCAAGAGCCGCGCCTTGCACGCTCACTGGGTTTCACCGCCCCAAACCCCCAACGCCTTTCGTGCCTACATCGAAAAATACCACAGCGACCGCAACATCAGCTACGTTGCCGCTCAAGCCACAGGCGATCTGGTCGGCTGTTTGAACCTCAGCGAAATTTTCCGCGGCTCGTTTCAGTCGGCGTACCTGGGCTTCTATGCCTTCGTCCCCTTCGCCGGCCAAGGATTGATGCGCCAGGCGATGCAGCTCGTCCTCACCGAAGCCTTCACCACTCTCGGCCTGCACCGCCTCGAAGCCAACATCCAGCCGACGAACGCACGGTCGAAGCGGTTGGTCGAATCCCTCGGCTTCCGGTGCGAAGGATTCTCGCCGCGATATCTCCAGATCGCCGGCCTGTGGCGCGACCACGAGCGCTACGCGATAACGGTGGAAGAATGGAACGCTTAAGCTGCTTGCGGCGTCGGGTACTTCCACTTGATCCGACTTGAGAAGATTACAACCAGGACATGCCCAAGCCATATTCTCCAGGTCAGTGCCCCGCCGCGCGACGCCGGAATGATATGCTCCAAAGGGAAGCATGCACCTTGAACGCCGAACCAAAACTCCGTCGCTTCCTCGACATCCTCCAGACCTCCTGATCGCCCCCTGCCAACGGGGGAAACGTCCATCTTATCAGGCTGTCCAGTTTTTGGGGTCCACCTCAGCGAGATATTTTGCGTCGCCTTTGGAAAGTGCACGACAGGCCAATCGCAACCAAGATCTGGAAAATCGATGGCTCAGGCACGATGTGGGGTGGCGTTTGACCGAAGCGGATCGAGTCCATCCCGACATTGTCCTGGATGCCAGACGCCAGATTCGAGAGGTCGACCTGCAGGAGCAGCTCGGGCGCTGAGAGCGGCGTCGCGAACGCGAAGGTTGTGTGGCGCGGGCCCGATAGGTCGCCCTCTACCAGAACGTTGGCCTCGGAGAACAGCGTCGTCGCCCCTGCGAAGACCGAGACGCCAGCGATGACGTAATCCTGGCCGAAGCCAGCCAGCTCGAAGCCGTACAGATCGACCGCATAGCCGGGAGCGGCCGTGAACCGCGCACTGAGCAGCGGAGCGCCGGCCGTCCCAGGCCCCTCGGCAAAGATCACGTTGACGAGATCCCCGTAGCCGGTCTGCCACAGCTTGACGCGGGGATCAGTCGCGGTCGCCGCGGCCGAGAAAATGTCTACGCTCACATCGGGAGTTAAGCCTTCGCCCCCGTCTCCGTAGGTGAAGAAGCCACCAGGAACGGCCATCACCGAGCCCGTCACCTGATCGCCGTAGTCACCGGGCAGCCTGCCGCCGCTCGAGGTCGGGACCACCGTCGTCTGGCCCGCGGCGTCGCGCTCCTGGTCAAAAAGAAGGATCGTGGCATGCCCGGGAGCCGGAGCCGCGGCAAGAAACCCCAGCACGAAGATTCGGAGAGAGACACGATGCATGTTTTTCTCCCTTGCTTTCCGCCGAACGTCCAGCATAATCGGGCGGCGACGAGCGATGGTCTATTCAGATTCCGCGCGATTCACCGCTCCGGTTCATGCGTTTGTTCGTCCTCGTTTTGCATTGCGGTGCGAAGTGATTTTACCAGAAAGCGACGCCGCTAGTTGAACGAACGACAGGTTTGGGTCCGGAAAAGTACACCGCCCTTTCGACCCGGTCATTCGCGAAGACAACAGGAAACATGTCGAATCGTAGAGTCGCTCGCGGACGAGCTTGGTCATCAGCAATTGGTATCGCTCGGAATATGAGGCATCGACGAATTCAGGAAAGACCGGAAAGTGTGGTTGGCGAACGGACACAGGTGATGTCGATCGTGGGCAATCTTCAAGCATCATCACATAGCCGAGCCATGGTCGGTCCGAAGTCGAGAATGCTCCCTCACGATAGGCCGTCCAGATATCTTGGGCCGTGCCGATTGCCTCTTCGGAACGATTGTTGAAGTTGTTGCCAAAGGAAGGGCCAATCTGGGATTTGAACTCGATTGCCGCAACCAACACCTCGCCATCAACGACTATCAAATCCCATTTCTTCTCGGGCCGAAAGTATCCCGGCAATTCCAGACTTGTGGAGGTGTGAATGCAGCTCTCAGACAATCCACCGTCTTTGATGATGTCGCGTACAAGAAGAACAAAGCCGTTCAACTGTTTGCCGCCAGTAACAGCACCACGAGACCCTTGATCGGATCGCCCGGCATCCTGCTGCTTCTTGGCTTGGCCAGACCGAGTGTCCCAGAAATGTCGTACGGCATTGGTAATGCCGCTTTCGATGCGACGCTCGCTCAGCATAAGTCGAACGTCTCCAAGACTGCATGAGAGAGAAAGTCATTTGTCTTATCCGAGATTCGACGACGCGCTAGGGATACGTAATGGTCGTCGATTTCGTATCCAATGCTGTTTCGCCCGCACGCGATTGCTGCAATCGTCGTCGTGCCAGTTCCGGAAAACGGGTCAAGTACCGTGTCGCCAACAAAGCTGAACATGCGAATTAATCGGTCCGCGAGAACTTCGGGATACGGCGCCGGATGATGACGTGTTGATGCGCCGGTCAAGCCGGACCAGATTTGCAAAAACCAATCCTTGTGATTGTCGCCCGAGATGATGCTGAGCAATCGTGCCGCGTTGCTTGGGCTTCGGTATCCGCCAGGTTTTCGTTCCATCAATATGAATTCGATATCATTCTTTATCACAGCATTCGGTTCATAAGGCTTGCCGAGAAACCCACCACCACCGTTTTCAACCTCGTGAACAACGTTTGCGATCTTGTTCCAGATGATCGGAGCAAGGTTGTCGTAGCCGATTTCGCGACAATGTTCCTGAATCGAAGCATGTAGCGGAACAACCGTATGGCGACCGTTGTTCTTTCTACGAGACAGGCACACGTCCCCGACGACGCAGATTAGTCTGCCGCCCGGGACGAGCACATCAAAACAGCGCCGCCAGACTTTGTCCAACTCGATGAGAAAATGATCGTAATCTTCGAGGTGCCCCATTTGTCCCTGGGAATCGCGGTATTCCTTAAGCGTCCAATAGGGAGGCGATGTCAGGACAAGATGAACCGAATTGTGCTCGATCCCTGATAAAAGTCTCGCGTCACCGTGAACACTGCGGTGCAGTGTCGGAATCTCACCGATCGCGCAGTCGAGTTCTGCCAAACGCCTGGCGTCTTTTGCCAGCTCTGGAATCGTAGTCTGTAGGTCACCCAGAGTGTGCGTCCACCCAGGTAAGAAGTCATCAAGCTTCGTTGATGGCGGCGAAAAAGGGGCGAGATCAGCAGTCGTCATGTCGAATTCTTCCAGAAACCAGCAATTATAGCATCATGATCAGATCCGACAACGACATGCGAACTGCCGAAAAAACTCCGCCAAAGTGCCCTTACGATCAAGCTCAGTTGCCCGCCCTCGAAGGGAAAGCGACTGCACGCAGTATACCCGCGACACATGAAAAACGCCAAACCGCCCAAAGGTCTGGCGGGTCAACTGCAGCGCCTTGTTGAACCAAGGATTGGAGTTCGGCTCCGCGAACTCCAATCCTTAAGAAGTTAGGCGGCATGGTCATGTGTCAACTGTTTCACTGGGTAGTTTGCCCTCAAAACCCAATTCAGTGAAGGGCGTGAACCGAACATTAAGAAGCTCTGAATCTGACATCTCTCGCTGTTCAGCAGCCTGATAACCAAAGATGCGCCTGCCGCCAACCTCCAGCACCACGGAATTGCTATCTTCATCCCATACAATTTGCTCGCGAAAATCAGCGCTCACCGGGGCAAAGTCTGGCGAACTGTAAACGCGCCGACCGTCGACGATTACTTTGAAGTTAACGTCGATACCATCAATGCGCACAAGCTTCGCAGTGTGTTGTCCGTCCGGGCTAGCTTTCTTCATCACGGTCAAGACCACGCTAAAGTAAAAAGCCGCCACGATTACCACAAAAAGAATTGCCGCGCCTCCGATTAGACAGCCGACCGTGAGAAGAGCTTTCTTGCTGGCTGTCATTGAACGGAAGCCGCCTAACGTCGAGGTGTGGCACCGGCTACCGGGAGCGCCACTCCGCAACAGAGAAAAGGTTGCAGTCACGAGGCTCATTTCGACTCGGAGCGGGTAGCCGGTTGTCCACCACCGCCTTGTTCGCTTTTCTTTTTCTTTTCTACGCGCTCAATTAGAAAATAGCATTCGTAAATCTTGTGTTTGGACGCGGTAAGCATGGAGGTCTGATCGCGGGTGTTGTCCTGTAATGATCCTATGTGAATATCCATCTCTCGAAAATCATCATTCGTCGAAAGGCCGTTGATCCATGACCATTGCCCGACGATATGGATTCCGTCAGAATCACTCGTCCAAGTGCCTTTGATTGTTCGTCCGCTCATGCCAATCGGCTCAAGTCGAAACGTCTTGTCTGGAGAAAATATGTAGATCGAGGAACCATCAGAGATACACAGCTCTCGCTTCCCCAAGATGCTCTCTGGCTTGATCAAATCCCCCGCAAACAAAGGAAGCGAGAAAAGCAGCGAAATCATTACGGCTATCGTTTGGTTCTTCATATTCATTATGACACGAGGGGAAATGCTTTCTTAGAATTTTCTCCAGCGAACGACTGAGGTAACGGGGGGCGAGGAGAGAACTCTGAATTCAGGGCCGACTGCGCCGAGCCCTCCCGTTCACCGATTTGTTATTTGGCTTTCGCTACGCTTGTACTTCCTGTTGAATCGCGTTTGCCAATTCTTGGACATTGTAGCTGGCACGTGCGGGCACGTGAAGAATAGGGAGACCGGCGGCGGCGAGGGCAGAGTCAACGAACACGTCACGATCTTGGCGAGCGGTGCGATTGTGCGACGAATCATCCAATTCTATCACAAGCAATGGACGGACGACATCGTGATCGCACAGGACGAAATCAATATGCTTTGATTGAATGCGGTTGAAATGCGATTGCCGTTTCTCGGTGCCGCCTGGGAGGAACACGAGATCAGCCAATCGCACCTTGGCAAATATGAGGTATCGATTGGCGACGGCATTTTGCAAAACACCAAGGAATGATCGTTCCGCCTTGGTGAGCAAATAGTCTTTTCGTTGATATGGAAGTTGAACCTCGGCGGAATCAGTTGTCGGTGCAAGCCCAAGAAGTTTTAGGATGACGAAAAGGCATCCTTGGGGTTCTTGTTTGCGAGTCATTTGGCGTCTCCAATGCGCAGGCGGTCAACACGAGACGACGCGACCGCGAGAAGTTCGCTGGCAAGTTCAAGTGCTTCGTTGGGGCGCAAGGGGACGGCAATTTTGAACGATGGAGAAAGTATGTCGTCTTCGGTTGGGACTGTTCGGCGGAGTTGAATCACCAATTGATCGTCATTGCTGTAAACGTGGATGCATCCATCGGCAGCAAGGGTAATCTTTCGGCAGCGTGTTCCTTTCGGTGTGCTCATAGGCTTGGGAGCGATCTTGCCAAATAACGCCTAAGCTAACCTGCCGCGACGAAAGTTTTGATGAGATCCGCGATGTAGTTCGCGGTCAGGTTCAGCGCTTTGTTATGCCCAGATGCGATGCGGTTGTCTGCTTCTTGGGAGGGCGTGCAGGCACGCCAAACAACATTCCTTGAATACTGATGTCTTCATCGACGTCAGGCCAATGGGCTCCCTCTCCATTGCCAATGATCTCAAAGTTATTACGCTGTGCTGGAGTTGCTCCGGACAACCGCCAAGACCATGCAAGCGGGACGCTAATAGTGCGACCATCCTCAAGGTCCGCGATGATTAAATCCTCCGTAACATTCATTGTCATCATCCGCGGCACACTACTCACCACAGTGTTCATCCCAGGCCTCCAAAATACGATCCAAATTATCGAGGATCAGCTTGCGAATACAGTTGAGTTCATTTGCCCTGAATCCGCTACTTGTACCGAGAGCTACTGGTTCAAGCCAAAACTTGCAAGTCATTCGCTCACGACGCACATGAATATGTTTTGGTTCGTTGCAATCGAAGCTGTAAAAGAACAATCGATAGGGTCCAGAAATGTCTGGAATAGTCGGCATTCTGCATTTGCCCTCGTACGAGACGTAGGGGAACTTACATATTCAATATGCTCAATCTTACTCTACAGGAAGAGTGCTGGCCACCTATAGGAGTTGCTCGGCATCAGGGACTGTATGCTCTGGCGGCTGAATAGCGAGTAATCGCTCCTGGCGATTTTCTATGGGAAACGCATACGCGAGCAGTGGTGGAGCACCGCGAACTCCAATCCTTAAGAAGTTAGGCCGAGTGGCCAGCATCCTTTTCAGCCGCTTTCAACACCTTACGGAATATCGGCAGGAGCTCTGTCAGGGAGTTCTTGAGTAGATCGTAGTCCCGGACTACTCCCTTGCCCCGATGAACGATGTTGGACCGCACTTGATAGTAGTAGCGGACAGCCTTGTCCGGCGACTTCGGATCAAGGACTTCCTTCTGGCCGGGCCGATCAGCACGATAGACTTCGCGGCAACCCTCGACGTACTGCCGAAGGCTTTCAGCAAATGCCGATTCGTGTGCGAGTTGGCCGACCTTCTCCGTGACCTTATTGCCAAGGTGGTAGCGCAGCGAGACGTAGCGCTCAATGGAGGACCACAGTAGGAGGTATGCCATTTGCAGTCTGAACAGAGACCTCAGACTCGGGTCGAATTCTTGAGATTTGTGAGATTTGAGTGTCTCCTCCACCACGTCCAGGGCTGCTGTGAAAAGCGGGTCATTCCAGCCGTTCCACTCGTCCTCCTCGCACGGCACGCTGCCTTTCTTTGGAGACCGACCGACCAGCACGTTTGCAGGTTTGCCGTCGACTTGGGCTTCGTGCCAGCGGTAGTGCTTGTCTGGCTCCATGGCTGATATGCGGTTGTACGCTTCCACGTCGCGTTCAGGCAAGAATGTCACCAGCGCACCCTTGACGAGTCCGTGTCCTGACGAATCGATGATCGGTAGACCGTCGCGCAGCCGCAAGCTTCCCGCAACCCGTGCTAGATCAGTAACCTTACTGACGAGATCACGTAGTTGGAAGAAGCCCAACTGGCCAGGCCTGAAAAGGCCGTAGGCGAAGAAGGGCCGGTCAATATTCGGTGGGTGTTCCATTGCTTACGTCCGTTCAATCGGAACGAGGTCCGCACGCCAGATATTCATTGCAGCAAGCAACGGTCTCGCCTCCTCGCGCAGCCCGGCCCACGCTCCTGGGATTTCTTGAGGACGAGCGTCGAAGTCAAGTCGGTCCGCGTCCTGAAGTGCCGACTCGACTTCCGCCAGCGACGGACAGGACCTGAAGTGCCGAGGGCAAAAGGCGATGCACGCATCCAGCAATGAGTCCGGGTGGTCTGGCCCAGCAGGCACGATGACTTGAAGCCTGCCGATGGGCATGATCGACCTGTCGAAGTAGTGGGGCTCGAGCCATTGGCGATCCGCGTCACCAACAAGGACCAGGAACTCGACTGGATTGACTCCATCGGCGCCCATGAAACCTCCGAGACCACCCACCACGTAGAGCTTTGAATACCCAGCCACTGTCGTACCTCCTTGCTTCGGCCTAACGAGAATTCTACGGCGCAGCGCCGCATAGTACTTGACAGGCAGGAACTAGATTGTGTGCCGACGTATAGTACATGCTTGCCACCGCTCTACTCCCCGGCGGAACTCCTGCTATGACAACAGCTTATCGCCGGCCGACCGCCTCAACAAGTGTCCGCAAAGACGGCGCAGCGCCGTTGAGGAGGCCGTTTTCAGGCGATACACAGCCACGC
>JBGSUJ010000164.1:0-9759 GCA_041753435.1 Pirellulales bacterium | reverse complement strand
GTCGTGCATGGCGCAGGGGCCGATGCCAACGGCGATGGCCTCATCGACGGCAGCGACTTCTCGCTCTGGAAATCCTCCTTGGCCGCAACTTTCGGCAGCGGCACGGGGGGTGGCAGCGCCCTGGCGGCCGCCTCCCATGGGACGGTTCCGGAGCCGGCCTCGTGGCTGCTGGTGATTGTCACGCTGTTAAATGGGCCAAGATTCACGGCACGCCGGCGGCTGTTCATGCAGCGCCCCCCTGGACTCGAAGTGCGCACTTGTTGACCCTTGTGTCGGCAGCAATTATGCTTAACCTGGAGCAGGTTCATGCTTGCACTCTGCCTGTGCTTTTCGGTTAGCTAATGAAGTTCTATTGGCAGTTCGCCAACGACCAGCCAGCATTTGATGACCGGCAATGACGTGCCGCGGTAGGGCACGTCGATGTTTTGGCGCTGGTGCCTGGTTCCGCAATCTGCGTGCCCCGGTCCACGGGCGTACTCTGTCCACAGGCGTATTTTGTCCCTCGTGCCTCTAGTAGCCGCTAGTATTACCTATTTGCCGTATCCTGAATTAATTCAACTGACTCACTTTGAAATCGCTCCCATGATCAAGTGCTTTTATCGATCGTCTTGCCACACCTTCGCTTTGTTATGGCTTGCCGCGCTCGTTGCTTTATCCAACACAACGATGGCCCTGGCCGATCTGACCGTCGCTCGCATCTGGAATGAGCAATTGCTTCACGCCATTAGTATTGATACGGCACGCCCAACGGTTCACGCTCGGAATCTGTATTATCTTTCGGCCGCGATGTACGATACTTGGTCGGCGTTCGACCCGACCGCGGCACAGATCATGCATCTTGAGCGAGTCGGTGGAGGCGGCGACATGACGGCGGCGCGGGACCAAGCCATCAGCCATGCCGCCTACAACATTATCTTACATCGTTTCGTGTTCGGTCCGGCCGGCAATGGCCCGGGGGCGTTCGAGACGTTTATCGACATCCGTCAGCAGATGCTCGACCTGGGCTATAACCCTGACTTCACCTCGACGGATGGCGACTCGCCGGCCGCACTGGGCAATCGGATTGCTCAATCGGTGATTTTTCAAGGCTTGGCCGATGGCGCCAACGAAGTCGGCAAGTATGCGAATCCGCCAGGAATGTATGAGCCAGTGAACGATCCGCTGACGTTTGATAATCCCGGCACGGTAATGAACGATCCGAATCGTTGGCAACCTTTGCAATTTGTAGGGGGGCGCATCGACCAGTTCGGCCGGCCTATCAACGAAGCCACGCAGGTCAACCTGACACCGTTCTGGGGAAATGTCACTCCGTTTGCAATGACGGCGGCCGACCGCAGCCCGAACGGCGTGTACCACGACCAAGGCCCGCCGCCACAACTCGGAGGCGCGCAGGATGCTGAGTTTAAACAACAAGCGCTGGAGATGATTCGCTTTTCGTCGCAATTGGATCCAAACGACGACGTGATGATCGACATCTCGCCCGCCACGCGCGGTAACAGTCCGCTGGGGAGCTACGATCAGGTGGGCTACGAGGTAAATCCGGCTACAGGATTGCCGTACATGCCTGAAATGGTGAAGCAAGCGGACTTTGCCCGCGTGATGGCCGAATTCTGGGCCGACGGCCCACGCTCGACGGCACCGCCCGGACACTGGAACGAATTACGCAATGCAGTAACCGACCAAATGGAATTGTTGGGCATTCCCAAACAGATCGGCGGTAACGGTCCTGTCGTCAGTGACCTGGAGTGGGATATTAAGAGCATGATCGCACTCAATGGCGGCCTGCATGACGCCGCGATCGCTGCTTGGAATCACAAAGGTGTTTACGACTCATCGCGGCCGATTTCGTTTGTCCGGTACATGGGCCAGCTTGGCCAGTCCTCGGACCCGGGCGGTCCAGCGTATCATCCGGATGGTTTGCCACTTGAATCGAATCTGGTGGAAGTAATCACGCTCGCTAGCACGGCCCCTGGAGAGCGTCACGCGCATCTGGCAGGCAGCGAGGGCAAGATCGCGGTTCGTGCTTGGACCGGTGCGGTGGCCGGTACGGCGCCGTTCGACGACCCGTCGGAAATCGGCGGCGTCGACTGGATTCTCGCGGAGAACTGGATGCCCTATCAATTGAGCAGCTTTGTGACGCCGCCGTTTCCTGGATACCTATCTGGTCACTCGACCTTCAGCCGAACCGGCGCGGAAATCCTGGCGCTGCTAACCGGCACGCCTTACTTCCCCGGAGGCCTGGGCGGATATCACATTCCGACTGGATCAGGACTCGACTTTGAGTACGGTCCGACGGCAGCGTTTGATCTGCAATGGGCGACGTATTTCGATG
Source organism: Pirellulales bacterium (assembly GCA_041753435.1). Taxonomy (GTDB): domain Bacteria; phylum Planctomycetota; class Planctomycetia; order Pirellulales; family Lacipirellulaceae; genus DASYDU01. Next base: position 7,427 of record JBGSUJ010000164.1, on the reverse strand, counting down.
CTGCAGACCAGGCCGCCCTCTCGCGCATCTGGGGGGGGATTCATCCAGCAGCGGATGACCTTCCGGGCCGATTCCTCGGCCACCTAATCGGCAACGAGGCCTGGTCTCGGGCCTTGCAATACTTCTCTGGCCAAGTAGTTCCAGAACCGGCGAGCTACCTATTGTGGCTATTTGCTCTAGCATGCAGCTTGCACTCATTCCGGTTAAGAAAATGAAAAACTGCCGAGGCGACTGACGACTCCCCTCGTAAACCTCAGTCAGTTGATCGTGCCGGCTGCGGTCGCACGTCCGCCCGCAAACATGATCTGCACATGACCGATGCCGACTTCGAGCGTGCGACTGGAGATCCTACCCGCCAGACTATGCGCTTAGCTGCGACCAGCAGCGATCAGGAAGGTTCAGGAGAAAACGCAACTCGCTCGAACGCCGAAGAATCTGATATGTCCAGCGTTTTCGTGATGAGCGGAGTGGGCGACACAAGATTCGAACTTGTGACCTCTACGGTGTGAACGTAGCGCTCTAACCAACTGAGCTAGTCGCCCTGTTTCGGCATTCTATTGTCAATTCTGTTGTATCTGGAGGGCCTTATTGGCCACGTGGTTGGCTGATGCCCACTGTATTATTGGTACCCTGCCGCGTCTACTCCGCAGGAGAGAAATCGTGCCGCCGATTATCGGGGCGAGTGCCCAGTCGCTGCGATACAAATCGTCCCTTGAGGGAGCGAAAGCACGGTGCCAAGGAATATCGTCGGCGATTCGGCCTAGGCTGTCAACTCAAGTGAGTGAGCAGGAACTTTGCCGGAACTAATTCCAAGTTCCGGACCAGTACTTCGGCTATTTCCGGCTGTCGAGTCGGCCCGATTTGCTGATGGCTTTGAGGAGTCGCCAGCCGAGGAACATGCACAGCGCCATACCGACGACGCCGGGGGCACTGACTTCGCGGATCGGCCAGACGTGCTGGGCGAGTAGCAGCGACGAGCCGAGGAAGAGCGCGCTGGTCATCATGCCGAGCACCAGTCGGTTGACGGACGGTTCGAGGCCGCGGTGGTCGAGGTGGACGTCGAACTTGCCGGCGTCGACTTGCTGCAAGATATCGCGCAGTCGGCGGGGGAGAACTTCGGCAAGTTGTTCGAGCTCGGAAAAGATCCGCCGCATTTTGCGCATCTGGCGGGCCGGGGAGAGACGGCGTTGGAGCAGTTTGCGCTGATAAGGTTCGACGAGCTCCATCAGGCTGAAGTGAGGGGCGAGCAGCCGGCCGGTGCCGTCGAGCATGATCAGTACCTTAATCAACATCGCCAGCGACGATGGCAACACAATGTGGTAGCGCTGGATAATTTCGACCATTTCAGTGAGCGCGCCGGCGAGGTCAAAGGCATCGACCGGTTGATTCCCGTAGTGAGCAACGAACTCGGAGAGATCGACGCTCAGCGCGGCCTCGTCCAAGCCGGTCGGCACGGCTCCGAGACGCATGACAAGCGAAGTCAGTAGTTGGGCATCTTGCGAGATGATTGCCAAGAGCATGCTTTCGATGTCTTCGCGCACCTGTTCGTCGAGTCGGCCAACCATGCCGAAGTCCAACAGCCCGATAGCGCCGTTGGGAAGTACGATCAGATTTCCCGGATGCGGGTCGGCGTGATAGAAGCCGTGTTGGAAGATCATTTCGAGATACATCTCGGCACCGTGACGTGCGACGAGCGCGAGGTCGATCTGCGACTCTTGGCCGAGCGCGGGATCGGAGAACCGCCAGCCGTCGAGCCACTCCATGGTGAGCACGCGTTGAGTGGAAAGCTCGGGGTAGGTACGCGGAATGTGAACGTGGTGATTGCGGCGGAAGTTGCGGGCAAACTGCTGAAGATTGCGGGCTTCGCGGGCGAAGTCGAGTTCGCGACGGACTACGCGACGGAACTCGGCAACCATCGCCTGCGGGCGGTACGGGGCAAGCTCGGGGAGCATTTCGGCTAGTTGGGCGAGGCCGGCTAGGATGTCGAGGTCGACCGCCATACTCCGCTCGATGCCGGCGTGTTGCACCTTCACAACAACATCCGCGCCGTTGGGAAGCCGAGCACGGTGGACCTGGCCGATCGAGGCGGACGCGAGAGGTGTGGTTTCGAAGTCGACAAATAACTGGTCGAGCGGGGCTTCGAGTTCCGACTCGATCGTCTTGCGGACGGCATCGGCGTCTTCTGCAGGCACATTGGTTTGTAGTTTCTGCAACTCGTCTGCAAGTGATCCGCCAATTTGGTCAGGGCGAGTGCTGAGGATTTGGCCAAGCTTGATGAACGACGGGCCGAGCTCTTCGATGGCTAGCCGGATGCGAGTCTCGCGGCTGAGATGGGCAAGGGTTTCGCCAGCACGATTTTTGAGCATCCCGCCGATGACGGGAATATCGAAGCGGCCGATCCAGCCGGCGAGGCCGTATTTGCTGAGGATTGTGAGGATCTCGCGCCAGCGATTGGCGTTGCGATAGACTTGGGGGATGGTGGTGATTTTCATCGCAATGCGGCGAGCAAGGTTGGTGGGTCTCGGTCCTCGACCCACCCTACGCATACATCTTCATCTGTATTCTACTCACCGATCGATTCGAGTGCTTTCTTGGCGAGCCGAGCGAGGCGGGCATCGTTCGTGTTGGCAGCGGATTGGAGTGCGGGGGCCGCAGGCTTGGCGGCAGGGCCAATTTCGCCGAGTGCCCAGGCGGCGCGCTCGCGGACAGGAAGGTCGGCTTCGCCCTCCAGGACCTGCACAAGTTGGGGAACGGCCGTGGCCGACAGCGTTCCGGCCCGGCCCAAAAGCGTGGCTGCCCAATACGCGATATCGCTCGAACAGTCGCCGACCAAGGCGGCCAGGAGATTGATTTGGTCGGCAGCAGGCGGGCCGATTTCTTCGAGCGCGGCCGTGCAGAATTCGAGAACTTCTTCATCCGGCAATCCGATCGTTCGCACGAGAGCGACGGCGGCCGCTTGTGCCGAAGGGCCGAGTTGCGCGAGCTTCTCGGCAGCCGCAACTTGTTGTGCCGCGTCGTGACCTTCGAGCTGGGAGATCAGCAAAGCGATGTCGGTGTTCATGGAACGTGATACTCCCTGGAAACCAGTATTCCTGCTTCGAGTTCCATCCGCTGACCAAGCGCGCTAGCGAGAGCGGTGCTATGGCTGACGACGATGAGGATCGTATTCGCCTCGGCCTGTAGTTCAAGCAAGAGTTCGGCGATCGATTCAGCGGTTGTGCGGTCAAGGTTGCCGGTGGGTTCGTCGGCTAGAAGCAGGGTGGGCTCGCGGACGAGCGCGCGGGCGATGGCAACGCGTTGGCGTTCGCCGCCAGAAAGTTCGGCAGGCCGGTGATCGAGTCGTGCGGAAAGGCCGACGCAGTCGAGCAGATGTGCAGCGTGCTGCTCGTCGAGATGCGTGGCGACGCCATCGGCAAGGAAGGGGACAAGCACATTTTCGAGCACCGTGCATTGCGGAAGCAAGTGATGCTCCTGAAAGACGAAACCGATTTGCCGGCTGCGGAATTGAGCCAGCGAGGCTTCGTCGAGCTCGAACGGATTTTGCCCCAATAGCCGCACACTGCCGGCGGTGGGCAGTTCGAGCGTGCCGAGGATCGCCAGTAAGGTGCTTTTGCCGGAACCGCTGGGACCGAGGATCACGAGGCTCTCGCCGCGATTGAGCTGAAGCGACACGTCAGCAAGCACACGCAGCGGCTCACCTGGAGTGGGGTACTCCTTCGCAATGTGCTGGACGAAAAGATCGAATTCGGCAGGTGGCAGTGCCATAGCCTTATTGTCTGCGGAAAGGCGCGCCGGGCCAAGTGCTGGAAGATCGCTTTGCCGGTGCGACGAAGAACTCACCGAGCCAGCCTACCTGCCGATGGAATGGCGGGATGCAAAAGACTGCGAGTTTAGGTCAGTTCGCGGAGTTTGTTGGCGAAGGCGTTGGGAATGGGGATCGATTCAGGCGATTGGGCGTGTGCGACGCGGCAGCAAACACTGGTCATTTCGCCGTGGGCGACATTGCGACCTGAGTGGGAAAAGTCGAACCCGTAGGTCACGCTCTTATGGCCGACGCGGCGAACGGTGACGGCGATTTCGAGCACCTCTTCGCAGCGAGCGGGCGAAGCGTACTCGCAGGAAGCAGCAACACGCGGAAAGCTGATCGGCACGCCGTCGACTTCGGTGTAGACACTGAAGCCGAGGCCACGGAGCAATTCATGCTCGGCGGCTTCCATGTAGCGGAAGAAGGCCGAGAAATGCATGATCCCGGCCATGTCGGTGTCGGAGAATTCGACAAGGCGCGAGGTGTGAAAGGGAGTGGGCATTGTTGAGGGTTGAGTGCTGGGAACTGATGGTTGAGGGCAGGAATACTAGACACTCAACTCTAACCCTCAACCATTCTCAGTCGCCCACGTAGGGCAGCAGGGCCATAAAGCGGGCCCGCTTGATCGCGCGGGCGACCGCGTGCTGACTCGCAGCATGGCAACCCGTTTTGCGGCGGCTGACAATACGGCCGTGACGATTGGTCAGCTTGCTCAAGAGGTCAAGATCTTTGTAATCGACGTACATCGGGCGCGGGGCCTGGCCGTCGATATAAATCGGATCGCGCTTGGGAGCCCGCTTGATATTGCTCTTACGTTTGTTTTGGTAACCACCGCCGCCGCCGGGGCCAGAGTCGCGGGAATAAGCCATACTCGAACTCGTGTGTATCTTGGGTAGGGGAAGAATTTACAAATCGCCAGGAAGGGGCGTCACGCACTTGGACGGTGACCCGTTGGCAAGCCTTGTATTCTAGCGACCTTTGGAGCAGGTGCCAAGGTGCTTCCCGCTACGCGAAAAGCCGGTTTTTGTGAGAAAATCAGAGTGACGTTTACCAGAACTAGAGAAGTGGAATAGATTGCCTGCAAAACAGATTGTGCCCCTACGGAGTAGGGCCTGAAGCACTTTTCAATTCGCGTGGAGACACCATGAGACGACGATTCCAATTAGCAGTTGCAGGACTAATACTGATGGGTGAAATGGCTTGGCCTTTGGCAGTTCGCGGACAAGCGATTCTCAATCCGCCGCCACTTGTCACTTCGCCCGAGTATGTTGAACTGCCACCACCGCAGCAGGAAATTATCACAGCTGCACCGGCACCGTCGTATGTCTGGGTGCCGGGGCAGTGGGAGCGGGCGGCCGACAGTTGGACCTGGAACTCCGGCGAGTGGGTGCAGCCACCGTTTTCTAATGCTTACTGGGTGCCTGGCTACTGGCAGCACTGGGGCGGGCAATATCAATGGGAGACCGGTCACTGGGCGGCCGCCCATCAGGGCGTCGTGGTTCAGAAGCCCATCACGCTGCCGCCGCTCTACGAAGAAGTGCACCCGGCTGCGCCCGCGACGGCGGGCTACGTTTGGCAACCCGGCTATTGGCAATGGCGCGGCACGTGGGTCTGGGTGCCGGGTGAGTATCTCCAGTCGGTCGTGCCGACGGCGGTTTGGAAGCAGGGTAGTTGGGAAGCCGCGCCGGGCGGCACGTGGCGATGGAACCCGGCACACTGGGCGGCGAGCTAGCGACGGCACGCAGGTCAGTTGTTTGGCGACCTGTGCTTCTTTGCGACTTCGCGTGCCTTTTCTCTATTGTTGGCTAGAACGCCGCCGCTTTCATGCTGCGCCCGCTGATCGTTACCGCGGCTGAGGCAGAAGGCATCCAATTGTAAGAGCAACAACGTACGACAAACCGCAAAGGACCATATACATTCCAGCGGTAAATGTCACGGCAAGTGCCATTGTTGATGAAATGTGCGGACCTTCGGGATGGGAGATAATCCATGCTGAAAATGCCATCAGCACAAACCAAGTCACGAAATATGCGAGCGTCGCTGCTCGATGTAACCGCTTCCACGGCGTGCCAAATACGGCAAATGTCGTCACGGCCAACAACACAAATGAAACAGATGTGCTGTAACCGCCTACCCAGTAGGTGTAATGATCGGTTTGGCCGGTTCGCACATAGCTGCCGGAGCATGTGAAGTTGAAGAGGATCGCACCTAGCGTTGTTATTAGAATGGCCCATCGCATGTCGAAAAACCTCCGCATCTAGCTGCCGATCGACAACATTAAACAGCGCGCCTTTGATAGGCGGAATTGCCTTGGATCGGCTAAGAGACCTCCATCATCGGTCGCGTTCGTGCGGCTGGGAGTTCACGCCCCGTCTGTTGAAAGTGGTCGATTACTTCTTGAACGACTTCCCCAAGCTCCTCGTAGACTTTGACCGGGTTGTCGCCGTGAATTCCAGTGATCAAATCGGGGCACTTGCCAATGTAAACCTGGTCTTCGTCGTTCCACTCGACCCATCGATATTATTCGTCGATTGGTTTCATTTTTCCACTTTCTCGATGGCAGGCTTAATCTGCTTCTCGTGATACTTCCTTGCGTCGTCACCATCCTGGCCGCTGAGAGCCACGGCGCCCGGGTATTTTACGTGCATGAATTTTCGGTGAGATCCGTTGCCGGCGCCAGACACAAGCGTGAACCCCGCGTCTCGCAGGTCCTTAACTGACTCACGGATTTTCTTGGCATGCTATATTTCCATCATAGCATCGACCAAATAATGAAGTGCGGCCGCCGCCGTCTAACAAACATTCTATCCAACCCGATTTGCGGCGGCGAGGTCATTGCCTTTTTCATCTACTTAGCCGTTGGCCGCCGCCTGGCGACGAGTTAGTGGCGGCGGCACGCAAGTTTGTTTGGCGCGCAAAGTCGCCTAGGGGCAAAGGGCGCAAAGATTAGGAAAGTCGTTGAAACCGGCGGAACTTGGCGCGCTATGCCTTAAGTGTTGTCTAGAACGCCGCCGCGCCCGCTTCGGCGACCGCGTGATCCTGTTCGCCGCTGCCGCCCGAGACGCCGATCGCGCCGACGACTTCGCCGTTTTTCTTGAGCGGGATGCCGCCGGCGAAGATCATGATCTTGCCGCTATTCGAGGCGTGAATGCCGAAGAATTGGCCGCCGGTTTGGCTGTGGGAGGCAAGGTCTTTCGTGGTGATGTCGAAGGCCCGCGAAGTGTAGGCCTTCTTGATCGAGATATCGATGCTGCCGAGCCAGGCCTTGTCCATCCGCACGTGGGCCACAAGGTTCCCGCCAGCATCGGCGACAGCGATGTTCATCGGCTGGCCGATCTCGACGGCCTTCTTTTCCGCGGCTTCAATCACTCGTCGAGCATCCTTGAGGGTGACCATGCGCTCACTCCGTTGGCTAACAATAGTGGAAATGCAAAACTGACTTTCGCCAATATTGTTGCTGAACAGGGTCACGGAATCCAGTGGCTAGTGCCCGGTCACAGCTAGAAGTTCGGGTTGGTGAAGATTGAAGAATGTGGGAGACTTCCGGCAACACGGAGGTGTCCCATGAACAAGAAGTATATTGTGCGGCTGACGGCGAAGGAACGCCGGATTTTGCGTGAGG
>JBGSUJ010000163.1:0-29711 GCA_041753435.1 Pirellulales bacterium | reverse complement strand
GTCGTGCATGGCGCAGGGGCCGATGCCAACGGCGATGGCCTCATCGACGGCAGCGACTTCTCGCTCTGGAAATCCTCCTTGGCCGCAACTTTCGGCAGCGGCACGGGGGGTGGCAGCGCCCTGGCGGCCGCCTCCCATGGGGCGGTTCCGGAGCCGGCCTCGTGGCTGCTGGTGATTGTCACGCTGTTAAATGGGCCAAGATTACGGCCCGCCGGCGGCTGTTCATGCAGCACGAAGTCGCCCAGCGGGCAGTTGAGCGGCTAGGGCTCGAGCCGCGCTAGCTGCAGCGAAAAAAAGAAGTTGCGAGCGAGATTGACCTGCCCCCAGATTCTGTACCATTCGTGATGAGAGATAGGATCAGATAATGCCGTTGAAGGGACTCGTCAAATCAAGTTGAGCTCTTGTTACCGCTGTATTCCGCTGCGATTTAGTCGGTCCCGCAGACTCGGAAAAACTGCGTCGCTCAGTTCGGATTGGCCGAACAACTGCTCCACGGCAAGATCGGCAGGCTGCGCTACTGTAGGCACCTGATCAAAAAATTCAGTCTTTCTCGCGCCGAGCAAGCGTCTCTCGGCCAGTATCAGGTCGACCGCCAGAGGCGACAATCCGCGGTGGCTCAATGAAAGGGGTGTCGGCAAGGCCGAGGCCGAACCGAGAATCGCAGTTGGCGAGGAAATCGCTTGGTGACCATGCATCCAGACCATGTAATCCTTGGTAAGGGGAATGGACTGGCTTCCCTCGCTGTCTGAGGACATGGAAAAAACGGCGACTGAATCCGAACCGCCCGCAAGCGACAGAGCCGGCTGACCACCGTCACTAGCGAAACGCATCAACCCCAGATTGTCTCTCCACAATGTGTAGTCGGCGCTATCGACAATGCCATCGGTATTGCCATCGGCGACTAACCCATTGCCGGTTTGGCCGAACTGTTGCATCCAGAGGCTGTAGTCATCTTGGTCCACTATCTCGTTGCCATCATAGTCACCCGGCAGTGGCTCCACGATGAGGAATTGGCCCTGGCCCGGATTAGGGGTTCTGAGCTTAGCCTGCGGAATGATTGTCTTGGCTTGACCGGGACCTTGGTAGGAGAGCGTGATTTCAGCGACGCCTCCCTTCTGGAAGTATTCGAGCCGTATTGAGTGCCAGCCGGCCGAAAGCGATACCGTGCTGGAATTCTCTACCACGGCGTGTTGTGTCCAGTTGTCGATGATCAATACATCATCGATCCAGAGCCGCACGCCGTCGTTGCTGGTGGTGAAGAACGTCCAACTGCCAGCGGTACTGGTTTCCACGAGACCGGTCCATCGGACCGCATAGTTGTCGTCTGCCGTGACGGCCGTTCCCGGAGGCGCGTTGCCCCAGTCAGACGGAAAATTCACCGTCGCGTCGACTCTTGTGCCGACCGAGCCCGTAAGAAAGATCCCGTTGAAATACTCACCCAGCAAGCCGCTCTCACCGGCCAGAAGGTCGTCGTTAAGGATTGAACCAACCGCACTGGCAGTCGTAATTATTGAGCTGTCCGATGGATTGCTGAGTGTAACGGCAAAAGTTTCATCCGGTTCGGCTTCGCTGTCGCCACTCACGTTTATTGTGATGGTCTGGGTCGTTTGCCCATCTGTAAAGGTCACCGTACCGCCAGGAAAGGTGCCGGCGAAATCAGCCATATTGGCCGGATTCGTGCCACTGCCGGTGACCGCATAATTGACGGTGGTTGTGCCGCTGGTGCCTACGCTCCGCGTGACAGTAAACGTGAAAGAGGTTGTGCCAGCGTGGCCTTCGTTCTTGTTGGCGTCGGCGGCAGCGATCGACAGGCTGCTGCTCACGACGCTGCCCGGCGGTAGATCGTTCAAAGCGACTTTGATAACGTTTGACACGGCGCTCGTCCGGCCGTTGGCTTCGTCAATGACTGCAATGAAGTAGTTGAGGCCGCCTTCGATCAACGAGTCGCGGAGCGTTACCGGAATGTCAGCAAAGCCGCTGGCGCCGATCACGGCCACGTCGTCTCGCACAAAAACAACTTTATTCGCCTCGTAGGGATCGATGTCGAAGCCACCGTTGGGCACGTTGGCGAGATGCAATGCAACTTCGGTCTGCAGCAGTCGCACCGTGGCCCCGACGGGTCCGCTAATCTGCACGGTCTGCGCAGCGGAAGTGACGATCGTCGGCGTGGGAACGCCCAGGAGACTAATCTGCGGAGCCGCCGTAACTGGATCCTCCGTCAGCACAATCTCCGAATGAACCCGATAGAAGTCGGCGCCTTCGGCAAGAGCAAACAGTTGTCCTGTGAGGTTGGTGCCGTCGTTAAACTGGATCGTGATCGTCGCGCCCGAGAGTTCCAACCCAGAGATATCGGCGGCGTTGGAAGGACCAGGTTGCGCGGACCCTTTCACGCTCGTCGGATCCACGTCGGTGCGGAAAGTGAAGGTTTCACCTGGGTCAAAATTGCTAAAATCGACTCGGAGCTTGTCAAAGCCTCCATCGCGCGGATTCAAAAAAGAGTGGGTGGACTGGCCGGTCGCCGTCCCGCCGCTGTTCGGAATGAATGCAACGCCCGCCACATCACCCGCTGTCCCATTGGGATCGAAGACCATGTCGGGCATGAACGTGGTGCTGAGGTCGAACGTCACCGACTGGATTTGCTTGCCACCGGTCGAATTATTGTGGATACGAAATGAATCGACGCGGGCCGTGCTGGAGTTGTTGATGCTGCCAGTGGTATAGAGTTCCACTTTGGCTGCCGCGTCGCCAAATGCCGTGTCCCGGACCACCCCTAGGGAATCCCAGGTGACTGGCATGCCATTGCCGACCGGATTCGTAGAAATCAAGCCGACAGCCATCGTAGTCGCCAGCCAGGAAGCGGGAATCACTACGGGAGAACCAAGATTGACAAACGTCGATTCGTTTGTCGAGTACATTGCTTGCACCGTATCGGCGAGCGGGTCAATATGCAGCCAAAGATCGATGGCCCCGGGCCCAGGTAGCGACAGCGCTTGGCTGGCGAGGAGCGTGGCCACGCCGTTAATCTCAATCAGAAACTGGATTGAACCGCCCCCGTCGCCGGAGAGCACGATTTGCACGTAGTTGTCTTGATCGCCCGTGCCGATGTAGAGGCCCATTTCCTGGCCCGCTTGAGGTGACAGGCCATTGAACGCGCCGAGAACTTTCGTTTGGGCAAGGAAAGGAAGCGTTTCGCCACCAACGTTGACGCCGAATTGGAAGCCTTGTTGTTGTGTATTCGTAGTTCCGCGAGCAGTGCCGGACAAGGCAGTGTCGATGGTAAACACGCCCGCTGCACCGCCCGCGGTAACGCCTTCCGAATCGAACAGAGATTCGTAAATGGCTGTTCCGTTCGACATGAGGCCGGTAAAGCCCATGCCGAGGATCCCACCGAGGTTTTCCCCTTCGTTCTCCCAGTTGTGGACCGTTCCCACCGGTGTATTGGCCCCGTTGGCAGCGTCGATGGCAAACGGATCGATTTGATCGGAAAGCGAGTCGTTGTCGTCGTCTGGGTCGAATAGGTTTGAAATGAAATCGGCGTCATAGTCGGGCGGAAAGTCGGCCGGGCTGTTAGGGTCGGTGCCATTGGCAATTTCGTCGTCGTTCGTGTAGCCGTCGCCGTCCAAGTCGTCAGGAGTGCCTCCGCCGCCGTCCGACGGTTCGAAGATCGTGACAGTTCCCAGGGCAACGTCAACCACCCAAATCGAGCCGGCGAAGGGTCCGGTCGCAGGCGAAATCACGTCCAGAGGCCGAAAGCCCACGTTGGTGAACAAATTCTCACTCGACACGATTTGGTCGCCCGCTGCATTGAGCTTCACACGCTTAATCGTGTTGTCGAAGCTGGCAATCAAAAGATCGCCCTGCATCGCGCCGCCAAAGTTAGTAGCCGTATATTCTGTTAGACCGTTGGTCGAATTGGAATAGACCTCCAGTGCGCCGTTCTCCACTCCGGGAATGAGATAGTCCGACTCGATCGGATTGGCAACCGATACGGGGGATTGAGGATTGGTCGTGTTAAAGGTGTTGTTGGGATTGGAGCGAGTCGGATTAGGATGTCCACCGTAGTAGCCTGCACCGGTGACAAAGTGTAAGCTGTCGCCGTAGGTGACGCCGGGCTCGTTGGGGTCGTTCGTCGCGTTGCCGGCCGGGCCTTCATTGACGGGCACGTCGCCCCACCCGGCGTTCGGGCCGTTATCAACCGTGTAGAACCTGCCAGTTGACGTAATGACCAAGTCGTACGGATTGCGGAAGCCTGGTGCGAACACCTGTACTGGCCCGCCAGGCACAATCTTCGCCTGGTTTTTGCCGTTGTTGCCGCCAAAGGGATCGTTAACGTCGTTCACCCCGGGGCGGTTCTCGTCGTCAAGCGTAGGGATGTCGTAGGTCGAGTCGCCGATGGCGTTGAGATCGATCGACAGAATAGCGGCCGAATAGGCGTACTCCGGCAAGAAGGCGAAATTGTTCGACGGCGCACCCATGTTGGTGTTACCGCCCACCGTGATGTACAACGTGTTCGTGGCCGCATCGAGCTGCATCCCGTTGAGCGCGTGTTGTTCGTCGGAGCGGGGCAGTCCGCGGACCAAATCCAACTTGACCCAAGCACTGCCGTTCCAGGTGAGCCGCGAGATGATGCTCGAATTGGTATCGAGGTTGGTGTCGTTTCCGCTGCTGCCGCCGCCGATGCGTGGATCGCTCGAGCCGACATAGATTACCGGATTTGCAGCCGTGCCTGTAACGAGCAGACCGGTTACCAGTCGATCGGTCACGCCAGGGTTCAATGTGCCGTCGTCGTTGTGGTTAGGAATCTGTTGAATGAGCGAGATGACTCCATCGCTCACGACGTCGTAGTCGTTGGCTCCGCTTTTGACAACAGTGTAAACATGAATCAATCCATTCTGTTGCGAAACGTAGAGCCGCCCGTCGGGCCCAAATTGAAGCGACGTTGGTCGGCTTAAGGTCGAGGCGTTACCCAGGATCGACTTGCTGAAACTGATGGGGACCTGAGTTACTCCGGCACCTGAAAGCGCTATATTTATTGGTGAACCGTTGGCACTGTGTGGAATCGCCAGCGTTGCAGAGTTCGAATTGCTGGAAATGGGTGTGTAGTTGATCGTCACCGTGGTCGATTGCCCGGGCGCGAGCGTGATCGGCGTTGATTGAACAAAGCTGAAGGTAAACGGAGAACCGCTTGGGGTCAGCGCCGCCGCCGCCGGGTTGATTGTGATGTTTGATCCGCCGACGCCGTTGTCGTTGGAGAGGGTCAGCAGCCTGAAACTGGCTTGTCCGATTTGGACGTTGCCGAAGTCGAAATCCGTGACCGACGGATGCAGCGTATTGGTCTCCACCGTCAGAATCTCGATGCCTTTGATGGTCGGATTCTGCAGGACACGAAAGAAGTCGATGTCGAGATTGTCATCGCTGGTAACATGGAAGGACTTGACTACGCCCTTCAGGCTGCCAACGTCGGCAAAGATGTCGTAGTTATCGAGTACGGTCGCACCTTCGATGGCGACGTCGAATACACGTACACCGCTGGCGAATGCGCCGCTGAAGGTCTCTGCGAAGTAAAGCCGAACCTCATACTGGCCGGGCGCGACGGGGAAATCCCAGAGCAGATTGGCTCCCGCAGGCTTGTCGAATCGTTCCGTTTGAAACAGCGCCATGGGCGTACCGGCGGGAATCGACGCATGCGACATATTGATTGTCGCCGCAGTCGTACTGATTGCCGAGTTGCCCCCTTCGTCGAAGTTACTGTAGATGGAGGGACTGGCAGTTGAGTCGGCCTCCCACAGCGGAGTTCCAGACAATTCTGCCCCACCCGCATTGATGCGGTACACGACGGCCAGCAATCGGCGGTCTTCCAGCGTCTCGAATCGCAAGCTCCGCCGCGAATGGTGGCGATCTGCCTGTTGCGGTGAGCGCTTTCTACCAGTTTTGCGAACCAAGTTCGTTTTCATAGCGAATTCTTCTGGAAAGAGAGGATTGCCTCCGACTTGCCCGCAGCCAATGGTGGTGTAGAGCCCACGATAGCTGTGCGGAAACTTGTCCGATCGAGAACCGAATCTTTCGAGTCGAAAGCCGAACACAGCGACATCGCTGAGCAAAAACTTCTAACGGGATCGGCAACCGCCAGCCATTCGCGCAACACCTCGCGCGAGTGCTGTTTGGCGACATCAATTCGCTCGGGATGGGTCATGGTGCGAAGCGCAGCGGCGAGCGAGTCCAGATCGCCTACCGGAAACTTGAGGCCGTTGCGACCCTCGTGAACCAGTTCCGGCGATGCGCCGACCACGTCTGACACGACGATGGCCATACCCGCGGCAGATGCTTCGACGACGACGACTCCCCACGGCTCGTGGTCGCTTGGCAATAGCAGCACGTCGCTCAGGGCATATAGACCTGCTACTTCCAAGGGATCGTTCAAGAAACCTGGCCAAAGAACCCGCGGGCGCAGCTGCGCTGGAACGCTGATTTCAAGCTGAGATCGTAACTCGCCATCACCAAGCATAATCAAGTCCCACTCGGGCCGCTCCTTGGCAATAGCAGCGAATGCGGCGAGCGCAAGGTCGGGGCGTTTGACCGACATCATTCGCGCAGAAAACACAATCCGACGTCGATTTGCGGGCAACTCAAGCCGCCCACGGATGGATTGGATTGCGCCCGCGGTTGGCCGAAGAAAAAGCTCCACGTTCGGAATAAACGGGAAATCAAAGGAGGGTTTTGTCGCTCCGCCATAGCGGTCCAAGAGGGCCTTGCCAGAAGACCCGCAGGGCATCAAGCCGGCTGACCAAGCTACTGCTTGTTGATAAACCTGACGCTTGACCCAGCGCTTGATGCCTGTTTGGCGGTCCGATTGAACGTTGAAGTCGCCCGTTAGAAAACAGGGGATCCCGTTCCGATGGCACCACTTCAGAATTCGCATCCGGCCGATGTCGCCACATCCCTGGCAAAGCACCGCGGATACTTGGTGCTCACGCAACCAGCGAATGATCCGGCCGGCCTTACGCCATTCGCGCACCGAATACCGCATCTTTGTCTGCTCATTGGTCGGTTCGCCACCACCGAAATGCACAGGACGAATTGCTTGCGGAATCTCGATGTTCGACCACCGATCGTAAGCGTTGCCATGTGTCGCCAACGACCAGAGTTCAATTTCCGGTGCTTCTGCCACAATTCGTTCATGCAAATGCACGCGGTAGGGCGTCAACGAATTGCAGATCACGGCGACACGTGGGCGCTCGGTATCACGAGCGATTTGACCGGAATTGCCTGGAGGGACTGGCACGTGCAGTGCGGACGGATCACCCCGACGAAACACTCCTTGGCAAGGCATCGCGAAAAATTGCTGCAGATAGTATCGTGGCAAACCGTCGGCAGCCATCTCTTTGCGCAAGCGAGACCAGGGATGCCAATTCCAAGGTTCCATCCGCACCATCTCCTCTAGAATATGAACCGCCAAGGCCACCGCCGATTTGACGGACTCCGTGGAACTGTCTTCGCAGCGAATTCTGTCATCGATCGAGAGCCTCCGCCGCCGGTGATCGATATGCCGGTCGAACACGACCAGAACATCGGATTGCGTTATCGCGGCTATTCGTGCCCAGCCACTTGGCACGCGCAAAAAACCGTCGAGGAACGGCACCTCCACAAATTCGTCAGCCAGCATGCCGTCGGCGGCGACCGCGACGCAACCGCCCCGCCTCAGCACGCGCAGCACGTGTAGCAAGCTGGCATTTCCATCGATATATTGAATCGTGGCTCCCGATCGCTGATCCGCTTCCATTGCCTTACGGATCGCGATGTTTGCAACGTGTGTGGTAGCGTGCTCAACGCATTGAGCTGCACGAAAACGAAGTTGGAGCGGGTCGCAGCCCGGCGACATTTGGGAGAGTGCCGCCGCGGACATCTGGAAGTAACCAACATGAAATCCCACGACGATCAACCCGCGGCCGCGATTTACAAACTCAGGGATCACGTCACGACGAGAAGCGTCCACTTCCCAGTGAATACTGTTGAGACCGATATCCGCACCTTGCAAGCCATAGACACGCACCCGCGCAAAACACTCGTGCTTCAATTCGAGGTGCTTGAGCAAGATTTCAGAAACCGACTCGCGACAGCGGAATAAAGGCGCCATTTCCAGTAACGTACGGCGGGCGGCACGCTGAGCCCCGGCAAACGACAAAAGCCAGTGTATTCGTGCGGCAAACCGTGCCCAGTGCATTCCCAACCGCGGCCCCAACAACCACAGAACGGTGTGGTGCGGCACATAGAGCGTCCACACGGCAATACTCATGAACAAGATCCGCACTGGCCGGGAAATTGATTTCCAGGATGGATTGGTGACCGTATCGCTATTTTGCGCGGCGCGGGCAACACTCTGCCTTTCAGCGGCAACAACGGCGGGTTCAGGGGCAGAAATCGACATCGGATGGTTACTTTAGATAGAACTCAGACGCCAACCATCCAGCCGTTTCCTCTTCGAGCTGGATGGGTGCCGACCGATGGTTGGCATCGCGGAGCATCAATGCCGTTCCAAAGTCTTCGAATACTACGTCCATGTTTTCGCGGAAATACTTAGAGACCGCACTGTCATTGATTTTCGATTGGCTCGTCCGCATCGTGCAGTACCAGATGCGCTTGTTTTCAGCGAACAATTGCTTGACTTGGTCCAAGTTGTACAGCATGACGGCGCCGCTGCGTCGGTCGAGCGGCAGATCTTGCGAGTCGCCCAAAGTAGCCTGCAATATCAAACGGCTCTCAAGCCAATAGTCAGCTTTACGAGGCATTGAATCGCCCATTCCGTGGACCGCGAACATGTAGTCTTGGCTATGCGGGAAAATGGAAATCACGATGTCGTCGTCATGGAGATGATTCATTAAATACCGCGTCGGTCCTTCCCAATCCGGACAGTGCAACTGCCGCACGTCGAACGACGCGTTTGCAAACCGAGTCATTTCGCTGGTGCGCACGAACCAACCGCAAGACAGCACAATGCCAATGGCTGTTGCAGCCACAGTGACGGTCCGCAAATACCAACGATGTGCAGGTAGTACCAAATCACTGCGGACGATCTGCAGTATTTTTTCACTCCCTGCGACCATTACCGCTGCGGTAATCAGAATAAAGATCTCGGTAAGATGATATGCATAACGATTGGTCCGTACCGGCAGAAACGCGGCCATAAACATTGCGTTGGCTAGAAAACAAATCAAAGAGAATCGGAGGTGATATCGCCAGCGATGAGCGATCGTAAGCGCGCAAGCTACTGCAAGGGCGAGCATCGGGAGCATCGCATCGCGTGTCCACGCCGAATTAACCAAATAGTAATCGTATTGGAAGAACGGATACCGCCACATTGGTTTAATAGTCAGCGAACTAATTCCTTCGCCGTACCAAAGTCGTTGTGTCTGCTGCATCACTCGATGGGCGTTCTGGGCAACGACCACTAGCGCGACGACGGTCACGGCCGCATAGAACTGCGGGCAAGCAAACACCCAACGCAAGTGACGGCGGCGATGGAACAAAACCGCCAGAGCGAGGCCCATGCCGAACATCCCGGTGCCTTCCCAACTGAGGTACATGGCGATAAAGCTCACGGCGGCGGCCCACATCATACCAATTCGCAATGGGCCGGTTCCCCGCACGGCTTCAAACGTAAGGTACATCGTGAGCAGTGTGAAGAATTGCACCTGCGATAGATACCGGCCGAATGTGGCCATGCCGATAATCTGCGGCGATAGTGCAAACAGCACTGCCGCGACAAACCCGACATAACCATTAAACCAGCGCCATCCGACATACGCGATGAGCACCAGCGAGGCCATCGAAAACAGCAGCGAGGGGACACGCACCACCAGTCGGGGATCATCGAAGAATGGGGTGCAAAGCGCATTGAAATAGTACGTGAGTTCATTGGTGGCACACCAACCGAACGGGATCTCTGGATCGACCTGACCTCCCGGAAATCCATGGTCCAAGACACCGAGCGTAAATGCGTAGGCGGTGACTTCGTCGTGATGGATCGGTTGGGCGACAATGTCGCGGGCCCGCAGCCAAAAAGCGAGACCAAGAACCACTACCCAGCAGAGACCGATACCTACTAATTGCCAGCGATGGTATTGTGTCGAATCCCAACGCAGAAGTGTCGCGAGTCCATCTGCTTTCCAAGTGCCAATCAGAACCAGCAAGAGCCACTGTGCGACAACCAAGATCACGAGGCCGAGCAACCACAACGGCTGATAGACATCGTGAGCTGTCCACGCCAAGTCCCACGTCATGATTCCACCGGCGAACGCCAGAACGGTACTGGGCACCAGCGCCGCATAGGCCAACTGGTCAGAGACTTGTCGCTGTTCCGCATTGGTGTGCTCAAGAACTCGCGTCGTGAAGGCGCAACCGGCGGCAGCCAGCACACCCCACAGACCGATCCAGCACAAGTATTTCGCCCAGCGTGCTCCCCAAAACCCAAGTGGCGGATTGATGGGCACCAATTCTCGCTCGATCGACCGCGGCACCGCTCCCAAGTAACCTATTCCTGGTTCACATGCGCGCCAGGCGTTAGTCGACAGGTCGGAATTCTGCCAATCGTCGATGGATCCTGTTGCAGAAACCCAATGATGATCCGTCGGGACGTAGACCATTACTCCATTGTGAGTGGTCGCCTCCAAATCGGCACGAATTCGCGGTCTTTCACCAATCGTCGCGGAGAATATTGAGATCGTGTTGCTGCCCGCCTTAAGGAGCGGACTAATGTCATACGTTTGTTCAACGGAGCGGTACGGATTCTTTACCGCGAGATCGTCGTGGTCGTCAGCCATTAACTGGCCGTTCACCGAAACACGATACGGTCCAGTTGACAGGACTCGCAGCCAGCCGTCACGCGGCGAACTGGGCAAGTCGAAAGATCGGGCAAACGCGGCCGCTCCATTCAGATCATCGGCCGGCAGGATCCACTGCGAACGGCGTGGAACCGTGATTGCTCCCGGCGGCAAGTTCACTTGAGCTCGCCAGTTTTCCGGATCAGCCATCTCAGCCTGTTCCCAATGTTCGTCGCTAAAGTCGGTTTCGAACCAGTATTGGCCCCGTCGATCGTAAACGGCCGCGGCGCGCCAGTCGGCCGCGTCACCGAGTGCCGTGACGCTGCCATCAGCAAACTCACACGCGCCGCTCACGGCCACCCGAGGAGGCCGATGAAGGTGGAGTTGTGGGGCGTGGATGGCGATTGAATTACGGCCGACTTTTAGCAGAGGTGTGATGTCGTTCATCACCGCTGCAATCCGGCTTTGGCTTACCATCGGCGACCGACCGATGCTTCGGCCATTCACGAAGACCTCCAAACGATCGTGGCCAAGAACCTCTAGCCAAGCCTGCACCGGAACTTCTGTCATGTACCAGGTTCGACGCAGGTAAAGATGCTTCTTCGGTTTTTCTGATTTCGAATTCTCCGCCAAGGTCATCGGCCGCACGGTGCGCGTTACCATGTATTCTGCCAATGGGGATGCATTCCAAACGCGAAATGAAAAATCGCCCAATGCGACTGCGCAGGCCAACAACAGCACCCATTGCAACGGAGTTCGGATGAGAGTTCGAATATTCATAGTCACATTCCCAAACGGCCTTCTTGGGCATGTAGATTGACATGCTTGGGTAAATGGAAAAGATTCATTGCCTTCGAATACATGTCGCGCGCGTCGTAAAAGCTGCCGACTTCGAAATAGGCATCACCGAGCATCGAAGCAAAATCACTACTTACAAAGCAATCGCCAACTTGTCGCATCCGGGGGAGTATCGCGATCTCTACCTCTGCGGCGCGTGTGGGATCGCTGGCGAGGACAGTCACCGCTTGGCCAATCCAATAGGCCGGCTTCCAAGGTGCGATATCAGCAGCCTCACCCCAGGCAATCTCGGCAGCACCGTACTTCTTGTGCAACCCATACCTCGTGGCGATATGGCCGATGACTTCTGCGAGTAAGGCCCGTTGGGCGGCCACTCCGCCCGATTTGCGGACCGAGTGCTCGATCAGAGCGCGCGCTCGGCTCAAGCGGCCGGCAACGAGATACTGATTAGCCTCGAAATAATCCGCATATTGATTTGACTGCTGTTGGCGATACGCTAGGCGACCAGTGGTTAGCCAGTAACGTGACGTGTCGGCCAACTGCGGCATTGCGTTTAGGGCTTTGGCGAGCGACTGTTCCGCAGCCACAAGCTGGTTCGAGTTCTCGGCCGCTTCGGCCTGTGCCCAATGATACTCCACTGCCCAGCGTGGTCCGGTCACCGCGGCTGCTAGCAGCAAACCAACGCCCACCCAAACGCCGCCGCATGCGAGCCGTTGCGGCCAACGGCCGACTCGAGTGGCCACCGTGCCCACAAATGCGGCAGCGATTAGCCACGGGCCATACACGCTGTACCGGAACGGTGCCATGATCGGATGAACTGGCGACTCGATTGTCTCGCGCGAGTACTTCTCGCCAAACACTCGCAAACGGTCCGGAGCTCTGTTGGTCAGAGTGTCCTCGTTGCGCTGTCGATAAACCACTCGCAGCATGCCACGCTCGCGGACCTCGCCCTCAAAGAATTCAATTAGTCCGGGATGGTTCCAGAGCACCGCCGCAACGGCCGAGATGCTGACGGCCAACAGGATGCCGAACACACGGCTTGTCCATTGCGGTCGCCACCCGGCAATCACGATACCCGCCAAGATAACAACCAGGAGGGGTATAGCCACACTGTCCAATCGCCAGGGACGTGGCACTTCGGCTACGAACTCAGGCAGAAAGCTTTCCGTCGGACCATCGGTCCAAGGGATTTGAATAGCGCGAAAGTCACGGCTGATCGCGGGGCGTAGCCAGGGACCGGTAGCTAAGACTCCACATCCTAGCAGAGCCAATATCACTAAGCCGCGGGACGACATGACGACGGCTCCCAGGCGGCTTACAGCCGTCAGGGCTGCGTCCCAGGCACGCTCTATCCAGGAAGCGAGTTGCGTTGATTGGGCTGGCATGTGAATCACCTTTTCTCAATCGTTCTCGATGAGGTGGACTAGCGAGCGGAAATTAGGGCGTTTCCTTACCGACGTCTTGTCGTCGCGTCCACTTGTGCCAATCCACGTTGACGAAGTCGTTTTCCTGAAGCGCGTCTTGGCCGAATACGACCACTTCATCTCCGCTCTTTAAGCCGTCCAGAATCTGAACCTGTCCTGCTTCTGTCATTGGCCCGGTGTGGACTTCGCGAATCTTCGCGCGGCTATCCTCCACGCAGACCACCATCGCTTTCTGTTGTTGCTTGATAACCGCCACGTTCGGCACTGCCGTCATACCCGGTTTCACACTCTTGAGACGCGAGAATCCAGAAATGCCCGCTCGAATGCGGTGCTGCGGATTCGCGACTTCCACAATCACAGGCAGCACTCGCGTCTTCGTCGACACGACGGGCGAAATCTGAGAGACTTTGCCATTAAACGTGTCTTGAGGAAATGCATCGAGCACGACCTCAACCGGCTGTCCAACTTTCAGCGAGTCGATCCGTTCCATCGGGAAATCCATCTGTACAAAAATCGGATCTAGTTGGTGGACGACCGCCAGCATCACACCTCCGCCGATACGCATCTGGGGAACGACATTGACTTGTTCCACGGTTCCGTCGATCGGGCTCTTCACCGTGCATAATTCCAGGTCACGCTTAGCCAGGGCAAGCTCCAACTCGGCCGTTTCCAAGGCAACCTTCGCTGTAATAACCTCGAGCCCTGCAACAGCATGCTTCTCGAACAGTTTAACCATCGTTTCGTGCTCGACTTTCGACTTTTCCACCATCGCTTCGCGCTGCCGTACAACGTGCGCAAAGAGAGTCGGGTCGAATTCAATCAATAATTCGCCCTGCTTGACGTCGGCACCAGGATGCCGACCAACGAACTTGACTTCGCGATCGGCAACTTGAGATGAAGTAGTAGGCAGCATGATTTGAGCGGTCTGTGCCGGTAACGTCACGCACGTGCCGCCGATAGTTTCCTCAAGGTCGCGCTTCTCGACCTTCACCGTGCGAACCGGAATCGGCCGATTAGCTTTTCGAGCCAGATCGGGATCCCAATTCTTCATGGCGTCCCGCGCACGCAGTTGCCAAGCGCCGACAAACGCGACCACACATGCCAGCAGCAACCAGCCACAAGCTTTTCGAACAGTTTCTGTACGCATCACATTACTCTCCAGAAAAGATCAGGTAAAACGTTCATGCTCATCTCGGTTCTATGGTTTCAGGTTGATTGCCATTGCCTGCCAAAGTTAAAAGTTAAGCGATGTGCAGATGGGAAATGAGCACACATGAATCAAGTCAACGCAGCTTCGGCTTCCGTTAGCACCGCGACACGCGCCGGCACCACCGCCGCCGAATAGGTAGCCGGCCGCCGCACAATTTGCCAAATTCGCAACACATTCGACCAAGGCCAAGCCCCGCACAGGAGGCACACCCCACCGTAAACAGCCATCGCCACGATGCCTCCTAGGGCAAGCACCACCAAACCAACTTCTTGTTGCACCACGAGGATGAGCACGGCTGCCATGGAGCACGCCGCGGGGATAGCTTTCAACAACTGTGTCCACGTTGGGCCGATCACATCAAGCTCTCGCAAAATTCGCAGGCCCCACAAGCACAGGAAGGCCTCACCCAACAGGTTTCCGAGACATGCGCCGTAGATACCAGCCAAGGGAATCAGCACCAGTTGCAGTGCGACTTTGACAACAAGCACCCCAACAATCAGGCGCCGGTATTGGCGTTCCGCGTCGAGGGCCGTCAGTACAAAGCGAAGCTGAGCGTTGATGAAGATTAAAGCCGTCGCCCAAATCAACAGCTGCAAGGGGCCCGTGGCGCTCTCAAATTCTGGTCCAGCCGTTGCCAAAATCATGGGGCGTGCGCAAACACTTACTAGAATGCTGATCGGTAGCGATGCGATCCAGAGCAGGTTGGTCGTCTGGGCAAACATCCGGCTGAGTGAATCTCGGTCGATGTGCGCAGCACGGCTCATCATCGGGAATGTGACCGACACGATAATCCGCGGCACCAACTGGAGCGGCTGCAAGGGCCGGGCGGCGACGCTGAACAAACCGACAATCCCTGCCGGCCTAAATGCGGACAACATCAATGTGTCGAGTTGCAGCAGTAACTGACGGATCACGTCACCAACCCCGAGTGGTATCGACTCGTGCCACCAATCCAGAGCCACTTGCAAATTTAGTCGAAATCCGTAACAGTTCCATTTGAATAGCAAGATCGCCCAAATGAGCAGAGCGGCAATCGCGTTGCTGGCCAGAAACGCTGTGAACGCGGCGATCACGCCACCTGTTTCTTGATGGACACCGAACCAAACAAACAAACAGAACCCGAAGGTTTGCACGACTCGGGCCAGATTCTCAAATTCAAACCGTTCCAGTCCGCGAAAGACGTTTGCTGCAAAATCGAGCGCGTGGCGCGACGCCATAGCTGCCGCAGCCAATAGGAGCAGCGGCACCGATACATGGTCTTGGCAAACTGCCATCCACGGAATCGCGACGGTAAAAAACATGCAAGCCGATGCCAGGCAAACCAAGACCAGTATTCCGGACGCTTCGGCGACAGTATTTTTAAGCTCGTGCTGCGCGCGGGCGACGCGGCGCGTCAGCACAGTGGTCGTTCCGGCATCCGCAATCCAGTGAATAACGGCCGAGATCGCGAAGATGGTGAAAAAAGTGCCGAGCCCATCGGTACCCAATCTTTTGGCCAGCGTGAACAGAGCGATAAAGTTGAAGGGCACAATCAAGACGGTTCCGACCAGGTTGAAAGCACTGTTGCGGACAATCTTCACCAACGCAACATCTGCCGATGCCATGCCGTGCAGAGTCGTGCGGTCAGATTGTTCGTCGGAATCGTTCATCGAAGTTGGTGTGCTTTAGGTCTGCGCTGGAGCCGAGCTTTGTGGTCACATGTTTTCAATCGATGTAGCCCAAAGCGCGGAGTCGCTCCGCAATCACTTGATTGTCCTCGGCAGTGTAATTGCCGTTCGAGCCGTTATGACCGGTGGCGCCGACGGCCGCTCCAATTGCAACGTTGGCGAATGAGGGGTCCTCTTTGAGGATCCGCACGAGCGCTTGGCCGTCCATATCCACTGGAACCGGTATTCCGAGCAGGTGCAGAATGGTCGGCGCAACATCGATGATTTGCGCTCCACTTACTTGGCTACCTGATCGAACCGCTGGCCCTTCTGCAAGAAAAATCCCCTCGTCGCGGTGACTCCCCGACTTACCGGTGAAAAACGCCATGTTTTCTGCTCGATGCGGGTCAATATTTTCCGTCCAGGCGAGGGTTTTTGACTTGGCACTAACTCGGAAAGCGTACGTGTAGTCTTCATGCGTGGACCAATGAACCACAATATCTGGCGCCTCTTCCAAGCAGGGGCCCGCATAGACTTCCTCGCGGCGATAAGCTCGCACGACAATCCGTTCGCCAGTTTCCGGATGTCGCCAGTCCTCAAGTCGCTCAATCAACTGGCTGCGGAGCGTTTCGTATTCAGCACCTGGTTCGACCGTGCCCTGTGGCTGACGACCCTTCAGATTGATGCGCAGCGACGGATAGTACGGATTTTCATCAAAGTAGGCTTTCGTGCCCGACCAGTCGATGATGCCGTAGCGCACTTTCGCTTCAATCCCACCGATCTGGCGACGAGCAAAGCGGGAAATGAGTTGCTGAATGGCATTAGGCAACATCGCTACCGCATGGTGCTTGGTCGTCTCAAGGGTACGCGAAAGCCAACGCGAAAATCCTCCGCGGAAGCTCAGAAGCCCAATTTCCCGTAGCCAACAATTCGGGTAGAGAACCGCATTGCTGACGCCTCCAAAGCCGTGGTCCGACATCATGAGCAGGGTCGTGTCTGCCGGAACCAACTGCTTGATTTCGCCGAGCTGACGGTCGAGTTCTTGATATACGCGGAGGATGCTGTCTTGCATGCCCTGTGGCTCAGCGGTGAACAATGGCGAGCGTCGATCGCAATATTTCCAAAAGTGATGGCCCACCCCGTCGGACTCGCCGAACAGGATCATCGCGCAATCCCAATCGTATTTCTGAAACAAATACTTCGCTGTTGCAGCCTTCTTGCTGATGACGTTGAGAATTTTGTCGAGCGCCAGGTCGGGCCGGCCTTGGTTGATTTCTGCGATGGGAAACGAACCGATCGGATGGCCACCAATCGCCTGATCCAACTCGTCGTACAACTCGGGCGGATACATGCCGCGTGAGTCGAGCTTCGCGCTGCTGCCGCCCAGGCCGGCGGCGTCGAATCCGCTCAATACGATGCCCTGGACGCGTTCCGGCGGAAAAGTGCAGGGGACGGAAATGGAAATCACTCGTTTTCCCGCGTCGCTCAAGATTTTCCAGAACGACGGCGTTTGGCGCTGACCGCCATTGATGAACTCCAGATCGTAAGATCCCGGACGCTCCCGAGTGAAATCGAAGATGCCGTGTTTCGCCGGGTTCTTGCCAGTCATGAAACTCGACCACGCCGGAAAGGTCATCGGCGGCAAAGTCGAACGCAATTCACCGTGTGTGCCGTTGCGCATCACTTCGGCAATGTTCGGTAGCTTCCCCTCGGCCACCCAAGGTTCGATCAAATCGAACGTCGCACCGTCCCAGCCAATAATCAGCACACGCGTCATGTACATTCTCGCTTCAAGTTCACAATAAGTAGTTGGAGGCCACTCGTTGCCGGTGGGTGCCCCGCGTAACTACTTGAGATATCCCAGTGCCTGCAGTCGCTTGGCAATCAAATCCGACTCTTCTTCATTAAAGGCACGCCGTGATTCTGCAAAATCCAGATTCTCGTCTTCGTCCGCGTCGATGTCCTCGATCTGAGGCCGATTGGCGACCAGAAAATCGTCGCTAATCGCGTCGATCAGCACGTGACCATCCATGTCGTTCGGAATCGGCAAGCCCATCAGGTAGAGCACGGTGGGAGCAACGTCGATGATCCTGGCTCCCTCGAAGGAGTAATCCTTCAGCAGCGGGCCGCCACTCATCATCAGCACTCCATCGAGCCGGTGTGAAGCGGCAAATTCGACGCCGCCCTGAATCGGCGCCGTGGAATGTTCGACGTTGGGCGGTGGGTTGGCTCCGGCGGCACTTTGTTCCAATAGGAATCCATCTTCCCACCACGACGGCAACAGGTCGGGAGCCTGCAACGTATGGGGTCCGTGATAGATTTCGTGCGGCCGATAGCAACGGCTGATCACTGGTTCGCCCGTGGCCGGATCGACAAGCGCGTGCAGAATGCCTTCGACCTGCTTGCGGAGGCCGTCCAGTTCGCCATTTTGCCGTCCGTCCAGGCCGTTGATCCAAACGGCCGGACTCGAACGGTAGGCTTCGTTCACGTATGCGTTTGTGGCCGGCCAATCGATCTTTGCCTCGTCCAAGTTTTCAAACCACACTCGCAGCTTCGGAAGCAACCCCGCCATCATCCGCTTAGCGTCTGACGATAGCGTCGAACGGAGAAATCGATCGAGCCAGCCGGCCAGGTTTTGAGTCCAACGACCATGTGCAGCGGTTTGCTCGAACTTAAGCAATCCCGAGTCGCGTAGCACCTGGTTCAGGCGCAGTCGGACGTTCGACATGGGGCCGAAGCCGTGGTCCGACATCACGACCACGATTGTGTTCTCGTCGCAGTCTTCGAGCAATTGACCGAGCTGCCGATCGATGTGCATATAAGTGTGGCGAATTGCGTCGCCAAAGTGCCGCGCGCCCTCGGGATCGTACTTGTCGTGCGATTTGTCCATGAAGTGCCAAAAATGGTGCTGCACTTGATCGGTCGCACCGTAGACAACCATGCGGAAGTTGGCGGGCCGGCTGGCGCTCAAGTGCCGAAACGCGGCGGTGCGAGCCGACTCGGCCGCAAATATATCGAGCAATTGCTGCCGACGACGCTCATCCGTCCGCATGCTGCCCAAGTGCTGCTGATCGATGCGGTATCGGATTCCTGCCGACTTTAACTCCTGGCGAATCTCAACAGGATACATATACGAACTGAGTTCGTGCGGGGTATCCAACCCAGAGATCAAGAAGCCGTTCACAGGTTCCGGCGGAAACGTCATCGGCACATTGACGACGCCAACGCGGCGTCCGTGTCGACTCAAGCACGCCCAAAGCGATTCACCGTCGCGGAACGATGCGTTCGTGAAGCGAAAACCAGCTCCATCGCGGGCTGGCTCGACGAAGTCGAACAATCCGTGCTTGCCGGGGTTTTTGCCAGTCATAAAGCTCGACCAAGCACAAGGCGTGATCGGCGGAATCGTCGACTCCAACCGGCTGCGCGCACCGTTTTTCAACAAGCGAGCCAAGTTGGGCAGATGCCCTTCGTCGATCCAAGGCAACATCAAATCGAATGTTGCCCCATCCAGGCCAACGATCAGGACCGAATAATCAGGCGATTGCATGAATACCAACCTCCAGAAAACCATTTCGTTTGAGATTCCAATCGGCACCCGATTCCTTGCCAACATTGTCGACTTCCACTCGGGGACGGGCCAATATTTTGTTCCACCGCCGCGAGCCTTCCAGGAGTCGTACGTAAGACGCACAAAGCTGCTGGGCAACCTGGCGGCGATCATGTCGTTCGCGAACGAATCGATACCCACCTTGGCCAATTCGCGCACGCAGCGCCGAGTGCTTCAAAAGTTTGACAATTGCGCGGCCCAGCGACTCGCTCGTATCTTCTCCGGCCAGCCACACGTGATCGCCGTGCGAAACTCCGCTTGCCGAGCTGGCGAACATCACGCAAGGCCGCTTGGCGGCCATGTAATTCAGGAGCTTGATCGGAAAACCGGGCGCACTCGGGCGCGGGATCGTTGCCACATCGCAGATCGACAGCAATTTCAGCCCGCGGTCTAAGTCGGTTGGCGCACGCAGGATGACGCTATTCGAGATTCCCAGCGCCTGCGCTTGCTGTCGGAGCGCTTGTTCATGTGCGGCATTGGGAATCGTCGCCAAAATCAGCAGCTTGGCTTGGGGCACGCGGCGTAAAACGTGGGTCATCGCTCCCATCAGCAAATCAAGCCGTTGGAATTGATCGATCACCCCCGAATAGAGCACAATTGGCTCATCACCGAGGCCACAATGACGCCGCAATCGTTCCCGATTGCAGGGCCGCTCCTGTTCGAAGTCGATACCAAAATTCAGCACCGGATCCGACCGTCCTGCCAAGCCGCGGGCCAGCAAGAACTCCTGTAAATTGACGCTATGCGGAATACACCGGTCGCCGATTCGCGGGACCGTTCGGTCGAGGATCCAGGCCAGAGAATTGGCTAGCCGCTGGGAGCGGAAAAAATTGTAACTTGCTAATTCGTCGCCCATTTGATTGTGAGCACTATAAAGTACTCGACGACGCACCAACGGCCGGCAGCAAGCGGCAACTAGCGCGGCCTCGTAACCATGGGCATGAATCAAATCGAGATCGTAACGGCGAATCACGCGAAGCGCAGACAAGATCATCTGGAAATCGTAAAGCGGTCGACAACACGTCGGACCGACAGTTACGGTACGTTCTCCGGTCCAATCAGGTATTCGGTGCAAATGCACCCCACGTAGCGGCAAGTCTTCGCCTATGTGATAGGTAACTACATGCACTTCGTGCCCGCGATCGGCGGTGGCTTCCGCAAGTTCACGGATTGATCCCGGAGTGCCATGGTTTGCCGGGAATGGACACGCTGCCAACACACACACCTTGAGCTTCGGCTCATTGAGATATGCACCGTCGTCGGGCAGCGACTTCAGCGGCGAACGACTGGTCAAGGACTTCCTTCGTATCTTGCTCAGCATGCTCATGGCGAACCATCCCCGTGAGCGTGTCCTGCAAGTTGAACTCGGCTCGAATGCTCAAGTGACTGTTCGTGAAGCTGTTCCGGATGTAATGTTCGCTCGAACCCGGCACGAGGGAGTCGGCTCGCACTCATGTCGCTGCTAGCCGTCGGAGTTTTAATTTGCAGCGGCGGCATTCGACGGTAGCGCCATAAAGTCGGGAGCTCTCGAAATGCTTTGGCGATGACCCGCAAATTTGCGCCGGTCGCTTTGCCAGCCGAACGAGGAAAGTGATTCACCGGCACCTCCTGAATGGTGAGTCCACCGCGATCACATTGGGTCATGATTTCGGCGCTAATGCACGCACCGGCAGACGTAAATTGCATTGCGTCGATGGCGGTTCGCGGGAACAACTTGAAGGCGCAGTCCAGGTCTCGGACTTGGACACCGAGCATATAGCGGACAAGCGTTTTCCAAGCGTACGCGTTTAAGGAGCGCATACGATTATCGGCACGATGGTGGCGGTAGCCGATCACAACGTCGGCTTGCCGGGCTTCGGCAAGCAATTGAGGTAGGTCTAGCATATTGAACTGTCCGTCCCCGTCGGTAAAGCAGATCCACTCGCCCTCAGCCGCGCGAAGCGCCGTCCCGACAGCCGCACCGTAGCCCTGATTGCGTTCGTGGCGAATCAAGCGAATTCGGTCGTCCAGAGCAGCCGCACGCCGGACAACGGCCGATGTGTCGTCCGACGAGCCATCGTCCACCACCACTATCTCAAATTCCTGAAGAAACTCTGGCAGCACAGCGCATGCTCCGCCAAGAACGTCTTCAATTACTTCCGCTTCGTTGAAGCATGGCAAGCATAGCGACAACGGCGTGGCCAGCGGAAACTTCAATGGCGCAACATCGTGGCTGCGCATCCGAGCTGCCCAGTGTGCTTGACTTCGCAAAATTCCAGCCACTTGCTGAGGTTTGAGAAGTCCCTGGCCGACCATGATCTGGCCGATCCTCCCGCCTTGGGCGCGCTGAATCGATAAACACTCCAGAATGTGTCGCGAACCAATCGCAGCATATTGGCGCGCAAACTGTCCAAACCTCGGCACTTCGAGGGGTATCGGTTGGGGCAGGCTCCACATCAGCATTACTTCCTTTGGTGATTGCGGTCTCAACGATGCCGGCAAGGACTATCGAATCGCTCTTCAGTCTTCAGTAGTCTTCAGTGTTCTGAACTGAACTCCCACATACCGAATTGCAACATCAATTTTCCACGCCGCTTGACCTGCCTAGCAAAGCCGAGGCGAACGCTCGACTTGAAGTTTTGCCCCCTTAGCGTTACCAAGTAGAAAGAAATCGATGCACTTTACTCAAGCTTCTTGTTTTACTTAGACACCCCACATAAGTCAAGCATCTCAGCTTCTTTATGTAATAAAGTCATTGATTCTGGGGTCTAGGAATCGAAGGTGAGAATTGGGGGGGGGACGAAGCTCGCAGGCTTAAGCCCTGTGGGGCCTAGGAGAGTAGGGATGTCTGTTAAGAAATTTATCGATCAAATACAAACTTTGTGCCTGGGCATTTGAGCGGTTCCCTTGATTTGGTCAGGCGTGGCTGCAGACGGTGATCGCTATAAATCGTTTCTTTCAAATCTGTTGTGTATATTTTAAGACATCCAGGTAAGCTCTCAGCAACGCTCCAGAATTGGGGGAACTGGTCATAAGCACTTGTGACAGAGCCAAAGCAAAGTTAATGCCAATCGATTACGACGATTTTGCCGAACGTGACTTTTTAAGGTGTTTTTCTATGTAATACTGTTCGTGAGAGAACCTCATGTTCGTAGGGTTAATCAAGTGGAAACGTGCCTGGCACAAGTTTGGAGTTTGGATTGTTGTGACTTGAGAAGTTTCCAAAAGAAGGATCAAGCTCGTGCAACTTGTTGCTTGTACTGCTATCAAAACGAGCAGGCCTTGCTAAAATTCTTGGCATAAGCGAATCATCAAAGTCTAGCGCAAGTATTTTTACCAGTGTGGACCAATTTCGAGTGGACGGTCCCCAATTTGCACGATTTGCGAAAAGTTCGATTAGGGCCTTACGGAGTGACTAGCTCTACTAGAAAAATGGAGCGCGTCTCTCGCAATTCTGGCGTTGATGAGTGGCGGTAGGAATCGGTTTTTGTTGCAATCGCCGGGAATCGTGATTAGAGTGCAACGAACCAAATCGTGAACGTACAGCCGTATAGCTGAGGAAATGCATAAGTTTCCCAAGGCCAAATCGTCGGCTGTTATCATAACTTGCCTAGGACTCTGAATACTGTCATTGGTCTACCAACCGGCTATTTCATCGAGGAGTAATATCTATGACGACTGCTACAGCAGAGTTTCTCACCATTGTTTCCGGCCTGCCACGTTCTGGCACTTCGATGATGATGCGGATGCTCGAGCAAGGTGGCTTACCAGTATTGATTGACCACGCCCGCAGCGCCGATGACGACAACCCGAATGGCTACTACGAATTTGAAGCGGTCAAGCAGACGAAAGAAGATGCGAGTTGGCTCGAGGGCAGCGAAGGAAAAGCCGTGAAGATGGTGTATAAGCTGCTCTATGATTTGCCTAAGGAGCGCAGCTTTCGAGTGGTGTTCATGACCCGCAAACTGGAAGAGGTGCTTGCGTCACAGCGAGTAATGCTCGACCGTCACGGATTGGGAGATGGTGTCACCGATCAGCAAATGGAACAATTATTTCGCTCGGAACTAAACGCGTTCTATCATTGGGTTTCCATTCAGCCCCACTTGGCAATGTTGAAAATCGATTACAATCTCGTGCAAGCACAACCGCAGGCTGAACTCGAACGCGTCAATGATTTTTTGTTTGGAAGTCTCGACGTTGGTGCGATGACTTCCGTGGTCGATGGAACGCTTTACCGTAACCGGCGATAGTCGGCCCTGCGACGATCAGTTGCAGTCGGGATAGTAGCGTTGGCCAACCCCGAAGACTACGGCTGCATGAATTCCGGCAGCGGCAGATTATCTGGCACAGTGTCAGTCGCATCGCCAGAAATTTCGACTAGGCGGGATTCGAGCAGGGTGCCTTTGACTTCTTCCAGCCGCGCAAATGCGCTGTTATAGTCTGCCAGAATCGCGTTGGAGCTGATGGTTGCGTCGATCATGTCACGCATGTTTTGCAAGTAGAGTTCCAAAGCGAACTGCTTGCTCATGCCTGGGGGAGGGTTATCGAGTTGCGCTTTCGAGCCCTCTTGCCACAACTGGAGTGCTTCGACGCGCTGCTGAGCAACTAAATTCTGCTGGTGGAGCCACTCGATACGCCGATAGGCATCGGCCACTTCGAACGAGGTCTGGTGCGCGACCTGATTCAGCATCGTCCGTTCTTTTTGAATCAGGAAATCGGCCGCCCGCAGGTCTGCCTTGGCTTTACGCCGGCCGAGCGGCACTTGGAAAGTGAACCCCAAATTCCAGTCGTGGTGATCGTTGTCGCCAATCCCATTCAGCGAGCCACCCAGATCATCCGCCAGGCCGTTGATACGCCAAAATGCGTTTAGATTAACAATCGGTTTCAGTTGATCTCGGGCCAGCAAACGTTCTTGTTGTGCGACATAAACGGCGAGGCGTTGTCGCAACACATCGGGACGGCGATTGATCGCGGTCACGATGGATTCCTGCACGGTCTCTATCGGCCGTAAGGCAGTTGGCAAGGCTACCAGCGCAAGATATCGGTCGTCGTTCGGAGCAAGTCCCATCAGATCGCGGATAACTAACTGCTGTTCAGCGATGCGAGAAAGTGTTGCTAGCCGTCGCTGCTCAAACATGAGCATCTCGGCTCTGGCGCGCGACAAGGCGAGGTTCGTTCCAGCATCTGTACTGGCCTGCTCTTGGCGAACACGCACAATTTCTCGAAGCAGCGGTAGGGCTTGGTCAATCGCAATAAAATTCTGCTGTTCCAGGTACAGCGTCCAATAGGAAGTCTCCACACTCCGCACGAGCGCCAAAACTTCTTGTTTGAATCTCCAATCCGTCATTTCGGCCCTCGCAGCCGCAATGCGGATGGGGGCCATGGTCACGTCCACGCCGTAGCCGCGACCTACCGGTTGCGAGACCCCAAACTGCGTGTAGGAAAAGTACTGTGGATTGGGATCGAGCGAAGCCGGGCGTTGCGGATTGAATAAATAGTCGGTGGCGTAACCGATACTCGCCGTACCACCACTGGGAAACAACTGTTCAAGCGTGGTCAAGTGATCCGCCAGATCCAACAATGGTGGCCGGTTGCCAATCCCAGCGAACGAGGTTCCTGGCGGGAGGTCTTGTCGCGTCCATTGCGTGGATGAGGTGAAGACCGGATCGAAGATGCCCCATTCGGCATCGGCTGCCGCCCGGGCCACTAAAGGATCGTAGACCGTGATGAAGGATCGTATGATGTCGATGTCGGATCCCGCGTCAATCAACCCCAGATTCCGGACCGCCTCCGAGTTGCCCAAGGCCACACGGACCGCCTCGTGCAGCGACAAGGTCCAGTGCGGCGCCGACGAGGGATCGGAGGCCAAGTTTTGCTCGGCCAATTGGATCTCAGGGAGTGGGATGCGAGACGCAACCACCGATGGGCATGATTTCATCGGGGGGCAACAAGCCGTTGGTGGAAGCCACGGCAGGACTTCCGCCCGTGCTGAGCTAGCAATCAAGATGGCCAGCCAGACAACGACAATTCCCGCAAATCTTACCAGATGCAAGTCTGACAAATCATGTCGTAATGCAATGCCAACTGTTGTAGCAGCCTGCGACGACGAAGTGATCCGCGGAATTGGAAACGAAGAATCCATTCGTCAAACAACCGTAAAAGGTTGTCCGTCCATCGTGGGCTGACGCACTTAATGAGTGTCGGGAAGGATCATGGTGTAGGGCTGCCGCCACAGTCCGTCCCTCTCGCTATCGGACAAAACCACCTGAACCTCGCTAACAAAAGCAGGCTTGTGTGGGCTTAATGCAAATTCCGAGCGCCTTATTCGCATTGTAGTAGTCGATCGGTTCATGCGGTGAATACTTGCTGCAAAGCGTTTTCCGATCGGGTAAGCTTTGCGGGCGCGATGACGACGGCCTGCCACAATTGAACGCTACTCCTGCTAGCCTTCAAGCTTACGGTAGATTTCGCTCGTCGCCCTGGTAGACCTTAAGCCAGCGAGCATTTGCGTCGTGCGCTATCCTGCAGGCCTGATGGAATGGACCTCCAAAGCGGGGCACCGGCCCCCTTTCTCCATTCGTTCCCCCGACGGAAGGCCCGATCATCTCGAAGCCGACCGGGCAACCGCGCTTCCCCATCTCTACGACTAGCTCGTGATGCAGGGCTGTTGCCGGCGTGTTGGCCTTCAATGCACAGTGAGAAACATTGGCCCGCTCCGGATACTTGGCGAACAAGTAGCCAAATACTGCTTGTGAGATTCTCGCGTTCCCGCCACCAGGGGCGACGCCACCATCGGAGATGAGGGCACAGCCCGGGAAAGCGGCCGCATATTGGTCAATGCATTGCCTCCAAGCGGAAACCATCCGCTCTTCGCTGTATCCCGGCTGTTGCGTCAATCCTGCTGCCAAATGCATCTCCAATGAACCGCTCGGACCGCGTGTCGGCCCACCCAGTTCGATGCCCACTAGATCGGGGTCATCGGCATAGCGCTGTCCGAGCATCTCAATCATGCGGCCGTGTTCGCGCAGCATCGTTTCGTCCCAAGGATACGGAGCTGTCTGATACAACGGCGCATCCAGCCAACGCGGTGCATTATTGCCTGTGTAAATCGCCAAAATGTACTTCTTGCCATACTTCTTTGCTCGCGCAATTTGTCGGTCAATGAAGGACCAATCGGTGGTCGTCGCCGTCGGTTGAACGGTCGACCAACGCTCGCGAATCACTATGCCTTCCCATGCTGGTGATGCCAGCTTTCGGTCCGATACATTTTGGGCGCCGACCTGCTGCATGACAAAATAACCGGCCGGTTGCCGGATCGCCGCCCGACTTGATGGGCCCTTAGCTCGGCCTTGACTCGGCTCCTCTCCCGCGACGTGACTGCTTGATGTGGCGCAGAGGATTACGACTGCCAACCTACACAGCTTGCGCAACATTAAGAAGCTCCCGTGTGACAATTTGACGCTTGCACCAAATTCATAAATCACTTTTCATTGTACACCGTCAACTCGTCGTACCTCACGAGTACACGCGTATTTATTTCACTCTATCATGCAATATAATCATGGCTACTTTGCGAGTTGTCTTACAAGGCGGAGAAAGAGGTATGAACAGTGCCAAAGCGATTCATAGGCCATCTCTGGCGAGCTATCGGGACTTCTTTGTTGGCTGGTACTGTAGTCGTTGCCGACAGTATGCGGCAGCCCATGAGTTTCTTTGTCATGCAAGCCGTGCATAACGAAAATGTTTCCGACTCGGTGTTGGCATCTCCCAAGCTGCAGGGCATCCACATCCGCGATGATTGGCAGCGTGTCGAACCAGCGTCGAACGTAATGTCCTTTTCCTGGATCGACGGACAAATTGCCCGGGCCAAGAGCTTAGGCAAACAAGTCACCTTGGGCGTGTATACAGGCAATAACTCTCCTTCCTGGCTCGGTGTACCACTGGTCGACGGCGTGCCGATCCCGTGGGACCCGACGGTAATTGCTGCACATAACGAGCTCGTTGCCGAATTGGGCAATCGCTATCGTAACGAAACTGCGATTGCTGCCGTTCACATTAGCGCGCCCGCAACCGATGCCTCGCTGGAGATGCATTACCCAACTGGGCTGACCGGTATTGCCGGATACAGCGATGCCCTCGTGATTGACTCATGGAAATCGGCGATCGACGCCTACGCAGCTGCTTTTCCCAACAATGCTTTGGTGCTGAACGTGGCGATGGCACCCGACATCAACGGTGCCGTTACGTTTCCAGTCATTGATTACGCACGTCAGGTTCTGGGCCCGCGTGCTAACTTCATTCATAACAGCCTTAAGGCCAGCACGAATCCTACAGCGGCGCACCATTCTACAATTGTCGATCTGGGAATGGACGGCGAGCGCATCGGATTTGAAATGGTGAGCCCGTCCATTGATGAAGTTCGCTTTGGCGGCCCATTGGTCGACGCACTTGCGCTGGGCGAACAGGCGGGGGCAGGCTGGTATCAAATCTATCAGGCCGACGTACCGCTGATCCCCGCTGTGCCCGATGTGGTTGGCGACTATAATTTCAATAGCGTCGTCGACGCCGCCGATTACACCGTGTGGCGGGACACGTTAGGCCATGCGGTCGTGCGCGGCACAGGGGCCGATGCCAACGGCGATGGATTCATCGACGGCAGCGACTTCTCGCTCTGGAAATCCTCCCTGGGCGCAACTTTCGGCAGCGGCACGGGGGGTGGCAGCGCCCTGGCGGCGGCTTCCCATGGGGCGGTTCCCGAACCGGCCTCGTGGCTGCTGGCGATTGTTGCGCTGCTATCTTGGGCGAAATTTACAGCCCGCCAGCGGCAATCATAGCCACGCCCCTCTTACGTGATGTGAGTACCGAGCGCATTTTTGTGTGAATCTGCGTTCCGTGGCTATAATCCTTGTATTGAGCGCCTGGCGGAGATTGATTGGACCATGGTAGTTGCATTTCGGCGTTGTGTGTGGTTGTGGACGTTTGCCCTACCTGCGTGGCTCACGGCGAGCGATTGCGCGGCGGTCACGTTTACAAACGTGACCGCCGGCGCGGGGATTACGTATTCGCTGCCTGTGCCCCTGCCGGATCTCGCGGATGATCCCATTTCCATGACAGGCGGAGCCGCTGCCGGCGACTACGACAACGACGGTTGGCCCGATCTGTTTGTGACGCGATATTGGGATACGCCCCTGTTGTATCGCAACAATCACGACGGCACGTTTTCCGACATCACCGCCACCGCTTTCCCCGCGGGCATCGTTTCTGAAAAGTCGAACGGCGCCAGTTGGGCCGACGTCAACAACGACGGCCATCTCGACCTCTATGTCACCAGCGTTTTCAGTAACGGGGCAAACAAACTCTATATCAATGACGGTGCTGGGCATTTCACCGATCAGTCAATTGCCCGCAAAGTCAATTTAGGCGGCCTGCCGCTCGCCTTCATGAGCGCATCGTTTGGCGACTACAACAACGACGGTTACCTCGATTTGTACGTCGGCGAATGGCGGGAGTTATTCAATGGAAATGTCACTGAACCACCCCGGGCGCGATTGTTGCGCAATCGTGGAGCCGCTCAGCCCGGGTATTTCGACGATGTCACCGCGGCCTCCGGTGCTGCGATGGGGCCGCTCAGCGGACAAACCAACTTTTTTACTCATTCGTTTACGCCGCGTTTCGCTGACTTCGACCGCGATGGACGTCCAGACATTGTCGTCACCAGCGATTTTGGCACGACGAAGCTGTTTTGGAACAATGGAGATGGCACATTCACCGACGGATCGGCCGCGATCGTCAGCACCCGGGGAACCAGCGACATGGGGGTGGCCATCGGCGACTACGATGGAAACGGCTTGCTCGATTGGTTCACGACGGATATCTGCAACTCGGACGGATCAGGCGGCTGCCTGACATCCTCGGGAAACCGCTTATTCCTAAATTTCGGGAACCGAGTGTTTCTCGAATCGTCGAATTTCGCTGGCGTGCGCGACGCCGGTTGGGGCTGGGGCACCGAGCTATTCGACTTCGACAACGACCAGGACCTCGACCTCGTGGCGACGAACGGATTCTACGAATTTGGCGCCGCGTTTGAGGCCGATGCCGTCCGGCTGTGGCAGAATAATGGTCAGGGCCCTCTGCAGACTACCTTCACCAACGTAGCCAGTAGCGCGGGGATGACCGATACGTCGCAGGGACGCGGGCTATTGAAGTTCGACTACGACCGCGACGGCGACC
>JBGSUJ010000162.1:0-29125 GCA_041753435.1 Pirellulales bacterium | reverse complement strand
CGGCGATGCGAAACGAATCGAACATCCTGGCCTCCTTGCCGTGAGTGGGTGCGTGTCACAACACCCTCATGCCAAGTGAGGCCGATTTCGTCCATATCAATCATCAAGACAACGACTTACGAAAGTTCAAGTGCCATTCGGCACAGACACCCCATAGTGAGCCGTATGGTTGAATCCCGAAGAATTGGCAAGGATTTCCTGCCTGCGAATCGAAGAGCCCGCCGCACGTGAAGTCGAACCCTATGCGAGCCCCCAGGGGCCGTGTTAACCTTGAGAAATTTTACCCGACTCAGTTAACCCATTTCGTGCGAGCGTATGTCGGTTTGCGGGGTTCATCAATAATTGCCCCCCAGGCCGCCCCGCGTGCTGAAGCGCGCTCGCCAGCATTTAGCCCAACGGTTCTCTGTGCCCCGACGCGAAGACCTCAAGAAGATTCTCATCATCGGTTCTGGCCCGATCATTATTGGCCAAGCTTGTGAGTTCGACTATTCCGGCACGCAAGCCTGCAAGGCCCTGCGCGAAGAGGGCTACGAAGTGGTGCTAGTGAACTCGAACCCGGCCACGATTATGACCGATCCGTCGACGGCCGACCGCACCTACATCGAGCCGCTCACCTGGGAGATTGTTGCCAAGATCATCGAAAAGGAACGGCCGGACGCACTGCTGCCCACGCTGGGCGGGCAGACGGGGCTGAACGTAGCGATGGCCTTGTCGCAGCATGGGGTACTCGACAGGTTTGGTGTTGAGATGATCGGCGCGAACGCCGACGTGATCGACAAGGCCGAGAGCCGAGAGCGGTTCCAAGCGGCGATGCACAAGATCGGCTTGGAGACGGCCCGCGGAAAGACGGTGCAGAATCTTGACGAAGCCCGGGCCTGGATCGGCGAGATTGGCCTGCCGGCGGTGGTGCGGCCCAGCTTCACAATGGGCGGCAGCGGCTCGGCGATCGCTTATAGCCGCGCGGAATATGACGACTTAGTGCGGCGTGGACTCGACCAGTCACCCACGACGCAGGTGCTGATCGAAGAATCAATTCTCGGCTGGAAAGAGTACGAGATGGAGGTCATGCGCGACAAAGACGACAATGTCGTGATCATCTGCTCGATCGAGAATTTCGACCCGATGGGGATCCACACCGGCGATTCAATCACCGTGGCGCCGACGCAGACGTTGAGCGACAAGGAATACCAGCGGATGCGCGACGCCTCGCTGGCGGTGATCCGCGAGATTGGCGTCGAGACGGGTGGCTCGAACATCCAGTTTGCGGTGCATCCCGAGACGGGGCGGATGATTGTGATCGAGATGAATCCGCGGGTGAGCCGGTCGAGCGCGCTGGCGTCGAAAGCGACCGGCTTTCCGATCGCCAAGATTGCGGCGAAGCTCGCGGTCGGCTACCGACTACACGA
Source organism: Pirellulales bacterium (assembly GCA_041753435.1). GTDB lineage: Bacteria > Planctomycetota > Planctomycetia > Pirellulales > Lacipirellulaceae > DASYDU01. Next base: position 27,719 of record JBGSUJ010000162.1, on the reverse strand, counting down.
GTTGCCGAATGACATTACCCGCGAGACAACCGCCTGCTTCGAACCGTCGATCGACTACGTGGTGACGAAGATTCCGCGGTTTGCCTTCGAGAAGTTTCCCGAGGCTGATCCTTATTTGACAACGCAGATGAAAAGCGTCGGCGAGACGATGGCCATCGGCAGCACGTTCAAGGAATCGTTTCAGAAGGCGTTGCGCGGGCTGGAGGTGGGGGCCGATGGCTTTGGCTGCGATCGCCGTGACTTGTGGGGCAGCGAAGCCCAGCCTTCCGACGATGAAATTGTCGCCAAGCTTTCCAGGGCGGGGGCCGAGCGGGTTTGGTATCTCCGCTATGCCATCAAGAGCGGCATGAGCCCGGCGAAGATCAACGAGCTGACCGGCATCGACCCCTGGTTCCTCGACAATTTGCTGGAGATCGTGGAGACGGAGAACATGCTCCGCGGCATCGGCCGGCTCGACGCCTTAATCGACCAGCAGTTGCGGACCGCTAAGCGGCAAGGTTTTTCCGATCGACAGCTTGCCAACATTTTCGGCCGCACGGAGACCGAGGTGCGGGCTGACCGCCTGCGGCGCGGCATCCGGGCGACGTTCAAATCGGTCGACACGTGTGCCGCTGAGTTCGAGGCGAACACGCCGTACTACTATTCCACCTACGAAGACGAAGACGAGGTGCCGCCCAAGCCGCCGGGCCAGAGGCGAATCATGATTCTCGGTGGCGGGCCGAATCGGATCGGGCAGGGGATCGAGTTCGACTATTGCTGCTGCCACGCCAGTTTCGCGCTCCGCGAATTGGGCATCGAATCGGTGATGGTCAATTCGAATCCCGAGACGGTGAGTACCGATTACGACACGAGCGACATGTTGTTCTTCGAGCCGCTCACGGTCGAGGACGTGCTCAACATCTGCGATGTGGTGGAGCCGGATGGCGTGATCGTGCAATTCGGCGGCCAGACGCCGCTCAATCTCGCGCGGCGACTGCAAGAGGCGGGGGTGCCGATCATTGGCACCAGCGTCGACGCGATCGAGGCGGCCGAGGACCGCGAGAAATTCCAAAAGCTGCTCCACAAACTGAACCTCAAGCAGCCGCCCAACGGTATCGCCCGCACCATGGACGAAGCCCGCCGCGAGGCCGAGAAAGTCGGCTTTCCGCTCTTGGTTCGGCCGAGTTTTGTGCTTGGCGGCCGGGCGATGGAGATTTGTTACGACCCGGTACAGCTAGAGCGGTTCGTGGCCGAGGCGTTCATCGTGGCCGAAGGGCAGCCGGTGCTGATCGATCGCTTTCTGGAAGGGGCGACCGAGGTCGACGTCGATTGCATCAGCGACGGCCGCGATGTCATCATAGCCGGCGTCATGCAGCACATTGAAGAAGCCGGCATTCACTCGGGCGACTCTGCGTGCGCGATTCCGCCCTACAGCTTGCCTGGCCCGGTAGTACAAGAGATCCGCGAGGCGACGATCGCGCTGGCACTCGAGCTAGGAGTGGTGGGGCTGATGAACGTGCAGTATGCCGTTCGTTGGGAACCCGGACTGGGAGCTAACAATTTAGGAGCGTTTGGAGCTGGTGCTCCTGTTCCCGACCTGCGACCGCCGCTCCCCAATCTCTTTCCTGTGGTTTACGTGCTCGAAGTGAATCCCCGTGCGAGTCGCACCGTGCCGTTTGTGGCGAAGGCGACCGGTCTGCCGGTAGCAAAAGTGGCCGCCAAGGTGATGGCTGGCGTCTCACTGGCGGAGCAGGGGATCACGGCCGACCCCGTGCCGGCCGATGTGTCGGTCAAAGAGGCGGTGTTGCCGTTTATTAAGTTTATGGGCGTCGATATTGTGCTCGGCCCCGAGATGCGTTCGACCGGCGAAGTGATGGGCATCAGCGAGCGATTCTCGATGGCCTTTGCCAAGAGCCAGCTCGCGGCCGGAACGGTGCTGCCACAAGAAGGCAACATATTCTTGAGCGTTCACAATCGTCACAAACCGGCGGCTGTCGAACTCGCGCGGCGGCTCGCAGGCATGGGCTTCTCGCTACGCTCGACCAGCGGCACGGCCGAAGCGCTGGAAGCGGCTGGCATCCCCTGCCGCCGGGTGAAAAAAATCCAGGAAGGCCATCCTAACATTCTGGACAGCTTTGCCGATCGCGACGTCGCGCTGGTGCTCAACACGCCCAGCGGCAAAGGCGCCCGTACCGACGAAGGTCGCATCCGTGCCGCTGCAATCCAGGCCGGCGTCCCCTGCCTCACGACCCTCGAAGCCGCCACGGCCGCAGTCAAAGCGATCGAAGCCCTTCGCGAAGAAGAAATGCAGGTGCAAGCGCTACAGGATCGGTTTGCGGCGAATTCGTAGGCTTTTCACTGCGAGCCGGACCGTCGTCACCCCGCGATTTGGTGACGCTTATCACTTCCACCATAATCACGGCATGAGCACCGGCGCGACCGCGTGGAGACGCTCGATTTTTACACCCGCTACGGTGTTGCAGAATACTGGATTGTCGACTCAGAATCTCAAGCGATCGAGTGTCTTGTGAACGAGGGAGGACGATACGTTGTTCAGTCGCCGACGAACAATCGTTTCCAATCGGCCCAGTTGCCAGAAGTGGAAATCCAGCTTGCCGAATTCTGGGGCGAGGCTGAGAAGCGATTGCCGCAAAACTAGGTGTGGCAAACGTTTGGCGGGATGAAAATAATTCTGCTTTTGGCCAAAAAACCGCCCTTGACCGCGGTGCGGGCTGGCACTATTCTCCGCCACGTCACGACGAACAACACATGGGAGGCCTCCAGGGGCAAGTCGTCGTTGGCACAAATTGCTGCTGCTAAAATGCTTGCACAAGTCCCGCGCCAAGCCGAATAATCGTGGGTTGCAGGAGGGTCAGAAACGACCAAGTGGGAAGGGAAAGCGGGAATCTTGCAGGGGAGTAATGAACACCCCCTAAAAGAATGGCATAGCACAAAGCTCGATTTTCCGTTAGACTACACTCCCCGACGCGAAATCGGTCGCCCTCCCCCCTCGCGACCCGATGAGCGTCCGCCCGCACGCAAGCGTTATTGCGTCCAATCGCTCCCGGAAAGGTATCTACGTCCTTTGCCCCCCTGGGACGTGTGCTTTTCTGGGAGCTTTTTTATTGCGCCCAGCTAGCAAGTAGATAAGCAAGTCTGTTGCGGCATGCCTCATGCGGTTCGCTGTAGTGTACGCTCCGCGAACAGCGACAGTTCGCTGCTGATTCGAACGTCCGGGTTCTTGTTTGCGGCTCTATCCATTCGTTTTCCATTCGCTGCAATTCGCGTGGCGGAGTTGCACACTTCGGTCGCCGCTATCGATGCTCTCTGTTTCTCGCAGCAGACATTGAGTGGATTCCCGGCTCGCGTTGTGGCGTGCGGCACGTTTCGCTAGAATCCGCCGCCCCGTCGGCGACCTACTTTCCGATCGCGGCGAGTACTGTTTAACCAGGCGCTCCAACGTCAAGGACGACGTATTTGATGAGTCAGCATAAATCCAACCCCCGGCGTACCCGCTCGCCTGAAAAACACCTGACTTCCCTGCAGCAACTTCGCGCGGCCCGCGAGATTCTGCGTCTCGAAGCGAAAGCGCTGTGGGATTTGTCGAACCGGCTTGAAGAATCGTTTTGTCAGACTGTGCAGTTGCTCTTCCAGTGTAAGGGGAGTGTGATCGTCACTGGCATGGGCAAGGCCGGCATCATTGGTCAGAAGATTGCTGCGACACTTGCTTCGTTGGGTACGCGGGCTCATTTTCTGCATCCGGCAGAGGCGTTTCACGGCGACTTGGGCCGCATCCACACCAGCGACGTGGTGCTGATGCTCACGCAGAGCGGCGAGACCGGTGAGGTGGTACAGTTGCTGCCTTCGCTCAAGGAATTTGATGTGCTCCTCGTGGCGATCACGGCAGCGAAGACAAGCACTGTCGGTCGGGCCGCGAGTGTTGTGATCGAACTGGGGCAGCTCGAAGAAGCTTGCTCGCTCGGCTTGGCACCCAGCACGAGCACCACCGCGATGCTGGCCATTGGCGACGCGCTCGCGCTGGTGCTGAGCAAGATGCACAACTTTCAAGCCGAAGATTTTGCCCGTTTCCATCCGGGCGGAGCGCTCGGTCGCAAGTTGAGCCGCGTGGACGACATCATGCGTCCGCTCGACGAGTGCCGTACGGCCCGCGACGGCCAGACAGTTCGCCAAGTCATCGTGGCCTGTTCGAGGCCGGGCCGACGCACTGGGGCGATCATGCTGACCGATGCCGATGGACGGCTGACCGGCTTATTCACTGACAGCGATTTGGCCCGCTTGTTCGAACGGCGCGACGAAGCGGCGCTCGACCGGCCGATTGGCGAAGTGATGGTCGCCAGCCCAACCACGGTGCTGCAAGGCATGCGGGTGGGCGATGCAGTTTCGCTGCTGGCGACGCGGAAATTCAGTGAACTTCCGGTGGTTGACCGCAATGGCCGGCCCGTAGGCTTAGTCGATGTGACCGACGTGTTGGGTCTCAAGCCGGACGTAGAGAAACCGGCTGTGCCTGCGACCAAATCTCAGCCGGGCAAAGCCACCGTGCGGATTTTTCCGACCGAAGGAGCTGCGTAGAGCTCGTCCGATCACCTCTCGATACGTCGTGTCCGACGACGCGAACACTATGTCATTTGCCGATATTTGCGGGAAGATCGAGCTGATTCTCAGCGATGTGGATGGCGTGATGACCGATGGCGGGATTCGCCTGCTCGACGACGGATCGCAGATGATCGTGTTCCACATTCGCGATGGGATGGGCGTACGGCTGTGGTGTGAGGCGGGAAAAAAATTTGGCATCGTGACGGGCCGCGATCTGCCCGCAGTGCGCCGCCGGGCGGTTGAATTGAAATTCGACGTCGTACGCATGGGCATCGACGAAAAACTGCCAGCGGTCGACGCGATCGCGGCGGAACTGGGGATCGAGCGGGAAGCGATTTGTTTCATCGGCGACGACTTGCTGGACCGCCAAGTGATTCAAGCGGTCGGCTTGGGTGTGGCGGTGGCCGATGCCGCGGAGGACGTGCGGCAAGCGGCGAAGTACGTCACCAGTGTTCGCGGCGGTGACGGCGCGGTTCGCGAGATCATCGAAGTGATCCTCAAAAACACCGATCGCTGGGACGCCGTGTTGCGTCGCTACAGTACCAACTGAAAGGAGCCATCGAATGCGATCGTTCTCAATGGTCACGACCCTACTTGCGTTGGTTGTTTGCAATTCGGCGACAGCGGTCGACGTCGAGTCGGGAGATGTCAGTACGAACTGCCAACCGTTCGGTCTTCGTATCACCATCGAGGCAAGTCGAGCATACGACTCTCCGCTGTACGAAGGGCTCATTCCGACCACGATTGAGATGTTCCAGGCGTCAGATCGACAGAACGTCGTTCCCGCAAAGCTCAATTTTGCCGTGCCCGTGATTCCAGCAAACAATCCAAAAATTGAACGACCCCAGGTTGTTCCCACAGGTATGGTGATTGCAATGGACGACGACTTGCGTCGGTTCGGAACAACCTACGCCGTCCCGCTCTATGATTCGCCGTTGTTGGACGGTTTGTATCCGATGACTATTGAGGCGTTCAAACGAGCCGATGCGCCAAAAGACAAAGAGGTTTTTACGTTGTGTATAGCGTTCAATCGCTAGCGGCACCGCCTTCCAGTCGCTAGCAAAGAAGTGTTCGATCCCAATCATGCTCCAACGCATCCTCCACAGCACGGCCACGCTTGCCGCGATCATCGTCGCGTATCAGGCGTACGTGCTGACGGCGGTGCCGTGGATTGAGCCGACGCTGGCATGGAGTGCTGTGTCGGAGGTGAGCGACGACGAGGTAGAGCGTGCCGGCGATTCGGTCACCAGGTATCAGCGGGTACTGGCCGCCTATTTTTCGCGGGATCATTGGTCGCAAACTCGGCCGCCGAAGGTGATCGAAAACGAGACCGGCTCGGTGATGTTCGTGCTGGACGACTATCACCGACACGACGACGGCCGAGTCGATTTGACCCATTTTGCGCTGCTGATGTTTCCTACGCCGCGGCAGCAATCGGTCGTTCCGCCGCGCGACGCCATTATCCTGGAAGCACCGCAAGGGGCCCGGCTGCAATTCGATAAAAACTTTCGCCCCGAGCGGGGTGAAATCAGCGAGATTCAACGGGGCGAGTTCCCCGGCAAAATAACCATCCGCAGTGACATGCAACTCGAGGGCCCCGACGACGACCTGGTGATCGAGACGACCGACCTGCAGATGAACTCGAAGTTGCTGTACACGCCGAATGAGGTCCGTTTTCGGTTGGGGCCGAACGTGGGCGGTGGGCGTGAGTTGGAAATTCGGCTGCTGGAAGAAGAGACATCGAAGGCTCGGGCTGGGTTGAAGGTATCAAGCGTCGACTCCCTGGAAATCCGCCGCGACGTGCGGTTGCGACTGTTCCTCGATACCGCACGCTTGTTGCCGGAGGACAAGCCACAGGCTGCGGCCGCCGCATCGCCGTATGGCAACCCGGCCAATCCGCCATTGGAAGTGACCTGCACTGGTCCGTTTCATTTCGATTTCATCAAATACGTGGCTAGCTTCGATGAGAATGTCGAGGTCTGGCAAGTGAATCCGGTAGGGCCGGCCGACCAGTTGAGTTGCGACCAACTCGATATTATCTTGGCGCGAAAGCAAGATTCATCGGAACAGCCGAAACTTGCCACGCTCGACACTGCGAGCCGTCAAAGGGCCGACGTCGGCTCCCTGGAGCCGGATCGCATCGTCGCAGTAGGTTACCCGGTAGTGATGGTCTCGCCGTCGCGTGGTGCGGAAGTGCGTGGAGGGCGCGTGCAGTTGTTGGTGCGTCAGCGGAGGCTGGAAATCGACGGTGGTCAAGACGTGGCGATTGTTTATGGTGGCAACGTCATTCGAGCGCCGCAAATTAAGTACCAACACCCGGCCGCAGATGCGGAGACCAAGATCGGCACATTCCGAGCGAGTGGCCCAGGCATGTTGAGTTATGTGCCCGACGCGAGCAAGCCGGAGCAGGTATTGGTGGCGGAGTGGCAGGCAACGGTCGAGTTAGGGCGGCACAACGGCCAGCCTGTGCTCACAGCCACTGGTAGGCCGCGGCTGGCGGTCTCGCAGATGGGCCAACTGACGGCCGATCAGCTGCGTGTGTTTCTGCGCGAGGTGGAGATTGCCGGGAAGACGCAGCCGCTGCCCGATCGGATGTACGCAACAGGTCAGGTAGAGATCGATTCGCCGGAACTTTTGGCGCGAACCCGGCAATTGACGGCGAACTTCCGCGTTGAGAGCGAAAGCCAGGCAGTTGCAGGCGGTGAGAGTGCCTCTGCGCCGAGTGGCCTGTCTCGGTTCAATATGGATCGCCCAGTTGGGAGGGGAGCACGGACCTATCAAGTGCAATCGGACGAGATGCAGTTGGAGGTCGCCTTACGCGGCAAGCGCGCGGCACCGACGACGCTCGCTTGCAATGGCAATGTGGCGTTTCGTGAGTTGGAGAATGCCCAGTCGAATGGCCAGCAGCCGTTCGAAGTTCGTGGCGGGCAACTCACGGCCGAACGACTGGATACCAATGCGCTCGTCACGATCCGCGGCGCCACTCCGGCAGCAACGAACCAGCCGCAGCAAGCCTCTACGAACCAACTTGCCGAGGTGAGCGCTCGCGGCATGACGGTCTATGCGGCCGATGTGAAGCTGGATGTGGGACAGAACCGGCTGTGGATCGATGGCCCAGGCATAGCGAATATGCAGTTGAAGCGCGACCTCACGGGCCGCGAGAACGCGACCGCCATGCCGCTCAGACTGCGTTGGCAAGGAGATATGAATTTCGACGGCCAATCCATTTTGTTCCGGCGGCACGTGCTGGTCGATGGCCGCGACGACCGGCTGCGATGCGAGCAGCTAGAAGCTCGGCTGAACAGGCGAGTCGATTTTGGTAAACGCGTTGACCAGAGTGCGATCGATGTGGCGGAAGTGGAGTGTAGTGGCCATGTGGTAATGGACCACAAATCGCGCGATGCGGTCGACATCACCTCGCACGAACGAATGGAGCTAGAGCGACTTACCGTGAATCAACAAACCGGCGCCATCAGCGGCAGCGGACCAGGCGTGATTCGCTCGACCCATTTCGCGGAGCAACTTAGCACACTGGGCGGTCCGGGTGGAACCGCAGCAAAATCTGCGACTACGAGTAGCGCCAAACTGCATTTTCTGCGAGTTGATTTTCAGAAGGAGCTGAAGGGAAACCTGATCAATCGAGAAATCGAGTTCTACACGCGAGTCCGCACCGTCTACGGGCCGGTTGACGCTTGGGAGCAAGGGTTAGACGCCAATCGTCCTGAATCGCTGCCGCCGGAAACCTTGTCACTGACGAGCGACTCGCTGCGTGTGAACGAGGATCCATTGGCCGCTGGCCGGCGACCACATGAGCTGGCAGAAGCGAGCGGCCAAGCTTTTGGGCCGGTGCAAATGACAGCGCGAGGCAATGTGCGGATCGATGGCCAATCGCCTCAGCAAGGGATGTTTGCAGCAACGGCTGAGCGGGCTTCGTACACGCAGAGCAAAGAGCAGTTTATCCTCGAGGGCAATAGCCGCGTGCCGGCCACTCTGTCGCATACCGATCCACTGAGTGGCCAGCAGATCGACAATTCGGCAGGCAAGATCATCTTCAATCGGCTGACGGGTCAGGCGGAATGGGACGCCGTGCGGGTTTTTGAGTTCACACCGGGCGGCGGAGGCGGCAGTTCGCTGGAGAACGCGTTCGGCCCCGCGCCGCGGCGGCAGTAAAATAAATTGCTAGTCGCTGCCCAGCAAATAAGCAGGAACGTCCCACGCACTGCGCAAGCAAATGAGCGGCGAGAGTAAACGAGTTGCTCTTTCGCAATGCCGATTCGGCGGCGATGAAAAGAGATTCTCTCGGTGTTTTTGCCTATCTAACCCCCCATTCGATCCGTACCCCACTTCTCCCGAGTGCGGGGATCTAGGCGTAGGGCGAATAGGATTGGCCCACCGTTTGCTTCATGCGAAGAGTTCGTAATGAGTTAAGGAATTCGGCACTTCAGATTCAGGGTCGACACGTAGTTTTTAGCAGGCGAATGACAGGAGTCTATAACCATCACTCGATCGACGGTTACGCATCGCGGGTGAGCGATGTCAGGCGGGTAGCCAACTCAAGAGTACCGTCCGCAATTTCACGAGCTTGTGGTCAGCAAGCTCGTGTCGCCAGTGAATCGCACACGATTAGCGATTAGCGGCGAAAGTCACTTCGATTCGCAGCCGCGATCGGGTGAATCGCTGGTGCAGTATTCGCCGTTGTTTTTTAGGGTCAGATTGTCAGGATTAAGAGGCCAGAACGATGAATAAAACGTTACGTGCAGTTGCTTCGTTAGCTGTTGCGGCAGCCACTTCGACACGCGCCACCGCCGAAGAGTTGGGAACGCAGTTTTCTACCGCGAACCCTTTGGTCGTATTGCCGACTCACGGAGCTGTATTGCCAGGCCATTTGCCGTCGACCAGTTTAGTATCGTTTAGTTCACCGCTGAGGGAGTCAACGACGTTCACTCCGCCGACTGTGATCGCGCAGCCAATCGCGAGCTCACTTTATTCGCCCAGGATGGGATCGGGTATAAGTATGAGTAGCGAACCACGAATCATGCCGATGGTTGCCGTCAACAACGTTAGTGATTCACTGCTGAATCTCGGTAGCAATTCGCCGGCGACTACCGGTAGCTTGATTCAGCAAACGGACTCTCCCGTGGCAGAGAGCTTCCGGGTACCCAACCCACTGTACGAGCCAATGCAACAAGTCAATCTTCCAGCGTTTCAACCGGTGCCGAGTTATTGGAGTCGTTAGTAGGAAGGGGCGTTGGGGGGCGTCTCCGAGGCCGAGTTCGCACTAGCAATCAGGCGAGCATCGGCCTCGGGGAGGCTTCCTAGCGGCGGCCTCGTTATCATTCGACACGGAGCCGTTCTTGATCCAGCCGCCCGGCGAGGAAACCAATCGCGCGCGGCGCCATGCAACTGGCGTACTCAAAACTGTGCCCACCGCCAACAGTTTCTAGGTCGCACTCGAACGGCACGCCGAGCGACCAAAGCTTCATCCGCAGCCGATCCACGGAGCCATGCCAGCGATAGTCGGTTGGATCGCAGCAAAAGAACTGGTTCCTCGGCCAATTGAGCGGGTGGATGTGGAGGGTTGCCGTATCTTGGCGGGCATCCTCGGCATCGCGGTACATTTCATCGAGGCCTGGATCGATGCCTTCTTCGATGCGCTTTTGAAAATCGACTGCCGGCGCGATGGCGGCCACGGTGGGAAAAATATTGGGGTGTTTGTAGGCCAGACGCAGCGCTCCTTGGCCGCCCATGCTAATGCCCAACAGCGCAATCCGAGGCGGCTGGGCGTTCCAGCGCTCGGCGATAGAGGGTAGGATCCGATCTAATAGATAACGCTCGACCGTCATTGCCGGATCGAAGGTTGGCCAGGAGCGGTCGGTCCACCAACTCAGGCCAGTCATCGGCTGGATGACTCGTAAACCGTGTCGCTCGAATTCGCGGGTAAACGCCGGGTAGACTCTAAGTTTGGCGGCGTGGCTGCAGTGCAAATAGAGCACGGTAAAGCCGTGTTCGCTTGGTCGCGCAGGCTCGAACAACTGGCAAGGATGCCCAGCGATCTCCATTTCAGACCAGTTTTCGGGCGGTGCAGCCATGATTGCTATGCTGTCCATCTGGCGGAGCCGCGTCTAGTGGGGTGAGCGCCAAGTTGCGTAGAATGGGGATCCATGAGAACGATGCTGACGGAACTGGAAATTCGTGCTGGTGTCGAGCGACTCGCTGAGCGGTTGCGAAGCGACTACGGAAGCCGTCCGTTAACGATTGTCGGCATCCTCACCGGCAGCTTGATTATGCTTGCCGACTTGATTCGGCATCTCGACAATCCGCTGCGAGTAGCACTCGTTCGCGCCAGCCAGTCGCATGCCGACAACCAGCGGCGGACAGCCTTGGTGATCGACGATAACTTGTTGCCGAACCTTGCCGGCCGCGACGTGTTGGTGGTGGACGACATTTTCGACACGGGCCACACGCTGGTCGAAGTGATTGCTCAACTGACGAAGCACGGGCCGAAGTCGATTCGCTCGGCAGTGCTGATGCGAAAGACAGGCCGCTGCAAAGTTGCAGTTGAGCCCCATTATGTAGCATTTGAGATCCCGAATGAATTTGTCGTAGGCTATGGGCTCGACTATGACGATCGTTTTCGGAACTTGCCTTATGTTGCGGCGTTGGAACCATCCGATAGGTAGCTGCCTGCGATTTGGCTCAGGCCGATTTCCATTAGATTCGGCGTAGCCGCCCCTGCCAACCGGCGTGAATAACGAACCCCCTTCAGCCCCATGCTGCCCTTGCCGCGCATCTTGCATATTATTTCGACGTTCGAACGGTCTGGGCCTGAGAAGCAACTGTTCATGCTGGCTCGCGGGCTCAAGTGCGCTGGTGTTGATGTGCATGTTTGTGCGCTCACACGGGGCGGACCACTGCTGGAGGAGTTTCGCGCTGCAGGTGTTCCCGCGACGGTAATCGGCCAGCGTCTGAAGGCCGATCCGGTGGCATTCGCACGGCTGGCGCGACACGTGGCGAAGTTGCGCCCCGCCTTGGTGCATACTTGGGATTTCACCGCGGGCAGTTATGGCCGCATTGCCGCCCGCGTTACGGGGGTACAACATCTGGTGGCGGGAGAGTACGAGATCGACTGCTGGAAAAGCACCTGGCAATGGGTGGTCGATCGACGGTTGGCTGGCTTTACGGATCGTGTGGTCGTCAATAGTCAGGCAATCCGCGAGCATTGCGTGACGCATGGTTTGCAGGTGAAGAAGCTGGTCCAGATCAATAACGGCGTGGAGCCTCCTCGCACGAGCGACGTGTCGCGTGCCGAGTTGTTGCGGCAGCTTGATTGTCCGGCAGATGCCAAATTAATCGGCGTAGTTGGCGGGCTTCGGCCGCAGAAACGCGTGAAAGACCTGATTTGGGCGGCCGATTTGTTGCGGGTGCTGCACAACCAATTGCGGCTACTGGTGATTGGCGCTGGGTCAGAACGCTCGACGCTCGAGCGCTTCGCGCGGCTGGCCAGCGATCTCGACCACATTCGTTTCTTGGGGCAGCGCGACGACGTATGGCAGATTCTGCCGCACTTGGATGTGTTTTGGAGCGGAAGTGGACAAGTGGGCCAATCGAATGCCATGATGGAAGCCATGGCCCTGGGAGTGCCTGTCGTCGCCAGCGACGTGCTCGGCAACCGCGAGTTGGTGGTCCACGGTGAGACGGGTTTTCTTGTTCCAGTCGCGGGCCGCGCGGCTCGTGCCCGGGCAACCGATCAAATTTTTAACGACCGGACGCTTGCCGAAAGAATCGGAGTGGCCGGGCAGCGGCGGATGCTGGAGCATTTTAGCGCCGCAGAGAATATTCGGCGGTACGAAGAGTTGTATCGCGAGCTGATTGGCTAATCCATGCCCCAAGAATCGCTGATCCGCCGCAAGCAAGCTGCGATCGCCGTCTTGGCGCTTGGGGCGATTGCGGTCCATCTCATGCTGCGGTTTGGTACGTCGGTTTCGCCCGCAGTGCAAAATCTGCCGCTCTGGGTGGCGCTGGCGTTGGGCGGAGTGCCTCTGGTAGGAGGACTGCTCGTCAAGCTGGTGCGACGCGAGTTCGGTTCCGATTTGCTCGCCGGCATCTCGATTGTCACCTCGGTAATACTCGAAGAGTATCTGGCCGGGACGCTAGTGGTCTTGATGCTCTCGGGCGGCGAGACACTCGAGGCGTATGCAGTGCGCAGCGCATCTTCGGTGCTCGAAGCGTTGGCCAAGCGAATGCCATCACTGGCCCATCGCAAGCAGGACTCGACGATCGCCGACGTGCCGCTGGTCGACGTATCGATCGGCGACACGGTGCTCGTATTTCCGCACGAGGTCTGCCCGGTCGACGGCACAGTCGTCGAAGGGCACGGCGTGATGGACGAGTCGTATCTTACCGGCGAGCCGTACATGATCTCGAAAACTCCCGGCTCGAACGTGCTCTCGGGTGCGATCAACGGCGAGACGGCCCTCACCATTCGTGCCGACAAGTTGGCGGTCGATTCGCGGTACGCGAAAATTATGGAGGTGATGCTCTCGTCGCAGCAGCACCAGCCGCGGATCCGCCGGCTGGGAGACCAACTCGGGGCGTATTACACGCCGCTGGCGGTGGCGATTGGCATCGCAGCCTGGCTGGCGACGGGCGACGCGGTGCGATTCCTGGCAGTAATGGTCGTGGCCACACCCTGTCCGCTATTGATCGCGATTCCCGTGGCAGTCATCGGCTCGATTTCGCTCGCGGCCAAGCGGGCGATCATCGTCCGCGATCCGGCAGTACTCGAAACCGTGAGTACCTGCCGCACGATCATCTTCGACAAGACGGGCACGCTGACCTACGGCGAGCCGCAGCTCATCGAGCAGGACGTCGCGGCGGAAGAGAGTGCGGCCGCGGTGCTTTCGCTGGTGGCGAGTCTCGAACAGTATTCGAAGCACCCGCTGGCCGAGGCGATTGTGCGGGCCGGGCGCGAGCAGGGCGCCGTATTTCATGAAGTAGCTCAAATCAGCGAGCCGCCGGGGCAAGGCTTACGTGGGAAGGTCGCCGAGCATGAGGTGCGACTTACGAGTCGCCAGCAGTTGTCCAAGGAACAGCCTGAGGTCGCCACACAGTTGCCACCGCCAGCGGGCGGGCTCGAATGCGTGATCCTGGTCGATGGCCGCTATGTGGCGACGTACCGTTTCCGCGATCGGCCAAGACGCGAGGGTAGGCCTTTCGTTCGGCATCTTGAACCGCGGCACCACATCGACCGCGTCATGCTGCTCTCGGGCGATCGACCGGCCGAAGTGAAGTATCTGGCAGAGATTGTCGGCATTCCGGAAGTGCTGGGCGGTAAAAGTCCAGAGGAGAAACTCGACATCGTGCGGGCGGAAACGGCGCGGGCTCGCACGATCTACGTCGGCGACGGAATCAACGACGCCCCGGCCCTCACGGCTGCGACGGTCGGAATCGCCTTCGGCCAAAACAGCGATATCACCACCGAGGCCGCCGACGTGGTGGTGATGGACAGCTCGCTGGCCAAGGTCGACGAATTCCTGCACATCAGCCAGCGGATGCGCCGCATCGCGCTCCAGAGCGCGGTCGGCGGCATGGCGGCGAGCGTGGTCGGCATGTTCTTCGCCGCGGCCGGTTATCTGCCGCCGGTGGCTGGGGCGATCGTTCAGGAGGTGATTGACGTGGTCGTGGTGCTCAACGCACTACGGGTGGCAATATCGCCGAAGGATCTGACGGATTTCTAGGAGTTTGAGGACGGCGAGCGGATCGAAAAAGACGCCCAGTTCCGAGTGAACCTACCCAGCATTGTGTCTGCGGAATGGTGGGAATAATTTGCGCAGAAAAGTAGTATAATTTCGGTGGGATTTCAATATTCCACCGAATTATGAGCACAACAACGTGAAGCTCTTGCGGCAGACCCCCGTGAATATTTCGAGCTCACAAGTCGGCACGGATGCGCGAAATATTCATTTCATGGAGTGCAAACGCGGCAACGGTTGAGTGAGAGCCTCATTTTTGGGCCAGCACTATGTTCCCGGCAAGCTCTCTTATGTCTCCGTTTAGCGGCAGGACATTCGTCGTCCGCGCCGCAATTGCCGGCTCTCTGATAGCTGCTGCGATTCTGAAGGTCTCGACTGCAGAATCTTCAATCCTTCTACGCACTTACAATGTGCCATCTTGGCTCTTGACGATCGTCGTTCAGATCGAGGTGTTACTTGCGGTGCTGCTAATTGTCGGTGCGTGGCCAAAGCAGACGATTATCGCCACAATTTTGACGTTTGCACTGTTTGCTGCGTTCTCATTCTACCGTGCTGCGGCGGGATACGAAACATGCGGGTGCTTTGGGCCAGTTGAGGTAAATCCTTGGTGGACGTTCGCACTCGACGTGGCAGTCTGTGCACTGCTCGCTACGCAGGTGCGCCCAGGATCGTCGAGGACAACCTTACGCCGCGCCGCGTTGGCGACTGCGTGCTACGCTGCTATTGGTCTTCCAGTTGCGGCATTTGCGATCTCCAGCACTGGACGCGTTGGCGACGCGGGGCTCATCAAACGTGATGGACTTATCATTCTTGATCCGCAGGCATGGGTCGGGACGCCTTTGCCCATAGCGGACGTAATCCGTCCTCAAATCGACCTTTCGACGGGAGAATGGATACTGCTGATTTACCACCATGATTGCCCAAATTGCGAGCGCGTGCGTCCTCAATACGAAGCGCTTTCGAGAAGAGGCAATGCGCAGGTGCTTCTGATCGAGTGTCCACCATTCGGTCGTCACGGCCCTGGGGATTTCACAGGATCGCGCCATGCATGGCTCACCGAGGAGAACGAATGGTTTGTTCAAACTCCGGTCGAAATTCGCCTCAATAGTGGGACGGTTGTTTCTGCGTCTTTGGACTTGCCGAGCATCGACCGCCAAGAGCAAGTGTCTGTGTCGCACGAAACAAGACGGAGGATATGACGTTTCGCAGGTGCAGCAGCGTACCCACTGACTAGTTTTTCTAGAACGGGGGAGATAAGAGTACACATATAGCCATTCACGATGGATGCTGGTCTGACTTGAGCGTTTGGTAGTTTTTCGTTTTCCTGTACTTTTGAAAGGAGGATTGAAACATGCGGCGCTTTATATTGTCTCTGGCGTTCGCGCTCTCACTGATGGGCGGAGCAACTTACGCCGACTGTCCCGGCGGTACGTGCCAATGCACTACACCCTCGAATGCCTGCAGTGCGTGCTGTTCTGAGGGTAGTAATCCGTCGTGTACTTGTGGTTTAACACAGTCGACGTGTACCTGTCTGTGATTTAGTGTTCGCTATCGTGGGTGACATGGGCCGGCGCGGTTGACTACGCCGGCCCATTCCCCCTATTTCTCGTGCAGGGCGATTGTTTAGGCATAGACGGAGGTCCCAGCTGTAATGCACGATCTGTACGAGGGCACCAAGACAGTTTCTGCAGACGAAGGGAGACGTGAATGAGTCGTCGTACCCAAGTTCTGATTATATTTGCACTCGCTCTGGTGGCTGCCAACGCTGCAATTCTATCGATGAAGTTCTTTGCATCAAGTCGTCCCCACGTGGCAAAAGAACATCAAATGGTTGAGCAGGTACTTGAGTGGGAATCACTGCCAGCAACACCGCTCGACTCTTCTATGGAAAACCTTGCGGAGGTTATAGCCAACTTTCCCGATGGTCCTTGCTCAGGCGAGCAGAGTAGCTCGGGTGTGCCTCTGTACCAACTTTCCCAGCAAATCAAGGCCGATCTTTTCATCGCCGTCGGTGGACTATTGCAGTGCTGCCAACGATCAACTCCGGAGGCGGTGTTCACTTACATGGAAACTCGGGGAGAACAGATTGACCCTAAAAAAGCGAGTCTTCTCAAAGACGCAATTGTCGAAGAGCAATACACGGAAGCGGCGACGCTTGATTCGATGGACAATAAGGGTCTCTTCGCACTTATTTGGGATTGGAACCGAACCGATCCGAAATGGAGCGCCGTTGTGGAAGGAACGGGCTCCGTGTGTGTGTGGCGGTGCCGATCACTAGATAGAGCAGACGCCGCGACGCTTGGCAGGGCCAACAAGAAGCTGTTCGAGAACGAGACGAATTATTTGCACTTGTTTCGTCCGAAGCAGACGTTCGAAGATGTATGTAAGTCCCGCGCAGTGCTAGTGGCGGATGTAATGGTAGTCATAGAACACGACGACACCCGGGCACGCGATAGGAGTCCGTACTACATTCGCTTTTGGTACTCTCCAGCACGAAGCGCTTGGCAACCGTTGCAGTTGAAGCTCGTAGCGTCCGAAGGGGGATCAGATAACCTAGCCACGACCGTGCCGCGTATTTTGTTTTAGTCGTACGGGAAAGTTAGTTCGGAGCGGGTGTATAATGGCTTCCATTTCTTCGTACAGTGCGGCAAGAATCGGTTCAC
Source organism: Pirellulales bacterium (assembly GCA_041753435.1). Lineage (GTDB taxonomy): Bacteria > Planctomycetota > Planctomycetia > Pirellulales > Lacipirellulaceae > DASYDU01. The sequence goes on along the minus strand of JBGSUJ010000162.1, from coordinate 10,711 downwards.
TCATGCTTCTTTTTGCTGCCTCACTGGCGTTCGCCGCTCTCTATGGGAAGGTAGCGTCCAGAAGTCAAGCCATAGCGCTGCACGACTTGCAAGTCGCCGATGTTCGTCTTGGTGAATTGCATATCGGCGACATAAGGACCGTTTCCACCAAAATCGTGAATCAAAGCGAAAAAACGCTAAACTTGGACGCTCCAATTACTTCCTGCGGATGCATATCGCTCGATAGTGGCCCGATAGCACTTTCGCCTCAGGAAAACGCCGAATTGACATTCAGATTCACAGCACCTATGGAACCGCAAGCTATAGAGAGGTTGTTGGTCTTGCGGTCGAGCGACGATCCGGCAGTCGCTTGGACGATCAGGATTACAGGCAAGACAACGGCCGACGTTTGGGCAAAACCTGCTCGGCTGAGCTTAACTGCCAGAAAAGGCCAACCGCCGAGTGCCAATCTCTTGCTTCACACCAAACCGGGAGTAAAGGTGAAGCGCGTCAAAAGCGATTCAACTGTCTTGAAACTGCGAACCCTTGAGCCCCAGAAATTGCATCAGGTTGTAGTCGTCTCGCTGTCGGAAAATGCGGAACCGAAAGGAGAAGCCGTAATTAGTGTCGTGACGAGTGAAGAAGACAAGGAGCCTCTACAGATAAGGGTTACCTGGTCCCCCTACACTAAATTCAGGTGCGTGCCGCAGGCGCTGCGGCTTGGCGAGAATGGAGAGGCAAGGAATGAAATCAGACGCACAGTTTTGATTCGCGGTCTGACTGGCGTCGGGAAAGAAGGCATTACTTGCACTCCACTTGTGAATTGGATCAAGGTAGAAAACGTGAAGGTATCCGATAGACTCGCTCGTGTGGAGTTGAACTGCGACATCACTGAGGTCCCACCTCTGAAGCGGTTTGAAGTTCTCCAGTTGTGTGTGGCGGGCGACGGTTGCAGAGTGATTGAGGCCGCTGCGTCACCGTGACTCCAATATCTACAAGAGAACGGTCACTTACGAGTTCCACGATGAAACGTCTCGGCTCGCAACAATTGGGATCGTCCAGCCCTCGATGCACTCTGGGTAGCAATGCTACGACTGAGTGCAATCGCCGAAAACTTGGCTTTACTCTTGCGGAACTTCTCGTGGTGATCGCCATTATTGGAATATTGGTTCAGTTGCTGTTGCCGGCGATCCAAGCGGCGAGAGAAAGAGCTCGCAAGGTCGAGTGTGCGAATCACATTAAGCAATTGAGTATAGCGAGCTTGCTGCATGTTGATGCGCATGGCTATTTTCCAACCGGGGGTTGGTCTGGGAACTTTGTCGGAGATCCAAACCGGGGTTACGGACGCAACCAACCTGGCGGCTGGCCATTCAGCGTCCTTTCCTATATTGGCGAATCCACTGCACGCGATTCGGCGGTAGGTTCCACTCTTACGGTTGCGGCACTAAGCCCATCGCTCGCGAACCTATACCAAACGACTCCCACCATCTTCCATTGTCCGAGCCGTAGAGTGGCCAAGCTCTACCCCTTCGTAACCTCTGGATCGTGGGCATGGGCACCACGCGTGGTTAAGGGAGTGCTGAACCTGCCCGGAACGACCAAGATCGACTTTGCGGCCAACAGCGGAGATGCGATTCACCACGCTGCGAACACCTTAGGGGGAGAAAACATGTGGACTCCCGAGGGCTACGAGGGGCTCGCCAACGGACTTCAGTTGTGGACGGACACTTCAGATCCCAACTCAAAATTCTTCCAGAGTGGCGTGATGTTTTACCGAAGCAAGGTACGACCGGCGCAGATTACCGACGGACTCAGCAACACTTATTTGATTGGTGAGAAATTCATGGATCCAAATAGTTACGAGGACATAAATGCGATCAACGGTATGGGAATTATGGGGGACAACGAGTCAGCCTGGGTCGGCTACGAATGGGATAATCATCGCGTCGCTTGGCAGCCAAACTCGCTATCGGCTGCATTCGACTACCAGCCGCAGCAAGATCAAATGGATGTTGGAGGTCCCGCTGTGTGGGGCTTCGGTAGCGCCCATCCTGGCTCTTTGAACATGTCGTTCTGCGACGGGAGTTGAGGTGGACCCCATTGGTTGGACAGCCAACAGGGTTGATTAAGAATAGTGTTGCAGGCGGCCCGCGGGACCCTTCCCAGGCCCCGCGCGGCCGCGGCAGCTGGGGCAGTTCTTGATGTACTAACCAGCGCTCCGCATTGAGTCCGACGATTTCTCGATTGGTTTCATCGGCACTCGCCCTCGCGCGGCTTCGCCTTATTGAGACTCGTGCCGCCCCAGCGACCGATTTCAGGGGTGTCCCAGGTCGAGCCGAGGGGAATTGGCGGGATAAGCAGAACGTCATTCTTGTGCCTGCCTCGATCGCTGACGAACGTGTATACCGAGAGGGAGACGTAATCAGTCATACCTTCAAATTGCTCAACCAGAGCAAGAACGACTTTACCCTAAAGAAAGTTCGTGGCTCTTGTGGTTGCATATCGCTGAGCACAAAGAACGGCCCTATCGGCGAGGAGATTCTTGTCCCTGCAGGAGGCGCTCTTCCGATTGCAATTACTTTGTCAACGGAGGGCCGTGCTGGTGTTATGGAGCAGGCCGTTGCGATCGTAGGTTCGTGTGGAGAAGAACCCATTGAGCTGATAGGCTTTCTGCATGTTAACGTACAAGGCGGCACGCGAATTAGACCGTCACGGCTTTCGATGTCCGAGGATGATACTGACAACGGGCGGCGGTACCAATTGCTAGTTCTTAACGGCCAGAATGTACGCGAGGGACTTAAAAAGCCGGAGGTGCATGTCTCGAGTAACCGAGTCAAAGGAATCCTTGAAGACGCTGACGAAGTTACACTCGAAAATGGGTTCAAGGTATATTATCGATACACATTTACATACCACCCTGAAAAACAACAGCGTGGGCAGTTGAGGGATTGGATCGATTTTGTTGTTGAAGATAGGGCTAAGCCGATTCGAATTGACTTAACTTGGGAGCCACGACATCCAAAGTATTTCCTCTCCCCGGATACGCTAGTCGTAGCGAAAGGCTTTGCCGGATTGCGTCGGATGGAAGTGTTCTTCGATAGCAGTGGGCCGCCGGTTGAAGTGATTGATAAGCCCCCGTTTGTTGACGTCCATGTCATGTCTGAGAGCAATTGGAAGAAAGGCTCCATCGAAGTGCTATTTAATTCCATGAAGAGCATAGCGTCTGGGCGCTATTTTATCACCCTGCAACGTGAAGATGAAACTATCGTTGTGCCAGTCTTAGTCGGGAATCCATAGAGTAAGTAAAGGGAGACGGGACTCAATTACACCAATCGGCCCGCCCCTGGCCTGCTCCCCAAAAGCTGATCCAGGTGTTATGAGAGTCGAAAGGCCCTGGAGTAGCCGAGGAGGACTCTCGATGACGACGAAGTTACGGAACATGCACAGTCCGGCATACGTTGCGCGGAAGCAGCAAGATGGTGAGGCGAGTGGCGTTGGGTGGCGATTATGAAGTCAAGTTGGTCAACCCGTCCAGGTTTTGCCTTGCTTGAGTTGCTTCTGGCTCTCACCTTGTTGGTGCTTGTGTTTCAGCTCTTCCCGTCGCTGTGGACCGGCACGCTTTGGGCGCTTGACATTCGCAACTGGCCGCGGACGGTCTGGTTTGCCGGCAATCTGGTCATGGTGTTCGTGCTGGTGGCCATCCGGTTTGGCCCCGACTTGTATCAAGACTGGCGGCAGCGGAAGGAGCGGCTGGCGGGCGAGCGGGAGAAAAAGCAGAAGCAGCAGGAACTGAAAGAGCAGCGCGAAACGCTGGTTCGAATGCAGCAAGCCCGTTCGCGGAGGATCTATTGATGGCACGTCACGGTTTTACTTTGATCGAAGTGTTGGTCGTGATCGCCATCATCGGCGCGTTGGTGGCGCTGCTGCTTCCTGCCGTGGAAATGGCACGGGAAGCGTCGCGGCGCAGCGCGTGCGCGAACAATCTCCGGCAGCAGGCGGTTGCCGTCCGACTGCATGAACAGACCCACCAGACGTTTCCAACCGGCGGCTGGAAAGATTATCTGGGCGATCCCGATGCCGGTTACGGCCCGAAGCAGCCGGGGGGCTGGATTTACAATATTCTGTCCTACCTAGAGGAGGACAACCTGCGGCAGTTGGGGCGGGGGCTCAAGGATCAGCCACGGGAGCAGGCGCTGACGACACTCATGCAGACTCCGATCGAGGTTTTTTATTGCCCGAGCCGGCGGCTGCCGCGGATGTATCCGTACACGGGGGTCGAACTCAAGAACGCCAAGCCACCGAAAGAGGTTGCGAAGACCGACTACGCGATCAGCGCGACGATATCCTACGAAAAGTCCGAAGTGATTATGCCGGACATCCAGCTCCACGGCAAAGGCGCGAGCAAGACGGTGCTGGCGGGGGAGAAGTCGCTGCGGTTTGATAGTTACACGACCGGTGCTGGACCGGGCGACTCGCTCGTGGCCTACGTTGGCGACTCGGATGACATCCGCCGGTCGCCGAGCGGAACGCCGATCGCGGACAAGGTCGGCGGCGGCTTTGGCGGCCCGCATCCGGGCGGCGCGAACCTCGTCTACTGCGACGGCTCGGTGCGATTTGTCAATGACGAGGAATCGCTCGGTCCTTGAGAGCGCGGGGACGGTTACGGCACACGGACCCGAAATTGGGAACATCCATCGAACTCGGCGAACGACTGCGGGGCTAGCGACTGAGCGTCGCGAATAAAGCTGTCCCGCGTCCTTCCGCTATGCGTGCTTCGTCACCGCCGGCAGCGGCTTCATGGCATCCGCGATTTTGTAGCGGTTATCCCGTTTAGGCAATTCCGCCGTGCCGCTTTTCCTGTTGAGTTCTGGCAACAACCGTTGCATTGGAGCAACGTGTCGGCGGATAATTAGGGAGACTTGAATTTTTTTTCGTATCCTTAAAGCGTTGCCGGGCGAGCACTTGAATTGCTGACAGCAGCGAATCACGCGAATGCAGTCATTTGCCGCAAGGCGTTTTGTCCGGCACACTCAATTAGAGGGAGTAGCGTGCTGGGCCAGGACGCCCGTTTGGGTGGCTGGCGTGTGATGAGGATGGGTCATTTAGAGATCGAGAACAATCGAAACGGGTCGGGTCACATGAACACTTCTCTGCGTTGGATGGTAGCTGTTAGCGCGCTGGCCGCTTGCGGTTTGAGCACCGGGTTGGTGCAAGCCCAATGCGACACATGCAGCGCTTGTGATCAAGCTGTTTACAAATTGGTCTGTCAGACCGTCTATGAAGAGCGGCAAGTGACCGCCTATCGCACCGAGTGCGAGACGGTGATGGAATCGAGGGAGATTACCCGTCAGGTGCCGGTCTGGGAGACGCAAGCCCGTGAGCGTCGCTTCACCGTGACGAAGCCGGTGCAGGAAACGTCGATGCGCGAAGAGCGCTATACGGTGCAGCGGCCAGTCTTCGAGACGGTGATGCGCGACGAGAGCTACAATGTGGTGCGCAACGTGACCGAAACTTCGGAGCGCGAAGAGCGCTACACGGTGCAGCGGCCGGTTACTGAAACGGTCATGCGGGAAGAGCGATTCTGTGTGCAGCGTCCGGTGACGGAGACCGTTCAGCAGACCCAGGTTCGGACGGTGATGCAACCGGTCACGACGTTTGCTACACAGTTTGCGGACCAGGGTTGCTTCGAAGATCAAGTGACCGTTGTGCCGGGGGCCCGGAGTTTTCCGCGACTTGCTTGGCAGCCGGCGACGCAGACCATCGATCCGATGACGGGTGTGGTGACGACCCGCCGGGGCGGCTTGGCCTGGATGCAAACCCAGGCTCCGGCTCAGCAGGTAGTGAACCGTGTGTGGAAGCCGAATGTCGTGGCGGTGCAAGTGCCGCAGACTTCGTTTGTTGCCCAACAAGTGGCTGAAAGTGTGCCAGTGCAGGTCACCAAAATGGTGGCTGAAGAGCAGGTGCGACAGGTACCGGTGCAGGTCACCAAAATGGTGGCTGAAGAGCAGGTGCGGAAAGTACCGGTGACCACATGCCGGCAGGTAGTGGAGCGAGTGGAGCGGCAAGTGCCGGTGCAGGTTTGCAAGATGGTAACGGAGGAACGAGTTCGCCAGATTCCGGTAACGACTTGCAAATATGTTCAGGAAGAGCGGGTGGAGCCCTACGAAGTGAAAGTCTGCCGGATCGAATGCCGCAAGGAAACGGTCCAGGTTCCGCGGGTTGTCTCGAAGCAGGTGCCTGTGACTTACACCTACCGCGTGCCGAAGACGGTGGTGATGAAGGTGCCGGTGAATCCGTGCGAGGGTTAGGTCAGACATGGCAAGATTCTTGGGGCTGCGACGGCTCTCAGAATGCGAATCAAATGCAGTAGGTGGCACGCTTCGGGTTGCGGGGCGTGCCACCCTTGTTTGGCACTTGCCGCTGCCGTCGCGCTTCCCGCCACGTTGACATTCGGCACTCAGCCGGTGAGACTAGGAGTTCTTAAGGCGCGGGGCAAAGGCGGACCCCCTTGACCCATGAGCAATCGCTCGGCGGAGTCCGACGGATGTGCGCGGGCAGTTGGGCCGTGCGCGATGCCAACCAAACGAGCTACCTGACAGATCCGAGGCCGAGGACGAAGCGTGAGTGTCAGCCCATCTGAACAGCGAGATCGACCACTTGCGGGCCGCCGCGTGGCCTTCGTTGGCAAGTTAGCCGGCATGTCGCGCCGCGTGGCCGAGGAGCTTGTTCGTCAGCATGGGGGCACGGTTGCGGTGCATGTCGATGCCGACACCGAACTGGTGGTAGTGAGCGATGAAACCGCGGATGGCCAAGCGATCGCCGCGGCCGAAGCTGGGCTGGAGAAAGCCGCACGCGTGGCCTGGCAGGAAGGCCGGCTGGAGTTGCTGTGCGAATCGGAACTATGGGCGCGGCTGGGGCTGGTTGACGCTGGCCAGGATGTGAAGCGACTTTATACGCCGGTGATGCTGGCCGAACTGGTGCATGTGCCGGTGCGTGCGGTGCGCCACTGGTATCGCCAAGGTCATCTGAGAGCGGAGCGCAACGTCGGCCGTTTGCCGTATTTCCATTTTGCCGAAGTGAGCGTCGTCCAACGCCTTGCCGAGTTGCGGGCTGCTGGTTGTTCGCTTTCGCAAATCGACCGCAAGCTGGCTGAGCTGACCCGCTTGCAGCCCGAATCACCTCGACCGCTCGCGGAGGCATCGGTAGTCGTGGCGGGGCGCTGCCTGTACGTTCGCCGTGGCGAGCAACTGACTGAGCCGAACGGCCAATTGGTGCTCGATTTCGCTGCCTACCCCGTGGGCATCGATGCGAGTGGGCAGGGGGCGGACGCAGTCGCCATCATCCCGATTTCGACGGGGAGTCGTCCCAAGACCGCTGCCATCGCAGCGCTAGGCGACGACGACTTGCGCTCGCTGGCTGACGATTTCGAGCAGTGTGGCGAGCTCGAACGGGCGATCGAAGTGTATCGCGCGATTTTGATGTCGGGAGAGATCACGGCCGAGGATCATTTTTCCTTAGCCGACTTGCTCTATCAAAGTGGCGACTTGACAGCCGCCCGCGAGCGCTACTATGCGGCGATCGAGTTGGATGAGAATTATGTCGAAGCTCGGGCGAACCTCGGCTGCCTACTAGTTGAGCAAGGAGAGTTTGAGCTAGCGGAAGCTGCCTTGCGAGGCGCGCTCGAGTATCATCCCGACTTTGCCGACGCGCATTACCATTTGGCGCGGCTGCTAGACAGCCAAGATCAGACCCAAGCCGCCTCTCGGCATTGGGAGCAGTTCCTCGATCTTGCACCGGCGAGTCCTTGGGCTGAAGAAGCCCTTGATCGTACGGGCCTGAAGGCTTCTCCCTGACCCCATTGGCGTGAGCGATGAGTGAAATCCTGCTTCGTTACGAGCAAGTAGCGCCTACCACGTGGGCCTATCTTTCATCACTGCTGACCATCGCGCTGTACTTTAAGTTTAGCCGCTTCTGGAGTGTACGGAACCTTGACTTGGTAATTTTGATTTTGCTCGCGCCAGGTTTGCTGCTGGTGCAGTATGGAATGGATCAGCGGTTTCCGACCAAGGAGGCGTTGACGGTTGAGCACATCGGCTACATTTGGTTGTTTGCGGTGAACGGTTGTTTGCTGTTGCGGCTGCTGCTGGATGCTTCGATGGTGCGGCGGCCGCTATTGGAACCCAACCTGACGGTCGGCGGCCTGGCATTTTTGGGTGTGTCGCTGTATTTGTTCCTGATGGGGAACATCGTAACTGGCCGGCCGAATGCGACGGATGTGGCCGGTTCGCAACGTGCGAACCAGTTGCAGAACTTGGAGGCGTCGCAGGCCGAACTAACGACGCTCAAGACGCATGGCCCCGGTTTTCCGCTGATTTATTTGCTGCCGCATATATCGACGCAATCGCTGCTGGGCCAAGAGGCCGAGGACATTGAACGGATTCCCGATACGCCGGCGTCTTCGGTGCGGAAGGTGAATGTTGTTACAGCGCAGGTGATGGCGATTCTCTCACAGTTGGCGATCGTGCTGGGCATGATGCTGATCGGCCTGCGGCATTTCGAGAGCATGCGGGCGGGTGTCGCGGCGGCAACGCTCTACCTGCTGTTGCCCTATACGGCGATGTGGACCGGGGCGGTGACTCATGCGTTGCCCGCGGCGCTGATTGTGTGGGCAGTGTTGCTGTATCGCCGGCCGTTGTTCTCGGGCGCGCTGCTTGGCCTGGCGTTTGGCACCATCTATTATCCGCTGTTTCTGTTGCCGCTGTGGATCAGCTTCTACTGGCAGCGGGGTGTGGTGCGGTTCCTGTTAGGTTTTGCCGTGATGGTTTCCTTGATGGTGATTCCGCTGACGTTCACGTCGAGCGACATGGAGATGTTCCTGGCTTGCCTGAAGCAGATGTTCGGGATCCAGTTTCCGCTGGCGGACAACCTGCGCGGCGCCTGGCAGTTCTGGAATACGGTCTACCGGTTTCCGATCATTGCGGCCTTCATTGCTTTGAGCATCAGCTTTGTGCTCTGGCCGGCGCAGAAGAATTTGGCAACGTTGGTGAGTTGCTCGGCCGCGTTGATGCTGGCCACCCAGTTTTGGCACGCCCACTCTGGCGGCCTGGCCTTGGCGTGGTATCTGCCCCTGTTGCTGCTGACGGTCTTTAGGCCGAATCTGGAAGACCGCGTGGCAACGGCCGTGGTGAAGTAGGGCTGGGTTACCCCAACCAGATCGAGATGGCCCAACCAAATCGAGATGGATAGTCACTTGAAAGGTGGCAACCCTCACACACCAACGCGCGTTAGGGTATTGCCCCAGTGGTTGATCCAAACATTCCAATCGGCTTGCTGGACCGTGCCGTTGTCGTCGAGCGTGATGTCGGCAGAAAACGGAAGATTGTCGAGTGGACTGAACTGAAAATTTTGGGTAACGCCGCGTCCGGCAATCAGCCCCGCATTGATATTCAGTGTATACGTGTCGTTCAGAGTATTGTCCGCGTAGTTAAAGCTCTGAATAACGGCCTCCCAATCGTCGATCGCACGGTTAATGATCTCGCGCGCAACAGCCTCCTCCTGCGAATTGAAGACGCCGTTGCTGTTAAACGCATTAGCTCCAACCGCGTTGACCCAATCGATAGCCAGCATACATCGCGTTTCCAACGTTTCAAACCGGGCTAACCTGTGAATCCTACGCATCAAGACGCCTCCTTCAGTACGTGAATTGTCTATAAAACCAACGGACGTTACAGAAACCGCGCTCAGGCGCAAGATATCCACGACTGTGGACGACGCCACCGGAACATACATCCCACAACCAGCAACGGCGCCGCAGTCCAAACGGCGCCTGGCTCCGGGATCACCCTGCGGAAACCGAGAATATCAGACGATATGATAATCGCGCCCCCGGCCTGTCCCGATACTGGAACTTCAAAGGCGAGCTGTAATGTTCGGGTTGAGAATGCATTGAAGACGCTTTCTTCAAGCGGCACAGCTTCTTCACTTAAAATGCCGTCAGACCCCTCCAACGTGATCACGGGCTGCCAAAAAACGTCGGGCGCCTCCGCCAACCTATCCGGCGCAAATTGAACAAGGGGAAAACTGGCGGACTCGTTCACGAATAAGATTGCCATGTCACGCAGTGGATCGAGCCCAGTGTCGACCATACGGAGCAACGCAGGAGGGTTCACCTCCAGAGGACCAACTCTGATCCGATCGACGATGATTGGATTTAGTGTTTCACTAATCCCATCGAGGACACCGAGAATATAATTCTCGGACACAAGCGTCGTTCCACCAATTTCGAAGGAGATATCCACCGGTCGTGTGTTGTGTGCAAAACCATCGTCGTCGAGGAGCACAAGCATTCCGGAAACCCGATCACCAACTTCCACGTCGAATGGCAAATTGAAGTCAGGCTGTCGCACTTGCCCGATATCGCGGATCTCCGCCTCGAACCGAAACGTCACCGGTTCGGCTTGCACCGGGGGCAACATTCCCGCGAGTGCCAGAAAACCGGCAACACCCAATCGTGCAAGGAAGCTGAAGGGTGACCGACAAATAGATCGAAGGAAAAAGTGTGCCATCATATCGTGCTCCGGTTTCGCTGGATTGTGAGGTGGACCCCAAAAACTGGACAGCCTGATAAGATGGACGTTTCCCCCGTTGGCAGGGGGCGATCAGGAGGTCTGGAGGATGTCGAGGAAGCGACGGAGTTTTGGTTCGGCGTTCAAGGTGAAGGTGGCCTTGGCGG
>JBGSUJ010000161.1:0-10348 GCA_041753435.1 Pirellulales bacterium | reverse complement strand
CCGCCAAGGCCACCTTCACCTTGAACGCCGAACCAAAACTCCGTCGCTTCCTCGACATCCTCCAGACCTCCTGATCGCCCCCTGCCAACGGGGGAAACGTCCATCTTATCAGGCTGTCCAGTTTTTGGGGTCCACCTCACACACCCTGCTGATTGGCCGGCTTGTAGATGACGAACCAGGGTCCGAAAGGAACCGGCTTGTTAACTTTTTGCGGGTGGACTACCAGAGAGTCAGAGAGTTCGTGACCGAGATACTAGGGTACGGAAGGAACCTGGCGGGTTCCTTTCGGACCCTAATTGCACTCTCTCGAAACAGAGAACATCGTGGTTCAGTTTGGAATCGCCAAAACCCTTGAGAACGACGGCCATAAACACCAAACGCCCGGCGGCCGATGTGTCGGCTCCGGGCGTTAACTGGTTTGTCTGCTTTGTTCGTAGAAAAGCAAAAAGCTCCCCCGGTAGGACTCGAACCTACGACTTAGCGGTTAACAGCCGCTCGCTCTACCAACTGAGCTACAGGGGAATGGGCCAGATGGCAAAGGGCGAAAAATGCGGCCGCGGGCGTTGCTGTCCCGCAACTGGGATTCACCGGTTCGGCAAGCGAACATCGCACATCTGAGAATTGTATTCTGGCCCGGAAATGCCTCGTCTGCAAGGGTGGCCAAGCCTTTCCGGCGGGGCCGGCTAACCAGCCGGACCGGTTGTGCGGAATTTTTCCATCGTAACGCTATTGCCGCTCTCATTGTATTTCACACTGCTCATATAGGCTTTGATCAGAGCCAACCCACGGCCGCCGCAGCTTTCTAAGTTCTCCTCAGCGGTGCAATCGGGAACCCTCTCGGGACGAAACCCGAGGCCCTCGTCTTGCACTTTAATCCAGAACCGGGCCGGGCTGGCTTTGCACTCGACCGTCACTTTTTTCCGGGCATCGAGTTGGTTCCCATGCCGCATTGCATTGATCAGCGACTCGACCAGCGCCATTTCCACCGCAAACAAATCGCGGTCGGCCCAACGGAGCAGTTTAAGCTGGACCAGCACTTCACGCACCAACGGCTCATGCGCCCCATGCTGGCTAGGCAGGCTGGTGTTGACGGTCCAACTCCAAGAATGCTCCGACATGCGGTCGACTTTCCGCCCAGCGGGAATCTCAAGGAAATCAATTGCTCACCGCACCAGAGCCTCACGGTTCACAGCACGGCCAGCGCGTCGGCCTCATCATCCTTGATCTGAAACAGCTTCGTGAGTTTGGTAATCGCGAAGACTTCATAGATTTCTGGGCGGATATTCGATAGGATCAACTCCGCCGAATGCTGCTTGACTCGCTTATCAAAACCAATCAGTTTACCGAGCGCAGCACTCGACAAGAATTCCACATTGGCGAAGTTGAGCACGATTTTTTTGCGATCTTCGCGCTCTACCAAGTCGTACAATTCCTGTCCCAACTCTTGAATTTCCGCCTCGTCGATGATTTTCGAATCGGCAAAAGTCACCACGCTGACCTGCCCCGAATCATTCACCTTGATGCGCCGCGTCTTAGACATACCAAGCAGCTCCCAGCGAAAAAACAGTCCTGCAAATAGCGAAATCGGTGCCGCTCGCCCCAAAGCCCTAAGCTTCGCACCCTCCAATGATAATACCGGCTCAACTGCGGGCTTGCAAGGTTTGATCGCTCCGTCGCACAGCGGCACTGTCTGCCGATCTATGCAGTCAGATTGGCCCAGCTCACCCAGCCGCCTCTCGAGCGACGCTCGACTCCTGGCGGCCACTTTTCCACCCTTAGCTTTTCCACCCTTAGCCGGGCTTTTGCATCGCCAAACTATGCATCACTAAAACGGCGCCTGCCGAAATCAGGCACCAGCCCAACCACTCGGGAGGCTGCACGACTTTCCGCGGCGCGGCGCTGGAGCCACTCGTCATGGCGAAGAATCCGGCAGCAGTGGACGATTGCGACTGGCCGGAGCGTTCGGCGAGGAATTTGGTCGCCTTGGGGTTGAGCACGTAGCTACTCACGACCCGCACCTGCAAACCGATGAATAACACCACCAAACCCAGAAAGAAGAACTGATTGCGATTGAGATCCATGGTCTTGCCGCTTCTTTCGTGAAAACGATTCTTCGACGCAGCGGATGGGCGAGAGTCCTCCGAGTCTGTCTTATGGAATCGACCTCTGCTGGCAACCCACTTCAAGCGCGAAGCAGGGAAATCAGACCTGTCGATCTTGACGGTCGTGCCAGCCAGCTTGCGGCGTGAACCAGTCGAATCGAATCGGTTGTGCCAAAGCTGCGGTCTGTACATGACGCACTATCTGGGGCTCCTCCAGACCAAACCTGCCAAGACTGCGATGTGCCATTATTGAGGCCGAGCCCAATCCGTCACCTGATTGAGGCCACTCTCCAATGCGCTCGTAGCTGCCCCAGTCATCAAGTATTGTTTGTTGACGGCCGTTAGCGCTGCAGCCAGCTCGCTATGGCTAGTCCAGTCACTTACGCCAAAGCCTCGCACATCCACATAAGCCTCCGATAGTTTCGCCGGATGCTTCCGAATCAAATGGAAACCGTCCTGGGCCCGCACGACATGGTAATTCATCGCCACCAAACAAAGCATTACTCCGGCCACCACCCCCATCAGAAACGAGGATATTCGGGGCATTATTCGACTCCTTCGGTGAGGCTTTTTACCGGCGCCAACTCCCATCAAACTGCCGATCCATCGGCCATGGACACACAGCATACAGCCTAAAGACGTCGGAAAGATACTGGTCTTCACTCGGTTCAATCAAGAGGAGTTTCCCGCCCTTGCCCAGCTTACGACGCCAAAGCCCACTTGGCCCCTCTTACCCCTCGGCGGTACATTATTACTGCACAAGTCACCTCCTGCTTGCCCATCGGGCGTCAGGAAGCCGTCTGGATTCCAGACGACCGTGTTTTTACTACAAGGCGGATTCACTGGCAGCGGTCAACCTCACTGCATACATCGCTTCTGCGCACTTTGGCCGCTCCTCGGTTTCGGTGCCGCTGCCGGCGGATCTTCCCAGCCCAAGTTCATGACTTCAACTGCTCCGCAAATTTCCGCCGACCACCCCAGCGGCGCTCCCGACGAATTAGAAAAAAAAGATCGTCTCTTCTCGCTTACCTTCGTCGGCCTCTTGCTCACCCAGTTTCTCGGAGCCACCAACGACAATGTGCTCCGCTGGCTGGTGATCGGCATCGGCAAGGAATATGTCCTCGACGGCAAGATCGGCCTCGAAACCAGCACCGTTCTGGCGATCGGTTCCGGGTGCTTTGTGCTGCCCTATATTCTGCTTGCCGCTCCGGCCGGCTACCTCGCCGACCGCTACAGCAAACGCAATGTGATTGTCATCTGTAAAATCGCCGAAATCGCTATTATGGCATTTGCGGTCATGTCGATCATTCTCGGCAACGTCTATCTCATGTTCCTGGTGGTCGCGCTGATCGGCTCGCAGGCCGCCCTGTTTGGCCCCTCCAAACTGGGCAGCATTCCCGAAATGCTTCGCACCACCAAAATTTCCTCCGCCAACGGCATCCTCGGCCTCGTCACGGTGACGGCCGTCACCGTCGGCACCGTCCTCGGCAACTGGCTCTCCTCCAAAGATGTCAGCGGCCAATTCGGCCAGGAGCATTGGTGGAAATCGGCGGTCGTGTTGATCGGACTGGCCGTGGCCGGCTGGATTGCCAGCCTGATGATCATGAAACTCCAGGCGGCCAACCCCTCTCGGACTTTCCCTTGGGACATGGCCTCTCAAACTCTGCGCGATCTGACTATCCTCGGCACCGACCGTGCTCTGCTCCGCGTTGCGTTGGGCACCACGTTCTTCTGGTCTCTTGCCTTGATGGTCCAGCTCAACATCGACCAATTTGCCTTCGAGGGGGGGGCCACCGAGCAGCAACAGGTTTCCGCTCTGCTCGCCGCGCTGATCGTCGGCGTCGGCCTGGGCAGCGTGCTGGCCGGCCTCTGGTCGGGCGGCAAAGTCGAACTCGGCATCTTGCCCCTGGGTGCAGGTGGCCTAGCCGTTTTTTCCTTCTTGCTTTATACAGTGGAAGGTGAATTGATCGCCCCCAGCGAACACTATACCGCCAGCTACATCGCTGCCTGCACTTTCCTGGTTCTGCTTGGTGTTAGCGCGGGATTGTTTGATGTGCCGCTCGCCGCTTTCATGCAAGATCGGAGCCCCCCCGAACACCGCGGGGCCATCCTCGCCGCCAGCAACTTCCTCACCTTTAGCGGCATGTTAATTGCTTCCTTCGGATACTGGATGCTTCGCGTGCCAGCCGTCGGCATCGAGCTCACCTCTCGTCAGGTGTTCTTGCTCTGCGGACTGGCGACCATCCCGGTGTTCATTTACATCGTGTTTCTCATTCCCCAAGCCACCATCAAGTTCATGGCGTGGCTAATCACCCACTCGGCCTATCGCATTCGCCTCTATCACCGCGAGAATCTACCGGAGCAAGGCGGGGCCCTGTTAGTGCCCAACCACATCTCCTGGCTCGATGGGCTGTTGTTGTTCACCACCTCGTCGCGACCAGTGCGCATGCTCATCGCTGGGTCGCTGTTGACCAATTGGTGGACACGCGGACTGGCCAAAATCATGGGCTGCATTCCCATCCGCAATACACCCAAAGCGGCCCGCACGGCCATCGAAACCGCCCGCGATGCTTTGCACAATGGCGAGCTCGTCTGCATCTTTCCCGAAGGTGGCATCACCCGCTCCGGACAATTGCAAGCCTTCAAGCCCGGCGTTTTGGAAATTCAACGCGGCACGGGCGTGCCTATCGTCCCCGTCTTCCTCGACGAACTCTGGGGCAGCATCTTCAGCTTCCGCGGTGGCCGCTTCTTTTGGAAGTGGCCCAGCGCCTGGCCACGCAACGTCTCTATTTGGTTTGGCAAGCCAATCTTCGATCCACCCGACATCTTCACCGTCCGTCAGGCGGTCCAGGACCTCGGGGCCGACGCCGTCTCGGGCCGCAAACAACGCGCAATCGCACTGCCCCGCGCTATGATTCGCAATTGCCGGAAATCGCTCTTCCGCTGGAAGGTCGCCGACTCGGCCGGCTTCGAGTTCACCGGCGGCCAACTCTTGATGCGGACGATTATTCTCTGCCGCTTGCTGCTGCGGCATGTGCTCAACGCCGACGACAAAATCGTCGGCATCCTGCTGCCCCCTTCGGTCGGCGGCTGTGTCGTCAACACGGCCCTGTCCATGGCTGGCCGCGTCACCGCCAATTTGAACTATTCCGCCTCAGTGTCCGTGCTCAATGCCTCAATCCGCGCCGCCGGCATCCGACGCGTGCTCACCAGCCGCCAGGTGATGGAAAAACTCAAGCTCGAACTCGACGCCGAGTTCGTCTACCTCGAAGACCTCCGCGACTTCGTCACCCGCGGAGACAAGCTCGCTGGCGCGCTCGGAGCCTACGCCGCTCCCGCTCCGATCCTCGACCGCATCCTTGGCCTGCACAAAATCCGCGGCGACGATCTGCTCACAATCATCTTCACTTCTGGCTCCACCGGCGTGCCCAAGGCCGTCATGCTCACCCATCACAACATCGGCACCAACGTCCAAGCCATCGAGCAAGTCGTCCACCCGCGCGTCAACGATGTGATCCTCGGCATCGTGCCGTTTTTCCATTCCCTGGGCTTCATGGTCACGCTCTGGGGGCCGATGCTGCTCGATATTCGTGTCGCCTACCATTACACCCCGCTCGACGCCAAGCAAATCGGCCAACTCGCCCGCGCGCGCAAAGCGACCATCCTGCTCGCTACGCCCACATTCCTCCGCGGTTACCTCAAACGCTGCGAACCCGACGAACTCAAAAGCCTCGAAGTCGTCGTCGCCGGGGCAGAGAAACTGCCAACCGCACTCTGCGACGCCTTTGCTGAGAAATTCGGCGTCCGGCCGATCGAAGGTTACGGCACCACCGAACTCTCACCGCTGGTCTCTGTCAATGTGCCCCCCAGCCGCTCGCAAAGCGCTGAGGCCGATTGCAAAGAAGGCTCCGTCGGCCGCCCCGTGCCCAGTGTCTCGGTGATGGTCGTCGATCCAGAAACATTCGAGCCGCTCCCCGTCGACACACCTGGCATGCTGCTGGCCAAAGGCCCCAACCTGATGAAGGGCTACCTCAACCAGCCGCAAGAAACCGCCAAGGTCATGCACGACGGCTGGTACATCACGGGCGACATCGCCAAGCTCGACGCCGAAGGCTTCATCTTCATCACCGGCCGGCTGAGCCGGTTCTCGAAAATCGGCGGCGAAATGGTGCCTCACCTCCGCATCGAAGAAGCCCTTCACGAGTTTTTAGGCGAAACCGACGAGGGCGGCATCCGGTCGGTCGTCACCGCCGTACCGGATGAACGCAAAGGCGAGCGAATTGTTGTCGTGCATACCAAGCTCGACATCACCCCCGAAGAAACTTGTAAACGACTCCAGGCCGCGGGGCTGCCGAACCTTTGGATCCCAAACATTGACAGCTTCCTCGAAGTCGAAGCCATCCCCATCCTCGGCAGCGGAAAAGTCGACCTCAAAGGACTCGCCGATCTCGCCAAAAAACATTTCGGCGGCAACAACTAACGCCGAGTTTCCACACCGCGTGCAAATCACCTTCGCGGCGTCGGCCACGACGGCAGCTAATCGACTGGCAATCAGACCGATTCCGAGTCGTTGTTTCGTCCTTTCCTGTCAACGATTTGCGTTTCGCAACCTTTTTGTAGAGGACGCAGCTCGGTTAAGCGTGTTGACGCGCCCGCTTGGTGGCCACCAGGCGAATATCGACTCGCTGATTCAGGGCGGCCGCGATGCGATTGAGCATGGTCAGCGAATGCCCTTCGTAGTCGGCGTCTTCCAGGCGAGCAATCACCGACTGCGTGGTCCCCACCAGTTTGGCCAGTTCCTTCTGCGTCAAACCAGCCTTGTTCCGCGCATCATAAATCATCCGCGCCGCGCCGGCGTTGATCGTTTCGGTCGCAATCAGGTCTTTGAGTTTTTTGTCCTTGCCGACCATCCGGTCGATGATTTTCAACGCGTCCTTGGTCTTAGCCATGAGAAATCTCCTCCTCGTGGGAATGTGCGTCGGGATCCAACTCGAAAGCGGCCTTGCGTCGCAGCGCGCGATCGATGTCGATCTTGGGCACCGTACCCTCTTTTGTCAGAGCGTGAGCCAGAATCGATACATTTCGACCATGAAAGAAGTACAGGAGCCGATGATTCACGCGACCCTCGCGGACCCTCAATTCGTAGATGCCATCGCGCAGCAAGTCGGCTTCCGGACGCCGCAGCTCGTGTCCCAATTCCGCCAACCGTCGAATCCGCACCACGCATTTGGCAAACGCCCGCCGATTTCGTTGTTTCAGCTCCAGCAGCCAATTCCGAACCGGCACGGTTCCGTCCTCCTCCTTAAAGAAGATCAGTTGAGTTCGCGGCATGGACGGCATCTTCGTCAGAAGTGTATCGCAAAAATGCGATACTGTCAACTGCCCCGATCCTCTTCCGCCGCGCCCTCGCGGCCGAGCAATTTTTCGAGGAGTCCACCAATCTGATTGACAACGCGTTTGGCCGCTGTAATAGTATGGCAAGCCCTGTCAATGGTGGGGTCATACGCAACACAATTCGAGGTTGCGTTGACGTAGGGGTCCGACCTTTTTCCTTGCCTTTTTCCTTGGAACAGAATGTAATTCCCACCGGTGGCTGATGATGTCGGTGCAGCGTCCGATTCAGATCGCTACCGTCGGGACGCCTACGCGTGAACATGCGTCTGAGAACCGGCCCACGGCGAAACATCGCTGTAAACGGATCTGACTTTCGTGTCGATTTCCGATCCGTAGCGTTCGAGATAGTCTTCCAATTTTCCCTTATCTCGTGACGAGAGTTCGGGGTCTCTTTCTAACGGCCGAAGTTCAGGCCAGATGTATCTCGTCTTACAACTCGAAGTCTCGATGTGAATATGTGGCGGCCGATGTTCTCGCGTATGTACAAGCACCCGAATGTCATTCTTCTTTGGAAAGGCTTTGAGTACTCTTGTAAGCGAAACGTCAAGCACCATGTAAATCGGTGGTTTGAACCGTATTGAATCGAAAACAAACTCCGCGGGCTGGCGTGACACAATGGCACGGAGGCTCTTTAACATGTGCTGGCTCGCAAGGCGACAGCCAGTCGCGTATTTGGCGGGCGTGGTCCATTGATCGAAGTCGCGATAGCCTGTCCCTTGGTGCTTCATCCAGGTCGTCACTCGACTTTGAACCACCGGAGGCTCACGTCGGACCGCACGGAAGGCCAACGCATTGGCAAGTGCCTCTTCATGCGAAGTAGCGAAGCCGTCTCGGAAATACGAGTCGTATAGGCGACAGCCAGCAATTACCTCCGCACGAGCACAAGCAACCTCTGCCTGAAAATGTAGACGTTCGTGGTCTAACAGCAACTTCCGCCCAAGTTCAAGCAACGCGAAGTCGCCTGGTGAGAGGGCCGCACCTTTCAATATGATGGCCGATAGGAGAATTCCACTTTCCCGGAGATAAATCCCCCAATTCGTCTCGTGCAGGTGGAATGGCAAGTAGTACGCCAGCGTATCAATTGGAGGATTCGCCGAAAGGTCAGACGGAAGCTTGCTGCGAGATATCTCGCCTTCGACGCGAATGACGGCGTCGCCACCGTCGCGAACAATTACGTTGCCGCCGTCGCGAGCATTACCAACTAATCCGTCCCTCGGAGGAATCCAGACCGGTATCGGCGGCCGCTCAATCGGAAAAGAATTCGGATCGTCGTTTGGGAGCTGTTCACCTGATTCGGCGATTCGTTCGTCGTCGAAATCTGGCTCGCCGCGTCGCGGTCGCCGCTCAGCTTCTGGCAGCAGATCGATTTGTCGCGCGAACGAGATTAGCTCAGTTAATCGCAATGTGGACACATTAGGGATGCAGTTTGGCCAACGTCAGTTTACAAGACCCCGGGCGAGACAGAACGAATTTGTACGCAAAGTCGGGGTTTGAGCCGCCCGACTGGGAGAATCAACGACAGCACGAATCAAAGAAAGGTTCGGGCATAGTTCATTAAACCGACATTTCCCATTTGGATTGAGCCGGAACCGATCCAAGCTTGGATTGCCGCCCATTGTAACAAACTGCGCCCCGCCCCCGCGTCTAACTGATAGGAAACTGATAGGAATTTTAATCCCGGGCGAAGCCTGATTTTGGGCTTCGCATGGTCCAGTTGTCAAGGGTTTTGTTCACGTTCGACCCGATTCAGGTCATCGGCGGGGGCCGTGAGGTACGTTTTTCGAGCAGGCGGTTCTTCGGCTGTCGCCGATAGTGCCGGTTCTCTGCATCCGCTCCGGGACAGCCGGCGCAGAATCGCCGTTGGCGGCGCAGTCTCTCCACGCAGTCTGCCCACGCCGGCAGAGAGCCTACAGAAATTCCGGATCGAGCACCAACTGCAGTTCGCGCGAATGGACCGGCTGAATCTTGAGCCGACGCTCACGCCACTGCGACTCCTGCACACCTTCATGAATTGCCGGCGATTGTGTGGTTGAATGGACCGGCCCGTCCTCTTGAAATTGGCCGCACGGCAGTGTATATACATTAGTACACATATAAACCCGTGCCTCCCTCCTCGATTTGCTTCCCGGTCCCTTGTCCCCCTGTCTCCCTTTCCCCACACCGACCTTCCCTCCCAGCGCACCAAAGACAAAATGAGACAAAACCCAGCTCCCTTTTGTCGCTTCCAGTCCATGATTGGCTCGGTAATTCCAGAGCCTTCTTGGCTCGGCAGGCGACAAAACAAGAGTATTGTCGCCGCAGAGCGTGTTTTCGAATATTTCAACATTATGCAACCGCTAGCCGCCCAACACGCTACGACAACTTGCCCCGTACAGGCCAAAACAATATGCAAGAAACCCCCAGCGCCAGACTGGTTTTGTCGCAGCGGGTCGACCCCGCTCGACAAAACCCCCATCTCCTGCTCCCCTGTTCCAATCAGGAGAATGGCAAAGTAGTAGGCACACTCCGTGTGCCGCAACGGAACTCGTGGAAACATCGCGTCTTGGTGAGGCCGCTACGGCACGCAGAGCGTGCCTGCTACACTGCGGTCGAGCAACGTCCTCGAAACGAATCCAGAGAAAGGAACACCGGTTGACACACACTCATTCATCAATGGCCAAAAATAGTGGTTGTTTCCGGCCACCGACCCTGATATAAACATCCGTACAGTCTTTGCGACCCCGCTTCGCGTCGAGGCAATTTCCTCCGCGTGGGAGGCGTGTGAGGCGATTTCCTCCGCCACTTGGTGCCGCAACCACGGCTTGCACGACTGATCTTTGACAATTCGATTCCAGCCGTCTGCGGTTGGCTAT
>JBGSUJ010000160.1:0-7245 GCA_041753435.1 Pirellulales bacterium | reverse complement strand
CCGCCAAGGCCACCTTCACCTTGAACGCCGAACCAAAACTCCGTCGCTTCCTCGACATCCTCCAGACCTCCTGATCGCCCCCTGCCAACGGGGGAAACGTCCATCTTATCAGGCTGTCCAGTTTTTGGGGTCCACCTCAGCAGCCGTGATTCGCGCCGCGGCAATTGCGGATACTCCCACCGCTGCCGTGGATCTCGCGTCGCTCGAGCACAAACCGCTCTACGAATTTTCCGAAGTGGAAGTCGGCACGTACATTCAGCACCTGCAAGCGACAGAGCCGAGTTTGCGGAAACGGATCATGCACCTCGCGCGGAAGAACCTCGGCCAACCGTACGACATTTATCTCTTGGGTGAGATGCCGTTCGAGACGTACGATCCGCAGCCGATCTACTGCCTCACCAAGAGCGACTGCGTGGTCTTCGCCGAGCATACCTATGCGATGGCACTCACCGGCGACTGGCCAACGTTTATGAAGATGCTGCAGCGGATTCGCTACCGGGACGGCCAGATCGGCGTGGCCACCCGCAACCATTACACCGAGGCCGATTGGGTGAAGTCGAACCAGTGGTTGATGCGCGATATCACGCCTGAGATTGCAGGGGAGAAAGGTGTAGCGTTTGACGAGCGGATCGATCGCGCGAAGTTTCTGCAGGGCCGATACGGATTGACTGTCGAGATCCCGGTGGAAATACACCACGATTTGTATCTTCCGTTTACGGAAGTGGACCGTGTCGCGGAGCAACTTCAAGATGGCGATTTTGTGAACGTGGTGCGCGGCGTCGTGAAACCGGGCGATTCGCCGGCCGGCGTGGTGCCGGGTAGCTTGTTCGTGGGGCATGTGGGGTTTGTCGCACATGGGCCGGATCGCACACTGCACATGATCCACTCGACGGCGCCCGAGGTACGGGAGGAGCCGTTGGCTACATACATTGCCCGTTCGACGGAGAATGCGGCGGCACAAGACGGGGCTGGCAAACCACGGCTTCTAGGCTTCAAGTTTTTCCGACTGGAGGACGATCCACTTGCGAATCTGCGCAAGCTGGATGGTTCGGATGCACCTCGCGTTTTGCTCCCATTGGTAGATGCGAGCGAATTCTGGCGCGAGCGATTGCCATAATCGCGCTGCAGATGCCTCTTTGGTCCTCGTGGCATGGGCGGTAGAATGAGGAGGCTAGTGCTGCATCATAGATTGAGTTGGAGCGATCGATTCGGCCCCAAACTTCAGAGAATGCAGCTGCTTCAGTGAACGCAGCGGAACGGGCGGCAACCATTGGCTAGCTGGGAGGAGCGACACTTGATGAAGGATGTGCTAGCCGTGGTGTTGGCGGGCGGGCGAGGCGAGCGCCTGGGGCCACTGACCCGCGATCGGGCCAAGCCGGCCGTGCCGTTCGGCGGGATCTATCGGATCATCGATTTCACGCTCTCGAATTGCCTCAACTCGGGCGTGCGGCGGATTCTGGTGCTCACGCAGTACAAAGCAATGAGCCTCGACCGGCATATCACACTCGGTTGGCGGAACTATCTCTGCCGCGAGCTGGGCGAATTCATCGATGTCGTGCCGCCGCAGCAACGGGTCGACGACAAGTGGTATCAGGGCACCGCGGATGCCGTCTACCAGAACATCTACACGCTGGAAAAAGAGCGACCCGAGTATGTTGTGATTCTCGCTGGCGATCATATCTACAAAATGGACTATGCCAAGCTGATCGCCTTCCACCAGGAGAAGAAAGCCGACTTGACAATTGCCGCTCTGCGCGTGTCGACCAAGGAATCGCGTCATTTCGGCATCATGCAGATCGATGCTGCAGGCCGGATCGTCGGCTTCGAGGAGAAGCCGGCTGTGCCGAAAACGATACCCGGCAATCCGGACCACGCACTGGCATCGATGGGTGTCTACGTGTTCAACGCGCGGTTTCTGTTCGATCAACTCTGCCGCGATGCGACGCTTACCGACAGCGCCCACGACTTTGGCCGGAATATCATTCCATCGTTAGTCTCCACGCGGCGGGTGTTTGCGTTCCCGTTTCTCGATGAGAATCGCAAGCAGGACGCCTACTGGCGAGATGTCGGCACGATTGATTCATATTACCAGGCAAACATCGAGCTCACGGCGGTCGAACCGCTGCTGAACTTATATGACGACCGCTGGCCCGTGCGAACCTATCAACCCAACTTGCCGCCGCCGAAATTCGTGTTCAACTCGAAGGACCGGTGCGGCGTGGCGCACGACAGCATCGTCTGTGCCGGGGCGATCATTTCGGGCGGCAGCGTAACACGCACGATCGTCGGCCCGCTCACTCGTGTGAACAGTTACGCGGAAGTCGAAGACTCGATCCTGTTTGCCGGGGTGAATGTTGGCCGGCGGTCGAGAATCCGCCGGGCCATCATCGACAAGGGCGTGACGATTCCGGAACATATGCGGGTCGGCTTCGACGAGGAAGAAGACCTCGCCAACGGTTTCACGGTGACCCCGAGCGGTGTGGTGGTGATCGCCAAGGCCGAGAGTTTCGAGCCGATGGTCCGCGAGGTGGTGTAACCGAGGAATGAAGCCCTTTCTTCAGTCCTTCTTGTCATGTCGTTTTATTTCAGCAATGCACGAAGTTTTTTCGCAGCGCTCGTTGCTTGGGGAGCCTTACTTGCGTCAGCTACTGCCGGGCCGTTTAGCAGTTTGGTAGTGTTTGGCGATAGTCTTTCGGATGTGGGGAACATCGCACAGGCGACGTTTGGCGTCTATCCGGGATCCACCTATTATCAAAACCGATTTTCCAATGGGCCGGTGTGGGCCGAGACGTTGTCGGTCGATTTGGGCTTCGGCGCAATCCAGCGAAGCACCACAGGTGGAAACGACTTTGCTTACGGCGGAGCGCAAACGACGGGTACGGGCGGATTCAACGGCATTTTCATTCGCGACGTCGATGAACAAGTGACTCAGTTTTTGAGTTCACGGATCGTCGGGCCGGAGACGCTGTTCATCCTGTACGCGGGCGCGAACGATTTGCTGGGCGGGCAGACGAATGTTAATGTGCCGGTAAGCAGCCTCGCGAACGATATCGGCCGGCTTGCGGCGGCCGGGGCGCGGCAGTTCTTAGTGCCCAACTTGCCGCTGTTGGGCTTCACGCCGCGGTTCAATGACGATCCGACGCTGGCTACCCAGTACAATTTTTGGAGCGAGCAATTCAACGCTGGACTCGATACCGCGCTCGACGGATTGGCCGCCGGCAATCTGGAGCTAACGTTTTACCGGCTCGACGTGGCGGCGCTGTTCGCGGAGGCAATGGTCGATCCGGCTGTGTTTGGACTCACCAACGTCACCGATGCGGCCGCTCCGGGGCTGGAGCCAGGGGCCAGTTCCTATG
This sequence comes from Pirellulales bacterium, assembly GCA_041753435.1. Taxonomy (GTDB): domain Bacteria; phylum Planctomycetota; class Planctomycetia; order Pirellulales; family Lacipirellulaceae; genus DASYDU01. The sequence continues at coordinate 3,889 of JBGSUJ010000160.1, read as the reverse complement.
ACACCAGTCAAATCGTTCCCAACCCCAACGAGTACCTGTTTTGGGATGAAGTTCATCCAACGGCGACAGTCCACGCGGTGCTGGCTGAACGGGCGCGGATGTTATTGCTAGGATTGCCGGGCGACTACAACCAAAGTGGCGGCGTCGATGCGGCCGACTACACCCTATGGCGCGACAATTTGGGCGCACTGGCGGGGACGCTGGCCAACGATGTGGATGGAGGTGAAATTGGTGCGGCGCAATACGAAACGTGGAAGGGCCGCTTCGGCCAGATTGGGCTCGTAGTTAGTTCCCACGGAGCCCAGGTTGTGCCCGAACCGATTAGTATTACACTGCTCATGCTGGGGACAATATGGCTGATTCCGCCGAGAGCAGCTGCGCTCTGGCACCGTCTTAGGTAAGCTGCTCCCAGTTGATTGCCGAGCGATTCTTTCTCAACAGGAATTACATGATTAGACCGTTGGAAGTGATGGTGCTAGTGGTGGTGGGTGTGAGCCTCGCACTGGGTGGCAGTGGGGCGGCGGCGAAGTCGCTATTCAATGGCCAAAATCTTACCGGCTGGCATGCCGATGTGCCGGAGATGGATCAGAATCCAGCGGCTCGAGCTCCCTTTGTTGTACGCCATGGCATGCTCGTGAGCCTGGGCACACCAGGTGGGCACCTGATTACAGACGACGAGTTTGAGAACTATCGACTAGAAGTGGAGTACCGGTTCGCCGGCAAGCCGGGCAACTGCGGCGTGCTGGTGCATGCGTCTAAACCGCGGGCGCTTTACGGCATGTTTCCGCAGTCGATGGAGGTGCAAATGTCGAGTGGCGACGCGGGCGATTTCTGGTGCATCGCGGAAGACATCATAGTTCCTGACATGGAGCAGCGTCGCGGCCCCAAGGCAGAATGGGGCATCGACGGCGACAAACAGCGTCGAATACTCAACTTAACCGACGGCTCCGAGAAGCCGCCCGGCCAATGGAACACAATGGTCATCGAGTGCGTAGGCGACGAAGTGAAGGTCTGGGTCAACGGCGACCTGGTCAATCACGGCTCGAAGTGCACGGCGACCAAGGGGCAGATCGCCCTGCAGGCCGAAGGTTCGGAAGTGGAGTTCCGTAAATTGAAGCTCACACCAATGGAAAAGTTCAGCGAGTGACGAATCGTTGCGAACGGATTCGTTGAGCGGTTAGCCGGACGCTCCCAGGATGTGTCATGAGTGAAGAGCAGATTCTTTGGGAGGCAGAGTTCAATCCGCGGGTGACCGTTTATTGGCTGCTAGGCGGCGCGCTGGTACTTACAATTTCCATCTTTGGGATCGTGTTGTTGCCATTTTGGTTTCTCTTTGGCGGGACAGTTACGCATCGCTATTTGCTGAGCTTTCGCTGCACACTCACGAATCGATCGTTGAAGGTAGCCAAGGGGTTGCTGGTGCGTGTCGAAAAGACCGTGCCACTGGACCGAATTACCGATGTGGGATTGGTGCAGGGCCCCATCATGCGGCTGTTCGACATCGAAGCGTTATCGGTGGAGACGGCAGGTCAATCAACCCCAGGTGCGGCAGTTCAACTGGCCGGGATCCAAGACGGACGAAAATTCCGCGATGCCATCTTGCGGCAACGCGATCTGGTGGTGGGGAGCGAGGAAGATCGAAAAGCCGCGATCCAAAGCACGCCCAGTCCATTACCCACATCCGCGGAAAATAGCGAGCTTCTGGCAAGCATCCGCGACGTATTGCTGCGGATCGAGGCCAAGCTCGACCACTGGGGCCGCTGAATCTGCCGGATGAGATAATCTACCGATCGCTCGGCGAAGGCGGTCGTGGACCCACCTATCGCCGCGTTTCAATCTTGGCAGCAGTTTCGGCGGCGTTATTTCCCGGCAGCAGTTCGAGGACGTTGATCAATTGGCGGTCGGCGGCGGCCAGTCGGCTGACCATTTCGCCTTGGATTGTCACCGCGACCGAAACGCGGGCTCCGGCGTCGGGGGCCACCAGGTAATAGTGCCATTCGATGGGAATCTCTTCGGTCTTGCCGCGGACGATAACTTCCAGGCAGTGGTGGCCGAAGGAGTTGTCCCACTGGCGGCTGGAAACCAGCTCGCCGAAGTTTTGCTTCATGGCGAAGCGGATGTCGCGTTCGAATTCTTCCAGCGAAGTTTGCCGGCCGGCGCTCTTAGCGGGCAAGCTGGTGAAAGTGCATTGGGCCAGCACATCCCCACGGTCGACGCAGCGGAGCGTGGTCGATTCGCGTTCTTGGCTGGTGACAAACCAGCGGCGATCGTGCAAAACGCGGAAGCCTTGCTTGGCGGGTTCGAGCCGAATCGTATCGAGATCGAGCCGCCGACTAGAGGCAAGTGTCGCCGTGGTCTTCGCCGGCAGGTGAGGTGACGATTCGAGCGGTTTGACATTCATTCTGAGTTTGGCGATACCATCCAAGCCCGGAGTTGCGCCGCCGATCGAGCGGTTCTCTTTGATCGCGAGATTGCAGCGGGTGACGCGGCCAAGTTTGCTGTCGAACAGATATACGCCGCGGATTTCTAGCTCGGTGGTGGAGCCGTCGACCGAGCCCACGACAGTACCCGCGATACGTATCAGGGCGAAGTCGGAGTTGAATTTGTCGAGGACGTTTTCCACTTCGGCGGCGGCGACACTATCCATCGAGAGCAAGGCGGCCATGGCGTTGGGGTTGGCCGGCCAGGTGGCGTCGGCGACGGCCGATCGGTTGGGCAATAGCGCATCGACGGCAAGCGAGTCGCAAGTCAAGTCGATCAGGTCGAGCTCTTCGCGGCTGAGTTGGCCGCTGGCTGCCGTAAATTGAAGTCGCCCCCCAGGGTTCTGGGCGACAACCAGCCGACGCTCTTCGTCAAGTTTTGGCAGCACGCCGTCGTTGTCGACTTTGATGACGGCGTCGGCCTGTTTGTAGTAACGGATGCCGCGGTGGAAAGTATTTCTAGCGCCTGCGCTACCCGACGGGGCGGCAACGCGTTGCTCGTCGTATACCAGCTTGGCAGAAACGCTCATCGGGAGTGTACGTTCGGCAGGTTGGCCGGTGTCGGCCGCCCGTTGCTTGGTGGTGTCGCGGACGGCCATCGTGCCACCCATCTCGAGTTCGATCGTCACTTCGGCGAAGTCGTTTGGGCCGACCCGAGGCGTCAGGTCGATGGTCGGTTGGGTTGCTAAGACTTTGGGCGCAGCAAGTGCCAAAGCAAGCAGCACAGGTGTCATCAGGCGGGCAACAAATACCATCGGTGATCCCTGGTTAAAGAGGAGCGGGTGGCCGCGGTTAACAGTGGTTGCCGGATGGCAGAGCGGCAGCGGTCCGACATTCGCTAAAATCGGCCAACCGGTGACTGACTGTCCAGGACAATCGTCGTGTGAATTGTCGGCGGCCTACGGGGTGGGGCATAAGGTAAGCTTGGTAAAAAGCGAGGCTTTCTCTCGACCGTCGGGATGCAGTCCAGATGACGACGATGAATTTCGCTGTAAGTTATCTTCATATAACAATTTATGTCGTGCTTGAAGTGCGAGAATTGTGCCGCACTGCCTGGAAATCGGAGGTTAATCGCGAACTTTCTATCGATCTAAATCGACTTAGTTGCGTACAACATGGTGGCTGTGCAACCCTTGACTCCGCCCGGTGCGGTGCCTAACCACGCCACTTACCCTGGCCAGCCAGGATTGCAAAATCCGTAACAAAAGACTTTTTTAGCTACTCGCGACAACCTCCCCCTAATTATTTCGTAATAAACCGCGAGTAGAGTCAGAGACGAATGGCACTTGAACTTTCGTAAGTCCCTACGCTGCATATCGTTTGTACTCGGCACGTGGTTTGAGGAGTAGGGCCTGGGGTTTGGGCCGCCGTTTGACACGTCGGGGCTCGAATCGATTGGGGCGATTTCC
>JBGSUJ010000159.1:0-8135 GCA_041753435.1 Pirellulales bacterium | reverse complement strand
GCAAAGGGTCGCTCCAGCCGGTAGCTAGTCTGCCCTGAAAAACAGTCTGCTTGCCGCGTGGGCGTGATTTTCAGGTGCGAACTGGAGCGAATCAAGCGCACGCCGGCAGGATGGTGGTGCGGCGGAGGGCGATTTCAGCGGCCAGCCTGGCGGCGAGCCCGTGCCAGAGCCAGAAAATCGGCGCAAAAACAACCCACCGCAGCAGTTTGCGGAGGTTGTACCCGGCGGCACTCAGCAGCGCGTTGATTTTGTCGCCTTCGGGACCGGTCAGATAGTTGCGGTTCAGGCGGTGGTCACTTTTCAGGTGACCGATTGTCGGCTCAATGGCGGCCCGCCGTTTCAACATGCGGCGTACTGCTCGCGTCGCTCGTTTGGGAATCGTGCGGACTACGTGCACGCTGGCCGAGCCTTCGAAACCGTGTCCTTGATAGCCTTGGTCCACCATCACGTCATCCGGTGTGTGGCCTGTCAGTCGTTCCACTTGCTCGCCTCGCGCCGCGGAGCGTATGCCCGTCGTAAGGATTGCCGTCGAGGGCGTGGGCACCGACGATCCAGTTGTTCTTGCTGGTCGCGGCCAGGCTGGCCTTGCAGCCGAACTCGTAGCGTTGGTGCGCTTTGCCTTTGGCGATGCACACCACTTCCGGAGCATGCACGCTGTAGACCTTGTTCTTGCTGGTGCGTGTTTGAGCGAGCAGACGCTCGGCCAAGGCGACCAGTTCGCCGAGCGGCTCGTCGACGATTCGGCCTTGAAGGGCAGGCGCTTTTCGTTGGATGTCCCGCAGCACCCGGCCCAAGATCGTCTTCAGTTGGCGGGTCATCTTGGCCGCCCGTTTCAGCTGCCGGGCGTGGGCGTAGCGTCCCTGTTTGGCCAGCAACTTCTTCCCCTTGAAACGATAGTTCTGTCGCAACCGGAGGCCCAAGGATCGGGCCCGCCGAGCCAGCGCCACACACATCTTGTGATACAGCCGGGCATCGGTCGGAAAGGCGATCGCCTTCTCCTAGACCGTCGTGTCGACGTTGACATTGTCTTGGCTCACAGTTCAAGTGGAATCGGCGGGGCTGATTTTGTGAGAGGCTTCGTTCACGTTTTCGGTCTGCGTTGCAGGAGCAGGAGCAGCGGCTAGCCGGGGTCCAGGGGCGGCGATGAGCGCCCTGGTCGCTCGCACGAGGCGCGCGAAATCCCGACCGGACGTCCTCTTCACGCGGCCTCCTCCATCATCTGACCCAACTTCGCCTGCGCCGCCCGGGCCCAGGCCTGCCAACGCGGAATCTGGATTGTGCGTCCCAGCACGTACACGTCGGCCGGCACCAACACATCGCCCCCTTCCTCGGGCGCCAGCGCCCAGTGGGGCCGACGCTCGTTGTAACGGGTGCGGAACTCGGCCAGGCACTCCCGGCAATGCTGCGGATGATCGTACAGCCGCCAATACACCTCTTCCGTCTTCAGGGTCTTATGGAATCGCTCCAACAGGCCCAACTGTTGCGGCGGGCGGTACTGGATCCGCACGTGCTGGAACTGCGCTTGGACGAACGCCACGAACCGCCGCGCGAGGAACGACGGACCGTTGTCGGTCACCAGGAACGGACGCTTCACTAAGGGACCGGGAATCCGCTCCGCTTCTTCCCGCGCCAGCTTCAGGGCGAAGGCCGTCTCGGCCGCGTTGTAGCTGGAGGTCAGGTGGCAGGCGAGCAAGTACCGCGAGTAGTAGTCGATTCCCCGTCACGGCGTACCACCAGCCGTAGCCGGGGATGTGAATGTACGTCACGTCCATCTGCCACAGGTTGTTGGGGCCTTGCGGCAACAGTTCGAACAATTTGGCCGCCTGGTGCAGCTCGGCCCGCCGCGGCTGCGGTTTTTTGAGCAGCCCGTGATCCCGCATCACCACGTACGCCTCACGGTCCTTCACCGCGTGTCCCGCGCGGCGGCACATGATGGCGATCTTCTTGTAGCCGTACCAGGGATTGGCCGTCGCCATCTCGACCACGGCGGAGACCACTTCGTCCGAGAGCGGCCGCGGCGGCGGGCCCGGCCGTTTTCGCTCGCCCTCGCGGGGCCGGCTACTGGGCGCTACGCCCACCAGCCGCAGCACGGATGTCTGCCGCGGTCGGGGCGGAGGCGATTCGAGTTCGAGTTCTGTCGTAATCATCGCGTGGCTCTCGGCACTCAAACGGACTGGCCCGAAAGTTTTTTTAAAATCCGGTTGGCGATCGTGTACTCCCCGATCACCTGGTCCCGCTTCTCGATCTGCTGTTCCAGCTCGGCGATCCGGCGCTGCAGTGGATCGGCGCCCTTCCTCTTCCCGCTCCCATTAGCCAGCGCCGCTTCGCCAGCCGCCAGGAACTCATCCCGCCAGCGGTACAACGTCGGCTCTGAAACACCGATTCGCCGCGCAATCACCGCAGCCGGCTCTTCTCTTCGCAATAAACTCAGCACCCCTCCCGGCAATCCTTCAATTCCACACTCGACCGTCGTGCCATCGATGCGACTCCTTCTGGTCTGGGGTCCTTCAGCCACCAATCTACCAAAGAAGTCTCTCACATCGCGATTCCCAGGAACCTTGAGCTATACATGGGCCAGCAGACTTCCACTTCGAAGTCACAGGCCGCGTTTTAGAGGAAGATCGTACGATGCGCGGTAATCAGGACCGTGCGGTACTTCTGTTTGTTAAGTATCGTACAATGGAATTGGTTTTATCTTGCTAGATTGGGGGGTTGCACTACTCCACGACAGACTTTGGCGTGAAGTCCTGGCTGGCGAAAGGCTGCCGCGAGACCGTGGCGAACTGAAAGGGTGGCGAAGATGAAATCGCGCTTGTTATCGCCGTTTTGGCAACACCTGCTTGCGGTCGTAGTTTCCATCGTCGCGGGTCTTCTTGGGCTGGCCCCTGCGAACGCGGAGATCATCGTCGACGATTTCACGCAACCGGCCGAGGTGACTGAGATATCTACCGGCGTAGGGACAATGTCATTCAAGCCGGTTATCACCGAGCATGTGGGGGAATTGGATGCTACTCGCGAAATTTACTTTACCGCCAGCTTGACGAATCCAGTGTGGTCCTTCGACTCAGCTCTGAGCACACCGTCTATGCTTTCTGCGGAGTTACAGGGGCACACTCGAACAGGTTCCAACAGTGCCATTATCACGTTTGTCTCTAGCTATACCTTCTCTCCGATCGACCTGACGGAGAACGGTGCCAACAACGCATTTCTGATCGATTTTGCCTCGCACGAAGGGACGGAGCCGCCCCTTTTCTTTCGGATCTTGGCCCGCGGCAGCTCACCATCGGAATCATTTGCGGCGTTTTTCTTCAATCTCCCGATCAGCGACACTCCGTTTACGACGGTGATCCCCTTCACTGATTTCACACTCCGCGGCGGAGGACCACCAGCGCCCGACTTTTCGACCCTCAGACTAACTTTGCTCACCATTGATTTTTTCTTTCTCAATCCCAGCGAAAACATCCAGTGGTCTGCTGAGTTGGATCGCATACGTATCGGCCGTATTCCTGTCCCCGAGCCAAGTTCAGTCTGGCTAGGGATGGTTGGTTTCTTGGTCTTGGCCTGTGCGCGCCATCCTTGAGGCAAACACGAATTGAGAGGAAAGCGATGATTATTCAAGAGCCATCTTTATCGCGTCGACGCACGCTTGCCGTCGTGGTTGCCATCGTCGTGGCCCAGGTGACAAGATGCGCGAATGCGGAGCTCATTCTGGACGACTTCGACAATCCGGCTGAAGTCACGGAATTCTCGAACGGGTTCGAGCAGCACCCGGCCGTAACAGAACACGTTGGAGAATTGGACGCCACGCGTGAGCTGTTATTCACCGCAAGACTGACGAATCCAAACAAATGGTCCTTTGACTCGGATATTCGTACCTCTTCCGTACTGTCTGCAGAGCTAAAAGGGCACACCCGAACGAATGCCAACAGTGCCATTATCACGTTTGTCTCCAGCTACACCTTCTCACCGCTTGACCTAACGGAGAACGGTGCGAACAACGCTTTTCTGTTTGACTTTCAATCGTATCAAGGATCTGAGTTGCCCCTTTTCTTTCGAGTGTTTGTCTCGACTCCAATAGTTTCAGGCACGCCTCGCGATGTTTTCGCAGCATTTGTATTTGATCTCAAATTCAGTGATGGGCCTTTCTCGCTCGAGATACCTTTTTCAAGTTTCACTTTTCGAGATGGCTCTCCCGGAACGCCAAATTTGTCAACTCTGAACGAGCTTACGTTCGATTTTTCTTTTTACAACCCAGTGAAGATATCGAATGGTCGGTTGAAATAGACCGCATCCGCATCGGCCATATTCCTGTCCCCGAACCAGCTGCGTTCTGGCTAGGGATGGTTGGTTTCTTGGTCTTGGCTTGTAGTCAGTTGGGCCAGCGATACAGGTCGCATTTCAGAGGAGGATTGTGCGATGTCAAGAACAGTTGGGTTGATACTTCTGGCCGTGTTGGTCGTGCTGTGCGTTTCACGGCCAACCTGGGCGATTGACGTCACCGCCAGCGCAAACGGTGGAGGCACTCCACAGGTGCTGGCCGCGATGATCGCCGATCAAGCCGGCGGAGTCACGGTGGTTGCCAACTCCGCCAGCACGACGATCAATGCATCTGGATCGCCGAACAGCGATCTGAACGCATTCGGTAGCTTTACGAGCGGTGTGACAGCGCCTGGGACGCTGCTACCCGCGGCGAATCAAAACGCCAGTGGCAATGCGGCTTACGCTGGCGGGATTGAAATCAACTCCGGCGTCTGCCTTTGTACAGGCGTCCTGGAAGACGAACCAGATACGCCGACCACGGGCCGTGGCAGCGGCGTGCTGGAACCGAATAACGGCAAGGACAATGTTGGCGGATTCAATCCCGGTGAAATCGTGACCGAAATTGGCACGCCGGTGGATCAGGACTTCGAAGATTTGGTATTTCCCGGCCAGACGGCTGGCGGCGGCGACGCGGCGGTCCTGCAGTTTCAGGTCCAGACTAGCTCGCCCGGTTTTCTCCGTGTCAGCTTTGTGTTCGGTTCGGATGAACATCCATTTTGGGAGGCTTAGTTCAATGACTCGATAGCGATCATCATCGATGGTGAACACATCAATCTCGAGAATATCGCGACGACGACCGTCAATGGAGTGACGACGCCATTTAACCTTTCCGGTTTTGCTGCCTACGACCTTCCTATGTTCATCCAGAACGATGTAGCTCCCTCTCCACAAGAGCTTGTCGGTAGCCCCCACGGCATCCCCGGCGCGCCGCTTTACGACATCGAGTTTGGCGGTTTCACGAAGAAGCTTACGCGCGAAATCTCGTGCCCGCTGGCGCCTGGAACATATACGGTGAAATTCGTCGTGCAGGACGTTGCCGATCAGCTGGTCGATGCCGCCGTGTTTCTGGAGGCGGGCAGTCTCAAGCTCTTCCCGCTGGCCCCTGGCGACTACAACGGCAGCGGGTGCGTGGACCAGGCGGACTGGCAGGTGTGGAAGGCCAACTTCGGCAAGACGCCCGCCTGCTATTTCGATGGCGACGGGAACGGCAATGGGACCGTCTACGCGGCCGATTTCACCGTCTGGCGCGACAACTTGGGCGCCAGTGGCAACGCCGATCTGCACGCCGACTTCAACCGGGACGGGACAGTCAATAGCGGCGACCTGAATATACTCCTTAACTTTTCCGGACTCGCCACCTGCGCGTCGCGGTTTGAAGGCGACGCGAATGGCGACGGCGCGGTCAATGGCTTGGACGTGGATATCGTCAGTGCCGAGTTTGGGGCAGTCGGGCGGCTGTGGTGGCGCCGCGGCACAGGGCGGCGGCGAGCTGACGGCTACTTCCAGCAGTAGTATGACCGACCTGGTCGCGCTCCAGCAGCAGCTTCCCGAATCGCCCGACGCGGATGGCAACGGCACCATCGACGAGGCGGACTTCGCCGCGATCGCCGCGATCCTGGCGGGTTCCAGCAGCGAGGAATTGGCCATCGCAGACACGGAGCCTACCTCGGCTGAGTTTTCGGAGCCGACCCCGGTCGATTTTGCGGAGCCTGCACCGGCATCGTCCCAGACAAACGAGGAGGTAGCTGTTGCGCCCGAGGAAGCACCCGTTTCCGCTCCCAGCCCCAGCCGCCACGCGAACAGAGTCTGTTGCCACCATTCTTCCGCCCTTGATTCGTCGGCGATCGACAAAAAAGGGAGCGCCCCAGGCGGTAGAAAGGGGCGCTCCCACGGTGGGCCGTCGACGACAGGCGGAAAGCGTCGACGGCTCGCAGTTGGAATGGTTTGTCTAGATGGCGAGACACATTCGGGGGCGGGAGGGTTCAGGCGGTGGCGGGCAATCTGGGGCGAGCAATCTGGCCAAACTTCGCTGGGCGGGGCGGGGTGACTTCCACGATGAGCAATTTTATCGTAGCCATGTGAAGAATTGGCGAAGGCCCCATACAAACTTTGAGAAAGTCGTTCGCACGATGGCTGATCGGCAAATCGCTCGAATCACAGTGCTGCCAGCACCGCCTCGACGAATTGGCCGGTGGAAGCTTCGCCGCCCAGGTCGCCGGTGAGGAACTTGCCTGCAGCGTAGACTTTGTGAACCGCGTTTTCGATGCGATCGGCGGCGGCAGGTTCTTTCAAATAGCGGAGCATCAAGACGGCACTCAAAATGAGCGCGGTGGGGTTGGCGAGGCCTTTGCCGGCGATGTCGGGGGCCGAGCCGTGGACCGCCTCGAAGACGGCAGCGTCGTGGCCGACGTTGGCACTAGGTGTAAGGCCGAGTCCGCCCACCAGGCCGCTGGAAAGATCCGAGAGAATATCGCCGAAGAGGTTTTCCATCACCATGACGTCGAAGGCGTGGGGATTCATCACCAGCTTCATGCAGGCGGCGTCGACGATGCAGTCGTCGGACTCGATGGACGGAAAGCCTTGGGCGACGCGCTGAAACGTGCGTAGGAACAGGCCATCGCTGAGCTTGAGGATGTTCGCTTTGTGGATACAGGTGACGCGTGTGCGGGCCTGGCGTTTGGCGGTTTCGAATGCAAAGCGGCAGATTAGTTCGGAAGCCGGCTCGGTGATCACGCGGAGGCTCTCGACCACACCAGGTACCACTTCGTGCTCCAGCCCGCTATAGAGGCCTTCGGTGTTTTCGCGGATCACAATCAGATCGACGTTTTCGTAGCGCGACGGCACGCCGGGGATCGATTTGGCCGGGCGGTAGTTGGCGTAGAGTTTGAGCTTTTGCCGCATCTCGACGTTGACGCTGCGAAAACCGGTGCCGCTGGGCGTGGCGGTGGGGCCTTTGAGCGTGGCATCGGTGTTGCGAATCATGTCGAGCGTCGCCGGCGGCAGCGGCACGCCGACTTGGTCGAGGGCAGACTGGCCGGCAATCACCGGAAGCCATTCAACGGCGACACCGGCTGCGTCGACCACGCGCTGGGCGGCGGCGGTGACTTCGGGGCCAATGCCGTCACCAGGGATCAGAGCGATGCGAAAGGGCATGGCGATCTCCAAGCTTCTACAGACATAGTGTTGCCAACCGCCCTTCAGAAGCGGTCATTGTAACGAAGCGAAGGAGCGATTTCTAGCGACCCAATATCGACGCGAATCCATGAAGAATGCCTCTCGCAGAGACGTAGTGAAAGACAAAATCAGAAAAGCAAGTTCACCACAATGGCACGAAGACAGGACGAAAGGCATTTTTTGGATCACGATTGTTCGTCTTCGTTGTGTCGTTGTGCCGTCGTGGTCAAAGATTTTGTCCCGTTTCTCCTCCGCGTCTCTGCGTCTCCACGAGAATCTTCCAACCAGCCCATTGCGGAGGGCGCAAAAAAGAGGCCCGGTTCCCGCCACGCAGGAACCGGGCTCGTAATTGCTTTGAGAATCAGTTCCGCTTCAACCCAGCTGAAGTCTGGCGGAGCTTTCGACTCAGAAGCAGGTGGTGGGGTCCCTAAGGCGACCCGCCGGCCAACCTAGGTACTACCACCTCGCTGGCTAGAACATATGTCGATCAAAGACCACCTCCTGAGGTGGACCCCAAAAACTGGACAGCCTGATAAGATGGACGTTTCCCCCGTTGGCAGGGGGCGATCAGGAGGTCTGGAGGATGTCGAGGAAGCGACGGAGTTTTGGTTCGGCGTTCAAGGTGAAGGTGGCCTTGGCGG
>JBGSUJ010000158.1:0-26320 GCA_041753435.1 Pirellulales bacterium | reverse complement strand
TCACGACGCTGGTTCAAACGTCGAAAAAGCTTGGCCTGAGTGCCTACGAATACCTTCGTGACCGCCTCAGCGGTACCTGCGTCCTACCCACCCTCTCTCAATCCATCTCTCGCGCTGCTGCTAGCGATTGAGAGGATACGTCTAGGGGATACATAACCCCCTATCTGAGGCAATGGCGTCGCTCAGAATAACCTTCTAATCGGTTGTGTCAAGTAGTAGTGAGCCGAATTTGCAAAAATATCTCGTCGTCGGTTTCCGAGGATGGGACGGCAGGTCAGTCTGTTCACTGAAGATCAGCCGACTTATAATTCCCCCGCACATGGAAACGGCCAAAGCGGCAGCTGCCGCTTTGGGCCGGGGGTCGGATGCGAGTCGTTCGCCGCCGACGGACCGGCTGCGGGAGTTGGCCGCACATCTTAGGGAACACAGAGGCTTTTCCGACGTTTTGGCCAGCCTGGAAGCGGGGCATGGCGGGACGCTTGGCGGAGTCTGGGGGTCTTCGCGCGCGCTGGTAGCGGCGGCGCTCGCCGGGGAGTCGCCGGGGCCGATCGTCGTCGTCGCGCCACACCCGAGCGAGATCGATTCGATCGCGCGGGATCTCGCGCTCTTCACGAGTCTCCCCGTCGCGGAGTTTCCGGCTTGGGAGTCGGAGCCAGGCGAGCGAGTGGTGCATGACGAAATCTACGGCGAGCGGCTACGGGTCTTGAAGGGACTGGCTCAAAGGGACAGCCCCCTTTTTTCTGGTAGCGTTGAATCGAGGAACGGCGCTGGTAATGGAAAAAAGAGGACTGTCCCCATCCTCGTCACCAGCATTCAGAGTTTGCTGCAGCCGGTGCCGGGGCGGGAGGCGCTGGCCGGAGCAACTCGCGAGATTCGCGTTGGTGGCACGCTCGATGAGCAAGAGTTCACGAAGTGGCTCGTCGCCCGCGGAGGGCATGCGACGACGGCGGTCGAGTTGCCGGGCGAGTTTTCGTTGCGGGGCGGCATCCTCGACATTTTTTCGCCCGACGCCGACGACCCGGTGCGGATCGAGCTCTTCGGCAGCGAGGTGGAGTCGATTCGCCGGTTCGATGTGGCGACGCAGCGGAGCCTCGGTTTGCTGGAGACGGTCGAGGTGACGATGCTGGAGCCAACGGCTGCGGACCGGGCGCACTTCACAGCCTATCTGCCGCCTGAGACGTGGTTCCTGCTGATCGAGCCTAATGACCTGGCCGAGGAAGGCAAGTTCTATCTCGATCGAATGGACCGGCCGCAGGCATTTCACTCGGTGCGGACAACGCTCGACGAGGTCTATAAATTTCCGTCGGTAACGGCGGCGGGCGTGCCGTCGGGTTCGATGGAACAGACGGCTCACTTGGAATTCGAATCGGTCGAGCGATTCAGCGGCGAGATTGCGAAGGTTGGCGACGAGCTGGAGAAGGTAAGCCTCGGCCACGAAATGTTCATCGTCTGCGAGACGGAGGCCGAGGTCGAACGGCTGGCGGAACTGTTCAGGCCGCCCAAGAAATCAAGACCGTCGGAAAAAGTCGAAGGTCCCCTTTCTTTTGTAGTTGGGCATTTGGAGGCGGGGTTTCGGATTGTGCCGCAGAAGGTCGTGCTGGTGAGCGCGGCTGAGTTGTTTCATCGACGTGACTTGGCACGTACCACGCGGCGGCGGCAGTCACGGGCGATCGACAGCTTTCTCGAGTTGCGGCAGGGGGACCTGGTGGTGCATGTGGCGCACGGCATCGGCCGTTACCGGGGGCTCAAACTGCTCGAAAAGGAGGGCCGGTCCGAGGAGCATTTGGAGCTCGAGTACCACGGCGGCACAAAGATCTATGTGCCCAGCGCAAAGATCGAACTGGTACAAAAATACGTGGGCGCCAAGGGCGGTACGGTGGCCCTGGCGCACATTGGCGGTACGGCCTGGGTGCGACAGAAGCAAGCGGCCGAAAAGGCCGTCACCGATTTGGCATCGGAGATGATTGAACTGCAGGCGCAGCGCGACTTGCGTCCGGGCATTGCGTTTCCGGCAGACACCGAGTGGCAGCGCGCGTTCGACGCGCAGTTTCCCTACCAGGATACGCCCGATCAACTCACTTCGATTGCCGACATCAAGCACGATATGCAACTGCAGCGGCCGATGGACCGGCTGCTGTGCGGCGATGTGGGCTTCGGCAAGACGGAGATGGCGATTCGGGCGGCGTTCAAAGCAGTCGACGCCGGCTACCAGGTGGCCGTACTGGTGCCAACCACAGTGCTGGCCGAACAGCATCGCCGCACGTTCGCGGCGCGGATGGCCGAGTTCCCTTTCGAGATTGCCGCTATCTCGCGGTTCTGCACGCCGAAAGAACAAAGGGAGATCTTGAGCCGGACGGCTGACGGCCAGCTTGATATTCTGATTGGCACCCACCGGATGGCATCGCCGGACGTGCAGTTTGCGAACCTAGGGTTGCTCATCATCGACGAAGAGCAGCGGTTTGGCGTCGAGGTGAAGGAACGGCTCAAGGCGTTGCGGGCCACGGTCGATGTGCTCACGATGACCGCTACGCCAATCCCGCGGACACTGCACATGTCGTTGCTGGGCGTGCGGGCAATTTCGAATTTAGAGACGCCGCCAGCCGACCGGCTCGCAGTGGAGACGCGGGTCACGCGGTTCAGCGACGAACTGATTCGCCACGCGATCATGCGGGAGTTAAACCGTGGCGGGCAAATCTATTTTGTGCACAACCGCATCCTGGATATAGGCCATGTGGCGGCACGCTTGCAGCGGATTGTGCCCGAGGCGCGAATCGACATCGGCCACGGTCAAATGGCCGAACACCAATTGGAAGAGGTGATGGTGAAGTTTGTCCGCGGCGAGACGGATATTTTGCTTTCGACGACGATTGTCGAGAGCGGGCTCGACATCCCGAATGCGAACACGATGTTCATCGACGATGCCGACCGCTATGGGCTCGCCGACTTACATCAGTTGCGGGGCCGCGTGGGCCGGTACAAGCATCGAGCATACTGCTATTTGCTGGTGGACGAGAATCGGCATCTCTCGCCGGAATCGGCTCGGAGGCTGCGGGCGATCGAGGAGTTCAGCCAAATGGGTGCCGGCTTTGCGCTGGCGATGCGGGATCTGGAGCTGCGCGGGGCCGGTAACATCTTGGGCACGCAGCAGAGTGGGCACATTGCGATGGTTGGTTACGAGCTGTACTGCGCGCTACTGGAAAGGGCAGTCCGCGAACTGAAGAAGTTGCCGCCGCGGGACACGGTCGACGTGAATATCGACTTGCCGGGTGAAGCTTACTTGCCGCGGGGCTACGTGCCCGATATGCGGACGAAAATCGATCTCTATCGCCGGTTGGCCCGGCTGACGAGCGAAGCCGCCGTCGACGATTTCGCCACCGAGCTCGTCGATCGTTTTGGTTCCCTGCCGGAAGTGGTCGAGCATCTGCTGGAGCTAGCACGGCTGCGGATTTGGGCCCACGGCTGGGGAGTCCACGAAATTCGGCTGGAAGATCGCTTTGCGGTATTGGGTTACGCGTCGCGGGACAAGCTAACGCGGTTGGTGAAGCGGTCGGGGGAATGCCTGCGGGTGGCCGACGGGGAGAGCGCGTACCTGCCGCTGGCGTGCGGGCTAGACGACGCGCAGGGAATCTTTGGCGAGGTCAAATCGCTCTTGCGGCCGCTGGGAAATCCCGCCTAGAATCCGCGGCTTTTTCCTGGGTGTTGAGGTAGGTAGGTCGTAGCCGCGTAGGCAAACTAGCGCCCAACGCTGCGGCAACTCGCCTCAGACCATATTGCAGCAGTTCCCTCTTTGCAGAGATGTAGTGCGTATCGAACTTCGCATCCTGACCGTGATTGCTCTGACGACTCTGTGCCTCTTGTGGTGCGCGCCGGGGTGCGGGCAGGAAACGCCTGTCGATACGCCTTTGGCTGAACCGGCTGAGCCGGCGACGGTGGAAGGCTGTGAGGTGATTGCGCGGGTCGACGGCCAAGTAGTGCTAGCCTGCGAAGTATTGTGGCGTGTGAACCAGATGCTCGAGAAGAATCGTGATCGCATTCCGCCGGGACAGTACGAGACGCTTCGTGATCAGTTAATGCAGCGAACGTTCACCGGAATGATCGATCAAAAGCTGCTCTACGGCGAGTTCCGCCGCAACATTCCGCCGGAGAATTTGCCCCGGATCGACGAAAACCTGTTGGGTCCGTTTCAAGAGCGCGAGGTCCCGCGGCTGATGAAGCAATTGGAAGTGAAGAGCCAGCGCGACCTGGAGTTAGAACTCTCGCGGTTGGGTTCGTCGATCAACGATGTCCGCCAGTCGTTCAACGAGCATGTGATTGCCTCGGAGTGGATTCGCTCGAAGATCAAAATCAACGAAGAAGTTACGCCGGAAGAAATGGTCGAGTACTACCGCGATCACCGAGCCGATTTCGAATTTCCGACGCAAGCGAAATGGGAAGAATTAACGGTGAGGAAAGGTTTGACGCCAGAAACTGCGGAGCCAGCTTATGCAAAATTAGCGTTGATGGGCAATGAAGTCTGGCCGCGAGTGGCGGCGAATCCGCCACCAGGCACCCCCGTGTTTGCCGATGTGGCAAAAGCAGCATCACATGGGGTTAATGCCCAACAAGGTGGCGTCTACGACTGGACCACGAAGGGAGCACTCAAGGCAGCGGTGGTCGACGAAGCGATCTTCAGCCTGCCGGTCGGTCAACTGAGCCCGATCCTTGACAGCGGCGCCGCCTACCACATCGTGCGGGTGCTGGAGCGAAAAGAAGCGGGCGTACGACCCTTCAGCGAGGTGCAAAACGACATTCGCGAAAAGCTGAAGGAGCAGCGGATGAAGGTCGCTCAGGATAAATACCTCGAAGGCCTGCGAAAGAACGCGAAAATCTGGACGGTTTATACCGGCAATGTCTCGGTGGAGACACTGATGGGACAAGCACCGCGCGAGACCTCGACGCGGTAGTCAGTGCCAAGCGCGCTACGAACCATACACTTCTTCCGAGAGCAAGAGCCACTCGTCTTCCAGCGCGGCGAGTTCGGCGGTGAGTCGGGTCAACTCGGCTTGCAGTCGCTGAGCTTCTTCGGCGACGGTGACGGTGAGCAGGTCGGCGGCAGTGGTTTTCTTTTCGTCGTCGAGTTTAGCGATCTTGCGCTCGACGGCTTTGAGCTTCTTTTGGGCGTCACGGTCAGAGCGGCTGGAGCCTTTGCGTTCTGCGGCCGGGGCGATTGGCTGTACGTTGCCTGGGGTAGCGACCGTATGGGCCGCCCGCAAGCCAGTGTCGATTTCTTTCTCCATGCGGTAGACGTAGTCGTCGTAGCTCGCCGGATAGCTCACCACGCGGCCTGCGCGGACTTCGATCACATGCGTGGCCACACGGTGCATGAAGTGGCGGTCGTGGCTGGTGAAGATGACCGTGCCCTTAAACCGCGTGAGGGCATCGGCCAGCGCTTCGACCGATTCCACATCCAAGTGGTTCGCGGGTTCGTCCATGACCAACACATTGTGCTGTTTGAGCAACAAGCCGGCGAGCACCAGCCGGGCCCGTTCGCCGCCGCTGAGCACACAGATTTTCTTTTCGATGAGTTGGCCGCTGAACAAAAAGCTGCCGGCCACATCTTTAATGTATTGGGGCGACGTGAGCGGCGCGGCCTGGTGTTCCAGGTATTCGTAAACTGTGTCGTTGTTAGGGAGCGACGTGTAGACATGCTGCGCGTACACGCCGACCTCGCAGCCGTAGCCCCAATTAACACGGCCAGCCACAGGCGGAAGCGAGTTGCAGATGGTACGGAGGAAAGTCGTTTTTCCCTGGCCGTTGTCGCCGACGACACCCACGCGCCAGCCGTGGTCGATTTCAACGTGGACATCCTCGGCGACGGTGTAGTCGGGATAGCCAATCGAGAGATGTTCAGTTCGCACGGCCGGTCCTTGCCGCGGATCGATCTCGGGAAAGTGCAGCCGAATCTGTGCTTCTTCGTCTTCGATGTGGATCAGCTCTAACCGCTCGAGCTGCTTGGCCTTGTTGCGGGCCTGACTGGCGGTGCTGGCGCGGGCGCGATTCTTGGCGATGAAGGTTTCTAGCTGGCGGCGTTTGGAAAGCGTGGTGGCATTCACGCGGCGATCGTGCTCGCGGCGCTCTTCGACATTGGCAAGATAAGCATCGACGTTGCCAGGAAACAGCGTGAGTCGACCACGGGAAAGCTCCAGCGTGTGTGTGCAGGTTTTCTTGAGGAACTCGCGATCGTGTGACACCACCAGGCAGCCGGCATCGAAATGCTGCAGAAAATGTTCCAGCAGCATTTGGGTGCGCAGATCGAGAAAGTTGGTCGGCTCATCGAGGATCAGCATGTTCGGGTCGTGGAGCAGCAAGGCCGCCAGTTTGGCGCGGGTTTGCCAACCGCCAGAAAGGGAGCGAACCGGTTTGTCGAGCACGGCATCGGGAAACTGAAATTCCCAGGCCACTTCGCCACAGCGCCAGTCGGGCTGGCCACTGTCGCGGATGAGAAATTCGCGCACCGTTTCGCCGTCTTTAAAAGGATTGTGCTGGCGCAAATAGCCCAACCGGAGCTTGCGACTGCGGACGACTTCGCCGGCGTCGAGCTCTTCATCTCCCAACAAGATGCGGCAGACGGTCGACTTACCCGCACCATTGCGGCCAATCAACCCCACCTTCTGATCGTCGGCCAGCGCGCAGCTAGCCCCGTCGAGCAAGTCTTGATCGCCGTAGCGCTTGTGGGCATCGCTGAGCTGTAAAACTACGGGCACGCTGTGCAAACCTTTCGACTATTCCTAAATGCATTAAGCTCCGGAGATACCGAGGACAGAGAGGAAGGCCACGGAATTCAAGAATTCTCCGTGTACCGTGTGCCTCCGTGGTCAGTCTCCGTTTTCCGGCGAGCTGATTTCCATCCGATGATGGCCAAAATTAGGCAGCACGTCAAACAGGCGGCGGCGAACCAGTCGCCGGTTCTGACATAGACCGACGGGGGGCCGCCGCGGTCCAGCTCGAGATCGGCCAGGATGACGGCTTGCTGCTGGCGCGGGCTCTGGGCGCGGATTTGGCCGGAGCGGTCGATCCAGGCAGAGATGCCACCGTTGGCTGCGATCACGAGCGGCATCCTCGTTTCTACCGCGCGGAATACGTCGCAGGCCAGGTGCATGTCGAGTTCGCTGGAACCCCAGTACCAGGCGTCGTTGGTGAGATTCACGAGCACATCGGGCCGCGTGCCGGCCGCGTCGAGTGTGGCGACCTGGCGGCGGATCACGTGAGGGATGACCGTTTCGTAGCAGATGTTGGGTGCATAACGGACACCGTCGACTTCGAGCACGACTGGCCCCGCGCCGGCTTCGGCGACGCCTGTAATCGAGGAAATGCGATTCAAAAACGGCAGCCATTTGGAGAAGGGAACGTACTCGCCGAACATCACGAGGTGGAATTTGTCGTAGGTGCCCAGCAGCATGCCATCGCGGTCGACCAGGACCGACGAATTGAACGCCCTGTAGCTGGGGGCCTCGATCGTTGAGTTTTCATCGGCAAGAAATTCGATGCGGTCGATGCCGACTAGCACCGGGGCACCGAGCTGCGTGGTGAGAGTTGCCAGATCGCGGGTGCTGACCGCGGCGATTTCGGCGATGCTTTGATCGACGCCGGGCGGCAATTGGTAACCAGCTGCGAAGCTGCGCAGCGGGGTACGGAACATGGTTTCG
Source organism: Pirellulales bacterium (assembly GCA_041753435.1). GTDB lineage: Bacteria > Planctomycetota > Planctomycetia > Pirellulales > Lacipirellulaceae > DASYDU01. Next base: position 18,635 of record JBGSUJ010000158.1, on the reverse strand, counting down.
GGCCAAATGACCAGATCGATCGGGCGTTGGTCGAGTGCGGCCGCTTTGGCGACGGCCTGCTGCGAGAGAGCGAAGTACTCGCTCATAATCTGCTGCTGCTTGGCTGCGTCGGCTTTCCAATCGGCGAGGCTGTTGCCTTGGATCAGGGCGATGCGGGTTGTTTCAGGGGGAGCGGCGAATTCACGGGCAAGTTTTTTCGGATTGCTAAGCTGCCAGTAGCCATAGATTAGCGCGACAGCCAGGACCACAATCGCTGGCACGAGGGCCAGCAGGCGGCGGGGTGGAAACACAGCGTATGCCATACAGGATGCGACGAGAATCATCACAAAGCTCACGCCATACTCGCCAGCGAGGTCGCTAATTTGAATCATCAGCGGCCAGTGGACCTGCGTGTGGGCGAGCGAGCCCATCATGAAGCCGGTCATGATGTGCGCCCGCGCTAATTCGAGCCCTGTCCAGACCACCGGTGCGGCCAGCCAAAGCGGGAGGCGAAGCTGGTGTACGGCCACGCGCGCTAACCAAACGAAGCTGGGCAAATAAATTGCCAGGTACGCCGAGAGTGCGAACCAACCGAGATACACTGCCGGATGGGGGAGTCGCAGCCAATGGAGCGCGGCCAGCCAGAACAAAAACGCGGCAAACCACAGCGCGCGGTACGGACGACGGCCGGTGAGTTCATGCTGCCGCACCAGAAGCAGCCAAGGCAGCGGTGCCATCCAACCGAGCCAGCCGAGCGCAAGGGGCGGATGGGCGGCCCACATTAGCAGACTGCCGCAGAGTGCGATCGCGAGTGTCTGATTTCGGATCATGCCGGTCGCTTCGTGCCGCTACGGTTGGGGCCTGGTGAGATACCGATCGACATCGTCGTGCAATTGGAACACAGTATCGCGGACGGTGGCGAACGGCGCGTCATCGTCGATGGCTTGCAGCAGGGGTTGCCACAACTCGGCTGGCAGCGATGCCCGCTCAGCGGCCTGGTCGATTGCTGCGGTAAGCGACTTAAGCACCGGTGCGTTGGGCTGATAGAGCACAAGCAGGACGTTCGATTTGACGGCCAGTTCGAACAAGGCGGCCAGTTCGTCGTCCTGCCGGGCCCCCAATTGGCGACCAATGCCCTGGCCCTCGGCATACAGGTACTCGATCGCGCGGGTTGCGCGCGGATCGGCCGCGTCAGCAGTGGGGCGGGGAGGCAAATCGGCGAGCGTGATGCCCATCAGCTTGGAAAGCCGTTGTGCCTTGGTAAACCATTCGGCCACCTTCTCGGCAGAGGCGGCGCGGTCGTTGGCCAAGGCTGCCAGGCTCAGGTTGCTGCCCAGCAGCCAAGCCATGCGGCGCGGGCTGCGGACCGGATTCGCGGGTTCTGCAGACGGGGTAGTGCCGCTTGCCGGGGGTGGGGCGGGGGTGGAAGTCTCGGGGGTGGGTTCCACGGCTGCTGAAGCGATCTCACCTGGAGGGGGTTCGGAGCGGTCTGCTTGCTCGTCGCGAGTGGCTACGGGGTGGCTGGTGTTCGGTGTTGTCGAATCGGGCGGGGCAGTGTAATGAATTTCCTCCCAGCAGCCAGCAAGCGCGCAGGATAGAATCGCTATCAACAAAACTCGGTTCGATCGCGTAGAATGTTGGTAATCGGCACTCACTTCAACTATGCTAACGGTGTCTTTCACTAACGGGAACCACAATATTATGTCGCAGAACAAACCAAACCCGAGCCGTAAGCCGGCCACCAAATTTGCCAACCTTCGCAAGAAGATGGAACAATCGAAGGTCAAAGGCAATGTCAAGCAAATCCGCCGAACGACGAACAAATAGTTTTAGCGGAGGTTTGTGACCTCGGGCTGTCCCGGCCTCACAGAGACCGGCTACAGTTATTTATGTTTAGGCGATAGGATCAAGGCTCGTCGGGTGCCTCGCCCTCCCGTAGCAATCGCTGGCCGTTCCGCCGCAAGCTGTCTAGCAGTCCGCGGAGGTCGTCGATCGTGGTCAGCGGGTTCATGATTGTCGTTCGTAGCACACTGCGGCCGTCGAGACGACATTGCACGAGATAGTACTCGCCCGATTCGATCACCGCGCGGCGAAGTTGCAGTTGGAACAGATCCACCCGTTCGAGCGGCGTCTCGCGGAGTTCACGCGGCAGATAGCGGAATACCACGATATTGCACTCGGGCTCGTGCAGCGTTTGGAAATCGTCGGCTGTCGTGAGCAGGCCGTGAAGCTGATGAGCGAGGTCAAACGTCACATCGACCAAATCGCCAAACAACTGCGGGCCGAAGAGCGACCAAATGCCCCACAGGCCGAACGCGGCGGCACGCTTGGTGCATTCAATTGTCGCCAGGCCGCTGTCGTAGTTGGCGAGTGTGGGCGCAATCGGATCGTAGAGATATGGGGCATCCTGGTGAAACGCGGCAAAGCGGTGGGCCGCATCGCGGTAAAACACCATCGCGGCCAGCGCCGGCATGAACATCATCTTATGCGCGTCGCAGACGACGCTCTCTGCTTGCTCAATTCCGGCCAACAAGTGCCGATGTATTCCGCTGAAGGCTGCCGCACCACCGTGAGCAGCGTCGACATGCAGCCACACTCCGTATCGGCGGCAGGCACTCGCGATGTCGGCAATGCGATCGAAGGCACCGATTGGCGTCGCGCAGGCGGCTGCGGCCACCGCGACGATCGGCACACCGCGCGAACGTAACTCGCTGAGTTGATCGTCCAGCCGATTGGCATCCATGCGGCGGTCGCGATCCAGCTCGGCACGATGAATATGATCAGTGCCCAAGCCGAGGATGCCGGCAGAGCGGGTGACGCTGTAATGAATGTCGGCATGGGCGACAATCACGGGAGCAAGGCGGCGATGGCCGAGGCCGGTTGTCCAGGCATCGCCCAAGGCGACATTGCGGGCGGTCAGTAGTGCCGTCAGGTTGGCGAGCGAGCCACCGGACGTGACCAGACCGCTAAAAGTTTCTGCCGCAAAGCCCAACTGCTGGCCAACCGCGGCGATCACCGCATGTTCTACTGCCGTGGCGAACGGGCCCATTTCGTAAATCGCCATTGCTTGATTGGTGACAGTACCGACCAGATCGAATAGCGCAGCCAAAGGGATTGGCGGCGGAACCTGGTGGCCAACGTAGTGTGGGTGGTGCAGATTCTGGCCACGCGCAAGGCATTGGCGAGAGAGTTGGTTGATTTTCGCGGCGACATCGCCTGGTTCGCCTCCGCGGTGCATCGCCGCATGCGCTGCGCTGACCAAGTCAGCAGGTTGGTTCCAGTTTAAGGCCGGGGTCTCACCGGCCTCAACACGGCGCAGATGATCGGCCAGTGTATCGATGAGTAGCCTGCCAGCGGCGGCGAATGCAGCAGGATCGTAAGCAGCGGCGATCCGTCCGCGGGCGACAGATAAAATGTGTTCGTTGATCGACATCGCCTGACCATCACAAACAAGTTTGAGCTAATCCGCAAGCGTTGTTAGCAACGTGCAGTGGGCTACTTTTGGTTACGCGGGAAGAGTCGCTTGTATTGTCCGGAAAGCCAGTGGGGGATGTCCACTTTATACCACTTTGAGAAGCGGTTTTCGCTCGGCCCGCCGGGCAGATTGGTCCAGGCTTCGTCGGTGCCAAGGTCCGTCACAAAATGGTAGCTGGGGGCGAAACTCGACTCGCGGGTGGCGGTGGTCAGCAAATGGCCCTGGAAAGGCGTGGCGTGGCAGCCGGGCATGCCGATCGAACGCGAGCGAAAGCCGAGCAGTTGGTTCGCACGTCCGCGGCTGCTGCCGAAGAAGCGATTGGTGAAGTGAAACGAATTGAATTCGGACCACGTCTGCACGGGCTCATGTTCAGCATTTTCAGCAGCGCGGCGGATGAGCTGGGCTTTGTCGCGGCCGCGCCACCAGGCGCTGGTCACCTTGCGAAGCGTGCGATCGACCGCGGTGAGCACCATGGTCGAGAAGCCCATCCGCGTGCAGAGGTAAAACATCCGCCGCCAGCCGATTCCCTTCTCGTGCCCAAAAAATTCTAACACGACGTTGCGATAGAAATGCTGGTAGAGCGTGGCTTCGGTGCTCGCGAGATCGAATCGCCGGTCCCAGGCAGCGAGTTTTTGCTTCAAGGGGCAATCGTCCAGATGGGCGAGGAGCGTGGGCAGCAAGTCGCTGGCCTGCATGCTCAGTACGTCGTACTGTAGCTGTTGCATATCTTGGATCGTCGCTTGCGGCAGTTCGGTGAGGCGCTCGACGATCCGCCGTTTGCGGTAGTCAGGCAGACCGTGGGCGTGGAGCGGGGGGCCATCGAGCCGGTAGAGCTCTTCGTTCGCGCTGGCGACGAAACCGCGAGGTGGATCGAATTCGCGGGGCAAGAGATCGGCCTTGATTCGGCCTTGCCAATGGTTTTTTGGATCCCAAGCAGGGATCGGCACGATGCCCGTCGTGCCGCCGGCGCGCTGCGGCAGCCAACCGCTGGCTTGCATGCCGATGTGGCCTGCACGGTCGGCTAAGATCCACACGAGCGACGGATGAGGACAGCGTTTGACGGCATCCATAGCGGTTGCGACATCAAGGCTGGCAATGACGTCGAGCCAGGCGCCAATCGAACGTCCGCCGCCCGATTGGCCGCCAACCCAGGCAACCGACAGATACTTTCCAGGCCCTCCTTCGACTGGCGAGCAGTTGAGCGTGCCCTGAGCGTTTTCGTAAACATCGAGGATGGTGGGCGGCGAGCCGCGTCGCTTGATGACCTCCTGGCGATGTTGGAAATCGAACCAGTCGTCACCCCGCCGATACTGCCAGCCGGTGGCACCACCAGGCCGACAATCTTCGATAAAGCAATCGCTAGTATCGGCGTGCATGTAAGTTACGCCCCAAGCCAGCCGGGGTGTGCGGCCAACGGCCATAATCGGTGTGCCGGGGAGTGTGGCCCCCATGGCGTACTCGCCCTGGCCCCAGTTGAGCGCAATCTCATACCAAATTGCCGGCAAACGGTTGACTTCCAGATGCGGATCGGAGGCCAGCATCGCGTGGCCGGTAGCGCTACGCGCCGGGCTCACGGCCCAGGCGTTGCTGCCGGCCAGTCGCGGCAGGTCGGCTAGTAATTCGAGTGCATCATCCGAGAGCCGTTTGGCAATGCGAATTTCGCGGAGCGGTTCGAAGTCGACCCCGTCGAGGTAAGGATGGAATAGTTCTCGCAGTCGCTCGTCGTCAATGCCGAGTTGAATCAGTTCCAAGAGCAGCCGCTCATTTTCTTGCCCGCCGACCGACAGCCCAGCAAAGCTGAGCAAGTTGCCGATCAGCAAAACAGAGTAAGGATCCCAGGGACGAGGCTGAAAACCGGTGGCCCACATCGGCAGCGATCGGCCGGCATCGAGCAGGCCATCGTTTACGCCCTGACAGTAGAGTTCGAGTTGGCTGAGAGTGGCCGGCGGGAGGCTTTTGATTTCGCGGGCCAGGTCGCGGTAGAGCCCGGCCCGGCGGATGAACACATCCATTTCGTAAAGTTCGGGCTTGTCTTTGATCGATTCTGCCGCCCGACCGCTGGCCACAGCCCGGGCAAACACCATTTGCGTGGGCCGGTCGAGCGCGTGCAGATAGCCCCATGCGTAGAGCGCTTCGCTCCACGAAGGAGCGTTCACATGCGGCACGCCCTGTTCGTCGCGCAGGGCTTTGAATTCATAGCGCGCAAGCTTGGTACGAATGGGGTCCATGCAGGCAGTGTAGCCGACCACCGCAAAACGAGAAACGTGAGCAACGCCGACTTAACACCGCAGCCGGGCCGAAGCGCGCAGCAGCGCTGGCGATCGTCGAACGGAAATTGAATCCGATGAGCAAGCCCGAGCCACCAAGAGGGGTAGACTCTCGAAAGATTACTTTTTGCGGTGGCGGATTTTAGCGCGCATGCGACGCTTTTTGCGCCCCTGCTTCCGCCGACCCTTGCCCGAACGTTTTGTGCCCAAAACCAACTCCGTGTGTAAGATGAACTCGCCGACTGGCGCTGAGAAATCACGCGTTTCTCGGCAATCTTGTATTCTATCGGGCCAGCGCGAGTGTACGCAAGTGCAAGCAAATGCGGGTTCGATCTGGGCGACTTGGGCTAGACGTTGAACAAGAAGTGGCAAACATCGCTGTCTTGCATCACGTAGTTTTTGCCCTCGACGCGGAGTTTGCCGGCCTCACGGATTACTTTCTCGCTGCCATATTGCGCCAGATCGTCCACAGAATAGACTTCGACGCGAATAAAGCCGCGTTCGAAGTCGCTGTGGATTACGCCGGCCGCTTGGGGTGCAGTGGCGCCAATGGGGATGGTCCAGGCGCGAATTTCCTTCGGTCCGGCGGTGAAATAACTTTGGTAACCTAGCCGGCGGTATGCCGCCCGCGCGAGCACCGCCAAAGCAGGTTCAGCCAGCCCGACGCTCTCGAGCATTTCGGTCCGGTCCGGCTCGTCGAGTTCGGCAATTTCCGCCTCGAGCCGGGCACAGACGGCAACAACTTGCCCAGCTTCAGCGGCTGCCCGCGCACGAACTTTCTCCACCAACGGCCCTTTGCCTGCGAGATCAGACTCGTCGACATTGGCTACATAGAGCACGGGCTTGGCGGTCATCAATTGCAATTCGCTCAGTACTTTAGCGGATGATGGCGAATCGAACTTCAGGCCGCGGACCGGGTTACCAGCCGCCAGCCGGGCCTCGCAAGCGGTGAGAATTTCGACCCGGGCCTTGGCGTCCTTGTCGCCTGTGCGCGCCGTGCGCTGTGCCTTTTGCAACATGCCTTCGACAGCTTGCAGATCGGCCAGCATCAACTCGGTGTCGATAGTTTCGATATCGCGGATTGGGTCGACGGCACCCTCGACATGCACCACGTCGGCATCGGCAAAGCAGCGGACCACGTGCAGGATCGCGTCGACATTGCGGATATTGGCCAGAAACTGGTTGCCCAGCCCCTCACCCTGTGACGCCCCCCGGACTAGCCCCGCAATGTCGACCAACTGCATGATCGCGGGGATGATCTTCTGCGTTTCGATAGAGCGATTGATCGAGGCCAGTCGGCCGTCGGGAATGGCCACGGCGCCGACGTTCGGCTCGATGGTGCAAAAGGGGTAATTCTCGCTGGCAATGCCCGCGGCAGTCAGCGCATTAAAGAGCGTGCTCTTGCCCACATTCGGTAAACCAACAATTCCAGCTTCCATGGGGAACTAGAATACCGCACGGCGGTTCCGCTGGTCAGGGGCGAAAATCAGGCAAATTCGTGCCGCGGGAAAACCCAAGGATTGCAGATTCTTGCATGGCCCCCTACGGCAGGAATGGTAATAATTGGGGCGTCGGGGCTGACAAAGCATAATAGATTTTGAGTGTTTCAGGCCCCACCCTCTTAAACGAGATATGCTGTGATGAATTTGCGCCTCTGTTGCCTGCCATTCCTGTTGATCTTTGCGCAGTCCACCTCGCTAACGGAATCGGTTGCCCGCGCCGAAAACCCGCCGACTGCCGTGGTCGTCGAAGAAACGGCTTTACCGATTGAAACCGATCCAGCCGAGACGACTGATGAGGGGAGTGGAGACACGGCCGACACAAAGGACGACCCGCTCAGCGACACTAGCAACAGCGAATCCTCGCCCGGCGAAGACGCAGCCGCCAACAACGAAAATCCTGGACTTGAGGATCTGGATAAGGCGACGCAACTGAAAGTCGCAGCCGAGAATTTGCCCGACCTGAATGAGGTGGTCGACAAGCTCGACTCGGCGATGGAGAAAGGCCTCGACAAAGAAAATCAAGCGTTCGCCGAGGAGCTGCTGATTTCGGCGCTGTTGCAGCGGGCGACAGTATTGTCGGCGAGGGTGCTCGACCAGCCCGTGGCCGACCCGCGGCGCGACCCACGTTGGATGCAGATTCGTCAGTTTGCGGTGAATGATTTGCTGCGTGTGGTCTCGATGGAAGACGACGTGTGGGAAGCCCATTTGTTGCTCGGCCGCTTGCAGGCGTTGCCCCTTGGCGACGAAAAAACCGCCAAACGCGAACTAACCAAGGTGATCGACGCACCCGAGGCCGATGTCGAGCAGCGGGCTCAATCGCTGGCCATTCGTGGGACCCTGCAAACGGATGAAAAGAAGCGCGCCCAGGATTTTGACGCAGCCATCGAGCTTGTCCCAGATAAGCCAGACTATTACCGCGTTCGATCGCAGTACCGTTACGGCCAGAACAAATTCGACGAAGCGCTGGCCGATATCGACAAAGCGATCGAGCTCCAGCCCGAGCATGCGGGATCAATCGAACTGCGAGGGCTGATTTTGGTAGGGCTCAAACGCTCCGACGAAGCACTCGCTGCCTTTAACCAGGCGAGCGAACTCGCACCGGAGGCGGTGTTGCCTTATCAGCATCGTGGCGAATTGTATCGTCAACAAGGCGATCTGAAGAAGGCCGCCGAACAGCTTTCCAAGGCGCTTGAAATCTCGCCCGGCGACGCGGCGACACTCTTGCTACGGGCCAACGTGCTCTATCAACTGGATGATGCGGATGGGGCGCTGCGGGATGTTGATTTGGTCCTGCAGCTACAGCCGCAATTATTGCTTGCACACTTATTGCGGGCGGAGATCTTGGCGTCTGACGGGAAAATCGAAGATGCCATTGCCCATCTTGAGAAATTGTTGTCCCTGGCACCCAACCAGCCGAAGTTATTGGAACCGCTGGCAACATTTTATCTGGTGGGCGGCCAACCGCGCAAGAGCATCGAGACGTTTACCAAGGTGATCGAGCTCGATCCAGAGAACTATCGCGCGCTGCGATTCCGCGGCGATGCAAACCTCAACATTGGCAAACACGCTGAGGCAATCGCCGATTTTGGAGCGGCACTGAAGCTTCAGCCCGAGGACGACGGGCTGTTGAATAATTTCGCTTGGGTTCTGGCCACCTCGCCGGAGGACAACGTCCGCGACGGCCAGCGGGCGGTGGAACTTGCCACCAAGGCGGCTGAGTTGTCGTCGTACACAGTGCCCCACATCCTCAGCACGCTGGCTGCTGCTTATGCAGAAACCGGTGATTTCGACGCGGCCAAGAAATGGTCAGCTAGGGCGGTCGAGCTCAGTGCCGACGACGCGACGAAAGAACAACTTGCAAAAGAATTGGCCAGTTACGAAGAGGGCAAGCCGTGGCGCGAATCACAGGTGCAAGAAGAGAAAAGTTCCAAGCCGGCGGCAAGCGACCATACTTTTGCACCAGCCTCGGCAGCGCCGGCACCGGCGCGGACGCTCGATTTTTGAGGCTGAATGCCCACGGATCGGTAGTAGCCTCGAAGGGGTAGTCCGGCGTGGCCGCCGACGCCAACGGTCGTTGCACTACTTGATATCTGCCACCCAGGCCAGGAAATTTGCTTCGAGTTGCTTGAAGTCGCTGCCGAAGCACTCGGCGAAGTCGGCGACCCGCTGAGCGGCGAAGTAGCTACCAAAGTCTGGTCGCGCGGCGGTCTTGTTCAAATACTCCGCTACTTGCCTCGGGCGGGTCTCACACAAGAAGCTCATCAGTGCCCAAGCCTCGGCATAGGCGGCACCCGAATTGGTCTTGAACAGTTGGTCGGACGCGACCAAGCTGGCTAATGTTCCTGGCTTGCGCAGTTTGAGGCCGGCGCGGAAGTCGGCCAAGCGACCTGCATTGAGGCGGTCTTTGAGTGTGTGATACGACTGCGAATCCCAGACACCGCGTGCTTCGAACATTGTCGCCAGCCCTTCCACGAGCCAGCGCGGCTGGTCGGCAAAGCGATTGTGAATGCCGACGTTGAAAGCGGTTTGGTGGGTCGCCTCGTGAATGATGGTGGCGGCGTTTTCCGACCAATCATCGTTAGGGTTTCCCGCCGTCACGTCGAACAGATGCACGCGGTTGGTACTGATGTCGTAGTGGCCGAGCATGCCGGGCGGCAGGCTCTTGCCGTCTCCCGACACGGCCCGATAGTAGTCGGCCTGATTGCGATATACTATTGCTACCAGAGGAAACTTTGGCTCCTCGGGGTGGAAGCCGCGGACGCGAAAGTACGCCAGGCACGAGCGATAGAGCTCCTCGAACCGTCCCGCCCAGTCGCTATTTCCGCCGGGCGGATGCATGACGATGTAATGCTGCGTGGTGGTGATATCCAGCGAGTCGCCAAAGTCGCGATATAATTCGCGCTTCATCTCGGGCACGGAATAGCCGACAAAACTCGGCGACGTTTTTTTGGCGTCCTTGGCCTCCTGGGGATGGAACGCATGGAGTCGGCCGTCGCGGCCCAGCAGATACATTTCGTCGTCGGTCCAGGCGAGTGGCTGGCCTTCGAATGTTGCGCCGTCGACCGTCGCTCGAAACATAAAGTCGGCCGCAAGCACGGCCGGCGAGTGGCTCGCCGCAGCAGTGAAAAAAACGAGACCGGCTAGGGGCCAAGATAGCTTCATGGAACAAAGTCTCTGGCAGGGCTTCGCAACAGGGTAAGCCGCATGAAAAGTCTAGCTCACCAATCGGTAGGAGGGTTTTCGCGGGCGAAGCAGGCCCACGCCTGGGACGTCAGTCGAAAATTACCGAGTCGCCGAGCGAGTACGAGGACACAAGCTTTGTGCTGCGGAGACGAATCGAAGGGGCGGAGTCAGGCTGAATTCTGCGCAGACGCTACGGCACATCGAGCTTATCCTTGCCGCCCCAATCCTTGCCGCCCCAATGGTGAGCGAACAGCCGTTCCAAAGGCCGCAGCACGGCGAGCACTAAGGTGGCAATGACGGTCGCGGCAGCGGCTGGCACATACTGGCCGAGTCCGGCGAGCGTACCCAAGGCTGCCGCAAGCCAGATCGAGCTGGCTGTGGTCAAACCCTTGATCTTTCGATCCTCGTCCAGTTTGAGAATTGTGCCCGCGCCAAGAAAACCGATACCGGTGACAATGCCCTGTATCACGCGCGTCATCGACTCGACGTGGTTTTCCGTTACCACGAATCCTGCCACCACGAAGACTGCACAGCCCATGGCGACCATCATGTGGGTGCGGAGACCGGCGAAGTGACCGCTAATTTCGCGCTCTAAACCCAGCACTCCACCCAATATCGCCGCGAAGCCAATCCGCGTCAGGTCGTCGATAAAAAGGTTGACATCGAAGTCTAACACCGCTCGATACTCCACCAGGCTGCCGCTGGCTGTTGGCTTCGAACCAATCAGCGTTTTGACGCTTTGAGTTTGTACTGTTAGACTATACAGCGGTCCCACTCCGCTGCTAGATGAAAAACTATGATCCGCGCTGCCACCCATGGCGTAGTCCGCTTGCCGAAGGCGAAAAACGTGCTCGGCGGCAAGCTCGAAATCTGCTGCACGTCGCCGATGACGGGATTTTTTCGCGACGGCTGCTGCAATACTGGGCCGGAGGACGTCGGTTCGCACACCGTCTGCATTCAAGTGACGGCCAATTTCCTCGAGTTTTCCAAGGCGGCCGGCAACGATCTTTCGGCGCCGATGCTCCCCTACGGCTTTCCCGGCCTCCGCGAGGGCGACCGCTGGTGCCTCTGCGCACCGCGCTGGCAGGAAGCGCTCAATGCAGGTTTCGCACCGCTAGTCTATCTTGCCGCAACGCACGAGGCCGCGCTGGCCTATTGCATGCTGGATGACCTCAAAGCGCATGCGGTCGATGGGTAACTTGCCGCGAGCAGCGCTACTTCACTTCACTTCGCCTTCGCAAACGGTGGATGCAGGCGCTGTGACGGTCGAGCGATTCAGCCGGCTGATAAGTACGCTCCAGGCAATGGGCAGAAGCGAGATAAACACGATTCCAACGACGACCAATTCGAAATTCGCTTTAACGACAGGCACGTTGCCAAAGGCGTATCCAGCGCCGCAGCAGAGGCCAACCCAGAGGATGCCGCCCGTCACGTTGTAGAAGGCAAATTGCGGATACGACATCGAGCCCGCCCCAGCGACGAACGGCACAAAGGTGCGGACGATCGGCACGAACCGCCCCAACACCACGGCCTTGCCTCCGTAGCGCTCGAAGAACTCGTGGGCCTGCTGAAGATGTTTTCGATTCAATAACCTCTGCCAGAAGCTGCGTTCATCTTCGGCCTGAAACACGCGAGGACCGATGAAATGGCCGACGGCGTAATTCACTGCGTCGCCAAGGATTGCCGCAATCAGCAGCAGCGGTAGCACGATCCAAAGATTGAGCATATTGGGCATTGCCGCCAGCGCACCGGCGGTAAACAGCAACGAATCGCCGGGAAGAAACGGCGTCACGACGAGGCCCGTCTCAGCAAACACGATCAAGAACAATAGCGCGTAGACCCACATTCCATAAAGCTGGACAAACTCGGCCAGATGGACATCAAGGTTCAAAAAAAAGTCGAGGATGAATTCCATGCGGATAAAACCAGCCTGGGCAGGGTAGCGACAATGCAGTCAAAAAACGACGGCGGGCACGAGCACTGTAGGAAACTAGATTTTAGAACATTTTGAAGGCCTGTGCAGCGGTCGCGTAAGCAGCCGATTTCCGGCCACAATTGACCAGTTTCATCAGCCGTTGTGTGCTGACTTCAGCAAAATGTGCCATGCGATCTAGCCAATCATCACGCGGCTTTCGGCTCACACTTGCGCGCCGAGCAGCCACACCAGGATGCCCTTTTGAACATGCATCCGGTTAGTGGCTTGCGTTACGACAACACTTTGTGGGCTGTCGATTACCGCGTCGGTCACTTCCTCTCCGCGTCGTGCCGGCAGGCAATGCATGAAAATCGCATCGGCCGGCGCGTGGCTCATTAACTGGCTATTCAGCTGGTACGCGGCAAAGTCGGCAAGCCGCTGGGCCCGTTCGCCTTCCTGCCCCATGCTCGCCCAGACATCGGTGTAAATAGCCGCTGCACCACGGACCGCCTCGACGGGATCGAACGTGGTGACCAACTCCAATGCCGGGAACTGCTTCCTAGCTTCGGCAACAAACTTCGCATCCAATTCGTAGCCCTTGGGAGTAGCCACAGAGAGGGCCACGCCCGTGTGGCCACAAGCACGGACCAGGCTCCGCACTACGTTGTTGCCATCGCCGACCCAGGCCAACTTCAGGCCGGCCAGTTTGCCAAAATGCTCGCGGATGGTGTAGAGATCGGTGAGCGCCTGGCAGGGATGCGAATCGTCCGTCAGGCCGTTGATGACAGAACAGTTCGCGTACTTGGCGATTTCGACGACTGTGGCGTGGTGTTTCGAGCGAACCACGAGCACGTCGACCATTTCGCTGAGAACCCGAGTGAAGTCGGCGATGCTTTCACGTTTGCCGAAGCCAACATCGTCGCCAAGCATGATGCTGTTGCCGCCCAAGTGCGCGATGCCAGCTTCGAAGCTGACCCGCGTGCGCAGCGATTGCTTTTCGAAGAGCAAGGCGAGGGTCCGTCCCGGCAGCAGTGGTTCCCGCAGGCCTTGGGTGTATTTTGTTTTTAGATCTTCGGTAATGGCGAAGATTCGTGCCACTTCGGCAGAGGTAACGTCATGAAGCGTAACTAAATGTCTCATCGCAGCTACTGACCTAGTTCCTGGGACGAATGGGTTCGAAGCACTTCAGCCAGGATACCGCAGCCTTCGTCGAGCTCCGCGTCGCTGAGTGTGAGCGCAGGCAGCAGCCGGATCACGGTGCCTTGCGTGGCGTTGACGAGCAGGCCGCGTTCGAGGCAGCGCTCCACGATCGGGGCAGCATCGACCGCTAGTTCCAAGCCGATCATTACGCCGACCACGCGCAACTCTTCTACGATGGCTAGCTCGTCGACCAGAAGGCCAAGCTGCTCGCGAAACCGCTGGCCAAGTTGCTTGCCGCGGGCGAGGAGGTTTTCCTCTTCAATCGTTTCGAGCGTGGCGATGCCGGCGCGGGCGGCGATGGGGTTGCCCCCGAAGGTCGCCGCGTGCATGCCCGGCCGCAGGCTGGGAGCGATCTCGGCAGTGGTCAGCAGGGCCGCGCCGGCGATACCGCCACAGAGGCTCTTGGCCAAGGTCATCATGTCGGGCGTGACACCGAAGTGCTGGTAGGCAAACCAATCGCCAGTGCGGCCGCAGCCGGTCTGCACTTCGTCGAAAATCAGCAGCAGGCCGTGTTCGTCGGCGAGCTTGCGCAAGTCGGCGAGGAAACCCTCGGGCGGAATTCGGATGCCACCCTCGCCCTGAATCGGCTCAACCATAATGGCGGCGGTCTCGTCGTCGATCAGTGCGACGACGGCCCCCAAATCGCCGTAGGGGGCGTAACGAAAGCCGGCCAACAACGGCCCGATGCCTTCGTGATACTTGGGCTGCGCGGTGGCGCTAGTGGCGCCGTAGGTCCGGCCGTGGAAGCCGCCCTGGAAAGTGATGATCTTGTAGCAGCTGGGCGGCGTGTGGAGCCGCGCGAGTTTGATGGCGGCTTCGTTCGCCTCGGTCCCCGAATTGCAGAAGAACGCCTTGCCGCCGAAGCTCCGCTCGGAGAGCATCTGGGCCCAGCGGCCCTGCGCTTCGGTATGCCAGGTGTTGGGGACGTGAATCAACTCGGCTACCTGCTGCCGGACTGCTTCGACGACCCGCGGCGGACAGTGGCCCAGGAGATTACAGCCCCAGCCGGGGAAGAAGTCGAGATACCGCCGGCCCTGGTCGTCCCAGACGTGCGACCCCTTGCCGCGGACGAGCGACACTGGGAATCGCTTATAGTTCGGCACGAGATACTTTTCAAACAACTCGGCGGTTTTCGGCGACATGCCGATGGTTGTGGTCGTCACGCGATAATCTCCGTGCCAATGCCTTCGTTCGTATAAACTTCCAGTAACAGCGAGTGGCGAATTCGACCGTCGATGATGTGGATCTTGCGGACGCCTTTGGTGAGCGTGTCGAGGCAGGCCTCGACCTTGGGGATCATGCCGGACTCGATCGAGCCGCTGGCGATCAATTTACGGGCCTCGGCGTTATTGAGCGAGTGGATCAGCGAATCGGGATCGTCTTTCTGGCGGCGGACGCCGTTGACGTCGCTGAGGAACACGAGCTTCTCGGCACCCAGGGCCTGAGCCACGGCCGTGGCGGCCGTGTCGGCGTTCACGTTCAGCCGCTCGCCACCGTGCGAGGTTTCGCACATTGAGGGAATCACCGGCACCTGACCCGCGTAGCACAAATTCTCAATCGTATCGCGATCGACGCAGGTCACACGGCCAACGTGGCCCAATTCGATTGGTTTGCCATCCGGTCCCTCGAGTGTAAGCCGCTCGCCGAACAGGACATTGTTGTTCTCGGCCCCGACAAAGTTGAGCGGCATCGCCCGGCCACCCAGTTCTTCGATCCGCGACGCGAGCCGTTCGTTGATCTCGCCAGCCAGCACGCGCTCGACGATCTTGAGCGTTGCATCGTCGGTATAGCGGCGTCCCTGGATGAAACGCGTCTCGATCTTGGCCTCGTTCATCGCCCGCGAAATCGCCGCGCCACCACCATGCACGACGATCGGCCGCATACCAACCGTTTCTATGAACACGACGTCGATGAGCAGATGCGTGAGCGCCTCGGGATCTTCCATCACGCTGCCGCCGAGCTTGATCACGGTGATCTTGTCGCGAAAGCGGCGGATCCAGCCCATGGCCTCGATCAGGAGGTCGGCTTTCTCAATTGCTTCTTGAACCACAGGCGTCTCGACTCGCGTGAGGGAACAACAGGGACGCGGCCAACTTAAATCAGGTTCGCGGATCGGCCGAGGCAGCGGAAAATTAAACGAACTTACTATTGTAAAAGGTTGGACTCCCAAGGGTCAACTTACCTGCCCCAGTTCCAGCAGTGTCGCCCTAGTGAGAATCGACGTTTCGTGGGAAGATACCGCTAGGGTCGTCACCCAGTGATTCTTGGTTTCGAAGAAATCTAAAACCTATGGCCGCTTCGCTTGCAATCATTTTGGCCGCCGGTAAAGGCAAACGAATGGGGTCCGACTTGCCGAAGGTGCTGCTGCCGGTGTGTGGCCGGCCGATGGTTCGCTACGTCATCGACGCCGTGCGGTCGGCGGGCATCGAAAGAATGGTCGCCGTCGTGGGACATCGTGCTGAACTGGTGCAGCAGGAGCTCGCTGGCGAGCCGGGGGTCACGTTCGCGCTCCAAACCGAACAGTTGGGCACCGGGCATGCCGTAATGATGTGCCGTGAAATGCTCGCCCACAATGCGGGACCGGTGTTGATCTTGGCGGGCGATTCGCCGCTGGTGCAAGTTGCGTCCCTGAAGGCGCTGCTGACAGAGTTTGCCGCTCGAAGACCCGCCTGCCTGTTGGGGACGGCAACCAAAGCTGACCCGGCCGGTTTGGGGCGCATCGTCCGTGACGAAGCTGGCGAGTTCCGCACGATCGTCGAAGAAAAAGACGCTTCTCCCGCCGAACGGGCTGTGACCGAAGTCAATATGAGTACTTACGTTTTTCAATCCGTCGATTTGCTCTGGGCGCTCGACCAGTTGACGGCAGACAATGCCCAAAGTGAGTATTACCTGACAGATTGTCCCGGTGTCCTCAAGCAGGCGGGCAAAACGGTGCTGGCGGCGAACGTGTTGCAGCCTTGTGAGGCCTTGAGTATTAACACGTCGGCCGAGCTCGCCGCAGTGGAAGTTGAAATGCGGAGGATGTTGAGTGAGTAAGCAAGTAGGTGCGTAAGTAAGTTAGGTATTTCATCGCACTACCTACTCACTTACATACTTATCTATCTAACCTACGTACATATTTCCTATGAACGATCTAAAACTTTTCAGCGGCGCTGCCAATCCGGCCCTGGCGAAGCGAATTGCCGAGTACCTAGGCGTGCCCCTGGGCGACATTTCGTTGGGCTCGTTTCCCGATGGCGAAATCTCTTGCAAGATCAACGAAGACGTGCGCGGCCGCGATGTGTTCTTGATCCAGCCGACTTGCCCGCCGGTCAACGATAATATCATGCAGCTGCTGGTGATGATGGATAGCTGTCTTCGGGCTAGCGCCGAGCGGATCACCGCAGTGATTCCGTATTTCGGCTATGCCCGCCAGGACCGCAAGGACGAAGGCCGGGTGCCGATTACGGCCAAGCTTGTCGCCAACCTGATCACTCGGGCCGGTGCCAACCGCGTGCTCACGATGGACTTGCATGCCGCACAAATTCAAGGTTTTTTCGATGTGCCGGTCGATCACCTCTACGCCGCTCCGGTGCTCAACGAACACTTTTTGAACTCTGACATCGACTTGCAGAATGCCGTCATTGTCAGCCCCGACGAAGGCAGCATCAAGCGGGCCCTTGGTCATGCCAAGCGAATTGGCGGGACGTTGGCGATCATCGACAAACGCCGCACGAGTGCCGAGACCACAGTCCAGGCCCACATCCTCGGTGGAGAGGTGAAGGGCAAGGTGGCGCTGATGTTCGACGACATGATCAGCACGGCTGGCTCGATTACCGGAGCTGCCAAAGTGCTACACGAACACGGCGTGAAAGAGATACACGTCGCAGCGACGCATGCACTGTTGGTCGGACCTGCGATGGAACGCCTCCGCGCGGCGAATTTGGTGAGCTTGGTCTGCACCGATTCGATCCCGCTCCGCGAGAATCAACTCTTGCCACAGACCCAGGTGCTTACGGTCGCGCCGCTACTGGGTGAAGCGATCAAACGGATTCACCGCAACGAATCGGTCAGCCGGCTGTTTCGCTAGCAGACGGTGCTCAAATGGCGTCGGTGGGTGAAGAGAAGATTCCGGCCCTCGACTGAGCGCGATTAGTGATCTTCTTCCTCTCCGAGATGAATTACGGTCCCGATCAATGGCAACTGGGTCTGGCTCTTGGCTCGGTCGTAATTGCGAAATAAGCCGAGAGACAAACATGCAATCAGTGCGACGAATACCAGCGCCATTCGCGAGCGGGCGGAACTAATGGTATCCGCGGGTAGGCCCTCTTTGCGACCCGTGATCATGCTCAGGATCGACTTGCAGTTTTCGTCACGGCTATACGTTAGCGGCGGTCGTTATCGCCAGCGTCAAACAAAATGTACGCGTCTTTTTCCTCACTTCATCCTATCTTCCAAGTGCTCCTTGCAGGTCTGTTCACTTGGTTTGTGACGGCCGTCGGGGCGGCCTCCGTCTGCTTTGCGCGGCGAGTCAATCGGCGACTGCTCGATGGCATGTTCGGCTTCTCTGGTGGCGTGATGCTCGCGGCCAGCTACTGGTCTCTGCTCGGTCCGGCGATTGAAATTTCCTCGCAGGGACCGCTGCCAGCCTGGCTGCCGCCAGCACTGGGATTTTTGGCAGGCGGTGCGGTACTATGGGTGCTCGACTGAGTTTCCGCATCCATACCGCGACGATCCGCGGTCCTTTGCGCAACTCCACGGGTCGCGCCAACGACTGCGCCCGCTTTGGCGCCCTTCTGTGCTCCGGAACTGCCGCCGACCATCCCCCCTACCATTGCACCGCGCATGCCACTGCTGACGGCCCCGCCTCTCCTTTGCGCCATCGCGTCGGGAGCCACCATCAGGACGGCTAGAGCAACTGCTCCAAGAATCCGTAACCTTGCCATGGTCCTTCCTCCTTCATCAACCGAGGATTCCGTCGCGTTTCAAGTCGGGGTAACCGTTCACGGGTCGCGCATAACCTAAACGGTAAGTGGACAGTCAATCTCGAAATTCTCGGAGATTTTGCATGCTATCGGTGTACGAGCGAAAGTGCGATCATCCCGCTGGCTCGTTTTGCCACGTGGCAAGCGAGC
>JBGSUJ010000157.1:0-4675 GCA_041753435.1 Pirellulales bacterium | reverse complement strand
GCGATGCGAAACGAATCGAACATCCTGGCCTCCTTGCCGTGAGTGGGTGCGTGTCACAACACCCTCATGCCAAGTGAGGCCGATTTCGTCCATATCAATCATCAAGACAACGACTTACGAAAGTTCAAGTGCCATTCCGCTCAGACACCACTCGTTGCCCGCCACGGCCGGTGCCTGGGGAACTTGTCCAGCGCTGGGTCTGTGTGAGTTGGACAGTCGCCGGGGCGGCCGCCACGTCGGAACACAACGGATCGAACGCGTGTCACATTACCGTAGCGACTTTTTCGTCGATTGCGTCTGGAAAACACGACACGGCATACGCTACGCGTCCGTGCGACTCGCACTAGAACGCGAACCGTCCTGCAGCGCTCGACGATTCCCCGCGGGCTGTCATTCTTAGTCGCGGGTCGCTTCCTCAAACCGCAAAGCTGCAACCAGCGCCTCGCCGTATGTTTCCCAAAGCTCGTCCCCATCCATCGACGCATCCTTCGGCAACTCCCACGTGACGATCGGTCGGTGGAGCGTCGTGCCGACGAAAGAGCCCAGCGAGCCGGGGCGGCTGCCGAGTTGTTTCACCGGGAGCGGGCACTTGGCGCCCATCGCGGCGAAAAGCCTTTTGTCCCGGAAAACTTCGTCCTTCGCGTTGAGTTTGCCCGCGGGAACGTCAACGTGCTAAAATTGACATGAGGAGCGAAGCATGTCAGTTAGCATCGATCTACCCACCGAATTGGAAACGACCTTGCGTCGCCAGATGGTTGACCTCGATCGTGCGGCGAAGGAAGCGCTGTTGGTGGAGCTATACCGACAAAAACGAATCACAAGCCATGAATTGGCGTCGGCGCTGGGGATCGACCGATTTGCGGCTGACGAGTTGTTGGGCCGCCACGGCGTAACCGAAGACTTGCCGTCACTCGCACAATTGCGGGCGGAAGTCGCCGAACTGGATTCGCGGCTGAGCCGATGATTGTTGTTTCCGACACATCGCCGCTCCACTATTTGATTCTCATTGATCAAGTGTTCGTGTTACCGGCGCTTTTCGGCCGCGTACTTACTACTCCACATGTCATTGCCGAATTGGGCAGGCCGGAAGCACCCGAACAGGTGCAAGCGTGGCTTACCAATTCACCGGACTGGCTAGAAATCCAAACGCCTCAATCGATTCCGTCTGCTTCGCGACTCGATCAAGGCGAAACGGAAGCGATCGCGCTTGCTCAGGAACTGCGGGCAGACACGCTTCTGATCGACGAGCGAGACGGCGCCAAATTCGCCCGCGAGCAGGGTTTGTTCGTCACCGGTACGTTAGGCGTACTACAGACCGCTGCACGACGGGGACTGATTTCACTGGCGGACGCCTTAGCGGTGCTTCGCAGCACCAACTTTCGTCACTCCGCGGCACTCTTCGACCAATTGCTTGACGACGAATCGCGTGGATCGTTGTGACGGGCGAAGTTAGTTATCGGCGGCACCCGATTCTTGTTCGCCCTCAAACCGCAGCGCGGCGATCAGCGCCTCGCCGTACGTCTCCCAAAGCTCGTCCCCATCCATCGGCGCGTCTTTCGGCAACTCCCACGTGATGATGATCGGGCGGTTGAGCGTGGTGCCGACGAAGGAGCCGAGGGAGCCGGACCGGCTGCCGATTTTTCACCGGGAGCGGGCACTTCGCGCCCATCGCGGCGGCGAGTTCGGCGGCCAGGCCGTCGTAGTCGATACACGCCGCGGGCTGATGGATGCTGATGATGCGGTTCGGGAAGTAACGGCACACCAACTGCATCAGCACGCGCGACTCCGGTTCGGAGAGCGGCGTCTGGCCCGGCTTGAGATTGCCGCGGCGGGCATACGTGCTGCCGCCGGGGCTCGTCTGCCCTTCGGAGTAACCAGGGCCACCTGGCTCTTGCGGCACACCCCAATTGCCGGCCGGGAAATTGCGATTGAGGTCGACCTCGTGCACATTGAACCGTTTGTCGGCAACGTACCCGTCGGGATTGGCGACGGGAATGATCACGACGGTGTGGCCCGCGAGTTCTTTCGGATCCGCTACGAGCCACTCCGCGAACTTGCTCACCGGCGGCGTGCCCGCAGCCTCGTTGCCGTGATTCGTGGCGATGATCATCAGGATGTCAGGCCCGTCGCCGTAGACTTCGCAATGGATCGGCCGACCGCCGACCGACTTGCCGACGATTGTCTTTTCGACGGTTATCTCGTCGGCAGCGGTGTCCGCCGGCTCGGCCCCGCAAGCGGGAGTGCGTGCGGCCACAATGGCGAAGCAGGCGGCGAAGAATACGGCGATGATCCCGATGCGAACCCGACCCATACGCATAACATGATACTCCCTGGATAGCCGACGCCAGCTCGACGTTGAAACAAGCGTCGCCTGAGACATGCTACCCGCAGTCGGCCGCGACCGGAGGGGGAGACCGCCGACAAGGAGCGTTGCGGAGGCGATTCCGCTGGCGCAGAGCGGCGAGTCTCGTGCGCGTTTTTGTTAGGTAAAGCTGGCTTGCGTCGTGTTCGCAATGAACGCGATGCGCGAGAGACGTCAATCGACGTCTTCGCACACTACCTGCCCATGGCGCGAGAGGGCCAGCTCGTACAGCCGGCTGTATTCGCGGGCACTGTTGCCCCACGACCAATCTTGCGACATGCCGGTCCGCACCAGTTGCCCCCACACGGGGCGATTGAAGTACGTCTGGCAGGCGCGCTCGAGAGTTTGGGCCAACGCCACCGGTGTGTAGTTATCGAAGCTAAAGCCGTTCGCCGTGCCTGCGGCAAGTGTCTCGTCGCTGAGGTTGGTGATCGTGTCGGCCAGGCCACCCGTCGCATGCACCACCGGCACCGTGCCGTACTTCAAACTGTAGAGCTGGTTGAGCCCGCACGGTTCGTAGCGGCTGGGCATCAAGAATATATCGCCGCCTGCTTCCATCCGATGCGCAAGCTCATTCGAAAACCCCAATTTCACCGCCACCTTTTCCGGAAAACGCTCCGCCAAGTCGGTGAGCAACTCGTGATACTTAGGATCACCCGTACCCAAAATCACCCACTGCACCGCCGACGTTTCAGCCCACTCGCGAATCACATCCGCCACCAGGTCGAATCCCTTCTGGTCGACCAGCCGGCCAACCATCGCCACTAGCGGCTGGCTCTCGTGAAGCGGCAAGCCGAATTCTTGCTGGAGCGCCGCCTTGCAGGCCCGCTTGCCGGCAGCAAAAGTTTGCACGTCGTAATTCTGGCCGTTTAAATGAGGATCGGTCGCCGGGTTCCATACGCCGTAGTCAACGCCATTAATAATCCCATAAATATCGTCTCTGCGGTGCGAAAGAATCCCCTCCAACCCGTAGCTCAGCGGCGGCGACTGAATCTCCTCCGCATACCGCGGGCTGACCGTCGTAATCATGTCTGCAAACGCCAACCCGCTCTTGAGCAGGTTGAGATTGCCGTAGAATTCCATCTGCCGCCAATTGAAATACTTCCAATCGATGCCGGTGAGCTCCATATCCCAGTGCCAAAAGCTGCCCTGATAGGCAATGTTATGGATGGTCAGCAGCGACACGAGCGAATCGTAGGGCGGCACGCCGCAGTACACCGTCTTCAAGTACGCCGGCACCAAGGCCGCCGTCCAATCGTGGGCGTGGATCAGCTCAGTACCCAGATCGAGCCGCGTGATCGCCTCGAGCACGGCCCGCGCGAAGAACACAAATCGCTCGCAGTTGTCCTTGTAATCTTTTCCGCGCTCGCAGTAGAGCTCCGGCCGATCGTAGTAGCCGTCTTGCTGCACCAAGTACACCGGCACGCGGTCGCCGGGCAGCGTGCTCCGCAGAAATGTGCCCGCGACCATCTTGCGGCCAATCGGAATCTCAAACGACACACCCGTCGGCTCGATCGGCCGGCCGCTTTGGAGCGCCTGCCGGAAGGCAGGCATCACCACCACCGGTTCGTGGCGTAAATTCGCCAACTCCTGCGGCAGGCTGCCGCACACATCCCCCAAACCACCGGTCTTGGCGAAGGGTACCGCTTCAGTCGTGGCAAATAGTATCTTCACCAGAGCTTCCTGCCGTAGGGCCGCTTAACACAAACCTCTCGATAAAATAGCATATTTTTTCCAGTGGTGATTGTTGTCAACGAGCCGTGGGGCTTGAACAATTGGCGTCTAGGCCAAGAAAACCACTACAAGCCTTCTATCTTGCTAAAAACTACTCGCCCCCGCGACCCAGACTGTGAAGCAACAAAAAGTGGCTCGCAATCGTAATTTCCTTGGCATTGAATCGAATGAGGGCGAGAATGCGGCTAATGTTATCCCAAGAATGTGCGGTGCCAGAGATTCCCCCTGTAAAGGTCTGCGTCCGCCCGCGCATCTGGTAGGACAAGCATCTCTTTTCTTTGCCGACTTCTTTAACATTAGCTTGGTCATCAGACTCTGGCCATCGACCGCGAGTAAATAGAATCGAAACGCAGCCTTAGCACCTGTGCCCTAACTGCCCCGCAGTGCCAGTTGAGGAATCGACTAATGAAGCGAAACCGACATACGACTTACTTTGCCCCTGAGGTGGACCCCAAAAACTGGACAGCCTGATAAGATGGACGTTTCCCCCGTTGGCAGGGGGCGATCAGGAGGTCTGGAGGATGTCGAGGAAGCGACGGAGTTTTGGTTCGGCGTTCAAGGTGAAGGTGGCCTTGGCGG
>JBGSUJ010000156.1:0-3033 GCA_041753435.1 Pirellulales bacterium | reverse complement strand
CTCCAACTGCGGGAGCAAGAAGCTGCTCGATCAGTTTCTCGAGAAGATGCGCGCGCTGCACTACGCCTTGGCGACCGAGAAGTCTTACCGTCCCTGGATCGTCGAATTTCTGCGCTTCCACCGCACGGGCGGCGAGTGGCGACACCCGACGGAAAAACGCTTCTCGACGCCTTCGCCTTCCCCGTCGTGCCGTCGTGGCTCATCTCTCATCCCCGGCGTTCCTGCCACACCGCATCGTCCGGAGCGCAGGATACCGCAACAAACCTCTTGAAATTGGCCACGCGACAGGATATATACATCTGTACAAACTCCTCAACCCGCGCCTCCCTCACCCCATTGCTTCCCGGTCCCCCGGCCTGGGATGCTGCGCTACCGCTCTGCGCAGCGGCGACCAACCACCTCCTTATTGAGACTGAAATGCCCAAAACCACCCCGAAAAAACCTGTCCTCTTGTCCCCTCTCGAGAAATACGCACGTCGTAGGACACGCTGGTTGAGACTGATCACCCTCTCGCCGGCCTCGCGGCGGACTCACGCGGGTCCTGCGGCCAAGTTGATTTTTGGAACTTCCAGCAAAAGCGCGAATTCGACCATTTTTGGCACCCCCTGCACCCATAACAGCCTGGTTTTCCAGCCGTGCGGAGAGATGCCCATGTGACAAAAGAACTGATTTTTGGAACGGTGAATCGAGTTTGCGGAGGTGTTCCAAAAATCCAAAAATCCCCTCTCCAACCCGCCGCCACGATAATGTCCTTCTGTCACCCCAAATGGTGCCGATCAAAAGAACAATAGAACAATATCCAAGAAACGCTCCCCGCCGAGAGCCGACAGCCGACAGCCTTTCTGCTCAACCCTCAATCTCAACCCTGTCCCTGCGTACCCCATTGCACCACGCCGGCCAACAAGTGCTGCGCGAGCGTCGCCAGCACAATCATCAGGATCGCCAGTTGCTGGTCGGCGAGCACCTCGCTGGCCAGCAGCAGCGCCAGCCCTGTGTGCTTCATGCCCAGGCCGAACATCAGTGCCAGCCGCGTTTCCACATCCAGCCGCATCGCACGCGCGATCAGCCAACCAGCCGCCAGGCCCACCATACTCAACGCGACGGCCAAGATCGCCGTCATTGCGAGCACCGAGAACCGCGATTGCTGCAGCACTTCGGGAAACGCCAGGGCCGCATTCACGTAGTTCAGCAACAGTAGCGCCACCACACTGGCGATCGAAATCCAGCTCCCAATGGCCGCCACGCGTTCGCCGCCGAGCGAATGACGGCAAGCCAGCCCAGCCGCCGTCGGCAGAATCACCCAGATGATGAAGAACGCCCCGGAGAAATTATCGATCAGCGTTTGGAAATACGTCGGGTCTGGAGACGCGAGCGCGAGCCGCAGCCAGCCAAGTAGCCACGGCGTGACCCACGGGCAAAGGAAGATCGTCACCAGCACCAGCGCCAAACTCAACGCCAGGTTGCCCCGCACGAGCTGCGTCCAACCAACCGACGAATTGGCGACCGGCATCGAAGCCACCAACGCCACGCCCACGAGCAGCCCAGCGGTTTCCTCCTGCCCGACGACCATCGGCAGGACAGCCGCCGCCACCAAGGCCAGCAGCACGGGCGCCCCCCACACGGCCAGCGTGCCCCACACCAGCGGCCAGGGCCGCCAGCGGATCGCGCGGACCTGGACGACATTGGTTCGCAGCGCCGCGCAAAACAAGAGCAGCGCCAAGAGCACCAACGGCACGGTTAAGGCAGCATCTGGTACGGCCTGCGGCGTCCACCGCCAGACGCGAATCGCCCGCCCAGGCAGCGGCCAAAGGGCCGCCAGCGCATAACAACCCACCAACAGCCAAAAACAATGCTGTTGCAGAAATTGAGCAAGCCGGTAATCAGCAGTTTGTCGGCTCTCAGCGCTCTGCATGGCAATCGTTTTCGCTCTTGGCAATCAGTTTCCCAGTTGTCGATTGAGCTCATCGAGGTCGCGACGTAAATTGGCGGCGGTGGATTCGAACTCGCTTCGCGCCGCCGCAAACTCGCGTTGGAAGTCTGCCAGGTCCTCGCGCAGCCGGGCGACTTCCGCTTCGAGGCCGGCGCGAACCGCGGGTGACGACTGGCTCGCCACGGCAGGCGGCGAAACTCTCGCGGCAGGTCGAGGCACAACGGACTCTCGCTCGGCGGTATCGTCGCTCGGCGTTAAACTCGCCGCCTCGCGGCGTACTTTTTCCAGTTCTCGCTCTTGATAGAGCGTATGGGTGACAACCGCGCCACGCCCTTCCGGAGTAAGAAATTGAATCAGCCCTTTCGCCACCAGCGAATCGAGTACCGGTCGCAGTTCGCCCAAGTCCTTGATCGGCTCCATCCGCGCCGCACGACCGCGCAGTTCGCCGACCGTTTGGGAACCGCGAAGCAGTAGCTCCGCCATCACGGCCAACTCCACCTTTTCGACGCCTAGCCAGTCGTAGGCCAGATGCCGATACTTGTGAACCCGGCCGCTGCCTTGAATTTCCATCACGGCACCGACTTGCCGCAGCGATTCGAGCGCCGCTTCGACCTGATCTTCATCGACCTGCATCAGCGGCGCGCGGTTGTTCTTCTGATTGCAGCCACTTTTGAGCGAATTGATCGAGAGCGGATAGTTCTCCGGCGTGGTCTTCGCCTTTTCCACCAACACACCCAGCACGCGACGCTCCAGCGCTTCAAGCGGTTGCCAACGCGGCATCGCAGCAGTTTCGGGCGTCGAAATCTCAGTGTTCATCCGTGGGCTCAAGCCTTGTGGAAGGGAGGGTTCTGCGAGAACTCTCATCTTAGCCAACAGCCGCGCCACGGAGCAACCGCGAGCAAGGC
Source organism: Pirellulales bacterium (assembly GCA_041753435.1). Lineage (GTDB taxonomy): Bacteria > Planctomycetota > Planctomycetia > Pirellulales > Lacipirellulaceae > DASYDU01. The sequence continues at coordinate 198 of JBGSUJ010000156.1, read as the reverse complement.
AATCCACCAGGCTTGAGCAGGCTCAACGGTGGTTTCTTTCGCACATCGGCACCTGCGGCGCACAAAAAAATCCGGGGACCGATTCCTTGCGAAACCGGTCCCCGGTGGAGGGACGCTCTACTTACGAGGCGTTTCGAGTTGCTAACTCAACAGCAAGCGATCACATCGGTGCCGATTCTTCGTTCCCCAATTCTTCGT
>JBGSUJ010000155.1:0-17668 GCA_041753435.1 Pirellulales bacterium | reverse complement strand
CATCGTCGGAAATCGCCCCAATCGATTCGAGCCCCGACGTGTCAAACGGCGGCCCAAACCCCAGGCCCTACTCCTCAAACCACGTGCCGAGTACAAACGATATGCAGCGTAGGGACTTACGAAAGTTCAAGTGCCATTCCTCTCTGAAATAGCTGCGAGCTGCTGCCGGGAAAGCCTGCTCGGTTCATTTTTCTCCTCATCGGAAGCGGCGCAGGGTCTGCCCAGGCGGTGTTGTTTAATAGTCGAGAGTGGGCGCGAACAAATTGCTTGTGTTTTCTGTCTTGCTGAGCAGAATATAGAAAGAGGTCGTCGATGGGCGATTTCCATCTTTTCTGCAGGTCTTGTTCTGATTAGGTAGGTCTCGGTCGCGAACCGGAAACCGTGGCCGGCTGTCCTGCGTAATACATGCAACCGGACAGGTCGAAGCGCGGGCAAAACCCTAGTGGTGCCCGGCACCTGTTTCGCTGCGGTGAACGCAGGGTCACACAGAGAGGAGGCACCCAGATGCCAGCACTCCCGAAAATCACCAATCCGCTCCACCCCAGAATCAGTCGATCGTGGATCTCGCCGATCCGCTTCCGAACGAAGCCTTTTCTCAAACTTAGCCAGTCACTCAGCGAAGCACTTAAGGAGTTGGAAGTTCGTTTCCCCTCGCACCAGAAGACACCGATCGACGAATGGCTCACGCGACGGTTGCGGCGCAAAGCGAAATGAGGGTTTTGGACCGCTTGAGCAATTCTGAGCGGCTATTGGTCGACCACTGACTGCAGACTATCATGGAGAGCATGAAGGTTCTCCTGGCGAGTCCGCGTGGATTTTGTGCCGGTGTAAACATGGCGATCGAATCGCTGGAGCTTGCGCTGAGGGCATTTGGTCCGCCGATCTACGTTTACCACGAGATCGTCCACAATCAATACGTCGTGAGCCACTTCCGCGACCGGGGCGTGACGTTTGTCAATGAGCTCTCGGAGGTTCCCGAGGGGGCGACGCTTTTGTTCTCGGCTCACGGCGTGTCGCCGGAAGTTCGCCGCCTGGCCCGCGAACGAAAACTGCGGGCGATCGACGCCACCTGCCCGCTCGTGACCAAGGTCCACCTCGAAGCGATCAAGTACGCCGAAGCCGGGTACACAATATTGTTGATCGGGCACGAGGGGCACGACGAGGTGATCGGCACGATGGGCGAAGCGCCCGAGGCAATTTTGCTCGTGGAGTCGCCCGAGGACGTGGCCAGGCTGGCGGTCACCGACGAAAGCCAGGTGGCTTATCTGACGCAGACGACGCTCAGTGTCGACGATGCGAATCGGATCATCCGTCGGCTGAAGGAGCGGTTTCCAAAAATCGCCTCACCGCCGAAAGACGATATTTGTTACGCCACGCAGAACCGGCAGGAAGCGGTGTCGCGGCTCTCTGAAGGTGCCGACCTGGTGCTCGTGCTCGGCAGCCAAAACAGCTCCAATAGCCAGCGGCTCGCGGAACAGGCCCGCGAACACGGCATCCCCGCTCATCTCATCGACGGTCCCGACGACATCGACTCGGCGTGGTTCACAGGCGTCGACACGGTGTTGGTCACCGCGGGCGCGAGTGCTCCGGAAGCCGTCGTCGAAGCCTGCCTCACTTGGCTCCGCGATTGCTTCGGCGCGACGGTCGAGCCACGATCTATTCGTGAAGAGAGCGTATCATTCCCGCTACCCCGTGAGTTGCGAGGGGTCGCGATCGCCAAGTAGTAGCGATCGAATTTGTTGCGGCGTAGACGTATCGAACTTAGGAGTCGCGAACATGACCCGAAAAATCTGGAACCGGCTGGCGGACGATTTTGAATTGGCCGTGTGTGATGTAACTCGCTCCAGCGGCAAGCAATTGGCCGCGATGGTGCGGCACACGAAACCGAGCCGCAAGCAAACGCTCGTCGACGCGGGCTGCGGGATCGGCAGCTTCGTGCAGCGATTTGGCCGGCGGTTTGGGCGAGTGCTGGCTTTCGACTTCGCGGCGAAGATGGTGGCTCGAGCGAAGGAGCGGTGCGCGGACGTGCCAGCCGTATCCTGGTCGACGATGGGACTCGAAGATGCCGCCACAAAGCTGGGGCCGGTCGGCGATTTCGTAGCCTGCCTGAACGTCATCACGTCGACCGACGCCGGTCTCCGCCGCCGGCAGTGGCAGAGCCTGGCTGGAATCGCCCGGCCTAGCGGTCATATGCTGGTTGTGGTGCCGGCGCTGGAATCGGCTCTGCGTGTCGTCAAGTACGCCGACGCGGAGAATCGCATCCATCAGAGTGACTTCGAGGCGGGCATCGTCTTTCGTGGCACTTACCAGCAAAAGCACTACAGCCGCGACGAGCTTCGCGCGACTTGCGGCGACGAGGGGCTGCGTGTCGTCGCGCTCAAGCGGATTCACTACCCCTGGTCGGACGACGGTGTCGACGACCCCGGCCTGGTGCCGCCCTGGAGCTGGGTCGCGCTCGCCCGCCGGCGAGTGTAGCGAGTCGCCTGCGACTAATTTTTCTCGTTCTCCACAGGCACGTCTATCTTGAGGCACTTCACCAGGAACGCCCAACGATCGGCCGCGTTCTCGATCCGTTTCGACGTGGGCGTGCCGCGACCATGGCCGGCGCTGGTTTCGATCCGCAAGAGGATCGGTGCGTTGCCAGCTTGGGCACGTTGCAAAGCGGCAGCGAATTTGAAGCTGTGCATTGGGACGACGCGATCGTCGGTGTCGGCGGTCATAATCATCGTGGCGGGGTACTGGATGCCCTCCGTAAGATTGTGATAAGGCGAGTAAGCCAGCAAATTCTTAAATTCTGCGGGATCTTCGACCGAGCCATACTCGTTGCGCCAGAACTGTCCGGCTGTGAATTGGTGGAAGCGGAGCATGTCCAAGACACCGACAATCGGGATGCAGGACCCAAACAGTTCCGGTCGCTGCACCATAACGGCCCCGACGAGCAATCCGCCATTGCTGCCGCCCATGATGGCGAGTTGGTCGCTCGACGTACGACCTTCTCTGATAAGCCATTCGGCGGCGGCGATGAAATCATCGAACACGTTCTGCTTTTTGAGATTTTTTCCACCAAGGTGCCAGTCTTCGCCATATTCGCCCCCGCCACGCAAGTTGGCCACAGCCACGACGCCCCCCAGCTCCATCCAGGCGATGTAGTCGGCCGAGAATGCAGGAGAAATCGTAATGTTGTAACCACCGTAGCCATACAGTAGGGTCGGTTGCGGTTGATTCAAGGTGGGTGGCTCCGGGATTGGTTGTTCCGAGGTCAAGGGCAATTCGGCTTGCTCCACCCGTTTCTTATAGGCCAGCATCATTGGTACGCGGGTGCCGTCTTTACTTTCGTAGAACACTTGCTCGACGACGAAATCGTCGGGGATGAACTTCACCGTGGGCCGGCGGATGAGCTGGCTGGTGTTGGCGGGCACGTCGTAGCGATAGACGGCCGTCGGCGTATTGTAGCTGGTGAAGATGTAGAACGCCTCGGTGTTGTCCTGGTCTCCGCTGAAGCCAGCAACGGTGCCAATGCCAGGCAACTCGACTTCGCCGAGTTGCTTTCCTTGGAGATCAAAGATGCGCACGTGGGGCAGGACGTCGACTAATGATTGCACGATCAGCCGGCCGGCCAAGATGCTGGCGCCGTCGATCGTGCCATCTCCCAAGGGAACGACTTCGGTGACGCTCTCGCGGCCCGGCTGGGAGATATCCATGGTAATGATACGCTTGGTCGGCGCGTCGAGGTCGGTCAAGAAGTAGAACTGTTCGCTGTCGTTGCCGATGAAGGAGAACTCGTTCTCGAAGTCTGTAACTAGCGCCGTCCACTCGGCGGCGGTATCGGTGGCGCTTGCCGCGGAGGTCTCGCGGACCAGCAGCTGGTTTTGTGGGTCGGTGCTGCGGTAGATCGAAAGCACGAGATACTTGCCGTCGTCCGTGGGCGCAACGCCGAAGCTCCAATCGGGGTGCTGCTCATCGCGGTAGATCAGACGATCTTGGCTCTGTGGATCGCCCAATTGGTGATAGTAGACCATCTGATCGAGCGCAACGCCCTGATGTTTCTCACCCGCGGCTGGCTTGGGATAGCGACTGTAGTAGAAACCCGCGCTCTGTTTATCCCACGACAGGCCACCGAAGCGGACCCAGTTCAATTCATCGGTGAGCAGCTTACCTGTTTCGATTTCGACCACATAAATCTGTTTCCAGTCGCTGCCGGCTTCGGAACGGGCATAGGCCAAGTACTTGCCGTCATCGCTAATGGAGTAATCTGCGAGCGAAGCCGTCCCATCCTGCGACCATTCATTCGGGTCCAACAAGACGCGGCCCTCGCCGTCGTAGCTATCGGCCACATAGAGTATCGCCTGATCTTGCAAGCCGTCATTCTTGAGATAGAAATACTTGCCGGCTTCTTCTATAGGCGCGCTATAGCGGGCATAGCTCCACAGTTCGGTTAGCCGCCGGACGATCTGCGGCCGCTGGGGGATGGCGTCGAGGAACTTCCGAGCTATCTTATTTTGCTCGCGGACCCACGCGGCAACTTCGGGTGATTCGCGAACATCGGCCTCCAACCAGCGATACGGATCGGCAATCTGCACACCGTGGTAGGTGTCTGTGGTGTCGACGCGGCGGGTAGCAGGATACTTCGGCAAGGCAGTTTCGTCGGACTTAGCGGAAGTGGCAGCATGTGGACCGCATCCACTGAACAAAAACACCCCGAAAGCAATCATCACAATGAATCTCATCGACTCTCTCCGCATATAAAGGTGCCCGGTATGGTACGCGATCAGCGTGAGATGTAATAGCCTGAACCACGACTCAGCTGCTCGCGCTGCGATAGCTCAGCAGTGCCCGCCGAAAAACCCAGCGACTCACCACGAGTGAAAGAGCAGTCGCAACGATGGCAAACACCGCGAGGTAGGTGTACTCGGGCTGGAAAGGCTTGGCCAGCAACCTGGCCGGCACGTTCACTACGACCAGCACCGGGATTAAAATGGTGAGCGCCCAGCGCAAATAATTGCCGATCGGACCATTGTAAATTTCTAGCGGGTAGCGGGCGAAGTTGGTGATGTAGAACCAAAAATCATAGAGCGATTGATTGCGGCCAAGCCAGACACTGGTGGCGGCCAGACCGATCATGATGCTGTACATGATTGACACACCCAGTGCGATGTAGAGCGGATAGAGCACAAACGCCAACAACGACGGCGTGAAGCCATCGAGACGTGGCAGCGCGTAGCCCAACAGCAGCAAGCCGAGTACGAGGTTGGCGGCCGCTGACCAGTCGACTTTCTGCAATGATATCAAGAATTGCGTGTCGATCGGTTTCAACAGTGCGAAGTCGAGGTTACCGGAACGGATTAACTCGCTGAATTCTTCAGCATTGGGCATGAAAAACATCTGCACGATGTTATTGATCAGCAGCGAGGTCGCCAGAAAGACAAAGAACTGGTACTTGTCCCAAGCACCTCCGCCTTCAGCATCCGCTCCCAAGTAGTTCGTGTAGTTAAAAATAAGTATGTACAGCGCCAAATTCATCGCCACCCAGCCGATCGACGAGATCGACTCGATGATGAAATTGGTCGGGAACATCATATCGCGGATCAGGCTGTTGCGCACGAAGGTGAGAAAGACGCGAAGATAATTGGGGCGCGGCGACATTGATAAAATTCAACCTCCGAACGCGCTATAGCGGCGTACGCCGCGAGCAAAGGCTACGCGGCAAGCGACGACGAAAAACAAGACCCAGGCCGCTTGACTGGCCAGTCCTTGCCACATCGCGGAGCCCTCGATTTTTTCCAGGAACACCGCTGCGGGGAAATATGCCAAGTATTGCAGTGGGGTAGCCAGCGCAATCGTATTCCAGGGGGCAGGCAAAATGCTGAGCGGAAACATGTGCCCGGACAAAAAGAAATTGAAGAGCATGTAAATCCACAGTAGCGAGCTGACTTCGAGCGTCCAAAAGCCGAGCATGCCGATCAAGGCTTCCAGAAAAAAGCCGAGCAGAAAAGCCAGGATGAGCGAAATGAGAAACGCGACTAGCACCTCGGCGGGTGGCCAACCGGAGAAGTACCCGCGGAACAAATAGAAGGCGACGGCAAAAGGCCCCAAGGCCACGCCGTAATACACAAGCTTGTGGGCGACGCGCGTTAAGAACAAGAAGCCGATCAGGTCAATGGGCTGAACGAGATACTTCTTAATTTCGCCATCGCGGATCTGGCGAGCGATGCCGCTGGCGAGCCCTGGCATGCTGGAAAACGCCCGGCCGATCATCGCCACCAAATAATAGGCGACCATGTCGTGGTAGCTGAAGCCGCCGATCTGGCCGCTACTGGTGCCGGATTTCGCCGCAACGCCCATTCCTGCGAAGACGGCGCCCCACAAAAAGACTTGCGTGACGATCGGCAGGAACCGCATCAGCGTACCGAGCCAAAAGTCGCCGCGATAGACAAGCCGCTCTTCAAACGAAATGCGAAGAATCGTCCACCAGGTTTGAGTACGGGTAAGCATGAATCGTTGGTAATGGTCGGTTGTTGGAAGTTAGTGGGTGGAACTTAGCGGCGGAGCTTGCTCCGAGCGCATTCGCCCATCGCTCAACAGATCGGAGGGAGGGTTCGCCGCCTGCGAGAATACTTGGGCGATCACTTCTTCGAGCGGCGGGTCTTCGACGCTTACATCTTCAATTTCGTGCTCCGCGAGCACGGCAGCGAGTACGTTGGTAATGACGTTACGCTCGACCCGCAACTTGACTCCGGGCTCGTTTAGTTCGAGGACATCGCCGTAGCGGCTCAAATCGCTGGGCATGCACCCGTCGCCGAATTGGAGTGTGAGCACTTTGTGGCTGCTAAACCTATCGATGATGCCGTCGAGCGAGCCATCGTAGATGATTTGGCCGTGGTTGATGATCACCACGCGTTTACAAAGTGCAGCCACATCCTTCATGTAGTGGCTCGTGAGCAGAATCGTAATCTGGCGAACTTCCTGATAATGTTTGAGAAATTTTTGGATGTTGTGTTGGGCGATCACATCCAGTCCGATGGTCGGTTCGTCAAGAAACAGCACTTCGGGCGAATGGAGTAAGGCGGCGATTAGCTCCATTTTCATCCGCTCGCCGAGCGAGAGTTCGCGGACCGGCTGATTCAGTAGCCGCCGCACATCCAATAGATCGACCAATTCGTCGTGCGATTGCTGGAAACTTGCTGGGTCGATGGCGTAGATTTGTTGGTGCAGCCGAAACGACTCGGCCGCTGGTAGATCCCACCAAAGTTGGTTTTTCTGGCCCATCACCAGTGCGAAGCGGCGGCGGTAGGCATTCTCGCGTTGCCAGGGGATGAACCCCATCACGCGTGCTTCGCCGCCCGAGGGATTAATCACGCCGGAGAGCAACTTGAGGGTAGTCGTTTTGCCGGCGCCGTTAGGGCCAAGAAAGGCCACGAGTTCGCCCTGCTGAACGTCGAGGTTGATACCGCGGACAGCGTGAACTTCGCGGTACTGGCGATTGAACAGCCCGCGAAACGCGGCCCAGAGGCCTTCCTGCTTCTGGTTAACGCGATACGATTTTTCCAGGTTGCGAATCTCAATAACGGCCATGGGTTACCGATTATATGCGTCGCTCCAACAGGCGGACAGTGGATGCCAGCGTTGCCCGCGGTAGCATAGCGGGTGGGCAACGGTCATGGCATACTGGTACACTTCCTCCGTTGAATTGTCCATGCAGAAGACACCCGTTGAGTGGCAAGACATGTCGTGGATAGATCGCCTGGATGCTACGTTTGGCCGCTACGCCGTGCCTCACCTCACCGTGTTCCTGATCGTGGGACAGGCACTTGCTTTTCTCGCCAATTCTGCACCGGGAGCGGAAGGGGGCACACCGCTACTGGATGGCATCTACTTGATGCCTGCCAAAGTAGTTACGGGCGAGTGGTGGCGGATCATCACGTTCGTCTTTGCCCCGCCCATCACTAATCCGATTTTTGCTTTTTTCTTTTTCTACTTGTTTTATCTGATGGGCACAGCGCTCGAAGCCGAGTGGGGTGCATTTCGCTACAATTTGTATTTGCTGCTGGGTTATCTTGGTTCCGTGGCGATGGCCTTGATTGCCTATCTTGTGGCTGGCGTGGGCGGTGAGGTGGCCACGAATGGCTTCTTATACGGTTCGGTATTCCTGGCTTTTGCGCGGTTGTATCCGGACTTCACGATCTCGTTATTTTTTATCCTGCCGATCAAGGTCCGTTGGCTCGCGCTCTTTCAATGGATCATGTATGGTGTGACGCTGGTATTTTCGCAGAGCTGGCTGGAACGCGGCATGGTGGTTGCTGCTGTATTCAACTACTTGGTTTTCTTTGGCCGAGACATTGTGCGAGATATGAAGCACGGCCACCGACGGATGCAATTTCAGTCACGCAGCCTCCAGGGCAAGTCACAGAAGGCGCGTCGACTGAAGCACGAGTGCCATGTCTGCGGGCTCTCGAGTGAACAATCGTCCAAGACGGCATTTCGTTATTGTTCCGAATGTGGCGGCGACTACTGCTACTGCCCAGATCATTTGCATAATCACGAGCATGTGAAAATTGCCGACGCGACTTAGCTGTGTCGCTGGTGACGCAGGCGAAGTTCAAGCAGCTGCCGATTCTTTCGCCTGATTGTTGAACTTCGGTAGCAGCGTTTCCAACAGTTGCTGTGTGCGGACTGTGGCTCCCAGTTGCGAATGAATGAACGCTTGGGCCCGCCTGCCGAGGGCCGCGGCCCAGGCCGGTTCGTTGAGCGCACGGTGGACGAAGGCTTCCAGCTCTGCCGCATCATGCACGACAATCGCGGCGTCGGCGGAAAGGAGGGCGGCGACGATGTCGCGGAAGTTGCGCGTGTTGGGACCAAAGGAGACAGCGGCCCCGTAAGCGGCCGGTTCGATCATGTTCTGTCCACCACGGTCGCCGAAACTGCCGCCGACAAACGCGATCGATGCTGTGCCCCACCAGGCACCGAGCTCGCCGATCGTATCCACGAGAAGGATAGGCGAGAGGGGCGAGGAAGGAGCGGTACATTGTGATCGGCGGCACCAATCGAGGTGAGATTCGTTGAGCAGTTTTGCGACGGCGTCGAATCGTTCTGGATGGCGGGGCACGAGCACGAGCCGCAGTTGCGGATGGTCGGCAGCCAGGCGGCGAAAAACATCGACGGCGATTTGTTCCTCGGGCTCCTGAGTGCTGCCGGCGAGAAACACCACGTCTTCTTCGGCAAAGCCAGCAAGATTGCGGAGTAGCGATGTACGAGGATTGTGGCGGTCGGTCTGTGCGCCGTCGTACTTGAGCGAGCCGGTGACTTGAATGCGTTCGGCCGATGCGCCGAGTGCTCGAAACCGTTCGGCCGACTCGTCGTCTTGGGCAGCGATGAGATCGAGCTGGCCCAGCAGTCGGCTGACGAGCGGCCGAATGCGGCGATAGCCGGGAAAGCTGTGGTCGCTCATGCGGCCATTGATGATCGCCACGCGGGCCCCCTCTGCTTTTGCGACCAAAATAAGATTCGGCCACAGCTCGAGCTCGGCGAGCACGAGCAGCGTCGGCCGCACCCGCCGCATCGCGTTGCGGACGGCCCAACTGAAATCGAGCGGGCAGTAGAACACGGTGCTGTCGGCGTACTTTTTACAGGCCAACTCATATCCGGTGCGACTCGTGGTCGAAACGACATACTGCCATTCGGGATGGCGGGAGTGCAGCTCGCGTAGAATCGTCGCCAACAGGTTCACTTCGCCGACGCTGACGGCGTGAATCCAGACGCACGTCGCATTGCCCTTGCGCCGTGGCACGAGGCCCAGGAACTTTTCGCGATACCCATCTCGATATTTGCCGATGCGAATTACTTTCCACAGGATCAGCGGCGCGCACACGACGAGCAGTGTGAGGTAAAAGACGTTTAACCACCAAGAGAGGACACGATTCACGAGGGATTCCTTGCCCTGGGATCAAGTTAACCAATCATTTCAATGCAGAGAACGCAGAGTTCACGGAGAGTACGGTTCCAACAGCCGAAATGTTCCGCGGCCGTCCGGGGTCCTTCCAAGATTGCCTTGCTGCATAACGACTTCTCTCGTCAGCGGCAGTGGAAGGGGCTGGTTCGTTAGCTGCCATAACTGCCTCTCCAGCTGGTACACCCGGAACGCAAGAAATCCGGTTGCGCAGATCACCAAGACGAGAAGGACTGGCACAATCTGTTTGTTCATGATCTACGGTCCTTTCACGCTCTCTCTCCACGATCACTGCGCCCTCTGCGTTTCAACGAGCGCTTCTCATCACGCCACACCTCGACCACGCATGCAGCACTGTTTGTACTTTTTGCCGCTGCCGCAGGGGCATGGTTCGTTGCGGCCGACTTTTTCTTCGCGGTTGCGAATCGGTTCGATTTTCTTTTCGCCTTGGGTGCCGGCAATGGCGGCTTCCTGCTGGCGGGCGATCTCGCTCGCCGGGACTGCTTCCTCCTTGATCGCCGCGGTTTCGACCCAGGTGCTGCCGACAAAGCCCTCATCAAGCTGTTCCATTTTGAAGATCAGATCGGTCACGTAGTTGCCGACGCCGACCCACATTGAATCGAATAGCCGCATGCCCTCGCGCTTGTATTCGACTTTGGGATCGACCTGGGCATAACCGCGGAGACCCACACTGGAGCGGAGGTGGTCCATCGCCAAGAGGTGCTCTTTCCAGGCGGTGTCGAGGATCTGCAGTAGTAGCGCCCGCTCCATCCGCCGCATCTCAGGGCGGAAGTGATCTTCGACGATCTGCGACACGCGGCGCTGGGCAGCCTCGCGATCGAGCTTGGCCAACTCGTCGTGCGAAATCTCACACTGGCAAGTTTGAGCGAGCCAGGACGTTAGATCGTCGAGCTGACCGTTGTTGCCGGTGACATCGCCCAGAGTCGCGCGGCTAGAGGCTGGATCGGCGAAGAGCTTTTCAACCCGAGCCTGGGCTTCGGCTGCGACTTGATTGGCTCGCTCATTGTTGCGGCGACTGTGTTCGACCAGTAACTGCCGAATCTCGTCGCGTTGTTTGTTCTTGAGGTCTTCCAGGTCGAGATCAGCTTCAAACCTGCGTTTGGCCCACTCGACGAGTTCTTCGCGCTGGAAACCTTGCTTCTGGCCGCCGCTGACGTGTGAAGCATAGCGATACAAACCCGCCAGCACCGGGTACTCCGATTCACGTTGATCGTAAGCTTGGGTCGCACGCTCGTGGGCCAGTGTGATAAATGTTGCTGCTTCGATCTGGGCAACATCCTTGGGATTCAATTCCACGCCGAACTTATCGCGGAGCCACGCACACGAGGCTTTCACACCGTAGTCTGGCTCCAAATAACGTGCGCAGGGGCTCAGATCGATCTTGGTAATGGCCTCGTGAGCTTTTTCGAGCAAGAGTTCGTCAACGCCGTCGCGGCTAACCTTCTTCAAGTCACGATCACGGAGATTGAGCCCCCAGCGGGTGTTGGCCCAATTAGCCAGCGCATCCCAATTCCATTCGCTTTCTTCTTCGTCGCTGGGCAGGTTTTCTTCAATCGCATCAAAGACCTGCGATTCGGCCAAGCGGTTGGCCGCGTCGTGCGCGATGCGTTCGGCATCTGCGAAGGGCACATTGCGGAAGTCGCGGGCTTCGAGTTGAACGTGGAGCAGGTTACCGGCTGCGGCCGCGAAGGATTCGCTACCATAGTTCGGGTTGAGGCACTGCCTCAAGTTGTCGCCGACTTGCTGGCCAATCATATCGGCAATTAGATTGCGGCAATTGACGCCATCAAGGATGCGCTGGCGATAGGTGTAGACCCGCTTGCGCTGTTCGTCCATCACCTCGTCGTATTCGAGCAGATTCTTACGGACTTCGAAGTTGCGCTCTTCGACTTTTTTCTGCGCGCCTTCGATTCGGCGGGAAACCATCTTACTCTCGATCGCCTCACCTTCTTGCATGCCAAGGCGGGTGAGCATGTTTTTGACCCACTCGCCTGCAAAGATTCGCATCAGATCGTCTTCGAGCGAAAGATAGAACCGGCTGCTACCCGGATCGCCCTGCCGACCGCAACGACCGCGCAGCTGCAGGTCGATGCGGCGGGCTTCGTGACGTTCGGTGCCGATGATGTGCAGTCCGCCAATCTCCTTGACGTGCTGCCCTTCGGGCTTCATGCCTTCGCGCTGTTCGATCTCAGCAACGAGTTTGGTCCATTCGTCCTGGGGAACATCCAGCCGTGTGGCATACTTATCTTGCAGCAAAGCCCAGGCCATCGTCTCGGCGTTGCCGCCGAGGACAATATCGGTACCACGACCGGCCATATTCGTAGCAATGGTGACCGCGGCTTTACGGCCGGCTTGGGCAACGATCTCGGCCTCACGCTTGTGATGCTTAGCGTTGAGCACTTCGTGCTTGATGCCGCGCTTTTCCAGGAGTCGCGACAGCCGCTCGCTTTTCTCGATTGAAACGGTGCCGACCAGCACCGGACGCCCCGGTTGTTGAATGCTTTTGATCTTGCTGCGCTGGATCAACTCGGCCTGCTTGCTTTCCGGCATTTGCAGCTCGATCGCTTGATCGTCTTCGCGACGGACGGTGCCGGTATACACGTTGCCATCGGTGGCTTCGACAGTGGTCCAACGATTGAGTCGTTCAATTTCATCCGCAATCGCATTAAATTTTTCTGGCTCAGTACGATAGATGACATCCGGGAAGCTCTTCCGCCGGAGCGGCCTGTTGGTCGGCACACCAACTACATCGAGCTGGTAAATCTTCCAGAACTCGCCCGCTTCCGTGAGCGCGGTACCAGTCATGCCTGATATTTTGTCGTACAGTTTGAAAAAGTTCTGGAGCGTGATGGTGGCGAGCGTCTGATTCTCTTCCTTGATATGGACACCCTCTTTGGCTTCGACAGCTTGGTGGAGGCCGTCGCTCCAGTGGCGGCCGGGCATGAGACGCCCGGTGAACTCGTCGACGATTACTACCTCGTCGTCCTGGACGACATAGTTCACATCGCGCTGGTAGAGATAATGGGCTTTAAGCGAGTTGTCAATCAGGTGGGGCCACTGCATGTTACCGGCGGTGTAGAAGCTTTCGACTCCGGCCAGGCGTTCAGCCTCGCGGACGCCTTCGTCCGTCAGGTTGGCGGTATGCTCTTTTTCTTTGACCTCGAAATGAACATCGCGGCGAAGTTGGCGAGCCACCTTATCCGCCCGCTGATACTTTGTGACATCGTCCTCAGCGGGGCCGGAAATAATGAGCGGCGTACGGGCTTCGTCGATCAGAATGTTGTCGACCTCGTCGACGATAGCGTAATGCAAACGGCCCTGCGATTGTTGGTGATGTTTAGGGTAGCGATCGTCGCCACGAGCGGCAATTCGCATGTTGTCGCGGAGATAATCGAATCCGAACTCGTTGTTCGTGCCGTAGGTAATATCGCAGTCGTAGACCTTCTGCCGGTCGCCGGAATCCATGCCCCCTTGGATTGCGCCAACGGTCAGGCCGAGGCCGGTGTAGATCGGTCCCATCCATTCCATGTCGCGGCGGGCAAGGTAGTCGTTGACAGTGACGACGTGGACCGAGCCGCGTGGGTGGTGCGTGTGACCGTTGTCGACGTGATGGACGACTTGCAGCGCGTTGAGATAGGCGGGCAATGTAGCAACGAGCGTCTTGCCTTCGCCGGTCACCATCTCCGCGATATTGCCTTCGTGCAAAATGATGCCGCCGATGAGCTGCACATCGTAATGCCGCATTCCCAGAAAGCGGCGGCCAGCTTCACGGCAGACGGCGAACGCTTCGACGAGCATATCGTCGAGGCTTTCGCCGGCAGCTAGGCGGCGACGGAATTCAGCCGTCTGGGCTTTGAGCTCGGCGTCACTCATCGTTTGATACTTCGGCTCGAGGGCGTTGATCGCCTCGACGCGGGCAGACTGCCGACGGACATAGCGGGCGTTCGCCGAGCCAAATAGTGACGTGATGCCCCGTTCGAACCGGCCCAGTATGCTGTTGCCGATCGCGGTGATAATTTCCCAGATGCGTTCCAAAATTTCCATAATGCGTTCTACGGAGGGATAGCGCCGAAAGGATCGCGTAACGCCAAGTGGTTTTGCTCATCCGACTCGGCGACGAGCGGAGCGCAACGGTCATTTTAAGCTAAGGCGGGAAACCGAGAGAATGTGCGCAACTTGGCTCCGTCAAAAAGTTTATTGCGATTGCCACGGGCGGTCAAGCGGAGTTGCCGCGGGTGCCCTGATACAGCGTTGCCTGATACACTCTGAGTTTGGCAGCCCGTCGGCCCTTTCCAGACCCCAAATGCTTGTGAAACGCGAGCTTATTAACTCCGATATCTCCGGTCAGATGGTCCTGTTGGGCACCGGCACCAGCGTCGGTGTGCCCATGATTGGCTGCGGCTGCGACGTGTGTCGCAGCACGAACCCGAAAAACCGTCGCACCAGATGCAGCGCGATTTTGGGCCTGCCAGGCGGAAACCTGTTGATCGACACTTCGCCGGATCTCCGCCAGCAGCTTTTGCGAGAAGATGTCGGCCTTGTTCACGCAGTGGTTTACACTCATGAGCATGCGGATCACATTTTCGGCCTCGACGATTTGCGACTGATGCAATTTTACTTGGGTGGGCCTGTGCCGCTGTATTGCGAGGAAGTCGTCGAAGCGCGAATTCGCAAGTCGTACGACTATGCCTTTCAGAACCCGGCTGAGATTCTGCCCGGCGCAGTGCCGCAGATCACTTTTCGGCGGATTACGACCGCGCCATTTGAAGTGCTTGGCGGCAAGCTTACGCCGATTCGCATGCGGCACGGAGTGCGTTTCGATGTGCTCGGTTTTCGCCTAGGCGACATCGCCTATTGCACCGACGTGAATGCGATGCCGCCAGAAAGCATGTCGCTGCTCGAAGGCCTTGATGTGTTGATACTCGATGCGCTCAGGCCGCGCGGTCACGCCACGCACTACAGCCTTGAGGAAGCGATGGCCGTAGCGCGCCAACTCGCCCCTCGACAGACATTCTTCACACACATGTCGCACGAACTGGAGCACGATGCCACGAACGCACTGCTGCCCGCTGACATGGCGCTCGCCTACGACGGGATGCGAATCCCGCTCACGAACGGCGGCGCGGGTGCTTAGTCGTTGGTGGTTGCCGAATTACCGCTACCGACGGGCCAGGCTTGTGCACCTGCTTCGGCGTTCCTAGCACCAGCGATCTTATGGCCGCCCAGCATGTTGAGGTAATCGACCGTGATGTCCAGAGCTTCCTTGTCGTAATCATCCATCCGGAATACCGGGCGATTCGGGTTGCTCAAGTCGTCGTAGATTCCTTCTTCTTCTTTGTCTGCATTGAGCTCCGCCCGCTCCGCCAGAAATTTGTCTTTATTGAGGGTAACCGTCTTGGCATCCTTTTGTTCCTCGTAACGTGCGATGCGACGATTCTCTCGCGAGAAGAAGTCGGCTTGGCTAGTTCGCAGTTGCGACATGCTCCGCAGCCCATCGACAATTTGCTTATCGACCATGTGGTACATGTCATGGGAGAGAGGTTGTACGCGATCAAACTCCATCGCGTAATCGAGGTCGGATTCGCCAACTTTGAGTTGAGTCGTGAGTGACGGCAGTTCGACATCGGAAACGACGCCGCGATTCTGGGTGCTATCGCCCCCCGGCCGGTAAAACTGTTGGATCGTCATTTTTAGCGCGCCGAGGTTTTTGTTGTCGGATACGCGGAACAGGGCGCTGCCCAAATCGTAAAGCTGCTGGACCGTGCCTTTCCCGTGGGTGGCGAAGTCACCGATGACGATTCCGCGGCCATAATCCTGGATTGCTCCGGCAAAGATTTCGCTGGCGCTAGCGCTGAACTTGTTGATCATCACGACCAGCGGCCCCTTCCAAACCATACCCGCTTCTGGGTCTTGATAGGGGTCGATGCGGCCATCAGGCCCCTTCACCTGAACGACCGGTCCGGTATCGATGAACAACCCCGTCATGTTGACGGCCTCAGTCAGCGAACCACCGCCATTCCAGCGGAGGTCGATCACCACCGCGTCGATGTTTTCCTTGTTGAATTGTTCCAGCAAGCGGCGGACGTCGCGCGTGGTGCTTTTGTAGGTTGGCAATTGCAGGCGGGCACCGTCCATATCCATGTAGAAGCTGGGTAGTTGAATCACGCCGATTCGATACGGATTGCCGTCCGGCTTCGTGCCGCGTTCGATGATTTCGCTGCGGGCTTCGCTATCTTTGAGTTCGATGCGGTCGCGGGTGATGGTGTAGATCTTTCTTCCCGACTCGTCGGCCGGATCGACCTCCAGGCGGACGATTGTCTTGCGTTTACCACGGATTTTCTCGACCACGTCATTGATTTTCATGTCGACGATATCTTCGATGGAACCCTCCGCCCCCTGGCCAACGCCGACGATTTTGTCACCCGGTTTAAGCTTGCCGTCTTTATCGGCTGCACCCCCCGGGATGATGTTGACGACCATCGTGTAGCCGTCTTCTCCGCGGAGCGAAGCGCCGATGCCATCGAGTTCCAAACGCATCGTAATATTGAAATTGTCGAGCGTGCTCGGCGACATGTAGCTGCTATGGGGATCGAAACCAGTTGTCATTGCAGAGAGGTAACGTTCCAGCAACTCGTCGTTGTCGGTTTGATTCCAACTTTTGCGAATGCTATTGTAACGTTTGCGGAGTTTTTCTATGGCCTTGTCCAAAGCCACGTCGTCGGTGGTTTCTTTCAAGAGGTCAAACTTCACACGCTGCCGCCAACGCTCTTGGGCCTCTTGGGGTGTTTTGGCA
Source organism: Pirellulales bacterium (assembly GCA_041753435.1). Lineage (GTDB taxonomy): Bacteria > Planctomycetota > Planctomycetia > Pirellulales > Lacipirellulaceae > DASYDU01. The sequence continues at coordinate 911 of JBGSUJ010000155.1, read as the reverse complement.
TACGTGGCCGCGTCAGTATCGCGGATCATTTCTTCATCGATTGAGAAGTCGTGCGGCTGGTCGAGTATCGCTAGTGCAATGTTCACACGTTCGTCGACACGTTTAAGGAAGCGGCCAAAAACGTCGTAGGCAAATTGGATATCGCCGCGCTTGAACAGATCATCGAGCCGATTTTGATTCGCCATAAATTCATCCACATCCTGCTGAGTGAAAAACAGCTTGAGTGGATCGAGTTCTTTAATGAACGAAGCCATTGCGCGTTGGGAGATTTCGTCATCCAGACGACGGCGCGACAAGTGCTTGTTTTCCATGAGCATCGAAACAATGCCCACGATCTGCCGGTCGGCGGCCGTCGGCTTGGTGGGGGCTGCCGATGTTGGAGGCGCGAAAACGCCAAGTGAGCTAACGGCAGCGACAGCCAGCATGGCCATCATTCCCAGCAGCATCCAGCGGGAAGATTGGCGACGGGTCAATTGCGTCATCTTCGAGTCCTCTTTTCCGTTCTCGTGGGTGGCCAAGGCACTCCGATGTGGTCGGCCGGTTCGACGGTTTGCAATGGGGCAAAGTGTAGCTAAGATGCGGGAATCCCCAAAGCAGCCACACCGTTTCGCGTAAGTAGCAGCTAGATAACGGTTTATCTGTATCATAGCCAGGATCACCAAACTGGCAAGCAAGGCGGAATTTAACGGTTTAGCAGCGTTTCGTCTACCTGGCTTGCAATTCAAAAATAGTCTTGTGGCAAGTCTATGCTGCCTGGATGCATTTTCGCAGGCTAGTGCCCGGTCACAGCTAGAAGTTCGGGTTGGTGAAGATTGAAGAATGTGGGAGACTTCCGGCAACACGGAGGTGTCCCATGAACAAGAAGTATATTGTGCGGCTGACGGCGAAGGAACGCCGGATTTTGCGTGAGG
>JBGSUJ010000154.1:0-27926 GCA_041753435.1 Pirellulales bacterium | reverse complement strand
CCCCGGCGAATTCGCCCGCCTCACCGGCACGCATCCCACCACCGCCGACCGTCCCCTCGCCGCCGCCGAGCTCGCTTCAGCGCGCGGCGGCTCGAACCTGGTCGTCGTCCTCAAAGGCCACCACACCATCACCACCGACGGCAGCCGCTACGCGGTCAACCAAACCGGCAACCCCGGCCTGGCCACCGGCGGCTCTGGCGACGTGCTGACCGGCATCATCACCGCCCTCCTCGCTCAAGGCCTCGCCCCCTTCGACGCCGCCCGCCTCGGCGCGCACGTCCACGGCCTGGCCGGCGACCTCGCCGCAGAAAAGCTCGGCCAAATCTCCCTCATCGCCAGCGACCTCATCGACTACCTTCCTGCCGCATTTCAACAATTGCCAAGTTCGGCGAGCAGAATTTCAAGCTGATCTCGCAACGCTGGTATCTTGTTGACGACAACGTCCCACACCAACTCATAATCCACGCCGAAATACCGTGGATCAGCCGATCACGCAGGCCGGCCATCGCGCGCCACTCCAGCTCGGGATGCTCGCTGCGAAACTCTTCCGGCACATGTTTGGCCGCCTCGCCAATGATCTCGATGCTGCGAACGAAAGCCCGCTTGAGCGTTTCGTCGCCAAAGAATTCTGTTTGCTCAACGTCGGCGGAACAATCGGCGAGGTACTGCGCCTCCGCCAGCATGTGCTGCAAGTACTCACGCGGCGACGATGACATCCTCGGCCTCGCGGAGAATATGGGGACCGATGTACGGACTCAACGATTCGATCGTGACCAGTTTCACTGGTCGACCGAGCGAATCTTCTAGCAGGTTGCACGCCGTCGTGAAGTTGTCAAAAGTCTTGAGGCCAGGGGCAAACTCGACGAGCAGATCGACGTCGCTATCCGCGCGTTGCGTGCCCGTTTGGAACGATCCGAACAGCGACAGTCGCGTAATTCCCACCGCGCGCAATTGAGGTGCGAGAGCTTGAATTCGCTCGACGATTTCCCGACGGCTTGTGAGAATTGAACTCATATCATCAATCTACGCCAAACATCCGACGATTGCCGCCACGAATTCTGCTAAGTCACCAACCCCTTCGTCACCAACATAAACACGTCCTCCAGCGTCGGCTCTTTCTCCGCGAACGAAACCAGCCCCACGTCAGCGTTCACTAACTGCCGCAACAGCCGCTCGACGTCGGCTTCGTCGCCCGCCAGCTCGACTCGGCAACTGCGCGTGTTCACCTCCACGCTCTCGACCTTCGGATCGCTGCGGATCAGGCTCACGCCCTGGCTCGGATCACCGTGAAAGCGGACCTCAATGTGCCGATTCCGTTGAATCTGCCGATAGACCTGCTCCATCGGGCCGTGCAGAAGCAGTTGCCCGCGTTCGATGATGCCGATGCTCGTGCAGCAGTCGGCCAGCTCGGTCAGGATGTGGCTCGAGATCAGAATCGTCTTCCCCATCGCCCGTAATTCTTTTAACAGCGCCTTCAGCTCCAGGCGCGCCCGCGGGTCGAGGCCGCTCGAGGGCTCGTCGAGAATTAACACCGGCGGATCGTGGACCAACGTCTTCGCCAGGCACAGCCGTTGTTTCATGCCGCGCGACAGACCATTCACAAAATCGTCCCGCTTGTCCGCGAGGTCTAACAGCTCGAGCACGTCGCCGATCACCGTCTTCCGCCGGCTCTTGGGAATCTCATAGGCCACGGCGAAAAAATCTAGAAACTCCCAAACCTTCATCCCATCGTAGACACCAAAAATATCCGGCATGTAGCCAATGCTTTTCCGCACACCGATCGGGTCCTGCGTGACGCTATGCCCATTGACGATGCCCTCCCCCGTGGTGGCCCGCAGCAGCGTCGCCAGAAAGCGAATCGTCGTGCTCTTGCCGGCGCCGTTCGGGCCGATGAACCCAAACAGTTCGCCCGCGGCAATCTGCAAATTCAAATTGGCCACCGCCACAAAGTCGCCGTAAGCTTTCGTGAAGTTTCTCAGCTCGATCATTGGATATTGGCCAGTTGTTGGTTGTCAGCGGTCTGTCGTGTAACGTCGTGATCGACCGACCACTGACGACTGACCACTAACCACTGTCGCTCATCACCACATCTCGCCGCGTGTTCACATCCCGTAGTGGCTCCGGCCGCGCCCCATAGGCCAAGTGGGCCACCACCAGCGCCGCACCGCCGACCTGCGATGCCGCTGGCGAAACCGCTTCGCCCGACAAGACCTCGTCGATCCTGGCTACCAGTCGCTTTTCGCCCGGCTCAAAACTTTTGACATCGAGCGCCAGGCGAAACATTGGCTCCAGCTTCAGCCGCGATCCACCTTGCAGCCCCACTTCCGCCGCCCGCTCGGACGCGAACGGAGATTCATCCGGCCCCATGACAACTCGCTGGGAAAAACTCACCGGCCTCGATTCTCCCGGCTGCAACTCCCCCATCCAACTCCCGCGCAACGCGGGCTGGCCCCCCTGCTCCTCCTCGAGCGACGTCCGCTCGACCACCACCACACTCCGCAGCACAAACTGCGACCGATTCTCAATCTGGGGCCGCCCCTGCGACGACTCACCTAGTCGAATCGCCCCGTCGAGTGGCAGCATCTGCTCGCTGTGGACCATGTTCGTTGTGTTCGATGGTACAAACACCCCCGAAAGTCGCACTCGATCGTAACGCTCATAGACGAAGACTCCGCCACTCGCGTGACGCGCCTCTTGCGGCTCGCTCGTGGTGGGGAAAGGTGCCGCCACCGTCGTCAGATTGTCAAATTCTATGTCATAGGTCGTCGAAAGCGATGTGTACAGCGCCGTGTACCGCGATAAATGGCCCCGCTCGAAGTTTGGCTGCAACTCCAACACGCCCACCTCGGTCTGGGCCCGCACAAACCCAATATCCAGCCGCGCCCGATCCACAATCACCCACGTCCCGGCGAGCGCGATGATCGGCGCCGCAAGCCAGGCCCATTCCACTCGGCCGATCGCGCTAAACACGAGCCAGTTCAGCGGCACCAGGGCCACCAGGTACAGTGCCAGGCAGATCACCACAAACGATGTATCGGGCACTTCCACGCCGGCCGCTTCCAACAATGTCTCTCGCGCCGCACTGGCCGTCGCGCTAAAGTCGTTCCAAGCCCCGATGCCGCCCACCTGTTCCGGCGGCCGCAACTCCCGTACCGGCTGCTGCTCCGGCGGCGACCATTGGCTCGTCGCGTCGAGCGGCACGTCGGCAGACTTGTAATTGGTATCGACACCCCAATCGCGCGCAAAAAAACGAACGCCCGAAATCAACCGCGCCTCGAGACGCTGCTCCGCCAACTGCGGATCAGCCCAGGCCAGCGTCAGCTCGTCGTAGTAACCTGTCCGATACTCGCGCTGCGGGCGCCGCAAAATTCCGCCGTTGAACAAACTCTCGAAGCCGCCCCTCCAGTTCACCAGTTCCCGCTCGCTCAGCTGCATCGCCGAGACCACCACCCGCCCCCGCCCCACACGCCGCTCCACCAACAACCCGCCCGTGCTCGCGCCAAGCTGGTCGACCTCTCCGTCGCCAAGCTGCGAAACCAACTCCACGCCCGACCACGGCGTCTGCGGTGAAAGCGGCTCGCCTCCGCCCGTGGTCGCAATGAGCCAATGTTCGTTCAGTTGGCGCAAATCTTTCGCAGTAATCTTCCTGCCACCGCCGCTAGTGGCCGGCAAATACGGCTCCAAAAACGAGCCTTTGAGCAAATCCAACGAATCGGGACCGCTCACCACCAACTGCCCGCCCCAGTGCAACCAATCCACCACCGCTCGCGCCTGCTCCGGCGTAAAACGCTGCGGGTCAACCTCGTCCCACAACACGTAGGCGATGCTCGTCCAGGTGAGCGAATTGTCTGCGAGCGGAATCGTCCGCTCCACCGGCAAAGTTACGACCCGATAGTGCAGCGGATCCTCGCTGTCGTCGGCCTCCGTCTCCCCATCCCACGGCACGCTGACCGAATCGAGCGTTTTGAGCAGCGCGTAACGCACAGGCTGCTTCGCCAGCACCACAATGAAATACTGATACGCGGGCATCCGCGTCACCGGCATCTGCGCACGCAGCGACCTCCCAAAACCTCGCTCCACCAGCTCGCTCCGCACTCGAACCGCCGTCCCCACTTGCGGCGGCAGAAACGTCGTCTCGATCTCTTTCGGTTGCCCCTTCGCTAGCGCTACTGGCCGCTTTGATGTCAGCACAAAAGGCGTCGCGTCGATCGGATACGGCCGCCCCTGCTGGTTGACGACGCTCGTCTCCAGTTCGCCGATGAAATCCTGGTACAGCGCCTGCATCCGCTCCGCGCCAGTCGCCCAGTGCCCCGGCTTGAGTGCCTGCACTTCCGACTGCGGATCCCCCGGTTGCACCACAAGCCGTTCGATCTGCGGATCGATTTCTTTCTTCTTGGTCGCCTCCTCTTTCGAGTCTGACTCGCCGTCTGGCTCCGCTTTGTCATCGAACTGCCCCTGGGCGGAGACCAGCAAGTCTTTCCCAGTCCAACCTTGCCAGATCACCACTCCTACGCTAATCGCGGCCACCCCGATCACAAGCCCCACCAACCAAGTGCCCAGCAGCGACGAACGGCGCGATGGCTGGCCCTCCTGCGGGCCATTTTGCCGATCATCCTGCGGGGCATCTGCCATCGTTGCGGTCTTCCAGGGGCAGGCAAGAATGCTCTAGTGTTCGACATAAAAGGACGCCGGCAAAACAGCCGCCCGCACAATTCTAGCGGGTTCTTCGCCGACGTCTCCTACCGACCCACCCAAGCTATCTGGCGCAGATCCGGGAGCCAAGGCTCTTCGAACGCCTCTTCGACTCGAAACATCGGCCTCCCCATACATTTTAGATCAGCTGCATCGGCCCTGAAAACTAGCCCAACCAGCGTTTCTGCCGCCCACGGGCCCGGCAGACCTTTCTTGCTCTTTTCTCGTCGGGGTGATACCTTATAAGTAAGGTCGGGGTGATACCTTATAAGTAAGTAGGTCGGGCGGCCAGTGGTTGTCGCGTCCTAACTTTTCCTGGGTGCGTACTCGTTGGTCACTTCGGTTTCTACTTTTCTCGAGTGAAGCGCGGGATCAATTCCTGTTTCTTGGTCAGTCAATACGGTCAGAGGCTGAGGCAATTGGCGGTGTCGGTGGTCAGTCGGCAAATCCGATAGCCATCGACGCCGATGTTGGCGTCAGGGCGGAATGAAAGTCCACCTGCGCTCGGTCCACGGTCCAATCTCTCACAGGCCGCTGAGGCAACTTGGGGAGATTCGGGGGAACCAGCCGAACATGGGAATTCAAGTCGAATGCCCCAACGGGCATAAGTTCAAAGTCAAAGACAAGTACGCCGGCAAGAAAGGCCTCTGCCCCCACTGCGAAGGCCAAGTCATCGTCGTTGTGCCCGATGCCTATCGGCTCCTCGACGAGAACGAAATTCTCAAACAAGACGCCATCCGCAACCGGCAAGCGGCCCAACAACACACACCCGCGCCTACCCCCAGCCCGTCGGCCAACACCGGGTCGGTGTTCGACGACTCGCACGAATTCGGTTCCTCCCCGAGCACCAGCGGCAGCCTCTTGGGTTCGTCCGTCATCCGTCACAACATCAAATGCAAATGCGGCGAACGTGTCCCCATGTGGTTCGCCCGCTGCCCCCACTGCGGCCAATACATAGAACACTGATCTTCCACCTCTCTCTATTTAACCCCGGGTGATGCAGGCGTCTCAGCGACCGCACACTCGGGGCCCATACGTCCACACTCCCACGCTTTCGCTTTCAATACGCCTCCGGCAGCCGCGGTTGCCGCCTGACGGGGATCATGCAAGAATCAATGCATGCGATTTGCTTGCCCACCCCCGACGCACCCACCTCAGGCCAATCGTCTCCACTCCGCCACCACTTCATGGCTTACGCGGCAGGGCCGGTGCGCCATTTGCCAGACTCTCTCCTCTCTCACGCCACCGTGACTTTCACGCTCCCTGGCCGGCCAGCAGGCGAAGTCAACTCGACTGCTAACCCCTCAAGCAGCCTGCTAGTTTGAGCTGCCTTTCAGCCAAGCCTATCCGCCAGCAGCCAACGGCACAGCGACTGCTTTGAACACTTCCGCCCGCGATCTCAACCAAACACCGAATATGACTACCAGCAACAACCAATTAATTGCCCAACAAGCGGTTCGACGCCGCACGTTCGCGATCATCTCCCATCCCGACGCCGGCAAAACCACCCTCACCGAAAAATTTCTGCTCTACGGCGGTCGCGTCGAAGTGGCCGGTGCCGTCCGCGGTCGCAAAACCCTTCGCGCCACTGCTTCCGACTGGATGGAAATCGAAAAGCAGCGCGGCATCTCGGTCAGTTCGACCGTGCTCCCTTTCGAATACCAGGGCTACCAAATCAACCTGCTCGATACACCCGGGCATCACGACTTCAGCGAAGATACCTACCGCACGCTGATGGCCACCGACTGCGCCGTAATGGTCATCGACTTGGCCAAAGGCGTCGAGCCGCAAACTCAAAAACTTTTCCGCGTATGTGCCCTGCGCAAAATTCCTGTCCTTACCTTCATCAACAAAGTCGATCGCCCCGGCCTCGACCCGTTGGCAGTCATCTCCGAAATCGAAGCCAAGCTGCAAATCGAGCCTGTCCCGATGAACTGGCCCATCGGTAGCGGGCTCGACTTCGGCGGGCTGGTCGATCTGGCCACGCATCAGGCCTATCTGTTTGATAAAACATCAGGCGACCTGCGCGTGCCGTACGAAACCATCCCGCTCGATCGATTGCACCAACAAAACCTCCGTGCCGGCATCGCCCACCACGCCCTGGAAGAAGTCGAACTACTCCACTCCGCCGGCGCCCGCTTCGATCCCCAGCGGTTCCTCAGCGGCTCCGCCACGCCTGTCTTCTTCGGCAGCGCACTCAAGAACTACGGCATCGAACATTTCCTCCGTGCCTTCCTCGACCTTTGCCCCTCGCCGAGTCCACGCCGCAGCAACCTGGGCCTGATCCCACCCGCCGCCGCCGATTTCTCCGGCTTCGTCTTCAAAATCCAAGCCAATCTCGACCCCCGTCATCGCGACCGCGTCGCTTTTGTGCGGATCTGCGGCGGCCGGTTCGAGCGCGATATGGAAGTGCTTCACGAGCGGACCGGCAATCGCGTCCGACTCGGCCGGGCCCACCTCGTCTTTGGCCGCGAGCGAGAAACCATCGACGAAGCCTTTCCTGGCGACATCGTCGGGCTGGTCAACCCTGGCGTGTTTCGCTTGGGCGATACTCTCTGCGAGGGCCAGCCGCTGCGGTACGAACCGCTACCACAATTTCCGCCCGAGCATTTCGCCATCCTTCGCTGCCCCAGCAGCGACCGACGCAAACAATTCGAACGCGGTCTAAACCAACTCATTGAAGAAGGCGCCATCCAAGTTTTCGTCGACCCCCGCGCCAGCCATCAGGAGCTCATCCTCGGTGCCGTCGGCGAACTGCAATTCGATGTCGTCCGCTATCGACTCGAAAGCGAGTACCTCACCCAGACCACCATCGAGTGGTTGCCGTTCAAGTCCGCCCGCTGGATCGCTTCCGCTCCCGGAGACACCACTCCGCCACGATTGCGGCTACCCTACGGCACCCGCATCGTCAAAGATCAATACGGCGGCACCGCCGTACTGCTGCAATCGCAATGGGATAGCGACCTGCTCACCCGCGACAACAAACACGTGCAAATCATGACCGTCCGCGACGCAGCCACGGCAGATTTTGAACTCTCCGAAAGTGAAATAGCACAGGCCAATCGATGAAGCACAACGCGCCAACGCCGGAACCACGACCAATGCTCCCCGCCGCCAGCACCTCCTTCCTGCCGGTCGCCATCCTGCGCGAGGCCAAGACCCCGCTCGGACTTTTAGAACTGCGCCAGCGTTGGTCGCTCGCCTTGGAACGGCCCATCTTCGAAATCCTGCTCCAGGGCGATTTGATGATGTCCGATGCGATCCATCTCTCCGAAGACGCCCTCGCAGAACACACGCTAGCCGAGCTGCTCGACGACCACCTCCGCGTGCTGGTCGGCGGTCTCGGCCTCGGCTTCACCACGCTCCGCGCGCTGGCCAACCCGCGCGTCGCCTCGGTGGTGGTCGTCGAACGACTGCAACCGGTCATCGACTGGCACCGCGAGAAACTCTTTCCCTGGTCCGCAGAAATGCTCGTGGATGGTCGCATCGAACTACTCGAAGACGACTTTTTCGACTACCTCGCGCGGCCAGCCACACCTAATTCAACCTTCGACGCCATCCTGATCGACATCGACGACAACCCCGAGTGTGTCTGGCATTCAGGCCATGCCGATTTCTACACGCTCGCCGGATTGATGTCGGCCGCTCACCATCTGCGGCCCGGCGGCGTGCTCGCTTTTTGGTTCGCCACCCGACCGGCCGAAACCTTTCTCACCGAAGTCGGCCAGGTGCTCCGCAACAGCCGCGTCGAAGCGGTCCGCTTCACCAACCCCAGCCTCCACCACGAAGAAGAAAACTTCCTCGTCCTCGGTCGCTGCCCCATCTAACGCTCCTCTCCTCGAGCCCAGGGAATTCGACATGCCGCGACTCTCACAGATATTACTGTTGTTTCTTTCGCTCTCCGGCGATGCGGCTGGCCAAAACCTGGCACTCCAGCAATTGCCCATCCTCGGCGGAGGCCCCCAACCAGATATCCGCTACACATTCGGGCTGGTCGAAGACAACCCAGGCGAGGCCGCCAACAATCGCCTCAAGCTCCAAAAGCGGCTCAATGGTGGCGCACCCATCTACCCCTGGTTCTTCCCCGGCGCCACCGGCACCACCAAAGCATACTTCTTCGACAACACGCTCGTCCTCCCCAACGACGCTGGCCGCGCCTGGCTCGGCACGGGCCGATCGAGCCCCGGCGGCATCGGGGGCGGTAAAGTCCTCGGCAGCCAGCTTTGCCTCCGAGCCAAATCATCCCAAACCCTCTTCGATGGAGCCGCTACCACCGCCACCACCGCCACCGAGAGTAACATAGTGAAAATTACCGGCCGGCAGGTCAACCCGCTCCTCGACCCGCACAACTCACTTTACATTAGCGGCGGCACCAACTTTATTGCTGGCTGGTATGGCATCGCCGCAGCCAACGAAACCAACAACACCTGGACGCTCGATCGCCGTTGCACGACCGGGCCGGGCGAGGCGATGACCGGCACCTACTGCCCAGCCATGATCCGCAACCATGGCTTCGGCACCTACCACCGCGGCCTGCAGTTCAGTCATCAACGACTTCGACAAGACTCAACCAACGGCTCCATCTGCTACCACATCGCCACCAATCAAATCAGTGGCGGCGTTGCCACCGGCAAGCACCTCTTCACCCAGTGCTCTTTCGGATACGCCGAAGTTGGCATCCTCTGCGGCCGAGATCTTGCAGAATTCAACTCTCCCACCACCCGCGGCCAGTGGGTTGGCAAACGCGACAATCACGCCGACAATCTCCGCACCGAACATTGCCATTTCACCCACTGCGCTTCGGCCATCTGCATTCGCAACGAACAAAGCGTCGCTCATTCTCATACCGCCATCCATGCCATCGGCATCACCGACGCCCTGTTCAAAGTCGATGCCGGCGGCAAACTCACCGCCGACAGCGTCGAAATCGCCGGCTGGTCCGGCACCCAGGCGATCCTCAAACTCGGTCGCGGCGTCACTTCCGGTAGTAGTCCCTATACCTTCCGCGGCGTCGGCTTCGATGGCGGAAAAAACACCCGCAACCCCCAGTTAGTCGTTACCGATTGGCACCGACTCGACCGGCGGGCCCTCGTCGTGTTCGACGGTGTGATGCTCAGTCGCGCACCAGAACACGACCACCTGCCACTGGTCGATATCCAAAGCGACCTGAACCTTCGCCTCTACAACATTGCTGGCAGACCAGGCAATGCCAACGGAGGAATCTGGCCAAAATCAATCCGACTCCGACAAGGCCGCACCGCTGCGTACAAACCCCACGTGATTGTCATGGGATGTGTCCTCAGCGGGGTGAAAGAGCCTGAAGACATCATCGACGAAGCCAACTGCGACCCCGGCATCACCGTCGAATTCTTCGGCAACTGCCAACCCGGCGGCAATCCCCTCGCCAACAAAACCTTCACCACAAAATGAAATGCTCGACGCGGCACAGCCAGAAGTCCTCGCGCGCGCCCTCCCGCCACCGCTTGAACCCAATCACCAACCCGCGTTAACCCGATGTGTGCCACTGTGCTCCGCCAGTGCTCCTCCCCGCCAACCGCCCATGCCCCCCGACGCCCCCTTAGCCACACCCCGTAGCCGTGTCTCTTCGAGACACGGGATTGCATCGCCGCGTCCAACGCTTAGGTAGTTCCGGATCGGCGACGGTTAACGTTGATGCACTGCGCCACGCAACAGAATTAGCGCGATCGTCACGTGAGTCGTTCTGTCCCCATTGCTTTGAACGAATCTCGATCCAGCCGGAACATCGTGGACTTGAACTAGCATGCCCGTATTGTCATTGCGCGTTTATTTTTAGCGAACGTTACGGTGACGCATTATCTAGACCACAAGTGCTGGCAAACGACCAATCCGCAATTGCGGCTGACGCAGCGAGACAAGCACCAGATCCACCCATCACTGCCTTTGAACCCGTGATGCCGAGTTTGAGATCAACTCGATTTCAGCAGCCGAGATATCGGTCAAGAAGAAGAACTAGGGGCACGTCAACCGACGTTCCAGCGGTCTTAAATTACTTTTTCAAGTTGTCGTTATCAATGGGGCGATCCCGCTCATCTCGCGCGGCAGCTTCTGTTTTTGCACGTCTGTTCGAGATGTTTATGCCGACTATTTGGCGTCACAGCTATTTCGGCCAGATGCAGCGTGCCAGTCAGCTAGAAGCTGCTATCGCGAAGCGAGCCGCCATAAACAGGCAGCGAACTGCCTTTCATGAGGCAGAAGTCCGAGAGAGAACGGTCATGCCGCCTGCTGACATCGCAAATTTGCCGTTTCAGAAGTCTGCAACTGAAATCCTTGTTTATCCCTGGCAGGTTGCGAGTGGAATCCAATTCGAGAGCTTCTTGGCACGAGTGTTTTCGAATCTTGGTGCAACCGTTTATGTCACTAGCACAACGGGCGATCAGGGAGTCGACTTGATTGTCACGATTGCCAACTTAAGGATTGCCGTACAAGCGAAAGGCGGAGGCCTACCGATTACGAATACAGCGGTGCAAGAAGTGGTTGCCGGAATGCATTATTATGGTTGCAATGGATGCGCGGTTGTCACCAACAGTTCCTTTACACGAGGCGCGATTGATCTTGCGGTCCGCTGCAACTGTCTACTGATTGATGGAGAGGGAATTTACGGTTTGGCGATGGGGCGGAATCCTTGGTTCTTGCCGCAACTTACGTAATAGCAGCTCAATGTTGAAGAGCATTTCGCGAACGAGGTTGTATGCCGTGTTGCCGTCAAGTTCTCATTGACAATTGCTCGCAAGGTCACAAAAGGGTCAGAACGATTATTCGACAATCCGATCTGACCATGAAGCGCGGACCCCCAACGATCGCGATGCGGCCGATAGAAACCGTAAACTGAGGAGACACGCGTCCGGGCTTGCAGCGAAGGCCGGAGAAACGCTAAACAACGCTTATCGCCACTGATTGTCATCTCCCATCAGCATGAGCGCGGATCAGCAAACATCAGAGTTCCTTCGCGTCCTGGCGACTTGGCGTGAGACCCGAATGAGAGTGGTTTCGTCGACGAAGCCTTCGCCTTCACGGGCCGCTATCTCGATGATGAGACGCGGGAAACCCGGGCACAGCCAACCCGGCTGGGCCGACTAAAAACGCGCTTCTCGTCGCCTTCGCCTTCCCATCATGTCGTCGTGCCGTCGTGGTTCGCAAAAGTCTGACAGGATCGACAGGATTACGGTATCGGTCCTTTCGGCATCAATCCTGAGGGACTACCCAAAGTGGAAATCCCGACGTCTTCCTCCCGTCGATCCTTCCCCAAAATCCTGTCCTCCTGTCCAAAAAACTCGTGTGCCCTCTCCGCCGGCGCGGCCAAAAATAACGGTTGAAATTGGCCGCGCGGTAGGATATATACAGACGTACACACACTCCCAAACCACGCGCCTCCTCCCCCGATTGGCTTCTCTGGTCTTCCGGTCTGGGACGCTGTCCCCCGGCCTGCGATGCTGCGCTACCGCTCCGCGGACCGGCGACCATCTCCTTATTGAGACTGAAATGCCCCCAACCACCCCGAAAAAACCTGTCCTCTTGTCCCCTTCCGGAAAATACGCACGTCGTAAGACACGCTTGTTGAGACAGACCGTCCTCTCGCCGATCTTCACTCCCAGCGTACAAAAAACAAAATGGCTCAAAATCCACGTCCCTGTTCGTCGCTTCCCGTCCGCGCTGGGTCCGGCTTCCCGGGTGATTTTTGGAACTTCCAGCAAAAGCGCGAATTCGACCATTTTTGGAACATGCTGCACACAGAACAGCCTGGTTTTCCAGCCGTGCGGAGAGAGACCGAAGTGACAAAAGAAGTGATTTGTGGAACGGGGAATCGAGTTTGCGAAGGTGTTCCAAAGATCCAAAAATCCCCTCCCCAACCCGCCGCCACGGTCTGGCCGATAGCCGACAGCCTGAACCCCGAACCCTCAACCCTGAACCCTTCCCCATGCATGCACTGTAATTTTTGCCTTGAACCCGATTTATCCGCCGTAGACGCCTCCACGTTCCCTCTGCTACAGTCCCGCGGCTTGTCTCCGGCCCATGGTCCGGCACGTGGCCGCATTGCAGTCTCCTCTCGACACGCTAGCAAACGATGCCGATGCTACGAATTCGAAACTTCCATTGCTCGTTTCTGGCCGTAACGCTTCTGGCGCTCGCCGGCTGCCAATCGTTTTTCGGTTATCGGGGCTGGCCGATGCCCGAGCACGATCGCACCAGTTTCCACACGCCCGCGATGCGGATCGATACCGTCGAGCAATTCGCCAGCCGTTCCGACGGCACCGACTCCAAGGAGCAGCGCGAATACACCGACCAGCTGGCCCGCCAAATTCAGATCGAACCCGATCCGCTCGTACGGCAGGCAATTGTCCGCGCGGCGGGCGAATTCCGTACACCGCTAGCATACCAGATGCTCGAGGCTGGTCTGAGCGACGAAAGTGAGGCGGTGCGGATCGCTGGCTGCCAGGCGATCGGTGCCCGTGCCGAAACACGCAGCGTCGCCGCACTGGCCAAAGTGCTCCGCGAAGATCAAGAAATAGACGTTCGGCTCGCCGCGGTCGAAGCGCTCGGTAACATCAAAGACCCCTCCGCAATGGCCGCGGTTGCCGTCGCACTCGACGACCGCAACCCCGCCCTGCAGTTCGTCGGCGTGAAATCGATGAAGTCCATCACCGGCAAAAACTATGGCGGCGATGTCGAGGCCTGGCGGCAAGTAGCGGCCGGTGCCAGCCCCCCAGAACCCAAAGTCCCCTCCATCGCCGAGCGGCTTCGCGAGGCCACGCGGTTTTGAGTAGCGCCTGCCAGCGTCGTCCGCTTGGGAAAAAATCCCATCGGCCACAGACTTTAACTACTCGCCCCGGCTCCTCGCAAGTCGAGCCAATGTCGTTACTTCGCTGAACTTCCGCCACTCACGGCCCGATATCCTTCTGGGTAGAACGACTATCTTCGCGGACTGCCTCGTGACCTAACGAGCCCGAAATGCTAACCTGCTATGGGTGCTAGCTGCCCTTGGCGACCGGTTCAACTGGCGTTGAAGGCCGGATATCCTTAGGAAACTGACAGCATCCAAACGGTTCGGCCAGCGCGCCTGCGCAACCGCGAAGCTTAGCGCGTTGCAACTTTAATTCAACTTGATGTACCCCAGTGCCCGCGGCCCGGCGCGAGCAGGAACCAGCTTGGTATGAAATTCACCGCCCGCACGACTGAAATCAGCCCGCAGCAAGCCTTGGCGCAAAACGTCCACGCAGTTCCGCACATGAAGTTAAACTCTCAACAGGCGGCGTCCCGGGCGGCGACCGCACAGCGTTCCGTCGCGGCCGCACTCGTCGTCACCGCCTGCTGCCTGGCGATTACCTTGGCCGTATGCGGTTCCGAGCCAGCCAACTCCGGTTGGGCACTCTCACCTCCCCCCACTGCTTTCAACGCCAAGCGTCCCACCAGCCCGCAGATGCGGATTGCCATCAACCATGTGCTCGAACAGGGGCAAGTGCCGCTGCTACAAGCGCCTGCACAACAACGCATCACTCCACTCGACGAAGAGGAAGACTCGCCCTCAGCAGATGAAACGCAAATCGAGTCGGTCGACGGTTGGCGACCGGCAAATCTCTCAGGCGAGCTGACTCGTCCCACAAACGATTCCGAGCCGTCGACGGCCGAGCGCGGCCCGCGCTTCCAGCCCATCTCGTCAAATTCTTTGAGCGATGAGGCGCCCGCCACAGAAACGACATCGGAAATGACCAACTCCGCGCCGGCGGCCAAACCAGACACGCTCGAGCAGGATACCGCAGCGACGACTGCTGTCAACAGCGACAAGCACCGTGCCACCACGGTCGATTCTCCCTCGCCAGCGTCAAAAACTCAGCCGCCGCCAGCCAAGCAAGATCCCGTCGCTACGCAGCCACTCCCACCGCTGTCGCAAAACATGAAGAACCTGCGCGCCAAAGTTCGGCGCGTGTTGAAATCGTATTACAACCGCCCACTCAACAGCCGCGACAACGACCCCTGGGAATCGATGCACGGCATGCTCGCTTACGGCATCCACAGCAAGATTCGCCAAGGCAGTCCGCAAGGCAAAACGATCACGCTCGTAGGTTGGCTTTGCTACAATCGGCCCTGCAAGGGCATGACACTACTGTATACTACACCCGAGAACGAACTCCGCGGTAAGCAGGGCGTTGGCCTGCAAGGTCACATGGGCCAGTTTCTGGCCATGCTCGCCCAGTGCCAAGTTTCGCCCGAATACCCCATCCGTGTGCGGGACAGCGAGTTCACCATCCAAGACCTGATCGAAGCCGAACAGAAAACTTGCTATCCCAAGAGCGAGCTCACGTTCAAGCTGATTGCACTGATGCACTATCTCGACTCTGACGCTACCTGGGTCAACGACCAAGGCGCGAGCTGGGATATCCCCCGCTTGATCCGCGAAGAGCTGGCCCAGCCGATCCGCGGCGCCGCTTGCGGTGGCACACACCGCCTTTCCGGCCTCAGCTTGGCGGCTCGCACCCGCGTTCGCCGCGGTGAGCCGCTCGACGGTGAGTACCTCCGCGCCGCACAGTTCGTCGAAAAGTATCACAACTATGCCTACCACATGCAGAACCGCGACGGCAGCATGAGTACCGAGTGGTTCCGTGGCCGCGGCGAAGAAGCCGACATCGATCGCCGCGTCAAAACCACCGGCCACATTATCGAGTGGCTCTGCTACTCCGTCAGTGACAAAGAAGTCCGCAGCGTCCGTACTTTCCGCGCTGTGAATTATCTCTCGAGTCTGCTGGCCAACAATTACAGCCACGAATGGGAAGTCGGGCCACTGAGCCACGCCATCCACGCACTGCGGCTTTACGACGAACGTGTTTACCAGCCGTACGACATCCAAGATGAGGTCGCCAAGAAGTCGCCGCGCAAGACCGCCGGCCGGCCGAAATCCTCGTCCTCGCGACCGACACAGCAGCGGTAAGCGATCGTGCGCGATTCATCCGATCCGCACAATCGTTCGTGGCTGCCGAGATCGACGCCATCGGCTTTCGCCGCTCGATTGGATTGCTCCTAGCCGCAGAGTACACTACATTGCGACCCTGCAGTCGCTGTTTGTTCCTCGCAAGTGTAACTCGGCAATGGCGTTGGCCCGAAAATTTTCCGATCAATTGCAGTTGTTTTGTCAGCAGGCCAACGAACTGGCTACGCTGCATTCGGCCGACGCCATGCTATTCCTCATGGAGCGTCCCGCCGATTGGGCAAAGCTCCGCGAAGCCGTCGGCAAGCATCGAGTGCTGCTGGCGGGTGATAGCACTGAGACTCTGACCGGAGCTTCGCCTGACGACTTCAAGATCATCCTGGTAAACAAGCCGCCCGAAAGCCCCGTCTTCGAGCGGCTCACGCAAGCCCTGCTCGAAAGCGTCGCCAACGACTTCGTGCCGACAGGTGCCACCATCGTCGCGGTTTACAGCGGTTTCGAACCCACGGTGATCGACACGATCAGCATTATTCGATTGGGTGAACATTTAGGACAACTCACACTCCGCGACCTCCGCGCACTCAAGACACGCATCCCTTTTGAAACGCTCAAAATTGTGGTCGACCTGGCTGTTGATATCGGCCGCGAAGGGCGCGAAGGCAAACCAGTTGGCACACTGCTGGTCGTGGGAGACCATCGTAAAGTGCTCAGCTACTGCCGTCCGATGGGCTTCGATCCGGTCCGCGGCTACAGCCGTTCCGAGCGAAACCTCGCCGATGCCAAGGTTCGCGAAGGAGTCAAGGAAATCGCCCAAATCGATGGTGCCTTCATCGTCTCAAGCGATGCCACCGTCGTCGCCGCGGGACAACACATTTCCGCTCCACGAGCCAGTGACCTGACACTTCCCAAAGGGTTCGGCTCCCGCCATTGGGCCGCCGCTGAAATCACTCGTTCCACCTCGGCAATCGCCATTGTCGTCAGCCAATCGAGCGGCACCGTACGCCTCTTTCAAAACGGCGAAGTCAAGCTCCGCATCGAACCCTTCCGCCGGCCGATGAAGTGGATCGAATTCGATCAAGAACCGGCCGGCGAATAGGAAAGCGCCTCGCTCGGATACCCGCGGAAATCACTTGTTGGCAGCTTGCGCGCCAGAACCACCGATGACATCAAACAGCCGCGACCGTATTTCCATGAGCCGTTCATCGGACAGCGGCTTGGTCTTGTCGCGCTCCGTAACATAGAACACGTCTACTACCTGGTCGAGGTAAGTGCCGATCTTGGCAAAACGAATGATCAGTCCCAAATCATGCAGTGCCCGAGCCAGACGATACAGCAAACCGCGTCGGTCAATCGTAAATACTTCCACGATTGCACATTCATCCGAAAGCTGCGTGTCGATGCGAACTTCATTCGGCAAGTTGGAAAGAGCGGCATTGGCTTCGTGCTGATCATGACCCCACACTTTGCGGAACGTCGGCGGTTCATCGCGGTCGATCGACGCCATGAGCACCCGCGAGACTTCAGCCATGCGCGCGGGCGGCGGTTCCCCCGGGTAATCTGGATCTTGAGCCACATAATGCAACAACAGCATGTCGTCGGCAAGTGTGTATGTTTCGGCCGACAGAATCTGCATGCCTTGGGCCGTCAGTGCACCTGCCATGCTCGAAAAAATTGCTCGACCTGCTCCTTGATCGATCGCGCCGAAGAACTCCACCGTATCAGTTTCAGACAAATAATTGGCCCAAGCTGTCCCGCCGCGCGGGTCCAGCTTGCGGAGTCGCCGCAACACATCGAGCACTTCCTCGGGAGAACGCCGCGCGATGATCGCCTCCGGTATGGTATCGAGCTGCCTGTCGAACCAGGCATCTTCTCGTTCAGGTTGCGTGAAAAGGGCGAGCGTTGCGCGGCGGGCCTTTTCATTGCGATCTTCAACCGCTGGTCGATCGGGCGTCAGCAGCCGCAAGGTTCGACGATACAATTGAAATAGAACCTCAACCTTCCAACTATTGAGTACTCCGGGCCCAACTGCCGCCAGATCGGCGCAAGACACCAACGCGAGTAACTGTAGCCTGATGGGCGTTCCCACTTCTTCTGCAAACCGTGCAACTAATTGTTGCTGTGTCGTATCGCGCCGAAATGCCAGATGCGACATGAGCAGGTGTTTATGCACCAGAAACTCGAGCGTCTCGGCATTTTCCGGACTGAGTTCAAGTCGCGCTGCCGTCTGCTGGGCAATCCGCCGGCCAACTTCGGAATGATCTTCCTCAAAGCCTTTGCCAAGATCGTGAATCAATAGCGCTAGGTGCAAGATCCGCTTGTCTTGAAGATGCACATAGGCTTCACCCAGTGCGTCGTTCCGCTCCGCAAAATGTGTGGCCTCTTCGACCGCACGGATGCTATGCTCGTCCACCGTATACTTGTGATATTGGTTGAACTGCAGCAGGCAGCGGGCGTGGGTAAACTCGGGAATGATTTTCTCGAGCACTCCCAACTCCAACAACCGTCGCAAGAGCTCGCCTAATCGCTCGGAACGTTCCAGCAGCTTGAGAAAGGTATCTTTTCCCTCTTGGGAGAGGTTATGGGAATACTGCGGCGCCGTCCGATAGACGAAGTACCATGAATCTTGCGAAATTCGTTTTTCTTCAGTCCGTGCGAGCTCCACCAGCCGCAACACTTCTTCCAAACGCCTCTCGAGCCGCGCGATGGCCTTCGCCGTGGCACTGACTTCGCGGCGCCCAATATGATAGCCATCTTTCGTCGTATAGCCGAGCACTGGACCGAACACACGATTCACCCGCGAAGGCGGTGTCACCAACTCGGACAGCCGGTGTGCAAGCTGCCAAACGTGATTCGCATGGTGAAAGTAATCTCGCATGAACTGCTCGACGGGCAAAATGCCCTGCCGGCCACGATACTGAAAGTACTGTGCGAGGCGCACTTGCTCTGCTCGAGTGAGCATGTCACAAGCTTCCCCAGCGTGAAAGTGCATCTCGTTTCGCACACGCAAAAGAAATGTCTGCGAAGAGATCAAGCGACGATGATCAAATTTTGAGAGCACACCGATGCCGTGTAGCCGATCGAAGTCGGCTACGCCACACCGCAAAAACCAGAGCCAGCGAAGCAGGTGAATGTCGCGCAATCCGCCGCGCGATCGCTTCACGTTTGGTTCGAGCAAGTAAACTGTTTCGCCATACTGCTGCCGTTCGATCCGTCGTTCGGCGATGAAGTCGCGGCCCATCCGCCCCTTGCTCCGCTCGACCAATGCTCGAAACTGATCCATGTAACGATCGTATTCATGGGAACTCCCCAACAGCAGCCGCGACTCGATCAGCGACGTGCCGATCTGTGCTTCCGTGCGCGCCATTTGCACAGCCTGCGCTACCGTCCGCACACTCTGTCCCAGTTGAATCCCCACATCGAAAATATCTTGCGTCAATCGGCGCGCGAAATCGGCAATCGAGTTGTCGATTTTTCCAGCATAGAGCAACATCATGTCTACGTCGGAGTAGGGCGCCTGCTGCCGTCGCCCGTACCCACCGTGCGCTACTAGGGAAACTCGCTCGCGCAGTTCAACTGCTTCTTGGTCAGGCCGATCGGCAAGTGCTGCCTCGTAAAGCCTCGTAATGGCGCTATCGACTTGCGAAGTAAACCGAGCGCAAGCCTTCACGCCATCTAAACCGCGATCGTGCTGCTGACGCAACTGCCGACGGCCTTCGGCCAATTGCTCGCGGGCAACTAAAACACTGGGGCGTAAACGCGAGCCTACAGACATTCGATGCACACCGATTTGTTTTGGTTTTAGCTGCTATCCCGCGTTTCCATCGGATCGGTCAACACTATCACAACTAGAGGGCAGCAATTCCAGTTTCACCTGTCCGAATGCGAATCGCATCTGCCAAATCGGAGACAAAAATCTTTCCGTCACCAATCTGGCCTGTCCGGGCGGAACGGACAATTGTGTCGATCGCTACAAGCAATTTGGCATCGTCAACCACAATTTCAAGCTTCACCTTCGGTACAAAGTCGACAGCGTATTCTGTACCTCGATAGATTTCTGTGTGGCCTTTCTGCCGGCCGAATCCGCGAACTTCGCTCACGGTCATCCCCATGATGCCTTGCTCGGTGAGGCCTTTTTTCACGTCTTCGAGCTTGTGGTGGCGAACAACTACTTCGATCTTCTTCATCGCCAAATTTCCTCTTATATCAATATGTGTTTCACCCCAAGCTCATTGTACCCTAACAAGGGCTGGGAAAACTCTTTCAGAATTCCTCGATGGAGGCCCTTGAGCGTAATCGAACAAGCCTTGGATAGTGTGTTCTCGCCCCGCTTGAACAACTCAGGCACTACGGCTTCATGCCGCCACTTTCGTTGCCTCGTCGACGATCTTTTCGATCTCTGCAGATGGGTCGATCCCGGCCGGCTGTTCAGGTATCCCCGCTGCGTCGGCTTGCTGTTTGGCTTCAGCGAGGAACGCCCGCAACTGGTCATCGGTAAGTTTCTCGCGCACTTTCCACTGCCCCTGGGCGGCGTCGCGATCGGCGACGTGGACCATCGCGGCATCGAACCCCGCTTCATTGATCTTTTCGTCAATTGCCCCGCGGATAAATCGCTGCAACGTTTGACTTCCCTCTGCCTGCTCTTGTTCGCTCAAACCTGATTTAGCAAAGTAATGGCGTTCGATCGTCGATGCGACAATCGACGACATCAACGGAGAATTGACCAGCTTTTCCACGAGCACACGCAATTGCTCGCCCGACATCCGCTGCTCGCGAAACGCAGCGGCTACTCGGTCGACCTGGACCATGATCTCTTGCTTCTCGGCGTCTGGCAGTTGCGAACTATCGATTCCTTGCTGAATACTGTGTACCGCCACCATCGAAACCTATTGCCGCCAATTACGCGACACCCAAAAGCCAACCAGGATTGCCCGCACCGCCAAGACAACCACTACTACCAGGCAGCCGGTCAGGCACGAATGCCAACGACTCTTACCTGCACTGCGAGTGTTGCCTTCGTCCACTTCGGCGCTAAAGAGATGTTCTTCCATTATTGGTCTTTCCCGCTGCTTGGCTTCGTGGGCCAGTCAAATTCCAGATCGCTTGCCCTTTTGCTTCCAAGCCACATCGCGCACGCCAATTAAATGGTTCGCCATCCGGGCCGCGACGAACAACGCATCGCTTAGGCGATTGATATAACAAATCGCTTCTCCCCGAATCGGCTCGCTAGCTGCCAGCTTTACCACCAATCGTTCCGCACGTCGGCTGACTGTCCGCGCCCAATGCAAGTGTGCGGCCGCAGGCGAACCGCCTGGCAAAATAAACCCTCGCAATGCGGTGAGCTCCTGCTCCCAAGCGTCGATCGTTTCCTCCAGCCAAGCGACTTCCTCACGCTCGATCAGATTGGTGTTGCGCTGGGCACCCTGCGGCGTCGCTAACTCTGCGCCAAAATCAAACAGTTGATGCTGAATTCGCTCCACGAATTCCTCGATCCCCGCCAGTTTGGCATCGCCCAGTCCGCCCCGCGTTACTCCCAAAACAGCATTCAATTCGTCGACGGTACCATAGGCTGCCACTCGCAAGTCGTCCTTGCGCACCCTGCCGCCCCCGAATAATCCAGTTTCACCCGTGTCGCCTGTGCGAGTATAAATGCGAGACATTCGAAACCACCTAACTTGTACCGCTGTTTCTCAGTTCGTTGCAATTTAACCTTCGGCTGACCAGAATAATAGATGCTACACCCTGAGGATGCTTGTATGAAAATTGGAACCCTATTCTTGTCGCTAGCCGTCTGCCTGGCCAGCTCCACCTTTCTGTCGAAGCTCGCGGTAAGCCAGGCGACCGTTGCCGATACCGAACCAGCAGCCGCTGACGACTCAGAAGCAGTCGCCGATGCAAAAACTGGAAAAGCTCAACAGAACGGCGCGGCAGAACCAAGCCAAGTTGCCAAAGGCGATGCGCCAACAAAAGACGCACGAGATTCGCAGTCTCCAACCGACGATGCCAACTCCAAGGCCAGGCCAACAGAAAAGAAAAAACAGCAGACCGTTAAAGTCAAATCCGAGCACGTGAGTATCGTCGCCACTCTCGACGGCACATTTGCTGCCAAGCATCTGAATCCGATCGTCCTGCGGCCTGAGGAGTGGTCGCAGTTCGAAATCGTAGAGGTCATTCCGCATGGCACCGAGGTTCACGCTGGCCAGTCGCTGATCAAGTTCGATTCAGAGAAGTTCGATGAGGCGATCGCCGATCTCGAACTCGAACTGCACCTGAGCGAGCTCGCCATTCGCAAAGCTGAGGAAGAATTGCCGCGACTCGAGAAATCGCTCGCCCTGGCTGCCGACGAAGCCGAACGGACCGACAAGAACGCCCACGAAGACTACGACCGATATTTCAAGACCGATCGGCCTCTGTTGCTCAAGTCGGTCGATTACTCACTGAAAGCGGCTCAATTCCAACTTGACTACCAGCAAGACGAGCTGGATCAACTCGAAAAGATGTACGCGGCCGATGATCTCACGGAAGAAACAGAAGAAATCGTACTCAAACGTTCGCGCACCTCGGTCGACTTCGCAAAATTCAACCTCGAACAAACAAAGCTGTATTGCGATGAGATGCTCAACATCCGCCTCCCGCGACTCGACATTAGAATCAATGAATCGCTAAACAAAGCGGCGCTCTCTTTGGCACAAGCCAAATCTGCCCTGGCCATTAACTTGACCCGCGCTCGCTACGATCTCGAAAAACAGAAAAAAACGCGCGCCAGATCATTAAATCGTCATGCAAAACTGCTCGCGGATCGAGCGCTGTTCGAACTTAAAGCTCCGACCGCTGGCATGGTCTACTACGGCGAATGCGAAGTCGGCAAATGGTCTGACATGTCGTCGATGCTCTCCAAGCTCAAACCGTTCAACAATGTATCGGCCAATACGGTCCTGATGACGATTGTCGAACGCCGACCTCTGGAGGTGCTTGCCCAAGTCGGCGAGTCGCAGCGGCCCGAGTTCTCCGTCGGCCAATCGGCCAAGGTCGTCACGCCGCTCGAGAATGCAGCCTGGTTGCCGGCGAAGTTGGAAAGCATCTCTGTCGCGCCAGTTGCCAATGGAAAATTCAATGCGCAGTTCGCTTTTGTCGGCGCGGAACTTCCCGATTGGATCGTCGCGGGCATGAACTGCAAAGTGAAGGTCGTCATCTACGACAAAGAGGAAGCCCTCGTCTTGCCGAAGAAAGCCGTCCATACCGACAAGCACAATGAGGAGCAGAAGTACGTCTGGCTCGTTGTCGGCCCCCAGAAACCCGAGGCAAAACCCGAGCGCCGCAACGTGAAGCTCGGCAAGTCGAGTGGCGACCTTGTTGAGGTTCGAGAGGGCCTCAAAGAAGGTGACGTCGTTTCACTGGAAGACGAAAAAAAGCCAGCCCAGCAAACAGCCGAGTAGCAATTCGCACGACATCAGCAAAAGGATTGCAGCATGACTTCCCGAGACAAATGGATTCTGCCGCTGCTCGGCTGCGCTGTCGCGATTGCGTCGTTCGCACATGCAAAACGACTCGTGGCGGAGGAAGTCGTTGCGGAAAAATCGCATACTTCTAGCGCCAGCGAAGAACCCGCCCCCCGCAGCGCAACGGCCAGACTACTCTCCAAACTCGCCACCAGCGGCCCGCAACCCACAGCAATCAAGCCGCCCGATCCAGAGGCGATCACCGCTGCTATCCAACGTGGCATAGAATTTCTGCTCGACGATCAACGCCCCGATGGCTCGTGGGGTAGCCCTGAAAGAACGAAAGGGCTGAATATCTATGCGCCGCCCCCGGGGGCTCACGATGCGTTTCGTACCGGAGTGACTGGCCTGGCAATCATGGCGCTTGTCGAAGCAGAATCACATGCTTCCGATGAACAGCGCCCACGTCTATCTACTGCGATCGAGCGCGGCGAACAGTGGCTCATCAAGCGACTCCCGCGCCTGCGCCGGGCCACGCCCGATGCACTCTACAATACCTGGGGCCATGCCTATGCCATTCAAGCCTTGGTGCGCCTCTATCAACGCGCTGAGGGCGACACAGAAAAGCAAGCCAACTTGAAACAACTCACCACCGATCAGGCAGAAATGCTGAGCCGCTACAGTTTCCTCGCCGGCGGCTGGGGCTATTACGACATGGTCGCCGGCACACAAATCCCCGGCGACTCTTCGAACAGCTTTACCACGGCCACTTGCCTGATTGCACTCCACGAAGCGAAAGCGATCGGGGTGGATTTTCCGGAGCGCCTCATCAAGAAGGCGGTGGCCTCGATCCATCGGCAGCAATATCCCGACTTCACATACGCTTATGGCGAATACCTCCGCTTGGCGCCGATGCACTTGATCAACCGTGCAGGCGGCAGCCTGGGCCGCTCGCAAGTCTGCAATCTCGCCTTGCGGCTCTACGGCGACCAGCGCGTCACCGACAAGGTGATCGAAACCTGGCTCGACCGCCTGATCGCCCGCAACGGCTGGCTCAGCATGGGCCGCAAGTTTCCCGTCCCCCACGAATCGCACTTTTACGTGGCCGGATATTTCTATTACTACGGCCACTGGTACGCGTCGCAGTGCATCGAGTTGCTGCCGCCCGTCGACCGGCCCCATTTCCAAGATCACCTGGCTCACATCTTGTTACCGCTGCAAGAAAAGGACGGCAGTTGGTGGGACTACCCCTTCTACAATTACCACCAGCAATACGGCACCGCGATGGCGATCATGACACTCGCACGCTGCCAAAAAGCAACGTAGCTTTCTCCCGTTTTGAACATTTATTCGGCCTTCCTGACGGCTGAATCCGCACCTTGCGCACGCTGCCAATCGCCTGGTCCGGTCGTGCGGTCTGTAGAGTGCCCGGCCCTGCTTTTCGCCTCTCGTCCGACACCCTCTCGACTTGGCCGCGCGCAGCGTAACCTACCTTTGTCCAGACCCACCATGTTCTGCGGAAATAATGTGCTCCCGGCCAGCAGATTCCCCAACAACTGACACCAAGCGTTCGTCTCCACTGCAAAGCCCCCCTCCAAAAAACTGAACGCAGCAAACATCTGAACAAGCCGAGAGAATAACCGATGGGGTTCTTGAAACAATTTTTTGTCAACGTCTTTGATGACCAGTCGCCGGTCAAGACCGCCCATAGTTTCGAGCAGCTCAGCGAGAACGAACTCGAAGCGCATCTGGCTGTCGCTCGGTACGGCAACTTCGAACTTACGGAAGCCGTTCGGCCATCGTACAACCTGGAAGTCATTCCATCGGCCGGCTTCCGCCACGATGTCTACCGCGACAACGAGAGCCGGTCGAGTATTCCCGTGTTGATGGCCTCAATCACCAAACCGCGGATTATGGAGACCTTCATCGAGCTGCTCTCACCGCTCGGCGACGTCGTCGACGTGGTGCTCGAAACCAGCCACTCGCAAGAATCACATGGTCACACCGATCTCTACCGCGAGCATATCGAGTTGCCCATTCTGCAGAGCATCTTGTGGGACTTCGAAGAACTGTTAATCAACGACGGCTGCACCGGCATTGCGGTCCTCAACCCGAACATCCCACAAGAAGTACAGCTCGACGAACACAAGCTGCTCTTGGTTTACGGCCAGAACCTCACGCCTTACGAAGGCATCCTCATCGACAGCCATCTCAACTGCCGCGAGGACATGAAGTTCATCACCGAAGCCGAGCATGTCCACTCGACTACAGAGCGGTTCATCCAAGAGTTCGACGAGCTCAAACTTCGCCTCGGCATGGACGACTACCGCTGATGCGGCATGCCAGAGCAACTGTTCAACCCCAACGCGCCGCCGAGTTCCTCGAGACGCAGCGGAGCGGGTATTCCCCGCGCCATAACGCATCCCACCTTCCCTAGCCGCTCTCTCTGCGGAATAATGGCACTTACCCCCTCTCCCCCACTCCCCGCGCATTTTCCCAGGCAGTCATGAAAACCGGCCTTATCCTTGTCGATATCCAGAACGATTACTTCCCCGGCGGCAAGATGACGCTTGTCGACATCGATCGAGCGGCCGCGAATGCCGCTAAATTGCTTTCCCACTTCCGCAGCTCGAAGTTGCCGACTTTCCACATTCAACATACCTGGGAAGACGAATCCGCTCCGTTCTTCGTCGCCAACAGCAACGGCGCAAAGATTCATCGCTCGATCGCTCCCGGGCCCAACGAACCAGTTATCGTCAAACACTTCCCCAACAGTTTCCGCGAGACGAGCTTGCTCGACGATCTCAAAAAAACCGGCGTCGAACGACTGGCCATTTGCGGCGCGATGAGCCACATCTGCATCGATGCCACAACCCGCGCCGCCGCCGACCTGGGTTTCGACTGCGTACTCGCCCACGACGCGTGTGCAACGCGAAACGTGGAATTTAACGGCAAACAAGTTCCAGCCGACGACGTCCACGCTGCATTCATGTCGGCACTGGGCTTCGCGTATGCCAAAGTGGTCGCGACAACCGAAGCGATTGCCGTGTGCAATTAGCCAATTCTTCCTAGTCGCAACGGTCCGTCATTCCTAACTGATGAGCAGTGAGTCGAATAACGTGGGGCGACTGGGCTTCACCGTCCCCGTACTCTCACCGTTGGCTCAGCAAATCGATTGTCTGGCTTTTCCAGAGTAGTCGGCGATTGCTCGTGGTCTGCCGGCTCTCTCCATGCACCTTGTCAGCCGGCCACCCGCTCGGCGATAATTACTAGATTGCCCTCGGAGGATTGGTCATGGATTTGAGAGCTGTTGAAAAAGTCGCCCACCAAATGGCCGATAAGTTTGCCCGCACCGGGCTCACATTTGACGACGTGCTGATCGAACCACAGTTCAGCACCGTCGTGCCCACCGAGGTCGAAGTCGGCACCAAGCTCACCAGTCGCATCTCGATGAACATCCCGATCCTCAGCTCGCCGATGGACACGGTAACCGAAAGCGCGATGGCCATCGCGCTGGCCCAAGAGGGCGGACTTGGCGTGATTCACAAGAATATGTCGGTCGAACGACAGACCGAAGAGGTCGACAAAGTAAAACGCTCGGCCAACGGCATCATCGTCGACCCCGTCACTCTCCCACCCGATGCTAGCGTCGCTACTGCGCATCAAACAATGCAGCAATCGAACGTCAGCGGCATTCCGATCGTCGAGAACGGCAAGCTGGTGGGCATCATCACCCGCCGCGACCTGCGTTTTCTCGAACATAACGACCTGCCCATCGCTCAAGTCATGACCAAGGATCACCTGGTGACAGCACAGGGAACCGTGACGCTTGAGCAAGCTGAGAAGATTTTGATGGCAAAAAAGGTCGAGAAGCTCCTGCTGGTTGACGAAAATAACAGACTGACCGGACTGATTACGATCAAAGACATCGACATGATGCGGCGCTTCCCGCAAGCAGCCAAAGACCCCCAAGGTCGGCTGCGGGTGGGAGCTGCGGTGGGTGTGTTCGATTTTGAACGGGCCGGCAGCCTGATCGCTAAAGACGTCGACTTCCTGGTGGTCGACAGCGCCCACGGCCATTCGGCCAATGTGGTCGAGACCGTCCGCCAGATCAAGAAGAGTTGGGAGATCGACGTTGTGGCCGGCAACGTGGCCACGCGCGACGGAGCACGCGACCTTGTGTCGGCTGGTGCGAATGCGGTGAAGGTTGGCATCGGGCCGGGATCGATCTGCACGACGCGCATGATTTCCGGCGTCGGCGTGCCGCAAATTACGGCGATCCAAGAAGCCGCGAAAGCCGCGGCCAAGAAAAACATACCGGTGATTGCCGACGGCGGCATTCGTTATTCAGGAGACATTACCAAAGCCATCGCCGCTGGGGCGCACGCCGTGATGATCGGCGGGCTCTTCGCGGGCCTGGAAGAAAGCCCAGGCGAAATGATCTTGTACCAAGGCCGCACCTTCAAGGTGTACCGCGGCATGGGGTCGATGGGGGCGATGGTCAAAGGTTCAAGCGAACGTTATCGGCAAGGCGACACACGCGAAACCGGCAAGCTCGTCCCCGAAGGGGTCGAGGGGCGCGTCCCGTATCGGGGCACGCTCGGTCCTTACGTGTATCAACTTGTCGGCGGCCTGCGGGCCGGCATGGGTTACTGTGGTGCCAAGAATGTTGACGAGCTGCGCAAGGACGCGCGGTTTTTGCGGGTCTCGCCAGCAAGCGTTAGGGAAAGCCATCCGCATGACATCGTCATTACGCAGGAATCGCCCAATTACAGCCCCGATTACCCGGGGGGCGAATAGGTTCAGCATCTTCGAGGCAGGCACGATGCGCAAATTTT
>JBGSUJ010000153.1:0-21200 GCA_041753435.1 Pirellulales bacterium | reverse complement strand
GGCAAGTGAAGGGCAAAACGCCGCAGAATTCGTCGTTGCCGCCCAGCACGCAGCATCCGCACGCCAAGCCGCTGCCTCGGCGATCGAAATCGAAAAAGCGTCGCGGCGGTCAGCCGGGTCACGTGAAACACGAGCGGTCGCTTGTGCCGACGAAAGACTGCGACGAGGTCCAAGACCTGAAGCCGACCGAGTGCCGGCGTTGCGGCGAGCCGCTCCGCGGCCGTGACCTCGAGCCGTTGCGGCATCAGGTCTGGGAATTGCCGGAGATCAAGCCGCACGTCACCGAGTACCGGCGACATCGGCTTGCCTGTCGGTGCTGCGGCGAGACGACCTGCGCGGAATTGCCGCCGGGCGTGCCGGCGGGCCAGTCGGGTCCGCGGCTGGTGGCGCTCGCCGCGCTGCTCATGGCGTACTACCGACAAAGCAAGCGGCGGACCGCCGAGTTTCTCGCCGTCCTCGTGGGCCAACCGTGCTGTCCGGCGCTCGCGGTGAAGATGCAACGCCAGGCGACGGCGGCCTTGCGCCCAACGTACGACGAGTTGGTCGCTCAACTGCCGCAGCAGGACCGAGTCAGCGGCGACGAAACAGCAACCAAAGAGCAAAACCAGAAAGCGTGGCTGTGGACGTTCGTGGCCCGCCAGTTTACGGTGTTCGCGATCCGCGCCACCCGCGAGGCGACGGCGCTGGTCGAGCTGCTCACGGCCGAGTTCGTCGGCGTGGTGACCTGCGATCGGGCGAAGATGTACTGGCGAGCCAAGCGTTTACAGTGGTGCTGGGCCCATTTGAAACGGGATTTTCAGGCACTGATCGACGGCGGCGACGGCCAGGCCAAGCGACTGGGCTACGACCTGCGTCGCAGCGTCAGGAAGTTGTTCGTGCACTGGGCCGACTATCGCGCCGGCACGATCTCTCGCGCCGCCTTCGTCCGCCGCATGGTCCCGGTCCGCCGCGAGGTCGAGCGCCTGCTGCTGCGCGGAGCAAAGAGCGGCAACCGCTCGATCGCCGGGATGTGCCGGGAACTTCATGACCATCGCGACTGGCTGTGGACGTTCGTCCGCGTCGAAGGGGTCGAGCCGACCAACAACGCCAGCGAGCGGGCGCTGCGCCACGCCGTCATCTGGCGCAAGCTGTCGTTCGGTACGCAAAGCGCGGGCGGCAGTCGGTTCGCCGAAACAATGCTCACCGTAATCGAAACCTGTCGGCAACAAAACCTGAACGCCTTCGACTTCGTCACCCGTGCCGTCCAAGCCAGCTTCGACCGTCAAACAGCCCCTTCACTACTCCCCAGGGCGTGAACGGTTACCTGTAGCCATACAAGTCCAGGCGTGCTTTGAGGCCTGAACCCACAAAGCGGATACTTCCTCCAGCAGGGTAAGGCCGCCAGTGCAAGCACGTAATTTCGCACACGTCGAACTGCCGCTTTTGGAGCATCGACCGTATTGAGATCGTGGTGCCGTTGATGCTGAAGCGTTCGACGTAATAAGCGATCCAGATGTAAAGAGACAGCAGCAGCATCGTGCCGAACACTAAAGATCCGAACCAAGCAACGCGGAGAACGGAGAAGTTACCTTTAAACCCAAGCTTGGCGGGGTCATCGATGAGCAACATGGACCAATAGCCCACTAGAACTGCCAGGAACAGAGCGCTGAGTGCCATTCCCTGGTATTTCACAGCCGAACGAAGTCGAAAGGTTTCATTCATCTCGAAGTGTTGCCTGCGACCACCACAATTTCATTCGGATCATTATATTGGATCTCGACTGTGACGCCAAAAAAGCACGTGAAAACTCGACCGAACGCGGCTTGGACTAGGTGTTGTGACGGGAAGTGTGGAGCGTTCGCATTAGTTTCTGAAGCTCAGGACCCCAACTTGCTACGCCATTCAGAAGTTCTATTGCCGTCCCGCCGCCTCCACTGGATAAAATCCTAGGCCAAGTCAATAATTTACGGCTCCTCCCCAAGGTCTGCGGGGAACGGTCTCTCTTTTGACGCATTGACTCATTTGGGAAAACTGCGATTAGCCTCCTCGTCCGTGAGGCATGTTCCTCACAATTTGCGGCACCGTTCGAGCAGCTAGCCGAACCGCACTTCATGAGATCCGAGAGGGTGCTGTAGGTCGTCCACGATCACCTCGGCTTCCCGGAAAAAACCGATAAGGTAGCACCGTAAATGTCCGATTTACTGCGTGCATTTCTGGCGATCAAGAGACGCTCATCTTGCCCTTAATCGCTGAGATCGGTGGCGCGAAAGATGCGGATGTCATCCAACGTCACGGGAGAGCCCCAACAGCTTTCGAAACCGATATGCCCACCCATCGACGATGCGGAACTGGTGGGGTGCGAAATTGTTTTGCGCAGGGTAGGATCTTGGGAATCGAGATAGGTAAGTGTCGCCGAGCGGCCATCGTCGAATATCTGGAAGAAATACGATCGAGAATTCGGCGCAATCGGAAATCCTTCGGCAACAAGTAAGGAAATCGTATTCGGCGAGGGTTTCTCATGGATTTCGAGGCTGTGATCAAATCCATAGGCTGCCGGCCAGAAATTGAAGCGGACTCCCCGCCGTAGAATCGAGTTTTCCCAGCCTGGCCCTCCGCCGTGTACGTTATCGGAGCGGGTCATCACGGCAAACGATCCTCCATAGCCATGTAAGTAATTCTCGGCAAACGTCACTTTGCCTAGAATTGTCAGCGGGCGGGCGGCCGGCTGAAACCGTTCTCTGGTCAGCAAGTACGGGCGGGCCTTCCAGGTATCGATATGCCGCTCTTCATTCGGCAAACCAAGCTGTACCTGGCCATCTAACATTACGACGTCGCCGAGTGTCGTCCAGACTTTGGAATTCAGCTTGCCGTGGTCAAAACTGTCCCGCAACACCAGCTCTGCATCGGCCGGAGTCAGCGCGTCAAGTTGCTTTGCCGAATCGGCCTCACTCACTCCGTGCTCCGGGGATCTGCCGATCATCTGTGAGCCCACCAATTTGTCGTTGTCGAGCGGCGAAATCTCCTGCGAAATACTCAATCGCTCGACCACAGTCGTACCGGAGCTTGTGCCTTCCAAGGCAATAAAGTTCTGATTGCCGCGGAACAAGGAACGACAGGAGATCGTCTTGCGCACGGAGGGATTTTCCACGAGTGAGACGGTAAACGAAACATTCAGTCCATCATCGCGCACCTCAAGGCGGTACAGCGCGTCAGGCTGCGGCCGCGAGAAACCGCCCCACGACAAATTAGAAAGCTCGCGGTCGGCTTCGTGCTTGGTACCAACTTCCAGCCTACCCTCGCCCGATTGCAAGTTTGCCTCTAGACGGCAGCGGACCGAGCGGGCCAGCATATCCTGCCACAACGTACCAGACTTACTTAGTTGGTCGGAACTGCGGGTGAGAATTGCAAAGGAAGCCGATTCCACGTCGTGGGCATCTTCGAACCTCAGATCGCACACAATGGTAATTGCACCGCGAGAGGGATCGAATTCCTGAGCCGACAGTAAATAAGGTCGTTGCTCAGCCGCCGTGCTGCCGCCCAACCGCAAGCCACGGCTGGATGACGAGACCTCTCCCAGCGTTGTCCAACGATCCGAAGCCAAAGATTCCACGCGAAAATCCTGATTCCAGGAACCTGTCGCTACTAGCTCAGCAGGTCCAGCCGGAGATTCCTCGCTCAGACGCTGGTAGCGGCGGCCGCGAACATCGATCGGAATGATGGCATCCTCGCTCCATTGGATTGCGCGGCCGGAGGTGAGTTCAATCTTGTCTTGGCCTGTGCCGTCGGTTCGAGCCGGCACAGTCTCGACCTTGCCTTCAAAGACGCTCACTTGCGAAATTCCAAAGTCGTCGACGACCACGCCGAACTCCGTGCCCAGGTCGATCACCTTGCCATGCGGAGTTTCAACGGTAAAACCGTGTCCCGCTTGGGGGACGCGCGCGACGAGTTCTCCACGGCGCAATTTGCCGCCCGTGGGATGGACCAAGAACTCGGATGGTCCTGTCAGCAGTAGTTTGGCCCCTGACAAATACGTCAATTCGATCTGGCCGCGTTCGATCGTCAAACAATGCCCGGACCGGATGCGCGAGGCAAATGCGTACGAACCATTGGGATTCTGCCAGATCGCCGGATTCGACACATACGTCACCTCGGCAACCAGCGGCTGATCATCGGCGAAGTCGGTTTCCGCCGGTGGATCATCTGTAGCCGCCACGGTATTCAGTCGCTCGTCGTGCTGGTCAACCCGTTGAACAAACCACCACGCGAAGCCAATCAACAAAACTGCGGAGATCGAGATCACCCCTTTCACCATAGCGTGCCAGGGACGCACCCGATCGGACAGCGAAGCCAACTCGTTTCTGGCCGTTGCGCTCATGCACCCCGCAAACCGCTCAAGCGTCAAGCGTTCGACCGCCAAATGCACGTCGGCGGCAAAACAGCCTACTGGGCTACCAGCCGTCATCGCCAGAGCGTTGTGCAGGACGAAGTTCCGCAGATAATAGGACCGAGCCGCGGCATGCTCACCCAATATCTGATTGAGGCGCTGCCGATCGCTATCCGTCAAAATGTCGTCGCAAAGACTGGCCAGCAAGCGGTCCAATTCTTCGAGGAGAACGGGATCGCAGTCCGAATCGGCATGTTCATCGTGTGACCTCATATCTCGAACCCTCGACTCACCCACATCCATGATCCGTTCGTCCTATGCCGGTGATTTACCATGGCGCTCAGCCGCCCAAAACTGACCAATTCGCTTCCGCCAAGCAATGTTTGCGGCTCGGTTTTCTGGGGTTGAATCATGGCAGTTAGCATTCTACTCTCGACCTTCGAGGGCCATGGTACGATCGATACATTTCAGCAGCGCGCGGCGGATTCGGCCCAGTGATTTCGAAAGCGAATTGGCGGAGCGTCCCACTTCGGCTGCAAGCTGCTGAACGGTGGTCCCTCGCTGGTAACGGCGCCGAATCAGCGTCCGATCGTTTTCACCAAGTTTTCCTAAACATTTTTCCAAAGCCTGGAGCGGCACGCCGCGGACCACATTTTCGTCGCAGGCTTCCGCCGCCAGTTTCTCGAGCAGGCTGGTATCGAACAAGCGGGCCGAGCGACCTTGCCGTTCGCGGCACTTCAGCACCTGAAACCGCGCGATCCTGCAGGCCCAGGCAAAAAAATTAGTACCCAACTCAAACGTATCGAACTTACGCCACAGCACCAGACTGGTTTCTTGCAGCACGTCCGAAGCGTCGTTCGCCGTCGGCAGCAAAGCGGTGACATAAAACTGGAGGCGCAAGTAATGGCTCGAGTACAGCTCGAGAAATTCTGCCAGCCGGTCGTCGCTGGACTGCTGTGCCAACTCGTTTTCGTTCCCTTTGCCGCTCATGGTAGCCCGCCTCAGTGGTCAGCCCGCTCGCCCAAGGTGTCGTTTTAACCGCCAATCTCGCCGCAGTGACGATCCACCCCATCTGAGGCGGCGGCAGACCATTCCCAGCCGACGCCCGGGCAGGCGCAAACAACCCCTCCACGCGAAACTGCGTTCGTTCGCTATCTACTACAATAGATATACGGTTAGACCCGCTAATGTGAACCGTCAAATCAAGGAATTCACGGAGTTTCAACGAGGAAATAAGTGGGTAGATTGAAATTGGCCAGCCTCGCTCGCCGTCGAAACAGCGAAGCCGCCGCCAGCCACCATAAGTCGTGGATTATCAGCCACCTATTAGGGTTATCGCTCCGAGGAAAATGGGCATACTTGGTCGATAATCGGCCTGCGGAGGTTTTTTCCGTTCACATTCGACTCGCCGGTCGTATGTGTTGGGTGAGACAGACGTGCTCTCGATTGTGGGTCCGTTCGAGGGGGGCAGCCGACGCTCGGCGACTACTGAAGTTTAGTGATTGAGGTGTGGTCGAGTTGGCGGTTGGATAGAGGGCGATCGGGCGTACGTCCGTCAGGCGGAAAATCGCTGTCAAGCGAGGGATTTTAGGGGCAGGTTGCTTGTTTGATGGTAGGGTCTTTTCTGCGTTCATTGGTTTTGGTTGGCTCGCTTTTCCTTGATGACTCCTTGGCAGATCTTGCTTGTTAGATCTTGATCGGTGTGAAACCGTTCCCCGGTGGGAGCGGAGCTATGCCGATGTGCGGGCCGTTTCTGGTTTGTCAACTTTGTGGAGGAAATGACTAATGAGGTTACTTCGGTTAGATGTTGTTGGCCTGGCAGGCTGCGGCGTATTGGCATTCGCTGTCGCCGCCAATGCTGCCTCTTCGCTTTCAAACTCGCTCGCGGGGTTTACGGGCGATTCGACGCAGGCGGGAACCCAAGCGGCGGTCGGGGCGGCGGGGCTGAATTTCTTCAGCACCACAGGCCCGACTTTTGCAAATAACAATAACGGCACCCCGGACGATCCGGATGATGATTTCCTAGAACAAACCAGCGATGACTCGGTGGTCTTCGACGGCAGCGGCGCTCATTTCGGCTCGCTGTGGGACGGCGACGGGGGCCGCAACTACATGCGGACCAACGACAGCGACTACGCCACGGTCAAGTTTAAGGCCGAGATCACCTTCGACACTGCCGATGGTCAGGCGGTGTACATTGGGTTGGGGGCCGGCGACCGGGCGCTGTTCGGCACACCGGACTGGAGCACGCAATTCTCCTCCGCCTCGTTCTGGCCGGAGACCAACAACGATAAGTTCACTCGCTTTAGAACTGCGAACGACGTTAATAGTTTCGGCGACACTCTAGTGCCCGGATTCGACGCCGGCACCCATCGGTTCCGGATGACGTTCGATCCGGCCACCAAGCTATTGCTTGGCGAGATCGACGTTAATTATGCCGGCGGGCCATTCGTGGCCGATGCTGTTGTGAGTAATTTTCCGATCGCCACTTCGACACTGTTCGCAGTCGATGGCTGGCCGACGGAGCCCTCACGGATCTTCTTCGGCGGCGATGATGGGACGGTCTTCCGCGACCTGTCGATCATGGTTGTTCCGGAGCCAGCGGCAGGAGCGCTGATGCTATTGGGTCTTGTGCTGCTGGTGGGTCGGCGGTTTGCCGGCAAACGGTAGTCGGAAGGAGAAAGTTTTGCGTGGGTGCGTCGAGTGACGGACGTTGGTTGCCACTTGCTGGCCCATGCAATAGGGATTTTTGAACGGTTGGATTTTTGAGAGCAAAAAGTGCGGCAGCCGATCCATCACGAGGGGTCGGCTGCTGCCTTTCCTTGCCTTGGCCCCTTTTGTATTTGAGAGACAAACTCATGAAACTACACAGGATGCGGATCTTTTGCGTGGCGGGGGCTTTCTCGCTGACCCTGCTGCAGGCGGCTGTCGCTCCGGCGGCCAGTTCATTCTCGAACTCCCTCACGGGATTTACCGGTAACTCGACGTTGCCCGCCACCCAGGCGGCAGTCGGGGCAGCGGGATTCAATTTTTTCTCCACCGACGGTCTGGATCTGGAGAACTTCGATAAGGACCCGACCGTGCGCTTTGACTCCACGGGCGCCAGGTTCGGCGGCCCGGAGTTTGCCGGCGACGGTGGGCGGAACTACATGCGCACCGTCGATAGCGACTATGCCACGGTCAGTTTTGTCGCTGAGATTACGTACACCGAGTCCGATACGGTCGGTGGCCCCGGAGTAGGCGAACAAGTTTTCTTTGGGATGGGGGCCGGCGATGCGGCGTTGTTCCGCGTACCGGATTGGGGTTCCGACTTCTCTTCGACGTTTGTGACCCCCGAAAACGGGGCCTCCGATGGGAATCTGACGACGTTCAAGTCAGCTGACGACGTGAATACATGGGTCAATAATCCTCCCCAGCCAGAATTGGCGCTCGGCGGTACCCATCGATTGCAAATGTCTTACGATAAAGACGCCAAGACGATGACGTATTCCATTGACTTCGATTACACGGGAGGAGCATTCGCAGCCGATCACACAGCACCGGTCGTCGACCTGAGCAGCATTACCTGCGGACTGACATCATGCGGTGGCGGTCGGCAGGCGGATCCGTTCAGCGCACACCATTTCGATGCCTCCGACTTCACGGACTGGCGTGATGCGAAGGATTTGACGATTAATTGGCTCTGGCCAAACTGGGACAACACGGGCCTGAGCCAAAATCTCATTGACGAAGCCGACCGCGATTTTTGGGCAGCGAATTTTGGACAACTTGTCTCGCCGGCATGGCCCGTCGATCCGTCGCGGATCTTCTTTGGCGGCGACGACGGGGTTGTCTTCAAGGATTTCTCCGTGATCGTTGCGGCCGGCGCGGGAAGCGCTGCTGGCGCCGTTCCGGAACCGGCAACGCTGATGTTGCTGGTGTTGGGAGCTTTGGCAACCCTGGGCGTGCGGCGGCGTGGTTAAGTATTGCTTGCGGATTGTCGCTCCGAGTGGTGAATGGAAGAATTATTTGTTCCACGCTCGAACGTGAGTGGGAACCCGACATTTGTAGGGGGCTGCGTGCGGAGAGTTGCCCGTTGTCATGTTTCTCTCAAAGCCGGAGAGAATCGCATGGCACAGCGCAGCTCTCCGCGCGTACCCTCGAAGGTAAATTGACTCCAGGAATTGGGAGCTGGCGGTATGAAACATTGCAAACGAAAAGTGAAGCTGGGATTCACGCTCGTGGAGCTACTGGTGGTGATTGCGATTATCGGGATTCTAGTGGCCTTGCTGCTGCCGGCGATTCAAGCGGCGCGCGAGGCCGCTCGCCGGGCTGCCTGCACCAACAACTTGAAGAACTTGGCGCTGGCGGTCTTGAAGTACGAGGAGTCGCGGAAGATGTTTCCCACCAGTGAAGGCTGGGATGATCCAGGTGGTGACGAGAAGAATGTCCAGGATGCTGCCTTCAATTCCGGCAATCCCAATGGAAAAAAACTGAGTGGCAAAGGCTGGATCCTGACGATCTTGCCGGAACTCGAAGAGGGTCCGCTATTCGACCGATTTCGTCAAGGCGGGGCTTTCGACCGCAAAGGGCCGTTCAGGGGAGCATTGCGGAATAACCCACTCCCGGGTTTCGGTTTGACTTCGAAGAGCGCCGACGGCAGCATTCTCGTGCCGGAACTAATGAAAACGCAGTTGCCGATTCTGCAATGCCCTTCGGACGATACGGTCAAAGAGCTCAACACCAATCACTTCCAATGGACAGGCTTCGGTGTTGCCCGGACAAGCTACTCGGGTGTGGCGGATGATACCTGGCTCGATTTGGAGCCGCTCTTGAGCAACGATGGTTCACGCTATCCGAGTGGAATTTACACGGTGCAGCCCAACGTCCGCGATTGTCACCGCGGCACACGTTGTCATGGAATTTTCTTCCGCAACACTTGGCTCCGCCCCATCAAAATGGCCAGCATTACGGACGGTGCCAGTAAGACCTTCATGATTGGCGAGGACGTGCCAGGCTTCAACCGCCACTCCGCCGCTTTCTACTCGAATGGCGACTGGTGCTCATGCAATATCCCGCTGAATTTTTTGCTGAATCTCACGGTGGAAGAAGTACAAGCCTCGGGTGACTTTGGCCCACAACAGGGTTTTCGGAGCCGTCATCCTGGTGGCGTCCATTTTGCCGCCTGCGATGGTTCGGTGCGATTTGTGTCGGACTCCAGCGACAGTACGGTGTTCCGAGTTCATTGCACTCGCGACGGCGAAGAGGTCGTCTCCGAATCCCTCTGAGGCAATGTGGTCAGTATTTCGCGACAAGCGTAGAAGTAGGATGGAGAAAATCGATGGGAGTGTTCGCGACGAGAGAAAACATTTCGACGAAAACATACCATTTTGGCACGAAGTCGCTCGGGCCAGATGGCATTCGCTGCCAAGCAGTGATGTGCCTGATATTCTTGATGACCACGGGGGCATTGTTGACGGGTTGTGGCGGCGGTCCTTCGTCAGTGAGTGGCAACGTCACCCTCGATGGCCAACCCCTGGCGGGGAAAGATCAGACTCGTGTTACGATTATGTTCTATCCCGAGTCGGGCGGGGCCCCTGCCGCAGCACTGGCGGATGAGTACGGCGGGTACTCGCTCGCGACCGGCGCGCAAAAAGGGTTGGCCCCGGGAAACTACGTCGTGATCATCGCTGCCACGGAATCCACGCCGGCGGCCGCAGGCGGAATGCCTGGCAAGCGAATGATTACACCTGCCAAATATGCGGACCCCAAGCAGTCGGGTTTCCACGCAGAAGTCAAGCCCGGACGCAATACGTTCGACTTCGACCTGAAGTCGAGCGGCTAAGAACCAGGGAAACTAATGACGGCACCTCGCGCATTAGTCGCACCACCTCGAGTCGACTTATCCGCCGGCTGCTCTGGCAGTTGCGATGGTGGTCCTGGTGAGCGGCCATTTCGGTTTCCCTCGGAGGCAAGCTGTGGCCTAAGGGTTCGAACGCACTGGTGAACTCAAATTACAATAGATTTCCGGGCCGTCGAAGGGAATCGAAGATCAATCGTGATTCGCTGCTCCACCTTTGTGACACCACATGAGCTACAGCCTTTTCCAATCGAATCGTTGCGCCGTTCTCCTGGGTCGATTACTGATCGTAACGATGGGGAGTTCACCTCGGGTCATCTCTGAGCCGACGAATTTTGCGGTCGGCGGATTCGTTCTCACGGCACTCGCGCTACGGAGCTCACGGAAGTCTTTCCGGGTGGTAGGTCGCGACAATCGACGGGCGGTCGGTCTTTTTGGCCTGTCTCGCGGCTACGCATGGTTACTTCCTAGCCTGATTGTGGCATGCTTGGCCAGTGCGGGAACGCTTGGTTTCGGGCCTGTCGTAACTGCGGCACCGATGTTTACCAATGTGACGGCCTCGCTGGGCGTTGCGCACCTGCAGGCGACTTCTACTGATGTGGAGACGATGACGGGCGGTGTCGTTGCCGCAGACTTCGATGGCGACGGGCTAGTCGACTTGTTTTTCACCCGGGCCGATGCTGCCGATATCTTGTATCGCAACACCGGCAGCGGGTTCGAAGATGTGTCGGCAGCGGCTGGGTTCGCCGACATTCAAATGACCAGCGGCGCGGCAGCGGGCGACATCGACAACGATGGCGATCTGGATTTGGTGGTGCTGGGAGCACAATCGACTCGCCATTGGTTATACATCAACGATGGCAGCGGCCAGTTTACGGAGGAGGCAATCGCCCGCGGTACAGACATTTCCGTGGGAAGTGGTTCCTTGAACCGCAAGGGGCAAGGCGTGGCCTTCGGCGATTACGACGGTGACGGCTATCTCGACATGATGACCTCCGACCATAGCCGCCCCATGGACTCCAACGGTTCACGCCTCTTGCGCAATTTGGGTGCGGCCAATCCAGGCCACTTTGAAGATGTCACGCAGGCAGCGGGTTTGAATGTCTTTCGCACTCCGCTGGCCGTGACAAATCCGCCCAACACCTACCGTTTTCAGCCGCAGTTCAGCGACCTCGACCGAGACGGACACCCCGACCTTGTGATCTCGTCGGACTCGCGCACAAGCCAATTGTTCTGGAACAACGGCGACGGCACCTTCACCGACGGAACGCTGGCGGCGGGGGTGGGTACCGATAAGTCGGGGATGGGTACGACGCTGGGCGATTACGATGGCGACGGCGACCTCGACTGGCTGGTCACTGCCATTTTCGATACGACGTTTCTTGGGACCAATCCTGGTAACCGGCTTTACCGCAACAACGGAAATCGCACATTCACCGATGTCACCACCGCCGCCGGCGTGCGGAACAGTGGGGCGGGGCAGGAACTCAGTTGGGGTTGGGGCAGCACATTTTTTGATTACGACAACGATTCCGATCTCGACCTCGCCATGACCAATGGCTTTGTCGCCCTCGGATTTGGCGGCGATCATACCTCGCTGCGAATTAACAACGGCAACGGCACGTTTACCGAGATGACAAGTGCTTCGGGAATTACGGATACGGGACAAGGCCGCGGATTGATACATGTCGATTACGACAACGACGGGGACCTCGACATCGTCCTTGCCAACTTTGGCGCCGCTCCGATCATTTATCGTAACGACGGTGGAAACGAGCGAAGTTGGCTGCGCGTCGCGACCGAGGGAACGATCTCGAATCGCGACGGCATCGGAGCTTTTGTTAAAGTCGTGCCGAACCTTGATCTGCCCGACGAATTCCAGGTGTGGGAAATCCGCAGCGGCGACAGCTATTTGAGCCAAAGCGAACTGACCGCTCATTTTGGGCTCGGCGAACTATCCGGCACCATCGACCTCATAGAGGTCCATTGGCCCACCAGCGGCCTATTCCAACGCTTTGTCGAGGTGCCGGTTAACTCGACGCTGATCGCCCAGGAGCGATTGCTCGGCGATTTCAACGGCGATTCAGTCGTGGATGCCGCCGACTACACGCTTTGGAGAGATACGGCAGGCGCCACCGGCAACGATTTACAAGCCGACGGGATGGGCGCGAACGGACTGCCGGATGGAGTCGTCGACCAACTCGATTACTTGACGTGGAAGGCGAATTTTGGGCTGGCATACGGAGTCGGTGGCGCTTCCGGCCGCGCGGCAACGACAGTACCGGAGCCTGCGAATATCGCCTGGTTAACCGCTCTGGGAATGGTCGTTTGTGTTCGGCAAACTGGACGACGCAGCCGCACGAGTAAGAATGGAAACGGAGAAATAGCATGACACGACACAACTGGCCCAGGTCGATCTGGGTGCTGGCCATCTATTCCGCCCTGGCGACGCATGCGTCGGCCGTCGATGTCTGGGTTACCACCGGCGACAAAAGCCAACTGCTGAAACAGCAGGCGGACGTATTGTTCCAACCAGGCCCGGGCAGCGGTGGCACGCCGATCAGTGTGGTTCCGACGACTACCTTTCAGTCGATGGCCGGTTTTGGTGCGGCCATGACGGATTCGTCGGCCTGGCTGTTGGAGAACAAACTAACCGCTCCCCAACGCGACAAATTGATGCGTCAGTTGTTTTCGCCGCAAGCGGGCATCGGTCTTAATTATCTGCGTGTGCCCATTGGCGCTTCCGACTTCACGGCGTCGGGATTCTACACGTTTAACGACAATCCGCCCGGCGGCACGGACGAGTTTCAACAAAACTTTTCGATCAGCCACGACGAGGCGTATATCATCCCGCGCCTCCAGCAAGCCCGAGCACTGAACCCAGACTTGAAACTGATGGCGTCGCCCTGGACTGCACCGGCCTGGATGAAGACGAACAACTCGCTCACTGGCGGATCGCTCGCACCACAGTGGGAAGGCGCATACGCCCGCTATCTCACGAAATTTGTCGAGGCGTATGAAGACGCCGGTTTGCCGATCGATACACTCTCCGTCCAAAACGAGCCGCTGCACACGTCGAATTACCCGACGATGTCGATGACGCCGACCCAACAGATTCGGTTTATTAAGGATCACCTCGGTCCGCTGTTTGCCGCGGAGGAAATTACTACCAAGCTGCTGGCCTACGACCACAACTGGGACCAGCCAAACTATCCGATCGAAGTACTGAATGATCCAGTGGCTCGTCAGTTCATTGCTGGCAGCGCGTTTCATGCCTACGCAGGAAGCGTCAGCGCACAGACCACAGTCCACAATGCCCACCCTGATAAGGACATCTATTTCACTGAGATCACGGGGGGAGAGTGGGCAACCAACTTCGCTGACAACCTAGTTTGGAACTTTCAGAATATCATTATCGGCAACATTCGCAATTGGGGAAATTCGGCGCTGTTGTGGAACCTGGCTCTCGACCAAAACCACAATCCACATCTCAACGGCTGCTCCGATTGCCGCGGGGTTGTGACGATCAATAACGAGACTGGTGCGGTCACGTTCAATGAAGAGTTCTACGTGCTC
Source organism: Pirellulales bacterium (assembly GCA_041753435.1). Taxonomy (GTDB): domain Bacteria; phylum Planctomycetota; class Planctomycetia; order Pirellulales; family Lacipirellulaceae; genus DASYDU01. The sequence continues at coordinate 7,422 of JBGSUJ010000153.1, read as the reverse complement.
GGGCAGGTCACGAAGGCCGTGCAGCCGGGAGCGCTGCGCATTGGTTCTACAACGAGCGGCACGATCAACACAGTTGCCTTTCAGAACCCGGACGGCTCGCGTGTGCTCATTGCTCTGAATCCCAATTCGACGGCCGCCACGGCGCGGGTCTTCGAAGCGGGGCAACACTTTAACTACATGATTCCTGGCAAATCAGTGGCGACGTTTCTGTGGAGTGACGCTGGCGCCGACTTCGACAACGGCAGCTTCGATGAGGGCGGCTTCCACCAGGGCGGCGGCTCGCTCGATGCCTGGACGAGTTTTGGCGATACCACTGGCAATGTCTCGGCCCAAAGCGAGGCCGTGCAGAACGGCGACAAATCGCTCAAACTGTTCGGACAATTCAATGGGAATGCCAACAAATCGGGCGTGTTTCAAGGCCTTTCCGTTGCGCCGGGCGACGAGCTGACGGCCTCGCTCAGCACCTTCGTTCGCTCAGCCGATAGTATTGCCGGTACCAGTAACTACGCCGAGATGAAAATCGAATACTATAGCCAGCATGGCGGTGTCTTCGGTTCGGCCAGCTATCTCGGCGAAGATCTGCTGCAGATCGCCGACGCGACGATGGTCAACGATGTGTGGGTCAGCCGCCAACTGGTGGGCGTGGCTCCTGCCGGCACGGTCGAGGCGCGGCTCGTGCTGCAGTTTGTTCAATCGAACAACCAGTCGGGCGCAGTGCATATTGACAATGTCTCGTTCGGCGTGACCGACGTGATCATCCTGACCGGCGATTACAATGCCAATGGCGTCGTCGATGCGGCCGACTATCTCGTCTGGAAGAACAACTTTGGCTCGACGACGCAACTGGCTGCCGACGGCAATGGCGACGGCAGAGTCGACGCGGCTGACTACTCTCTCTGGCGCGACAGCTTGGGTGCCGAACATGCTTCGCAAACAACCTTGTTGATGAGTGTCCCCGAACCAGGCGGCTGGCCCCTGGCGTTCGGCGGACTTTTCGGAATGATGAGCCTCCATCTCCGCGCGGCCCATTTTGATCCGCCCGCATTGCCTGCGAACCGCGATAAGCAGACGCATTAAGCATCAAATCTGTTAGGTCTCGGCAGGGGAAGTGTAGAGCCTATCCGGATGCCAAAAAACTTGAGCGTGGCCGTAGCTGAGTGATTTGACCTCAGATTTTCCCGGTGAAAACGAACTCGCCGTGGTCGGCTACCTGATGCTCGACGGGCTACTCTCTGGCCGATGTTTTAGCACCCTGATTCTGACTCCCTCTTCCGCCCTTCCGCCGACGGCCAATCTGTCGAGCTCCCTGGCAACCGGAGCGAAAACATTCTGACCAGCACTTCTGCAACATCCACAATCCTTTTCAGGATTAGTAGGCCCATTTCTTCCGATCGAAAAGTTCGATTATGAGGGCTTTGACTGGTAGTGACCTGTTGATTCGAACGAGCGGATCCTTGCCCCACCTCTCTGGCGGGGGCAAGTCGAGATTTCTTCTTGATTTCAGGCTTCTGCGCCGTTGACATGGCGGCTTCGCGACCTACGTTTTCGTGAGCTCGGTAGCAATAAAAGCACACGTTGCGGTAACAGCACTTTGTACAGAACTTTGTAGTGACCGAAAAGCTACTGTTGCTCTAGATATTAATTCACGGATCCCTCTCCACTCTACCGATAGGCACCCTTAATGTTCGACGCCCTGCCCTCGACGGGAATTCTGCTCCTCTTAAGCCTGGTTTTCTCGGGCGTTGCGCTCGTGATTGGCTTCGGGCTGGGAGCGTGGTTTTTTGGCTCATACCTGGGCGAGCAACCGTCCAACGATCGTTCCAAGCAGCGCGATGCCGAACTGCAGCGTGCTGCCGAGCGAGCGATGATGGCCTCGCAGCGAATCCAGGACCATGCGAAGAACATGGTCAGCGATGTCGATGCTCACAGCTTAAAAGTTTCGGATATCTCGACCGACCTGCAAGCACTCACCTCTGGTAGCCCAACCGAAGGATCGGAAGCGGTCTTTTCCACCATCAGCCGCACCGTCGCTGCCAACAACGAATTGCAATCACGGCTGGAACATGCGGAGAAACAAATTCAAGCCCAGGCCGCTGACCTACGCAGCTACCAGAACGAAGCACGCACCGACTCGCTCACCGGCTTGGCCAACCGGCGCGCATTCGACGACGAGCTAAAACGCCGTCTTGCCGAGTGGCAGCGCCATCGCACACCTTTTTCGTTGCTGCTCCTAGACATCGACCACTTCAAACAGTTCAACGACACGCATGGCCACCTGGCAGGCGACGAGGTGCTGCGTAATGTGGGTAAAGTTCTTGTGAAGGCGACCCGTCAAATGGATCTTCCGTGTCGCTATGGTGGCGAAGAGTTCGCTGTCATTTTGCCAGGCACCGACATTCCGGCAGCCCGGATCGTGGCCGAGCGCGTTCGCAAGGCCGTTGAGGCAGCGGTGGTGAAGTTCGAAGGGAAACTCTTCTCGGTCACTTGCAGTATCGGGGTCGCACGGATTGCCAATCACGATGACGCGGCCAAGTTGATCCGCCATGCCGACGACGCGCTTTACACGTCGAAAGAAGCCGGCCGGAATTGTGGCCACTGGCACAACGGAACAGAATGCCTCCCCGTGAACTGCGGGGCGCCGCAGGCCGGCGCCGAAAGCGATACCAAGCTGATCGACACCCTGGCCTCGAAATCGACGATCGTCGAGACCATGCGCCGTCGAGTGCTGGAACACCAACGCTTCAGCATTCCGCTCTCGGTGGGGTACCTGCGAGTCGACGATTACGCTAACTTCTGTCAGCAATATGGCAAATCGGTGGCCCGCTTGGCGCTCGATTCCGTAGCCGTATTTACTCAGTCGGTTCTCCGCGAGATGGACTTATTGGCACGACTCGACGACGGGGAATTCATCATTCTCTTGCCGGGCAGCACGCTCGGCGAAGCGAAACAAGTTGTTAAACGCCTGCAGGTCGCCGCTTCCAGTGCTCACTCCACGTCAGCTTCGCAGAATCCCCAACTCGGTGTGTCACATGGCATCGCTGAGTTACGGAGTAACGAAACCGCAGAGCAAATCATGGCCCGTGCCAAGGCGGCGGTTGACTCAGAAGAGTCGCAGCAACAGCCCATCGGCCATTGATCTGACTCGATCGGATTGATCCGAACCTGGTGCGTGGTAAGATCGGCCGGTCGGAACGCCTACGACCGAGACCGATTGATGCCGAACCCCAGCCAACGACCGCGATTCCAATTCAGCCTCCGCTGGCTGCTGATCGCTATGACGCTGGTGGCCCTGGCCTGCGGTCTTACGGGAGCCCTCGGCCGACCTTTTACCGGGTTCTTGGCATGGACGTTTTACGTCGTGTTTCCAACGCCGTTGATAACAGCTGCCATCTATGCCCGCGACGATCTCCAGGCATTCGCGGTCGGGGCCTTGGTGCCTTGGACTACCACCATTTGGAGGGACGGACCCCCGCGAACCGCCGATTGGGCGAATCTCTTTGGATTCGTGCTGTTCTTGCTGCTGTTCGGCGGGATTTGTGGCGCCCTGGCCGTTGCCACTCGCCGCTGGCTTTCGCATCGGAACTGAGCCAACGGCGACAGGCCCGGAGTTCTTCTCAAAAATCAGCGGATTCTGAGCGGTTCTGGGCGGCTGATTGGCTCGAACGGACTTCCCCTGGTGAACACGGATTGCCCGCCCAGTAGTTCCCTGAAAAATTCCGATTCAAGGCCCTTGTCCGCCGGACCGATCTCGGTAGAATCAGTTTCGTCACGCATTTGACACAGTTTTTCGGAACTGCTACATTTTGCGTTTCCACTCATTGGGCATTTGCTCCGGGAGCCATGTGTCCATGAGTTGTCGCTACTCAGAGTGGCCAGAGGCTGGTAAGGCAGCCCGATTCCAGGAGGGATTTAATCTGCCTTGCCGGCCTCTGTCCATTCGCACGGTGTAGTTCGACGGTTCTACGCAGTGTGAAATGGCAGGCCGGTAGATTGTGACCGGGGTGAGCGCCTATGGGCTCACCAGTTCGATCTTTGACAATTTGGAAGTTGTAAGAGTGGCATCTTGACTGAGCATGCCGCTGGATCGGTTCGCGCGAGCGAGCAGTGAAGGTGACATGTGTCAGCTAAGACTCCAATGATTTGTCCTTAGAATAGAACGTTTGAAAAATCGTTACTCCCAGCCTTAACCTTCGCCGGTGGGCTGGGATGAGAGTAGCAGCAAGTATCAATGCTCAATGTGTGGAGAGCGAGCCGGCCCGTCCTCGGGCCCGGACTGTTTTTCGCTTCGGAGAGCGTTCGATAAATGTGGCCAAGCTACTAAGGGCGTATGGGGGATGTCTTGGCATCAGGAGGCGATGAAGGGCGTGGAAGTCTGCGAAAAGCCTGGGGGAGTTGACAAACAAGTGATGATCCCGGGATTCCCGAATTAGCGTGTAGTGAATTCATAACTACACGTGGCCAACGTGGGGAACTGAAACATCTAAGTACCCACTGGAATAGAAAGAAAACTCGATTTCGTCAGTAGCGGCGAGCGAAAGCGAAATAGCCCAAACCGCGGAGGTTTCCTCTGCGGGGTTGTAGGGCCTTTCACATGAGAGTTACAAAATCACCAGTTAGCAGAATCTTTTGGAAAATTGAACCGCAGAGGGTGACAGTCCCGTAAGCGTCAATTGGTGATCTCTCGAAGGGTACCTGAGTAGGTCGGGTCACGTGGAACCCCGACTGAATCTACGAGGACCATCTCGTAAGGCTAAATACTCCCTGATGACCGATAGTGAACTCAGTATGGCGATTGAAAGATGAGAAGAACCCCTGTTAGGGGAGGAATGTGAACCTGAAACCATACGCCTACAAGCGGTCGGAGCCCTATGCCCTTCGGGGAATGGGTGACGGCGTGCCTTTTGCATAATGATCCGGCGAGTTACCGTCCGCGGCTTGGTTAAGGTCTTCCGGACCGAAGCCTGAGGGAAACCGAGTCTGAATAGGGCGACTTATGTCGTTGGCGGTAGACGCGAAACTGAGTGATCTACCCATGAGCAGGTTGAAGCGCGGGTTATACCGCGTGGAGGACCGAACCCACTTGGGTTGAAAACCGAGGGGATGACTTGTGGGGAGGACTGAAAGTGTAATCAAACTCAGAGATACCTCGTTCTCTCCGAAATAGGTATTGGCCTAGCCTCGAGCAACTACGCACTAGGGGTAGAGATACTGAATTGGCTTGCGGCTTTTCACCAAGTACGCTGCTGAACCAAACTCCGAATACTAGTGCGACTATCTCGGGAGTAAGTCCACGGGGGATAAGCTTCGTGGTCGAGAGGGAAACAACCCAGACTATCTGCTAAGGTCCCGAAGTGATGCTTAGTCACTAAGGAAGTTGATTTGCTGAGACAACCAGGATGTTGGCTTAGAAGCAGCCACCATTTAAAAAGTGCGTAACAGCTTACTGGTCGAGCAGATCTGCGCCCATAATGAACGGGAGTAAGCATCACACCGAAGCAATAGATGTACTGCGCCTGCGGGCAATGTACGTGGTAGGAGAGCGCTCTTGGTCAGATACAAGCCGTACCGTAAGGAGCGGTGGTGGGGCCAAGAGGTGATTATGCCGGAATGAGTAACGATAAGGCAGGTGAGAATCCTGCCCGCCGAAAGCCTAAGGTTTCCTGGGGAAGGTAAATCCGCCCAGGGTTAGCCGGTTCCTTAGTCGAGGCCGAAAGGCGTAGACGATGGACAGCAGGTCAATATTCCTGCGCCGGTTGTGTGGACTGATGGAGGGACGATGTCCGAAAGGTGAGCGGTACGAATAGAAATGTCCGTGAACCCTGGCAAGGTGGTGGGATTGGAAAATCCACCCACAGAATCCAAGCCAGGGGGCCGAGTGCGTTTATGTTCACGAAGTCATCGGCAGGATATCCAAGAAAAGCTTCTAAAGTTCGAAGCACGATCGACCGTACTAAAACCGACACAGGTAGGTGAGACGAGTAGTCTAAGGCGCTCGGGAGAATTCTGGTTAAGGAACTCTGCAAAATGACCCCGTAAGTTCGCGATAAGGGGTGCCAGGGGTGGTTCACGCTGCCCTTGGCCACAGTAAATCGGCTTCTGCGACTGTTTATCAAAAACACAGGACTCTGCTAACACGCAAGTGGATGTATAGAGTCTGACGCCTGCCCGGTGCCGGTAGGTTAAGGAAGGAGGTTAGCCGTAAGGTGAAGCTTTCGACCGAAGCCCCGGTAAACGGCGGCCGTAACTATGAAAGGATTCGCTCAGGTTTGCTCGCAAACCGAGGCGGATCGGACCGCCGGCGACTTCACAATGTCGCCGGAACACTCGTAGTTGTAAAATTTGGCTATATGCTGGAAAACCTGAGTATCCGACGGTACGAGGCGATTTTCATCGCCCGTGACAATCCGCGCGGTGCAGGCAATCAGCAGGAAAGGCCATTGTGTTGGACGTCGCCAAGATTCCTTTACCCATCGGGTATTACTTTGCCGGTTTCGTCGACGGCGAGGGAAGTTTTCATTTGACTTTCCGCCGACGCGCCGACTATCCACTTCCGTGGAATATCTCGCTTTGTTTGAATGTTTCGCAAAAAGACCGCCAGATCTTGGCGTTGCTCAAGCGACATCTGCAGTGCGGGACGATCCGCGAAAAAGAAGGGGAGGTCTGGATGTTCGAAGTGAACAACTTCGAAGCGATCCGCAGCCATGTCATTCCTTTCTTCAATCGATTCAGCTTTTTGTCCAGCAAGAAGCAACGCGATTTCGCCATTTTTAAACGGATGGCGACCCTGATCGAATCGGGATCGCATTTGCAACGCGCCGGAATCGAACAGCTGTTGAAGTTGAGGCGAGATATGAACGATGGCGGCAAACGGAAATACTCGGAAACAGAAATCATGTCAGCGTTCGACGCAGTGGAATCCCCAGAGACTATACGCCAAATCCCCTCCTCGGAGGCGGAATGATATAGTCCGAGCTGCATGGCGACATGCAGAGGCTGACTCCTTCGGGAGAAAGCTCCATTCCCCGCTCAACATTCAGAGCGCGGAACGGTAACAATCTGGACGGTCCTAAGGTAGCGAAGTTCCTTGTCGGGTAAGTTCCGACCTGCATGAATGGCGTAACGACTGCTGCACTGTCTCAACCACCGACCCGGTGAAATTGTAGTCGTGGTGAAGATGCCACGTTCCCGCAGCTAGACGGAAAGACCCCGTGAACCTTTACTGTAGGCTGATATTGGGCTCGTGTATTGACTGTGTAGGATAGGTGGGAGGCTTCGAACCTTGGGCGCCAGCTCGAGGGGAGCCGTTGGTGAAATACCACCCTTTTAATGCATAAGTTCTAACGCTGATTCCTGTGAAACCAGGCAGCGGACAGTGTCAGTTGGGCAGTTTGACTGGGGCGGTCTCCTCCTAAAGAGTAACGG
>JBGSUJ010000152.1:0-36573 GCA_041753435.1 Pirellulales bacterium | reverse complement strand
GCTCGCTTGCCACGTGGCAAAACGAGCCAGCGGGATGATCGCACTTTCGCTCGTACACCGATAGCATGCAAAATCTCCGAGAATTTCGAGATTGACTGTCCACTTACCGTTTAGGTTATGCGCGACCCGTGAACGGTTACCGTGTAACGCATTCAAGCAAAGCCCATTCCTTGGATTCATTCTATTCTTCTTGTCGATCGCCCATGGAGCAATATGACTTGCGACAAGCAGATCAGAAACGGCGATGCCCGTAATGCAGCATGCGCAATCGTATGCCGCTAGGACTGCTTTCCGAAAAAACTGCTGATTTACTCGTTGCCTAACGATGCTTTCTCTTTCGAGTCCTTCTTTAGGCAAATCTGTCTCACTAATCTCGGCAGTCATTTCGATTGGCTTACCGAGGCGATCAGCGAGCAATCGCTCGCTCTCATACGCCAGCGATTCAGGATCGTCGCAGAACTCTTTCCATGTCTCGACTTCCCCATATGCACCGTGGGCCAATCCACGAATTCCTCGCGCTTGTAGCGAAGGATCAAGTCTGGCGAAATTCGCAAGCTTGTAGGAAACCGCACCAACAGTGCGGCCAATTGACGACGCTAATTCGATCACACGCGGGTTACGCATGTGAATCGTGCCGAAAGAAATCTTGCAGTAGAGGTTGAATGCAAGAATGTGCTCGTCACGGGACCAGGGACGGCGTTCTGAAGAACCTTCCATCGATTCGTTTTCAGCCAGGGCAACTTTTCAATCAGTTCACGTCGTAACGCATCACAATGAGAACCATGTCTAATCCAAACGATTCAGGCATTAATCCGTTATTCTCAAGCGTAGCCACCAGAAGTTGCGGTAACTCGCTGTCTCGTCCTTTGTATCTTGTCGCGCCAGTAAGATGGGACGCGGTGTTTCCAATCTGGAAACCGCCAACCGTGCCAGAAATCGCCATCGACGAAAACAGCCAGCCTAGCATCGGAGAAAACTAAATCGGGCGATCCTGGAAGAGTGGCGTCATTCCGCACGAATGTTAAACCTGCTGACTCGGCAAGATCGTGAACGTATCGCTCGGGAGTCGTTCCCTTGCCCCGATTCCGAGACATAACCCGACTGCGTTGTTCTGCCGTCAGTGTATCTGCCAAAATCAAATGCCTCCGTGACCACCTACTTGATTGGCACAAAACCAAAGTCTATGCAGTGCAATCGCTGATGGCAAGCCTCTGCAGTTAAACGAGTTACGCAGAACGCACAATTCCTACTCAAACTCTATTGCTCGCAAGCAGCGGAGGGCACAAACCCACCAATTCCAAGAGAAAAATTCCCCAACGACTGAGGCTGTTGCCATCCGTGTAAATGAGGTTGGGGAACGCATTGCAACTTCGCCATCTGCCATTTGTCGTGGCCCTTGTAGCGGCGCGGGTCTGCCCCTTTGCCTGGCGCTTTGACTTCGACGAAGCCAACGAGCACTTTTCGCAGCGTGATGGCGTAATCGGGTCGGACCTTCAGCGTGGAAAGGGATGATTCGCCAACGGCCGCTAGCCAGTCGCGTTTGAACCCGCACAGTTCCGCGAGATCGGCGAAGAGCGCTTCGAGCGGGGCGCGGAGTTGATCCTCCGGTTCGCCGGTCGCGCTCGGATTCGAGAGCTTGGCTTTCGCTTCTTTGCCGAAGGTAGAGATGGCGGATGAGAGATTGAGCGTCACCGTCTGCGTCCTTACAGAACCATGTTGGTAGTGCCGACGATTATGCCTGACTGGTGGGGCGTTGGCAATTGAGGGGAGGAACGCCATCAGCGATCAGCTGTCGGCTCTCAGCCAGGCGGGAAAGAGAGCGGTGAGAAGGCGTCAGCCATTGGCCGTCAGCCTTCAGCGGTCAGCCGTCAGCCAGACGGGGAAGAGAGCGGAAGGCGGAGGGTCGAGAGTCGAGAGCGGAGGGAAAAGCACTACCGCCCTGCGCTCAGGCGACGTTGGTCGCCTGTGCTCGGTTGCTCCCTCACCCTGGCCCTCTCTTCCTCACCCTAACCCCCTCCCGAAAGGAGAGGGGAGCGATCGGGCTTTCAGTCGAACAGCGGCAGGTCGTTCTCGCCGCTGCGGTATCAGCGTGTTCCGAGAAGGCTGAACTGAGATGCTAAGAGATCGCCAGCGAAGCCTTGATTGCGGCATCAAGTTGGCCGATCAAGCCCTGCGAAAGTCCGCCAATTTTTCGACGGATCAATCGTGTTTCGACTGTTGCCAGATTCTCGCACTTAATGGCCGACGGACGTAGCAGGCCGGTCGGAGCACCATCCGGGGTCGATGGGTCGACGGCTACTTGCGTAGGCTCGGCCTGAAATCGAGTGTTGCTCGTGATCGCCGCCAGGATGGTAGTTTCCAGCCGGCGGTTGTTGGCATCGTTTTGCACAATCACGGCCGGACGCAGCTTGCTGGCACTGCCCGATGTGAACGGGAACTCAACCAGCACGACGTCGCCGCGAGAAACCTTCATGGGCGATTGGCATCCTAATCGGCGGCACGACGTTGACTGGAATCGTAGTCGTTGTAGACGTCGAGTTCAGGATCATCCCAGCCGGCGGCCGCCAATGCGTCGCTTTGGGCCGTGTAGGCCTCGCTCACGCTGAAATCTTCATTGGTGAGCAGCGCCTTCACGCGTTCAAATTGGTCGGCCGGCAACAGCACGTAGCGAATCCGGGAGACTTCGTCGACGAGCTCCACCGGCTCGCCTGGATGATCGGCCACCGCCTGTCGCTGCTCAGATGAAAGTGAAACGCTCATGCCGCAATTCTAGCACAGTACAGGATTCGAATCCATTTTTTCCATTTCCTGACAGCATACCACGTCACTCAGTCGAACAACGGCAGCGAGCTGTCTTCCTCGCCGCGAGGGCTGATCGAGTCTTCCGGCGGGGAGACGCCCAGGTGTTCGTAGGCGCGGTTGGCCAGTTTGCGGCCGCGGGGGGTGCGGGTGACTAGTTCTGAGCGGAGGAGGAACGGCTCGACTTCGTCCACCAGCGTGTCGAGCGCCAGGTTCATCGTGTGAGCGATTGCTTCGATGCCGGCTGGGCCGCCGTGGAAGACGCGCAAGATCGTTTCGAGGTACTTGCGGTCCTGCGGGTCGAGGCCGAGGTGGTCGATGCCCAGCATGTCGAGCGCAGCGACGGCGATCTCGAATTCGGCATGGCCGTCGTGCTTACTGGTCGAATAGTCGCGGACCCAGCGGAGGCGGTTGTTGGCGATGCGGGGCGTGCCGCGGCTGCAGGTGGCAATTTTCGTGGCAGCCTGGTCGGCGAGCGACATCTTCAGCTTGGCGGCATTGCGACAGACGATCTCGGTGAGCTCTTCGATGCTGTAGAACTCGAGGTGCTCGCGGATTTGGAAGCGGTCGCGCAAGGGAGCCGAGAGCATTCCGCTACGGGTCGTGGCGCCGATCACGGTGAACGGCCGCAGCCGCATCGTGACCGTCCGAGCGCCCGCCCCTTCGCCCAGTGTGATGTCGACGCGGAAGTCTTCCATCGCCGGGTACATGAACTCCTCGACCGCCTTGGGCAGCCGATGGATCTCGTCGATGAACAGGACCGACCCCGCTTCGGCGTTGGTGAGGTAGGGCAGCAGGTCTTTCGGCGCAGCGAGCACCGCGCCGCTGGTCATTTGCAGGGCGACGCCCAAATCGCGCGGGATGCAGGTGGCGAAGGTCGTCTTGCCCAGGCCCGGCGGGCCGTCGAACAGGATGTGGCCCAGCGGTTCCTTGCGTTTGCGGGCGGCATCGACGGCGATAGCGATCCGCTCGGCGACTTGTCGCTGGCCGACCATCTCGTGCATATGCCGCGGCCGCAGGGCGATTTCATCGTCGCGAAGCTTGGCGATTGCTTCGCGCGGCGTTGCGGTTGCTGAGGCGGCATCGCGCAAAGTGTCGCCAGAGAGGATCCGTTCACGTGGCATAGGTGAACTATACCAGAATTACCCAAACCGCGGAAACGGCGAAGGGATTGCCGCGTTCCCCGCAGGAAACCGGCATGGAGCGGCTGAGCTTGCTCCGCGCGAATCGGGTGCCAGCGGCTTGGGCCCACGGAGTAGGAACTACGATACTAACTGCCGCTTTGCCGGCCAATTGGTAGCCCGTGCATCAGCCAGGACGTCGACCCGATCGAGGAATTCGGCCAACGAGGCGTAGTAATTCGGCGGCAAGCCATCGTTATGACGGGCGAAGGGAATTTCGTAGAAATGCTTGAATTCGGACGGTGCCGCCGCGTGAAGGGCTCGGCCCAGTTTAATCGGCACTACTTCGTCGGCCGTGCCGTGGCATTGGTGCAGGGGGCCGTGGTAATTACGGATGCGGCGGAGCGAATTGTAGCGGTTCCGCATGACGAGCTTCACCGGCAGCCAGGGATACTGATGGGCGGCCGCGTCGGTCATTTTGGAGAAAGTATTTTCCAGCACTAAAGCCCGGGCGCCCTGCTCGGCCGCCATGGCCACGGCCACGCCGCCACCGATCGAGCGACCAATGATCGTGATGTCCTCGTTCGAGACGCCTTCTTTGCGGGCCAACCACCGCTGGGCGGCCAGTCCGTCAGCAACGCAGCCCTTTTCGTAAGGCTTGCCACGACTGCGACCGTAGCCGCGATAGTCGAAGACAAACAGCGTCGCCTGGAGATGCGATTGCAGGCGGAACATCAGATTCGCCTGATCGGCGACATGCTCACCATTGCCGTGGCAATACACGACAAACCGCTTGGGTTCCGCATGCGGAATGTACCAGCCGTGCAGTTTGGTTTCGTCGGTGGCCCGAAACCAAACATTTTGGGGTCGCAACCAGCGCGGGCGCCAATCGCCGCGTTCACGTGAAGGAACAGGGTAGACCAGCGAGCGTTCAATGATGCGGATGATCACTTCAACTACTTCCTGAGCGAGTTTTTGCCTTGCGGGAGGGTCGAGGGGAGGCAGCTAGCAGACAGTTTATCGTAGCGGGTCAACTAGCAATTGTCGATAGTTGGGGGTAATTCCGATGCCTGAGGGGCTTTGGGCAAATGGAATAATAGGGGCGAGATCTGTCGAATTGGGGAGGGGAGGATGGTTTTGGATGGCGTCAGCCAGTTCGGCAGGGCATTTTGCCGTAATTGGCTGACGAACAGACCTAGTAGTTATCGGCAGTGGAGGAGTGCCTACGGAGCTGGGTTAGGGCACTGTCAAATAATAGCTTGGCCCAGCCGCTTGTACAGCCCGGTCGTTGGGCTCAATCCGCAAGACTGGCCCAAAATTATCGGGAGTGGCGGCCCAGTCGCAACCCCTCTCCGAGGCGGTTTATTCAGATTTGTCTCCTTTGACGATACCGCCTGGTTCCGCCTCATTATCAAGAAAAATTGCAAGGTCGCGATAGTAGTCCGCCGGCTCGGGGTCGTTGTGGCCATGGCCGGTATATTCGACAAATCGTTTGTTAATGGTCGGAGCGGCAGCAAAAAGCTTGCGGCCAAGTTCGATAGGCACGATCCAGTCGGCGGTGCCGTGGCTTTGGAAGACCGGGCCGTCATACTTGCTGATGCGTGCCACTGAGTCGTAGCGGTTTTTCATCAGCAGTCGCACCGGTAGCCAAGCATAGTGTTGAGCGGCAACATCGGTGAGGCGAGTGAAAGCGTTGACTAGCACCAGGGCTCGAGCGCCTTGCTGGGCCGCGATGGCCGTGGCAATGCCGCCACCAATCGACCGGCCCATAACGACAATCTCGCTGGGCTCGCGGCCAGATCGCTTGGCGAGCCACCGTTGAGCGGCAAGTCCATCGGCGATGCAGCCGGCCTCGCTCGGTGAGCCTTCGCTGTGCCCATAACCGCGGTAGTCAAAAATGAAGACCGACGCATCGAGCGATGTGGAGAGCTGCGCGACGAAGTTGGCGTTCGAGCTGATATCTTCACCATTGCCGTGGCAGTAGAGGATCGCCCGCTTGGCATCTTGACGTTCAATAAACCAACCGTGCAGTTGGGTGCCGTCGTCGGAAATGAACCGCACATCTTCGAAATCGAGACCGGCCGGGTGCCAATCGCCGCGCGAGACCGACGGAATTGGGTACACAAGCCAGGTTTCGAGGAATGTCATAGCGAGCACAATCAATAAGTAGGCGGCCAACAGTAGTCTCAAGCCACGCCATACCTGTCGGGCCGGTGACTGATTCTGAATGCCCCCAAGCCCCTGTCCTCCGACCGCTTTTCCTTCAATTGTGGGATTTTTCATAGATGGCATGCAGCAGGGCGTCGACGTCCTTGTATTTTTGTTTCTTTCCGCAGGCATCGTCGAGCAGCCGGCGGGCATCGGTATCGCTGTGGCCCAGCGCCTGCAGCACTTCGAACGCTTCGGAGACCAGGTCACGTTCGATCTCGGCTGTCGGCGGTAGGTCGAGGCCCACTAGCAGAGCAAACTTCGGCACGCGGCGGCGGAGCTTGGCGATCACCCGCTCGGCAGTGGCCGGGCCGATGCCGGGAAGCGTCGAGAGGCCTTTGGCATCCTGCTCTTCGATCAGCGAAGCGACCTCCTGCACCGGCCGGACCATCGCCCGCAGCGCTTTCTTCACGCCGACGCCGTCGACCTCGCAGAACATCTCGAAGAACTCGCGCTCGATCGGGCTCAAGAAGCCGACCAATCGCGGCGTCAGTCGACCCTGCATTGCGTTGCCCTCAAGGTACTCGATCGTGTGCAGGCTCACCTCGCGACCGAGCTGTTCCTGCAACCGCCGCCGGGCGAATTCGGGGATGAGGATTTCGTATTCGAAGGCCCCGACGGAGAGCGTGAGCGTGTCGCTGACGACGGAGATGGGGAGACCGGTAATTTTGGTGATCATAGAACTGGGGGCTGGGGGCTTTGCGGTCGCGGCCACGCGACTGCGACTAGGGTTTGGCTCGATTGGGCGAATCGCTTCAAACGCCCGCTCGCGGCAAATCATACCGCTTTACGCTGCCGGTCCCCAGCCCCTATTGGTCGCCAATCATCGCAGCGTGCCGTGTCAAATAACAATGGCACAGCGCGATCGCCAGCGCGTCGGCCACGTCAGGCGGCTCGGGATCGGCCGCGAGACCCAACTCCTGCCGAATCGCCGCTTGGATTTGCCATTTGGCAGCGTGGCCGTTGCCGGTGATGGTTTTCTTGACCTGCGTCGAGGGATAGCTGTGCACCGCGATGCCGGCCTGCGCCGCTGCGAGCAAGATGACCCCGCGGGCGTGACCCATCAGGATTGCGGTCGTCGGCCGGTCGTAGTGGGAGTAGAGATCTTCGATCGCCAGCATTTCCGGCTGGAGCGATTTGATCACGTCGGCTACCCCGGTGTGAATTTCAGCTACTCGTTCGGCGAGCGACGCGTTCTGCTTGCCCCGCACGACACCCGCCTCGATCAATTTGGGTTGCCGGCCGACGAAATCGAGCACGCCGTAGCCGGTGGTGTTGAGACCAGGATCGATGCCGAGGACGATCATAGTATGCCCCCCCCGCCCGCGCCGCCGCTCCATGTAGGTTCGGGCTTTTGCAAACCGGTCTGAGTCGCGACGACAATCCAAGCGGCTGGGCGCATCGGCCCGGCATCGCCATATGCCACGCGCAGGGTTACTGACCGCCGGCCGATCGCAAATCCTCGAACCGACCACGGATCCAAATTGGCACTTGCCTGGAATCGCCAGTGCTTCTCATTCCAACTGTGCAAGAATTGGTCGCCTGGGTCGCGAAAGTAGGAATCTGCGAGCTGGTAATTCTCGGAGGCGATGGCCCGAGCAAATCGCTGCGCCGTGATCGTCGGAAGCATGAGCCAATAGAATCCCGCCGCGACAACTGTCGTCATCAAAAACAACGTTCGTAAGGAGAACTTAGGGCGCATCGGTTAGCGTTGAATTGCCGTGTCACGGCCGTCGATGATCATCGAGCTATAAAGTTCCAGTCCAACTTCCGGCATTTTCGCCCCCAGCGGCGTGATGACGACCGAGCCTTGGCGATTTACCAATTGGTCGAGTGCGAAGTAATTGATGTCGAGCTGGACCAAACGCCGGCCGCGAACGAGTTGGCCGAGGGTCAGCGGCGCCAAACGACCGGACGCCTGAAATGACCAGCGTTGTTCGTTCCATTCTTTCAGGCAGCGGTCGTCGGCATTGCGAATCATCTCGTCCGCCGCTTCGTAATCTTCAGCCGCGAGTTTGCGTATGAATTCTCTCGCCGCCTTCGATGGTAGCACGCACCACGTACAAATCACCGCGACGAGCGCGGCGAACGCGAAAAACGCACGTAGTGAGAAGCGAGGATACATCGGCTCTGCTTCTGTTGCGGCACACGGAGTGTGCCTACTACTTTTTGGTCCACTCGGTGCCGCCGGAGCGGTCTTCCAGTGTAACGCCGGCCTCGGCGAGTTGGTTTCGGATCAGGTCGCCCGTGGCGAAGTCTTTGGCGGCGCGGGCGTCGGCGCGGAGTTGAATCAGCAGTTTCATGATTCCGTCGAGGGCCTCTTCGCCGCCGCCGGACCATTCGGTGCCGCCGGCGCGATCTTCGAGAGTGACGCCGATGGGGCCGAGGGTGTCGCGGATCTTGTCGGCGACGGCGAAGTTCTTGTTCTTGCGGGCCATCGCGCGGAGCTCAATTACCAGCGGCATCACTTTGGCGAGCAGTTCGTCGCCGCCGGTGCCGGCTTGCGCTGGGGCCTGCAGGAAAATGCCGAGGATACTGGCCAACTCCTTGATCGTGGTCAGCAGCGTCGTGAACTTGGCGACTGCGGCCGCGTCGGACTTGCCTTTGTTTTCGAGGTCGGTATCGTCGGCGAATTTGTTGGTGATCTTCGCCAGCTCGAACAACTCGCCGATCGCGCCGCCGGTGTTGAAGTCGTCGTCCATCGCGGTGATGAACTTCTGACGGCAGGTGGCGGCGGCCATGAGCACGGGGTCCCCGCTCGCTGAAGCGAGCTCACCGGCCTCGCGTTTGGTGGCGGGCTTCAGGGCGTAGAAGTCCTTGCCCGTGATGCGGGTGTAACGCTTGAAGAGGCGGTAGAACGATTCGAGGCCGATGCCGGCTTCTTCAATCGCGGGTTCATTGAACAGAACCGTACTGCGGTAGTGGGTCCGCAGCAGGAAGAAGCGGATGCGTTCGCCGCCTTGGCGCTTGATCAAATCGGCGAGACCGCCGGCGCCTTTGGAGCGGCTCATTTTGCCGCTTACCGCATCGGCTGGTTGCCCGCCTGCTGAAGCAGGCTCGCCGCCTTCGCGTTCACTGCGGCCGCCGATTTTGCCGCTGACTGCGCCGGCGCGCAAGAGGCCGTTGTGGGCCCAGTACGTGACCATCGGCTTCGCATGGCAGCACTCGCTCTGCGCGATTTCGTTTTCGTGATGCGGGAACATCAAGTCCAGCCCGCCGCCGTGGATGTCGAACGTCTCGCCGAGCAGTTTGCGACTCATCGCAGAGCACTCAATATGCCAGCCCGGCCGGCCCTGGCCCCAGGGGCTGTCCCACGACGGTTCGCCCGGCTTAGCCGACTTCCAGAGGGCGAAGTCCGCGACGTGCCGCTTGCGGGCCCCCGTCTCGCCGCCATCGCCGTGGACCGACTCGATGCCGCGGTTCGAGAGTTTGCCGTATTGGGCGTCACGGCCGACGTCAAAGTACACGTCGCCATCCGCCGCATAGGCAAAGCCGCGATCGATCAGCGTTTCGATAAATGCGATGATTTCGCTCATGCATTCGGTCGCCCGCGGAAAGTGATCGATCTGGTCGACGCCGAGCGCGGCGAGGTTGCTGTTGTAGTCGGCGATATTCTCCTCGGCGACCTGGAGCATGGTGATGCCGCGCTCATTCGCCTTTTTGATCAGCTTGTCGTCGACGTCGGTGATATTGACGACCCAGGTGACTTTGTAGCCGCAGTATTCGAGGTAGCGCTTGATGCAGTCGAAGATCACCGGTCCGACCATGTGGCCGATGTGGGCCTTGTCGTAGACCGTGGGTCCGCAGAGATAGATGCCGACCTTCCCGGGGCGCACGGTGCGAAACGGTTCCTTCTCGCGGCTGAGCGTGTTGTAGACGCGGAGCGTCGGATGCGGGGTGGCGGCGGGTTCAGTTTGGGCGGGCATGGGTCGCGTAGAGGTGCTCATGTGGATGCAAATTGAAGATTGATGAATGTTGAGAGATGCTTCTTAGACGCGGGCCGCAGCGATTCAAGCCACGCTCCTATGGCTCACCATTGGCTTCGACCAGTGCCACACAACGGGCTTCAATCACTTCGCCGCTGCCGACTGGTCCCACGCCTTCGCCCGTCTTGGCTTTCAGGCCGACGTCGTGCGGGTTGAGGTGGAGGATGCCGGCGATGCGGTGGCGGATGGCGTCCATGTAGTCGGCCAGCTTGGGGCGCTCAGCGTGGATCACGCAGTCGAGGTTCACAATCTGGTAGCCCGCCTCGTTCACTTTGTGGGCGGCGAGGACGAGCATCTCGGCCGAGTCGCGGTTGCGATTGGCGTTGTCGGTGTTCGGGAAGGTGCGGCCGATGTCGGGTAGCGCCGCGGCACCCAACAGGGCGTCGGTCACGGCATGCAGCAGCACGTCGCCGTCGCTGTGGCCTACCAACTGTCGGTCGTGCGGCACATTCACGCCGCCCAACCGCAACGGCCCACCTGGCTCCGTGCGATGAGAATCTTCTCCAAAACCGATCCGTAGTTTGCTCGTAATAATGTCTCCCAGTCGTCGGGGTCTGTTCCGATTATGCGGGGCTAATGTCAAGGACTGGTAATTTATTTGAAGTCGAAAAATGAGACTGACCCCTTCCCAAGTGCTTGGGTAGGCGGTGTATCCGCGCGGATTATAGCGGAGAGCGAAAATCGCGACAACGCGGCTGCTAAACCGCATAGGGCCGGCCGGAGGCGACGAATTCGATCGTGACCCGCTGGGCGGCGGTGCTGGCACGCGATAATCGTGCTTCGAGGCGGACACCCTGGTGCAGAACTTGCGCGACTTTCACGTTACATGCCGGTCTGTTGGCAACTTCCGCGTCGACCGAAGGCAGCCGCTCAAACGGCGGGCAGAAGGCGACATGCAGCACCGCAGTCCGCTCGCCCGGCGCGAATTCCGCCAAGAGCGTGCCCGCGATTGTTTCGCTGCCGTCCGCCATCCGTGAGCGAGTGAGTTGCTGCAACCGCGAGGTCACCTTATCGGACCCAACAGCCGGCGAGCCGCATCTGGTCGGAATCAGCCCATACGCCGCCAAGGTGCTCAGCCACACCAGCCAGTCGAGGGTGCGAACGCCTGGGAACGAGCAGGCGAGGGCGAACAGTGCGAAAACGAAGAAGGAGAGCCAAACGGCACGGCGATCGTGAAGATGCAAACGGATGGCAGCGGTCCAGGCCAGCAAGCCGGTCGCTGTCAGGACCAAAGGTAGTGGAGCGAGGAGTGTATCGAGGGCACCGCCCAATCGACGAGCCAACAGGAAAGTACCGGCGAAGAGCAAGAGCACAAGCGACGCAGTGAGGGCCGAGTCAACAGCCCCGCGCCAATTGTCGCTGGCGACATCGCTTCCGCGCCATGTTCCATCCGTGGCCAGCATGGGTTGTTCTCAGTTGGCTCGGCGGGAGACTTGCCCTCCCGAAACCTCACGTTGCCGAGGTAACTGCCTCGGCGGCCTTGGCAAGCTCGCGGGCCTTGTCGGTCTTTTCCCAAGTGAATTCCGGCTCGTTGCGGCCGAAGTGGCCACCGGCGGCCGTCTTGCGATAGATCGGCCGGCGCAGGTCGAGGTACTTGATGATCCCCGAGGGCGTGAGCGGGAAGACCTCGCGCACCAACTCGCACAAACGTGCATCATCGATCTTGCCGGTGCCTTCCGTATCGACGTGGACGCTCACCGGCTCCGATACGCCGATGGCGTAAGCCAGTTGCACTTCGCAGCGGTCGGAGAGCCCCGAGGCGACGATGTTCTTCGCCACGTAGCGGGCCATGTAGGCGGCACTGCGGTCGACCTTGGTCGGGTCCTTGCCGCTGAACGCACCGCCGCCGTGACGGCCCCAGCCGCCGTAAGTGTCGACGATGATCTTGCGCCCGGTCAGGCCGCAGTCGCCGTGCGGGCCACCGACCACGAACCGCCCAGTCGGATTGATGTGATAGGTGATGTCGTCGCTGGCCCATTCGCCGAGCGATGGCTTGATAACCTTTTCGATAATGAACTTCTTAATCTCGGCGTTAGTTACATCCGCGCCGTGCTGCGTCGAGACGACGATCGTATCGACGCGGATCGGCGTGTTGCCCTCATATTCGACGGTCACCTGGCTCTTGGAGTCGGGCCGCAGCCAGTTCACTTCGCCTTTTTTGCGGGCCTCGGTCAGGCGATTCAGGATGCGGTGCGACAGGGCAATCGGTAGCGGCATCAGTTCGGGCGTATCGTTGCAAGCATAACCGAACATCAGGCCCTGATCGCCAGCGCCGATGTCTTTGCCCGCGGCAGCATCGTCGTCGACGCCCAGGGCGATATCGGGCGATTGTTCGTGGATCGCCACTAGCACCGAGCAATGGTCGGCACTGATGCCCATGTCGGCTTCGGTATAGCCAACATCGCGAACCACATCGCGCACTACCTGCTGTAGATCGACCGTAGCTTGGGTCGTGACTTCGCCAGCGATGACGCACAGGCCCGTGGTGACCATCGTTTCACAAGCCACACGGCTATGCGGGTCCTGAGCGAACATGGCGTCGAGCACGCCGTCGGAAATTTGATCAGCTAACTTATCGGGGTGACCCATGCTGACCGCTTCGCTGGTGAACAGGTATCTGCCGGATGCCACGGATTGAACTCCCAAAATGTTAAAAAGTGACGGGTCAGCCTGTGCAGGCTGATACGAATTCGCTTGACAGGCTTTATAATCTAACGTAACCAATGACAGCCTTTCCAGTATAAATGCGATCGGGCATGGGTCGCAACCGGCGAGGGAACCCGCTAAATCAAACCGCTTCGTTCGGCGGGGTCAGACTGAATAAACTACACTTCTATGGCACGTTGGCCGAGATACGTCTGGACATCGATTTTTACCTACGGCATGGTGTTCGTGCTGTTTCCCTTGCTGTGCGGCTTGGCGCTTGCCTGGGTGCGAGGATGGATTTTTTAGCAGGGAGCAAGGTGCAGGGAGCGGAGACTAGAAACATCGACTCCCCTTCCATGTTCCCAGCCTCTCCTGTTCGCGGCTACCTATGACGAACCTGACTACATTATTCTCACCGAGCCGTTTGGAGTTGGCCGCCCACTTAGAACCATATGGCCAGCAGCATCTGTTGAGGTTCTGGGACGAAATCGACGAGGCAGGCCGGGCCCATCTGGCAACTCAGATTGCCGCGATTGATCTTCGCCAGATAGCGGAATTATTTGACCACGGTGCGTCCGCCCAGGATTGGGCAGCGCTGGCACACCGGGCCGATCCGCCGCCCGCGGTTCGGCTCGCTGAGCGAGACGCCGGCAAGTTCGCGGCGGCCGAAGCCCGGGCACGTGGCGAACAGGCACTCTCGGCAGGCGAGATTGGCATATTGCTGACCGCGGGTGGGCAGGGGAGCCGACTCGGATTCGAACAGCCGAAGGGCATGTATCCCCTTGGGTCGCTCTCGGGTGCGTCGCTCTTACAGATGCATCTTGAAAAGGCGCTCTCGGCGGCGCGGCGGTATGGGGCGGACGTGCCGGTCTACATGATGACCAGCCCCGTTACGCACGACGAGCAGGTCGCATTTCTCGATCAGCACCGTCGCTTCGGTCTCGCGGAGGATGACCTCTTCATGTTCTGCCAGGGCACCATGCCGGCCGTCGACGCCAAGACCGGCAAACTGTTGCTCGCCGATAAGGACGAATTGTTCCTCAGCCCCAACGGCCACGGCGGCACGGTCGCGGCGTTGGCCGACAGCGGCGCCATCGAGCACATGCGTCGTCGCGGCATCAAGCAGTTGTTCTATCTGCAAGTCGACAATCCGCTCGTACCGATCGCCGACGCCGAATTCATCGGCTATCACTTGCTTGTCAAGTCGGAACTCACGTCGATGGCCATCACGAAACAGTTTCCACACGACAAACTGGGCAACTTCGTGGCGGTCGAGGGACAGATACAAGTGATTGAGTATAGCGACTTTCCGCAGGATCTCGCAGAGCGTCGCAATGTGGACGGCTCGCTTACGTTTTGGGCCGGCAGCATTGCGGTGCATGTGTTTGCCGTCGATTTCCTGGAACGCATGCTGCAACTCCAAAATGCGCTGCCATTTCACATCGCCCACAAGCAGGTGCCGCATTTTGATGAGGCCGGCCGGCTGGTGCAGCCGTCTGCGCCAAATGCGCTGAAGTTCGAGCGTTTTATATTCGATCTGCTACCCCATGCCAAGAATGCGATCGTCGTTGAATATCCCGAACAGGAAGTGTTTGCACCGCTCAAAAACGCATCGGGAGCCGAGCGCGATACGCCCGAATACGTCCGCCAACTCATGTGCGACCAACACCGCCGTTGGTTGGTGGCGGCGGGTGTGAAGGTTGCGGGCGACCTACCAGTCGAAATTAGCCCGCTGTGGGCGCTCGATGCGGCTGGAGTTGCCGCCCGATCGGACCTTCCGACAACCATCAACGATCCGAAGTACTTGCGATGAACTTCGAAGTTGAGCAGAAGCACCGCGTAGAAATTGACAACGGGTGGTCGTTGGCAACTCGACTGGCTGCCCGCGGAGGAACGCTTGGAGAGCCCGAAGTACAATTAGATCAGTATTTCAATCATCCTTGTCGCGATTTTGGTCATACGGACGAAGCTCTTCGAATCCGAACTGTGGGATCCCAAAGTTTTATTACCTACAAAGGGCCTAAATTAGACATAGCTTCGAAGACCAGGCGAGAGCTTGAGTTGCCGCTGGATTCGAGTGATTCGGAGGGTGCCCAATTCGCGGAGTTACTCCGGTCCCTGGGATTTGTAACGGTTGCTGTTGTCACAAAAGAGCGCCGGCCCTTCCGGATCATCTATGGTGGACGGGAGGTTCAAGGGGCGTACGACGTGGTGGGCGAACTTGGTATGTTCGTTGAATTAGAACTCATCGCTGACGAACCAGGACTGGAAGATGCGAAAAGGATTATCGCTTCGCTAGCAAAGGAGCTCGAACTGGGCCCGTCGGTTCGGGAGAGCTATCTAGAATTACTGCTGTCCAAGTCGGGCCAAAAAAAATAAGGCGCGGCACCCTGTTTGCTCTACAAGGCCCTCGAAAGCCGCACGCACGAAAACGCCCGGTTTTCCGCCTGGCAGTGTGCAGCAAATTCAAACGGACTAGAAACAATTACAAGCCCGCCGTGAACGACCTCCAGGGACCAAGATGGTCCCGGCCGAAACACGGTGACAACCGACACAATGGACGTGTCGGAAAGGGGTTAGGATGACCGATTCTCGTGGCTCTCTTCGCCTGCGTGGTGCCAGCCGGTCGCAGCCAGCACGACATGCATCGCAACGCTTCAGCTCGACTTTTGTCGGCTGGTTGATCCAAACGGCAGTTATCGCCGTAGTTCAAGGGATCTGCGATACTTTTTACGAATCGCGGGGTTTTACCAAGGGGCTTCGTCCGGACTTGTCGGCGAAGCTTCTGTTTTCGTTAAAGTTTTACCAGCTCACCTTGATTTCCAAGGTCCTGGGTCAAAAATCTAATTTGTCTACGTCTGGCCGCGTGGCCGGCGAGCGCCATGCATGGCGTGCTGTTCTTGGTTGGCTCTAATCTAAAACCAAATTGGAGAAGAAGTAGCATGAGATTTTTTACTTGGCTCGCGGTTCTGGTGGCCCTCTGTAGCTGGACTTCTGTCATGAGCGGTTCAGCCCTGGCCCATGGCGGAACCGATCTTGCAGTGCTCGAATGCGACGGCGAACACGGTGACGACTCTGGCCGCACCTTCGAATGCGACGGCGATGGCCACGGGGAAGAAGAATAGGGAGTAGCCGCCTTGGCGGCTTGATCAGCAAACGCTTCGAAAGAACGGACGTTGCGTGGAGGCGCATCGTCCGTTTTTCGTTGCTGGTAGCGGTTTTATGTGCCCAAACTCCGGTTACAACTGAGCTTTCGCCAGGCTGTGTATTTTGACATACTCCGCGCGCGACTTCGTAATAGCCTCACTGCAAGCGGTGGCTTTCGCCGTGTCGAGAGTACTTATCGCTTACTCAAAATCTGAGGCGCTTTGCAGGGCAGAGAGCGATGAAAATTTTTTTTTCCGTGGGCGAGCCGAGCGGCGACTTGCATGGTGCGAATCTCATCCGTGAGCTCAAAACGAGACGCAGCGATCTCGAATTTGTCGGCTATGGCGGGCCGCGGATGGCCGGAGCCGGTTGCCAGTTGCACGAAGATCTGACGAAACTCGCGGTGATGTGGTTTGCCCGCGTGCTCTTAAATTTGCATCGCTTCTGGGGCTTGGCGAGCCGCGCCGACCGCTACTTTCGCCATCAGCGCCCCGATGCAGTCGTACTGATCGACTACCCCGGCTTCAATTGGTGGATCGCCCGGCGGGCCAAGGCCCATGGCATCCCGGTGTTTTACTATGGCACGCCACAGATTTGGGCCTGGGCTGGCTGGCGAATCAAGAAGATGCGCCGCTTCGTCGACCATGTCCTTTGCAAGTTGCCGTTTGAAGAACCCTGGTACCGTGAGCGTGGCTGCCACGCCACCTACGTCGGCCATCCCTACTTCGACCAGCTGCGTGGTGAAACGCTCGACGTAAAGTTCATCGAACAGCAACGCGCCGACAGCGGGCCACTAGTGGCGATTCTGCCCGGCTCGCGGACACAAGAAGTGAAAAGCAACTTCGGCTACTTCGTGAAGGCCGCTCGGCAGGTATGCCAGCGCGTGCCGAACGTGCGGTTTGCCGTGGCTTCGTTCAAAGCCAGCCAGGCGGATTTTGTCCGCGAGCAATTGCGGGGCGTCGATTTACCCATCGAGGTCCACGTCGGTCGCACCGCAGAACTGATCACGGCCTCCGAGTGTACGATGGCCGTCTCGGGATCGGTGTCGCTCGAACTACTGTATCACACCAAGCCATCGGTGATCCTGTATTACATTTCCCCGCTAGCCTTTTTCGTGCAGCGATTCTTTCGCAAAGTGCGCTATATCACGCTGGTGAACCTGCTGGTGACCGACGATTTGTTTCCAAAACGTGTCGCCACTTACGATCCACACGACCCCATCGACGCCAAGGTCTTGATGCCGGAGTACCTGACCTGCGAGGATAAGTCGACGCAGATCGCCGAGCATGTGCTCGAATGGCTTACCGACTCGACAAAGCGGGCGGAGCGTATCGCGCAGTTAGCCGAGTTAAAGGAGCGCGTGGGCTACGGCGGGGCCTCGAAGCGGGCGGCCGACTACCTGCTTGGCGAAATGAAACCATGGTCCCAGCGGCCGGTGTTGCGATCGCATTTCCCATTTGCCACCCGACTGGAAGAAGCCGCCCGCGGCGCAGCGTAGTTCTCAGGGGGAAGACGGAAGGGCGAAGGCTAACCCGTTCGCCGTGATCATATAATTGGTTTGAGCGCCTCCGCATGCCTCGTAATTCCTTCCAACTGCCAACTTCCATCTTCCAACCTCCGTCTTCCCACTTAGATCTATGCTGCTCGCCGATCCACCACCGTCGCAAGCCGATTTGCACTTCCGAGTATTCGGCATTCCGGTCCGCGTGCATCCCTGGTTTTGGATTATTGCGGTGATGCTGGGCATCAGCGGCGGTGGTCCAGCGGATCCGCTCGGGACTGTGCTCTGGGTGGTGGTGGTCTTCGTTTCGATCCTGATTCACGAACTGGGACACGCGACGATGCAACGCCACTTCGGCGGTCATCCGAGAATTGTGCTTTACAGCTTCGGCGGCCTTGCTACTTGCAACGATTGTGATCGCTCGCCGCGCAACCAGATTCTGATTCTGCTCGCCGGGCCGGGCGCCGGCTTTGCGTTTGCCGTACTGCTTTTGGCTGCCATGCGGCTTGCGGGACGATCATTAGAATTTGGCGCATTTCCCGGACTAATTGGCTGGTTTATTCCTGGTTGGGAACAATTTGATTCACCCGTCGTCAACCACGTAATCTTTGATCTGCTCTACGTGAATATCTTTTGGGGCCTAGTGAACTTGTTGCCGATCTATCCGCTTGATGGCGGTCAAGTTGCGCGCGAGGCCTTGACGCTCCAAAATCCGCGGCAAGGAATCATTGCTTCGCTGTGGCTGTCGGTGATCACCGGGAGCCTCATGGCAGCCTATGGTATTTCGCGAAACTCAATCTTTATTGCCCTCATGTTCGGTTACCTGGCTTACGCCAATTACCAAACTCTACATGCTTATCGGCAGCATTGGCAGTGATTCGCCACGCACATCTATGGACCGAGACCCGACTCGCCGAGTGATCTTATTGGGCGCGAGTAACCTCGTGCGCTCGATCTCAACGGTCGTAGAATCTGCTCGGCAGATTTGGCGTGAGCCGATTGAAATCATGACGGCGATCGGCCACGGTCGGTCGTACGGACAAGATTCGCGCGTGTTGGGGCGAAAAATTTCCGGAATTCTTCCCTGCCCACTTTGGAACGATTTACAGAATCGCTCACCGTTGCCCACGCTGGCGCTGGTGACCGATGTCGGTAACGATTTGGGATACGGTGTGCCTGTTGCAGAACTCGTTTCGTGGGTCGACGGCTGTCTCGAACGACTGCAAGAGGCCGGCGCAAAGACGATCATCACCGAATTGCCGCTCGCGCGTCTTGAGCGACTCAAGGAGCGCGAATTCTTGTTCTTTCGGACGCTCTTCTTTCCCAAATCGCGACTGACCTTGGAAGACATTCGCGACCGCGCACACGCGCTCAACACCGAACTCGTGACACGGGCCGAACTGCGAAAAATACCGGTAATTTCAGTCCCTGGCGAATGGTATGGCCGCGATCCGATTCATCTCAAACGTGCCGTTTGGAAGCACGCCTGGCCGACGATTCTCTCCGCTTGGCACGACCGTGAGACGTTCAGCATCCGTCCGCGCACTTCGTTCGCGCGGTGGGCCTATTTACGTTCGCTGGCGCCGCTGGAACACACTTTTTTGGGTTGCCCGCGCCGCTGCGTACAGCCCAGCGGCGTCTTGCGCGACGGAACGACGATTTCGCTTTATTGAATCGCGCACCGCGGCCTGTATTGCGCGGTGAGAGCGCGTTACTCACTTAAACCTTGGTCGCGCAACAGACCACAGCCTAAAAATTTTTTTCAGTGCTGGCATTTTTTTGCCGAAAACGTGTTGCACAAATACAGCAAATTTGTACAACTACGAACAAGTGAAACAGAATTTGTTCTCGTTTCACTCCGCAACACATCCTTAAGGAGTGTTTGATTCGCATGCGAGTTGAACACGGATGTACCGGAAAGCTACCGCGGAATGGTAGCGAATTTTGTAGGAGAGCGACGGCTGTTCGATAATGTGTGTCGGCAGCAAACAGCTTTCCAAAACCCTTTATGGAGGAGTCGACTGTGGCCAAGAAGAAGAAAGCTGCAAAGAAGAAGGTCGCCAAGAAGGCAACCAAGAAGAAGGCTGCCAAGAAGAAGGTAGCCAAGAAGAAGAAAAAGAAGACGACCAAGAAGGCCTAATTGCCTTTGTCGCCTGACTAGGCCGCCTTGATGGGGCGCGAGGCGCTAGCTGTCGCGCTCGTCGCCGGTCAGTCAGTACGAAATAGCGAGAAAGAGCCGCTGAGCTTTGCTCCAGCGGCTCTAATTTTTTGCACCAGCCACAATTTGCGTATTCGCGCCAGCCGATGCTGAATTCTCGCCCCCTTTACAGTACCGAAAGGTTCGGCAGCGGGGGGCTGGCTTGGTGGCTTGCGGTGAGCCCGCGAATCAAATTCAGGCAAAGATCCTGGAAATAGCTGGCCGTCGAGGCATCGTCGAAATTGCCGCCGGTTTGGCCGGCGTCACCCCGCTCGCGGATGCCAATATTGATCGGCACTTCGCCCAAGATGGGTACGTCGAGTTCCGCCGCGCGCCGCTGTGCTCCGCCAGAGCCGAAGATGTCGTATCGCTTGCCGGTGTCGGGGCAGAGGAAGTAGCTCATGTTTTCGACCATGCCCAGGATCGGAATGCTCACCTTGCGGAACATGGCGATCGCCTTTACGGCATCCAGCAGCGCGACTTCCTGCGGCGTGCAAACGACCACCGCTCCTGTCAGCGGCAACAGTTGGGAGAGGGTCAGCGCGATATCGCCTGTGCCTGGCGGCATATCGATGATCAGGTAATCGAGGTCGCCCCACTCCGTGTCGCGCAAGAACTGCGTAATGGCCCCATGCAGCATTGGCCCGCGCCAGACCACCGCTTCGCCCGGCGGCACAAGAAAGCCCATGCTCATCACCCGCAAGCCATCTTTGGTGACGGGTTGCAGCCGGCCTTCGACCAGCGTCGGCCGTTCGCTCACACCCAGTAAATGCGGAATACTCGGTCCGTAGATATCGGCATCCATCAGACCGACTTTCGCACCAGAGTTTTTCAGCCCATACGCGATCGATGCGGCGACGGTACTTTTGCCCACGCCCCCCTTGCCAGAGCCCACGGCAATGACGCTCTTGGCCGTCAGGCCGATCTGTCCGATCCGCTCCGCCGGGCGATGGTGCTCCACAATGCGAACTTGCACCTCGCTGCCAGCCGGCAAGTTTGCCTGTAGCAGTCGCGTTGCTTCATGGCAGACAACGTTCCACAGGGGGGCGGCCCAGCTCGTCAGGCCAAGCACCACCGAGACATGCGCGCCCTCCACTTGGACATCGTGCAGTTGGCCCATTTGCACGACGCTACGGCCCGATTCCGGGTCCAAGAGCGAGGCCAGGGCGGCCTCAACAGCGGCACGATCTAGCGAACTGGGCATGACGTGGTCCTGGCGAAACTGGCGGAACTTCGATCCGTTCCAACCTACCGGTGGTCAGCCGGTTTGCCAAGGCAATGCAGCCCAAAGCTGGTCGACCAGCGGCGAATTCTCCGCGATTTCCCCCGCTTGGCTGGTTTGATGCCTAACCAGCCTGCAAATTGCTTCGAGTCGGCGGGGGGAAGTAGTGACCAGCGTAACTCCTGCCTCGAGCAGCGCCTCGCCAACGACCGCCTGGTCGTCTACGAGCGATCCGTCGATCAAGCCGATGAATCGTACCTGGGAAAACTGCTGCCGGACGCGGGGCAACCAGGCGAGCACTTCCGCAAAGTTGTCACGGCGGACTTCAAAGGCTGCCAAGGTGATTGGCCGCCCGGCGAGTTCCGCATTGATTTCGGCGAAGTGGCGCATTTCGCGCAGCTCGTGCGGTGTTTCGTCGGCGGCAAGTGCCATCCGCAGGGCGGAAGCCCACCGGCTGGTCCGCTCGCAAACGATCCATTCCACGCGGCTTATCAAGGGAGCTCCTCGGCTGCTTGTTTTGCTTCGGTTACCAAGCCAAGTTGTACAAGCCGCCGGTAGAGCCGCGGCCGTGTCATGCCCAACAGCTCAGCCGCCGCCGATTTGTTGCCCCCCGATTGCTCGAGTGCCCGTGTCACGACTTTCCGCTCGATCGACTCGAGCAGTTCGTCGAGGACAATCTTCTCCGGTTTACGCTGCGGCATGGCAGCCGCCATGACCGCGTGATGGATGACCGTCGGCAGATCGGCGAGGGTTATTTCGTGCGAGGTCGCTGCCGTGTGGGCGGCCGCAATCACGCCGCGCAGTTCGTCGAGCCCTCCCGGCCAGCGATAGAGCGCGAGCTGGTCGAGCACGTCGGCCCGCAGCGAACCGACTTGTTTCGCGCTGGTACGATTTTCGGCTTCGAGAAAGAATTGAGACAAGAGCGGCAAGTCTGCGATTCGCTCGGCGAGTGGTGGCAAGTCGATCGTGATTGTCGAGATGGCTGCGAGCAGTTGCTGGTCGACCAGCGGTAGCGATGCCTCGCGCTCAGGTGAGTGCGTGTCTACCGTCAGGGTGACGACGAGCCTCGCCTGCAGCGACCCACTGGATGGAACGGCTCGGATTTGAGCCTGCAGCGGCTGTGGCAAGCGTTCCAGGTTCAGCAACAACAGCGTGTGGCGGTGTTTCGCACCAATCGGGCCGCGCAGCGATTCGCAGGCCCGCTGGATCGATTCTTCGCTGGCGACTTCACAATCGATCGGCACGAGTTTTCCCGCGTCATCTTTAGCCTGGTAGTGAATCGCCCGTGCCACGTGCTCGCGGCCCGTGCCACGCTGGCCGCATACCAGCACATTCGCTGCACTGGCGGCTGCGGCAGCGACCTGGGCTCGCACTTTGCGGATGCCGGCACTGGTGCCCAGCAAGGTTTCGATCGCAAATTCTGCTGCTTGGTTGCGGCGGAAGCGGCGGATGACTCGGTGCAACTCGTCGGCCGCCGGTTCGTCTGTCAGCTCAGTTGCGAGTTCCTGAGGCGACATGTCGTTCTCCGCCAACAGCACCAACACACCACCGGCGGATTGGTCCGCCGCTAACGGAATGAACTCCGCTCGGCGATGCACCAATCGTCCGCTACGGCCGACACAACCCACTGTGCCCTTAGTGAACGTTCCCGCCAAGGCTTGCGGAGGTGGGCATAAATCGGTGAGTGCCGCGGCGGAGCCCGGTTTCGTGCTTCCTGTGGCAGCCGGCTCCGAATGATACTCCACGCTCCGGCCAACGATCCGTTCCGGCTCCATCCCGAGCCAGTTGGCCAGAGCTGCGTTGCAGTAGACGACCTGCCGCCGCGCATCGACCGCGTAAGTCGGCCGACTGCTGGCGTCGAGCAGCGTGGTGACAGAAGTGGTTGGGGGAGAAGTCGGTTCCAAGCGAGCCGCCAATATCGGACGTGACCAAGTTCGAGGCAGAGGGTGAGGCAAGTTCCGAGACTCGCCCATTATAAACTCTCACTCGCCCTCTCGCAGGGCTCGACCAATCCCCTGTCGATTGTGCTACAATCCGGCTCGTTCTATCCCCCAGGACAAGCCTTGGTGCCAGGATGCCTTTGGATCCCGTTGATACCCTCCAGCAATTGATTGCGATTCCCAGCGTAAATTCGCTCGGCACGGACAAAGCGGGGGCCATCTATGGGGAAGCGCGGCTGACAAATTTCTTGCAATCCGTTTGCGACCGGCATGGTTGGCGGTGGCTACGACAGGAAGTGCATCCGGGACGCGAAAACCTGCTCGCCGTAGTGCTGGGCAACCCATCGCCCACCGCAGGTGGCCAACTCCAGCTGTGGGATGTCCATCAAGACACAGTCGATGTCAGCGGCATGAGCGTGGATCCTTTCGGTGGCGAACTGCGCGATGGCCGCATCTATGGCCGTGGCGCCTGTGACGACAAAGGCCCGATGGCGGCCATGATTGCGGCGCTTTCGCGCTTGACGAACAATCCACCTGCCGCGGATCGCCCCACGATCGTTATCGCGTTTCCCGTCAACGAAGAGTGTGGTTTCACCGGCGCCAAAGCCATGTGCGAGCTGTGGCATCCCCAGCGGCAGGCCACTGCGACCGTCACTTGCGGCACTATCGCGGCGGCGGAGATGTTTCCTCGCCCGCCAGATTTGGCGATCGTCGCCGAGCCAACCGGTCTCAACGTCGTCGTCGCGCACCAAGGCGTCGTTCGCTGGTGCTGCCACGCGACAGGGCGGGCGACCCACTCGTCGCGACCCGACGAAGGGATTAATGCAATCTACGCCATCAGCCGCGTAGCGCAAGCTATCGAGCGCTACCAACAGCAGCTTGCCACCGCCGAGCCCCACCCGCTTTGCGGTCGGCCGGCTGTGTGCGTGACGACCGTCACCGGCGGCGTGGGCATCAACACCGTGCCCGACCGGGCCTCGATCACGATCGATCGCCGAATTGGTCCCGGCGAAAGCCCTGCTGCCGCGTTTGCCGATCTTGTCCGCTACCTTACCCAACAGGTAGACCTGGGTGGGGCCCGGCTCGACCACGATCCGCCCTTTATGAAGAGCAACGGGCTAGCGGAAGCGATCAATGGTCCGCTTGCGGAGCGACTTGGGCAACTGGTGCGCGATACTGGTCGCAACAGCGAATTGTTGGGAGCGCCCTATGGCACCGACGCGGCCGCGTTCGGTGCCTGCGGCGTGCCGACGGTCGTCTTCGGCCCCGGCTCGGTCGCCCAGGCCCACACTGCCGACGAGTTCATCGAAGTCGCTGAACTCGAACGCGGCGCCGCCCTCTACACTCATATCGCCACGGACGGCCTGCGTTAGTCCGCGGGCTTCCGGCACTCGACTCTCGGCCCTCGAACCGTACAAAAACGAAACCGCGGCGCCTGACCCTGCCAGGCGCCGCGGTTCGCGAGGCTTCGTCTCGAGGTGTCGCGCGTCGTTGAGTGTCCCCCCAGACATTGATGACGCACATGTTCTCGGTTACCCGAAACGCCACCCGGCCGGTGGCAAGGCGACGGAACTCTACTCGAAGTGGCGGCTTCACTTAAAGCGAGGCGACCTGGCTTGAGCGGAGTCTGCCGGCTTTAGAACACGTCGAGAGCGAAGTGAGCTCCTTGGTGAAATTTGCGTGGACTCGGGTAGTAATTGTGCCAGTGGCGGTTGTAGACCGGAATCCGCATTTCCGGCGGATAGCGATGGTACAAGCTGTCGGCGCTGCGGAAGTACTCGTTCCCCCAGAAATTCTGTGGGTAATAAACGTATGGATAATGGTAGAAGCGATTCCAATCCTGGGTTGTGTAGGTCGTTCCCCAAGACCGGCCGTAGGCCTGTTGGGCTTGGGCCTCATCGGCTGACAGGATCGCTGTCAGCGCGGCGGCCAGGAAAAGTGCGAGGCTAAACCGGCGGGTCATCGAGTCTCTCCCCTCAAGCTGAATCATGGGCGGGGTACGCGGGCCGATGGCAGAACGCCATCGGTGTCCGTAGTAGCATCGACCCACCTCACAACCCGGAATGAGAGAAAATCCGACAAGACCCCTACGTTCGGACCCGCCGCGAGGGGCCAGCGTGTTAAACCTTGCGGGTTGGCGAGACCGCGCCGGCAGCAGATGCTCAAGAAGCAGTGGCAAATCGTCAAGACGCTCAAGGTGCGCAACTGCGCAGGGGGCCATTTTCGCACATTTTCCCATAATGGGGGTGTGCGATAGTTGACGGGTGACGGGGTGTCAGGTGTCAGGCGCGGGGAGCGAGGAGCGAGGGAAGTAGAGCTTGAGAGCGGTAGTGGAGTAGAGCGGTAGGGAATTGCGGATTGGCTTTCCGGTTTGCATGGCGCATGGCGATGCTTCGCTGCGCAAGGTGCGAGAGGTGCGGGCGGAGAGGCCAGCGATCGCGCGGGGCAGCGCAGGTGTCGGGTTAGAGGCGGAACGGAATCCTGCGGGTTGCCGTGCGAAAATGGACAGGTGTCCCTGGTGCTGTCCCTCATGCTACCAGGAAGTCCGATAGGTCGAGCCCCATTTGCTCAAATACCAAATCGATATCTTCCTGGTTGATCGAACCATCACCGTTGACGTCCACCACATCGTCGACGTCGTCCTGGTCGATTTTCCAGTCGCCAGTTGCGTCACGCAGAAACAGCAACTCTCGCAGGTCGACGCCCCATGTATCCAGCAACATGGTCAAGTCGTTGTTCGCCACGTAACCACTGCCATCGAAATCGCCATTCGTGAACGCGTCGACGAATTCTCCCCAATGGTCCAATAACGCCGTCAGGTCTTCGTTGTTCACCAGGTTGCCCGCACCGGCGTTTGGCATCACCGTTGTGAACAGGAACTTGAATATGCCTCCGGCCTGCCCATCGCCCGAGGGAAACTCGCCTTGCAACGTATTCGTGGTTAGTGATTGAGTTGCTGTAAACAGATCTCCGTGTGGCTGTGCTTTCAATGACTCACGGAGGACGATCGATGGCGTGTGGGATTCGGATCGAATTGGACGAGGTTCTGTCTCATTTTTCGGAACTGGAAGATCCTCGATCGGAGATCAACCGCCGACATCCACTGGTCAGCGTTGTGGTCATCGCCCGGATGGCCGTGCTGGCGGGAGCAAGCGGCCCGACAGGAATCGCCAAGTGGGCTCGGATCAAGAGGAAGATCTTTTGAGAAAGCTGCGGCCTCTTCCGCAGGGAGCCCCTCGAACGGACGTGTTTCGACGAGTGCTGGCGACATTGCAGCCCGGCGCGTTTCAAGCGTGCTTTATCCACTGGTTGGAGTCGTTGCGCAAAGTCGTGGCTACGGCCACCGGCATCGAGCAGCCGGTGCTGGCGCTGTAGAATTAAAATGCCCCCTTGGTTGGCTTCCCAATACGTGATTGACGACTTATCATCGGCGTGCCTCGCCTCAGGCTCCCTTCTTCATGATGCCTTTGACCACCGCCGCGATCACGAGCATCGCCGCGCCGCCCACGCCACCGCTAGCCACACTCGCCACCACCGCCGACAAGTCGAGACCGCCTTCATTCACCGCCATGCCTAAGAACTTGAGCACGGCCGCGCCCACGCCGCCGCCGAGGATTCCGGCGACCGAGTTCAGAGCTACACCCAAGCTCTTTTCCTTCATGGCGGCGCCCGCAATGTTTCCACCCACTGCACCGCTCACTAAATTGAGAATCAAACTGACGATATCCATGAGAAACTCCGACTATATCTTGCCAGATTTACGAGAAAACTAGCCCGACCAACGCCCGACTAGTGGAACACCTGAAATCGCAAACCAAGTGCATCGACGACGATCCGCCCTGCTCAAACGCACCAACTAAATTATGTATTGCGCAGACTCCATGTCACAATAGGGCCCTTTCAGGATCTGGGCAGTAATGAGTCGCCCGGCTGAGGCGAAACCTCAGAGAATCTCGGCCGATTCGTGGAATCGGCTAAGGCGATGCCGAAACTTCGCCCCCGGCCCGCGTCGACATCGCCCGCCACACCCACAGGTCGATTTCGTCGTTCAACGTTTGTACGGAGCCATCGACCAACGCCGCTTGGACGATGCTCGGGTGATAGCTGCGCGACGTGACGATTGCATAGCTTGGCTTTCCGCCGCTGCCGCCTTTGCCTTCTTGCCAGGAATTGTAGTCGGTATCGAAGATTTCGCCCATCCGCTCGAGCTGTACATAGGCGTTGGGCCGCATCGAAGTCGTGAAGCCCGTGTGGTGGACTCGTCCGTCAGGCCATTCGGTGTGCCCCGTGTCTTTGAATTCGTTGCTCGCCGTCGCCGCGTGGTCCGCCGCCTCGGCCACCGAGTTCGGGATTTCCGTCCCGGCTGGGCCGCCATTGCGGGTATAGCTTTGCCAAGCTTTCACTTCCGCCACTAGCAGTGTCTTGCTCGTGCCGTCTTCAATTTGAGCCATCCGCAAGAAGCTGTTCGGATAAAACACGCCATCGCCGCCTCGACTGGTCGATGGATCAAACACAAACCACGTGCCTTGGTTGAAACCATACGTCGTCGGATACAACTTCACTTTGTTGCCCCCCGGATCGCGGACCTCGGGCGCCTTTTCATCACTCGGACAACTGAAGATGTCGACCCGCAGACCATCGATCGCCGTCTGAAAATCCCAGGCTGCCTTGAGATCGACTTGGTCGGCTAAAACGCTTTCCTCCAAGAACGGCAGGAGCTGCCCATGCACACCCCAGGCCACATTGTTCGCCGTTGGGTCGACGGCGTTGATATCGATCACCACGCTCGGCGGCAGCCGTCGGTAGCTGCTTTCGTAGTTCTGCACTCCCAAGGCCAGTTGCTTGAGATTGTTTTTGCACTGGCTCCGCCGGGCAGCTTCCCGCGCCGCTTGAATCGCCG
This sequence comes from Pirellulales bacterium, assembly GCA_041753435.1. GTDB lineage: Bacteria > Planctomycetota > Planctomycetia > Pirellulales > Lacipirellulaceae > DASYDU01. The sequence continues at coordinate 8,906 of JBGSUJ010000152.1, read as the reverse complement.
GCAACAAGAGCGCGACCAAGATGCCGATGATCGCGATCACGACCAACAACTCAACCAGCGTGAAACCGCGCTGCGCACCCACCCTGCAAATCCCGAATCGCTCAGACCTCGAATCTCTCATGTTCTGCGCCTCCTCGAAAACCAGGTATCAAGGAAATGCCTGCGGAGCCGGATCGAGCTAGGCCTTGATCGACTTGATCGCCTTCGTGAGTCGCGACTTGGTCCGCGCCGCGGCATTGGCGTGGATCACCTTCTTGCTCGAAGCGCGGTCGATCTTTTTGACCAACGTGCCAAAGGCCGCCTCGCTTTCGGCAATATCCTTGGCGGCCACACTCTCGCGGACTTTCCGCACGAGTGTTCGCAAGGCTGTTTTGGTCGAACGGTTCTTTGCGCGGCGGGTCACACTTTGCCGCAATCGCTTCGCTGCACTGGGAGTATTAGGCATAGATCAGAAACGGTTGGTGGTTCGTGGCATTTGGCCAGCGAAGGTCACCGGAAAAACGGCAACGACTACCCACTGACAACTGACCACTGACAAAACTGAATCACACACTATCGCGTAATGAGGCCAGTTTGTCCAGCCGGTCGGCCACATCCCGGTAGCCAAAGTCGATGGCTGCCAGGCGGGTCAGGTATTTTTCGGCCCGCTCCAGGTCCTTAAATTCAGCCGCCAATACTCCCGCCCGGAAAAGTGCCAGCTTTTGCACGTCCGATTGCATGGCGTCGGCCGCCTCGACTGCCGCTTCATAGCTTGACAAGGCCAGCTTAAATTGCCGGATGTGCTGGAACGACTCGCCCAACTGGAGTTGCACCTCGGCCCGATGGCGGACATCGTCCCGGGCCGCCTGAAATGCCTGGATCGCCTCTTTGAACTTCCCAGCCCGCTTCGCCCGTAGCCCAAGCTCATAGAGCAAAGCTAAATTGCCCGGATCGCGCGCCGATCGCGCGGCATAAATCTCCATCTCAACTAGGTTGGCCTGGACGGCCATCCGTTTGGCAAGCGCCGCCGAGTCTTCGCTCTGCTCCTGCTCAGCCCTTCGAATGGCGATTGCTAACTGCTGATGGACCCGTGCGAGCTGAGCATCTTCCAATTGCTCCCGCACCGCCAGGTCGCCGCCGCCGGTAACCGCTAGCGCTTGTGTCAGGATTCGCTCCGCATCCTGAGGCCGCTCTTGCGCGATAAATATTTGGGCCAACTCCAGGTAATGGCTCACCTCGGCCGGCTGCGACTGAATCGCATCGAGCAGCAACTTTTCGCGGCCCGTGTCGACCGACTTCGAAGCCATCTGCTCGGTCACCTCCTTGCGGCCCCGCGCCATACTGGCTCGTACGGCCGACTCCAAATCGCCGACCTTCGTGGTGCCGTCGAGCATCTCCTGTTGGTAACCCCCTTTTTGAATTGTCTGTTCGACGCTGAGTTGCGAGATTGCCTTCGACGCTTCCTGGTCCCCAGGTTTCGCCTGTTCCACTCGCCGCCAGCAACCAATCGCATTGTCGAACTGGCCCAAGCGGGCAAAGCCGATGGCCGCGCGCCGATTGACCACTGGATCTTTCGGATCGACATCCAGCGCCCACCGCAAGACGAAAATTTCCGTTTCCGGGCTGCCAATTTGCTGACAAGTATCCGCTAGCGCCACCAGCGTGGGCGTGTCCCAGGGGTTGATCTTCAGCGCGCCGGCTGCCGCCTCGAACGCCTCGCGCCATAGCCCTTTGCTGGCGGCTTTCACCAGGGCCGAGCGCCCACTCTTGATCTTCAGCCCTGCCAATCGGGCTCCCTTCTTATTGTTGCCATATTTTTGAGCCAGATTGGCCAGGAAGTGCTGCAGATAAATGAGATTGCCCGGATCCTCCACAAAGCACTGGGTCAACAGGTCGCTCGCGTAATCTCGCTCTCCCTTATCGACACACTTCTGGGCATGGTCGAACACTTGCTGCAACTGCTGACGCTTGGCGGCAGACAGCGGCGGGAGCATCGTGGTGACGGGCTGATTGACTGGCGTTGGGGCCGACATGGATCGAACTAGCGTCTCAGGTAAATGGCGGCTGCTGCGACCGCACCAACAAACGGATATTTACATTCTAACACTTGGCTTTCGCCACACAACGTTTTGAATTACCGTAACTTATGTCATGCCAACCGATTTCGGCAAAGTCTATCTTGTCGGTGCCGGCCCGGGCGACCCCGGTTTGCTCACGCTGCGCGGTGCCGAGTTGCTTCGCACCGCGGATGTTGTGCTCTACGACTATCTTGCCGGGCCTGAACTGCTCGTTGGCACGCGGCCAAATGCGGAATTGATCTGTCTCGGCCGCCACGGCCACGGCCGCATGGTTCCCCAGACGGAAATCAATGAGCGTATGATCTGCGCGGTTCGCGTTGGCCAAAGGGTTGTACGACTTAAAAGCGGCGACCCCTCGATTTTCGCCCGACTCGCCGAAGAGCTCGCCGCACTCGAAGCGGCCGGCGTACCTTACGAAATCGTTCCCGGTGTGACGGCCGCCGGGGCTGCCAGCAGCCATGCCGGTATCCCGCTCACCGATCGCGACGAAGCCTCTTGCGTCGCGTTCGTTACCGGCCAAGAACGTGGCGACAAACTGCCCGACGACTCGCTCGACTACGCGGCACTCGCCAAGTTTCCTGGCACGCTAGTATTCTACATGGGGCTGACCACCGCACCCGAGTGGAGCCGCGCGCTCATCACGCATGGCAAGTCGGCCTACACACCCGTTGCCATCGTCCGTCGCTGCACGTTCGCCGATCAGCAAACGATCTTCACCACACTCGGCAAAGTCGGCGAACAGCTGGGCCCCGGCAAACTGCGGCCACCCGCGGTGGTGATCGTCGGTGCAGTCGCGCGCGAGCGTCGGCTCGAAAACTGGTTCACTTCGCGGCCGCTGTTTGGCAAGACGGTGCTTGTGACCCGCCCGGAAAATCAAATCGATCAAATGGTGGCACGGTTTCGCGCGTTGGGTGCCGACGTGGTCTACCAACCGGCAATCGAGATTTTCCCGCCAATGGATTGGAAACTCGTCGACGCAGTGATTAACAAACTCGCCGACTTCGATTGGCTCGTCTTCTCGAGCAGTAACGGTGTGAACTTCTTTCTTCAACGCTTGTTCGACCTCGGCTACGACCTCCGTGCCCTTGGCGGCAGACAGCTCGCGGCGATCGGCCCCGCGACCGTCGACGCACTCGCCGCGTACCATCTCACCGCCGACGTTTCGCCCGACTCCTATCGCGCTGAAGCCCTCGCAGAACAGCTCGCACCGCTCGCCAATGGTAAAAAATTCTTCCTTGCCCGCGCCAGTCGCGGTCGCGACGTGCTCGCCGAGATGCTCACTGCCGCCGGCGGCCTCGTCAGTCAAGTCGTTGTCTACGAGAGCCGCGACGTGCCGGCGCCGAAGCCCAACGTGCTCGAAGCCCTCACCGCGGGCCGGATCGACTGGACTACCGTCACCAGCTCGGCCATCGCCCGTTCGCTGGTAACGATGTTTGGCAACGCCCTGCGGCACACAAAGCTCGCTGCCATCAGCCCAATCACGGCCGAGGTGCTTGGCGAACTTGGCCATCCCGCCACAGCAATCGCGGCAAGTTATACCAGTGACGGTGTCTTGGAGGCCATTCTAGCCGCAGAGTCGCGGTGACTTTGCCGCCTTGGAAAACTCTTCCCAAAAATCCGCGAGGTCCCATGGTGCGTGTCGTAGGCCGAAACGTCTGACGTTTGATGAATCGTGGGCAACTGTCCGATGCTATCTATCAGGCACGCGAGCGACCGCAGCCTGCGAGTGTGATCGCTGTGTTGCCGCCTACCTTGTGTGGTCCCGAACGTCGGGGGCGAGGACGCCCCGGCTCGTCGGCCACGAACCCGCCCGAAATGTCCGCTGCGTCTGTGGAGAATGGAGCGCCCCATGTCGCGCCAAGTGCCTCGTAAGTCGCCCAAAGTGCGAGCGACGTTGTATCTGCCCAATGATCTGCTGGACGAAGCCCGCGATGCGGCGGTCCACCTGGCCGGTTTTCCGGTCCGGTTGACGCTGACCAAGTTCGCGGAGGACGCCTTCCGCGCCGAGCTCCAGCGGCTCAAAGACCGTTACAACACTGGCCTCGACTTCCCACCCCGCGCCGAGGACTTGAAAGGTGGACGACCGATCGCGGCCTAATCGGTAATCGGCCGCAGGCACGCCACGTGCCGAGGAGCATCCCCATGAAACGAACAAGTTCCCGTCCCATCATCTTGCCACTGCCCACCTTGGCAAGGCTCGCCTGCGAAGCCAGGCCACGCATCCTGCCATTCCCAACCTGCGCTGGCGGCAACACGCCCAAGGCAAGTGCTGAGTGTGACCTGCCGAGCGATGCCGACTTGGCCGCGGTCCGCGACCGTTTGTTCCGCATGATCGTCGCCAACCAGTCGGATCACTCGCATGGAAACCGCGCCAGTTAATCGCCTGTGGCAACTTGCTGCGGCCTGGTGCGTGATCGTATGCTTTTGGCCGGCGTCGAGCCCGCTGGCAACCGCGGGCCCGACGGCCGATCCTCCCGCACAGTCTGTCGCGGAACCCGTGGCCCGTGTGGCTGCCTGGCCTGCGTGGCTGGGTGGCGGCAAGCCGCTGTTTAATCGCGGCAGGATACCGATTAGCAGGGGGCCGACCATCCCCGATACGCCTCACCCGGCGGTTGCGCGGATCATCGTGCCCGAGGCCGGCGCGACCGCCTACGGCAGCGGCACGCTCGTCGACGTGCGCGAGCAATTTGGCCTTGTCATCACCAATTGGCACGTGGTGCGCGACTCGCAGGGCACCGTCGAAGTCGTCTTTCCCAGCGGCTTCCGCTCCCACGCGCGGCCGCTCAAGGTTGATAGCGATTGGGACCTCGCGGCGCTGGTGATCTGGCGACCGCCGATCGAGCCGGTCCGCGTCTCCGCGATTCCGCCCCAGCCCGGCGAACTGCTGACCATCCACGGCTATGGACAAGGCCAGTATCGCATCGCCACGGGCCGCTGCACCGCCTACTACTCGCCCAAACTGAATTATCCGCGCGAGATGGTCGAGCTCGATGTCGAAGCCCGCCAAGGCGACTCCGGCGGACCAATCTTCAACCAGCGGGGAGAGCTGGCCGGCGTGTTATTCGGGGCAGGGGAGGGGACTACGATCGGCAGTTTCGCCCCGCGCGTCGAATCGTTTCTGGCAACACTTGCACCCGACATCGGCACCATCCGCGACCAAACGCAAATCGCCGTCGCCAATCGGCCCGCCCCGGAAGTCCACTCGGTCGAAAAAGAAGTCCACCAAACCGCGACGCTGACCGACGAGACTTCGAACCCATCCAACCTGTGGCCCAGTACACCTTGGCAAGCACCGAAAGAAACTGCGTCGCAGACTCAAAACGCTGTCACCCACCAACAACACGCAGACGAACACATCAGTTCTGGGAGCGACTGGTACGACGGCGTGAAGTCCGTCCTCGCCCTGGTGGGCCTGGCGGTGGTGGCATTGCAGCTGATGCGGCTCATAAAGTAATGGGGAGGGCTCGGCTGCAACCTTGCCTCCCCAACTTCTACTCCGCGAACTTCGCCCGCAGATCGGGGATGATCTCCCGTGGCACGAAGCGGGCCAGTTCTTCGTCGCTCGCCAGCGACGTAATCTGTTTAATCAAAGAGCTCGACACGTGGGAGAACTCCTCGTCGGCCATCAAGAACACCGTCTCGACATCGGCATCGAGGATCCGGTTGGCAAGGGTCATCGTAAACTCGGCTTCCATGTCGGAGAGCGACCGCACGCCACGGATAATCACACGGGCATTACACTCGCGGACGAATCGCACCGCCAGCCCCTCAAATTTCCTTACCACGACGTTACCAAGACGGTCGGTCATGCGGCGGATCAGGTTAATGCGTTCGTCGGCCGAGAACAACGACTGCTTATCGATGTTCAGCCCAATGCCAACGATTAGCTCATCAACCAGGCGGCTGCTCCGCTCAATGACGTTAAAGTGCCCGAGCGTAATCGGGTCGAAAGAACCGGTGTAGACGGCGCGGCGTGACATAGGCGACTCAGCGAGAAAAGGATTGAAGCGCCTCGACCAGTCGATCGAGATCCTCTGCATTGTTGTAAGCATGAGGGCTGATCCGCAACCGGCCGGCGCGGCAACTCAGCACAACGTTTTTTGTGAGGCAGTGTTTCTTCACTGCGAGCGGGTCTCGCCCCGGAAACTCAAAGGCCACAATACCCGAGCGATGCTGCGGGCTACGGTCGGAGATAATTCTTGCCCCAACCTCCTGCAGCCGTTCGCACGCTTGATCGGTGATATCCAAAATAGCAGCTGCTATCTGAGTGCTGCCCAATTCCCACAGGAGGTCGAGACTAGCCCCGAGCCCCAGCATGCCGACCATATTCTGCGAGCCGCCTTCGTAGCGGGCCGCCGACGGTTTCAGGTCGAGATCGATTCGCGTGTAGTCGGACGAGTGTACCACGCTGTGCCAACCGACGCCCAGCGGCCGCAACCGCTCCAGATGCTTCCGACGGATGAAGGCGATCCCTGCCCCCTCCGGCCCAAGCATCCACTTGTGTCCGTCGGCGGCCAGAAAGTCGATCGGCGTCTCGCGCACGTCGAACGGAAACGCGCCCAATCCTTGAATCGCGTCGAGCATCATCAGCGCCCCACGCTCGTGCGCGATCGCGGCGATCCGCTCCACCTCGTGTCGATAACCGATCGCATAACCAACCCAGCTTACAGAAACAATTCGCGTCCGTGCGTCACACGCCGCCGCGAATTGATCGAGATCGAGCCGCCCGTTGTCCGTCGGCACCCGCCGTGTCTCCACACCGCGACTCGCCAGATTCAGCCAAGGATACGCGTTCGAGGGAAACTCATCGGCCAGTGTCACCACATTGTCGCCCAGCCGCCAATCGAGGCCCTCCGCAACCAAACTGATCCCCGCGGTCGTGTTGGGCACCAATGCGATCTCGTCGCACTCTGCGCCAATCAGCCGAGCCGCCGCAGCGCGAGTGGCCTCCGCCCGCCGTGACCATTCCAGCCAGCTTGTGTCGCCATCGTCGAGCGCTTCGTGGCACCACACCCGCACGGCCTCTGCTGCCGGCTTGGTAATCGGTGCCACCGCCGCATGATCGAAATACGCCCAGCGCTCGGCAACCGGCATCTCCGCCCGTAAACGTTGACGCGTGCTCTCGATTTGTATTGAATCTTTAGGCATAAGAAAAAATATGGCTCCACAGAGGACTCAGATTTTCGCAGATCAAGGCATTTGAACCATCGGCGGATTGCGGACATTTGCATTCATCTGCGAAAATCCGCAGACCATCTGACATCAGATTTCTCTGCTGCCTAGGAAGTTGGATATGCCATAATGGAATTGTAGCCATAGTTATCGAACCTCTGCACGCCGAAAAATGTCCTCGCGCAACCTATTTCTGATCCTTGTCGGATTCTTTTCCTACTGTTCGGTCAGCGCAAGCCACGCCCAATCCCTCCGCGATTGGCGGGGCCTGGCGGCCAAACTGGTGGAGGACGAAATCGCCTCAGCCGGTGTCACCAACGAACGGGTGCTGCGAGCGGTGCGGGAAACGCCCCGGCACGAGTTCGTGCCGCCGAATCAACGGCGGCTGGCCTATTACGATATGGCGCTGCCAATTGGCGACCAGCAAACCATCTCGCCGCCGTTCGTCGTTGCCTACATGACGCAAGAAATCGATCCTCAGCCAACCGATCGTGTCCTCGAAATCGGTACCGGCAGCGGCTACCAGGCGGCGATCTTGAGTCCCTTGGTCCGCGAGGTCTACACCATCGAGATCGTCGACCAGCTCGGAAAGCGGGCCGCCCGCACGCTCAAGAAGCTCGGCTACAAGAATGTCTTTGCCAAAGTCGGCGATGGATTTTTGGGGTGGCCAGACGCCGCGCCCTTCGACAAGATCATTGTCACTTGTTCCCCCGAAAAAGTCCCCCAGCCGCTCGTCGACCAGCTCCGCGATGGGGGGCTGATGGTCATTCCCGTCGGCGAGCGCTATCAACAAAACCTGTATCTGTTTCGCAAACGCGGGGAGAAGCTCGAATCTGAAGCCCTCAAGGCCACGCTGTTTGTACCCATGACCGGCACGGCCGAGGCGCAGCGCGAAGTGCTCCCTGATCCACTACACCCGCAAATCGCCAACGGCAGCTTCGAAGAAGTTCTCCACCCTCCACCCTCAACTCTCGACCCTCAACCGCTTGAACCCGCTGGCTGGCACTACCAACGCCAACTCACGCTTACTGAAGATCCCGCCAGCGCCCCACACGGACGCCGTTTCGCTACCTTCTCGAACGAAGAACCTGGCCTCGCCGCCCACGCGCTGCAAGGTTTCGCCATTGACGGCCGCAAAATCTCGAAGTTACAACTCGACTTCTCCGTCCGCGGCAAAAATATTCGTCCCGGCCGTAAGCCGAGCGAATGGCCAATGATCGTGTTCACCTACTACGACGATCGACGCATGGTAGTCGACGAAGTGAGTATTGGCCCCTTCGATGGCACCTTCGATTGGCGCTCGCGATCGGAGTCGATCAGCGTCCCGCTCAAAGCACGCGAATGTATCTTCCGCATCGGCCTCTTGGGCGCGATCGGCGAGATCTCGCTCGACGATTTGCGACTCTCACCGATCCAATAGCCTCACGAAAGAGGCCTTTCCCTTCGCAGATGCCATGCGCCCCGGCGAGGATTGACCCCGCTCTGTCATGCCCGCCCAATTGTACGTAAATCGGCCAGATTCTGGCCGTTCACGAGTCGCTAGCCCAACTTCCCCCACGACGTTTGTTGTCGTGTTTTTTCTGAGATTCTTTTTCGTAGTTTTCGCTGCCAGTCGTTTGGCGATGGCAGGCGGTCCGAGGTCGGTGGCCGAGATCGCCGTGTCGTGAAGACCTTTGG
>JBGSUJ010000151.1:0-43069 GCA_041753435.1 Pirellulales bacterium | reverse complement strand
GGAAATCGCCCCAATCGATTCGAGCCCCGACGTGTCAAACGGCGGCCCAAACCCCAGGCCCTACTCCTCAAACCACGTGCCGAGTACAAACGATATGCAGCGTAGGGACTTACGAAAGTTCAAGTGCCATTCGTCTCTGACATCGATTACGGACGGAGGAGAGAGAACGTTATTGGCCTCTCATAGGGCCTTCTACAGATAGATTTCTAGGCAGTCAGAATGTTCTCTTTTGCTGAGCTGGGACGGAGGCTTAATCTGTCAGCAAGCGGTCCACATACCAAGCCAGCACACTGATGGTGCCACACAAAACGCAGCCCCAAATGATATCGGCAATGGTCATTCGCAGCGACCACTTTTCGAGAATCGCACGATTTGTGAGATCGTAAACCCCGTAGAGCACCAACCCAAACAAGGCTCCCCAACCAAAGGCCTGCGCGACAGTGGCATTCGCTCCTACGAGTGGTCGCACAAATAGTACGATGCCCCCGGGGATCAACAAATAAACTAGCAAGGCGGCACCCCAACGTGGAGCAAGTCCGCTGCCGTTGCGCCGCGCAAGCTCACTTAGCTCACGGCTATAGAAGTTATTCATTACCACGCCCAACCAACTAAGGTCGAGCAGCAGAAACGCCGGCAGCACGATGGCAAATACTTTCCAGCCCTGCATTGGATCACCCCTCTTCAATCGGCATCAAGTGCGACGGACTACCGGCGCACGTCGCCCCCATGAAGCACGCGCTTTGGTACTTGGCGCAACCCCCAAACCAAACCGATGCGCTCCAAGACAAGTAGCACGTAATAGGTAAAATCAATTTCCCACCAATAGAACCCCTGCCGAGCGGCTGATGGATAGTAGTGGTGATTGTTGTGCCATCCTTCACCCAATGTAAAAATCGCTACTAGCAAATTGTTCCGGCTATGGTCCGCAGTCAGATAGCGCCGGCTCCCAAAAAGATGGGCAATCGAATTCACCGAATAGGTTGCGTGATAGAGCAGTACGGTCGAGAGGAAAAAGCCCCACACAAATAGTTGCAGGCCGGTCGTGCCCAGTTGCGGCAGGATGCGCTCGAGAAGGCTACCAGATATGTACAAAACAACACCATAGAGCACCGCAACCAAAGGGGCCGAACGATCCAACCAACGTAGCTCGGGAAAGTGGAGCCAATCGCGTACTAACTGCGAACGTAATTGGTTGTTGTTTGGCGTCAAGAACCAGCCCATATGGGCCCACAGAAAACTGTACACATGGGGCGAATGAACATCGCCCTCGTGGTCGGAACTGCGGTGATGCTCACGATGATGAGCAGCCCACCAGAGCGGCCCCTTTTGCAACGCCAGGCAACCAAGTGTGCCTCCTACGAACTGAAACCAACGCGATGTTTTGAATGCGCGATGCGAGAAATAACGGTGATAAAACGCGGTCAATCCAAACGCCCGCAGCACATACAATACAACGGCGCAGACAACCGCTATTGCGCTCCAGCCAACCCAAAACACAGCTAGGCACCCGACATGCATTAGTAGTAACGCCACGAGCCGCAGCCAGTCGGGCGCATCGCGTTGCTGGTTGTGTTGCATCTCAGTACTCATACCCTGGCCCCTGCTAATGGCCTGTCGGTTTGCGCCGAGAAACTGCCACGGCGTAATTCTTCGCGCAACTGCAGCACGGCAAGTTTTGCAGTGCTTTCGAGATCTTGGATAGTATTCATAAGCACCTCTTCACGTGGCGAGTTAAGCACGACCAACTGCTCTGCATGAAAACCGCGGCGAATTCCATTGTCCGCCGCCAACTGCCTGCTCCGTTCAAGTGTGGAAACAATCGGATCCCCATCAGGCAGTTCAAGAACCGAACAACCCACTTGGGAATCCGTCTTGAGCGGCATCAGTCAGTTTACATTGCAAGACACACCTATCTGTTCAGCAGCACAAAACTCGAACACCAGAAAAAACTCGTTGGCCTGCGCGAGAGAAAGCTCCGAAAGCCGCTGGCGGCAATCCGGCGGGGTCACTCGCAACGAACTGGCCGTGGTCGTGGTTCGATACTTGATGGCTTGCTCGGCACATTGGCAACAAAGCCCAAGCCGCGGCATCGTCGGCATTGAGGAAGTCGTCCTGCTGGCGAAGTTAACCACGCTCAAAACATTCCAGGAGAAATAATAATGTGAATGAATATGACTGTTTTAAACGAATTATATCCTCCGCAGCAATGATGGTCTACCACAGAAAACTCTTTCCAGTGGACACAACAAAAGATAAACACTAATAATTAGCGATGTAAATGTCAATTTCAGCACGCTATTCAACACCCACCTCATGCATTGCCCTAAGTAGCGGAATGGCATACAATACTTTATAATGAACGTTTTAAGCTACTCTGCAACGCCCGCGAACCTTGATGCCAGCTTAATAGGCTGCCCGCAGGCCTAATCACTTCTCGTCCAACTCCTTCGCCCCGGTTTGGCTGCTGCTTCCAATGTCATCGAGCGTTGCCATCCTCGGAGCCGGTATTTCAGGGCTAGCTGCCGCCCATTGGCTTCAGGCCCAGCATCGCGTGACCTTGTTTGAGGCCAACGACTACTTGGGCGGGCATACTAACACAGTCGAAATCGAGCTTTCCAACGAGCGGCATGCGATCGATACCGGCTTTATCGTCTTTAACGATCGAACTTATCCCAACTTCGTACGGTTGCTCGATCAGCTGCAGGTTGCCTCGCAGCCCACGGAAATGAGCTTCAGCGTGCGCGACGACCAGACCGGCCTGGAATACAATGGCCACTCGCTGAATTCACTGTTCGCACAACGTCGGAACCTGCTACGGCCAAGCTTCTATCGAATGCTCACAGATATCGCCCGCTTCAATCGCACCGCGTCGCAGTTGAGCAGCCGATCTCACCTGGAGATGACCGTGGGCGAGTTTCTCGACTTGCATAGCTACTCGCGGGAATTTGCCGATTACTATTTGCTGCCGATGGGTGCATCCATTTGGTCGTGTCCGACCGGTACTTTTGCTCAGTTTCCCATTCGATTCATTGTCGAATTTTATCGGAATCATGGCTTGTTGCAGCTTGCAGGCCGACCCACGTGGCGTGTTGTTACCAGTGGCTCGCAAAGCTATGTTCGTGCGCTCGTCCGCCACTTGAAAGCGACAATTCGGCTTCATTCGCCAATCGAAAGCGTACGACGAGTTCCCGACCACGTAGTAGTTCAACCCCGCGGTGCCGCAGCTCAATCGTTCGACCATGTCGTCTTCGCTTGCCACAGCGATCAAGCACTGAAAATGCTCGGCCAAGATGCGACACAGGCGGAGCGAGACGTCCTGAGCGAATTCCGCTATCAGCGAAACGTCGCCGTGCTACATACGGATGAATCGGTTCTACCCAGAACACGGCGAGCTTGGGCCAGTTGGAACTACCAGCTCTCCAGCCCCGCACACAGGCCGGCAATTGTCACGTACAACATGAACATCCTGCAGGGAATTCGCTCGCGGCACACGTTTTGCGTCACGCTCAATGACGAAGCGCGCATTGCCCCCCAGTGCATCTTGCGTCGGTTTGAGTACGGGCACCCGGTGTTCACACTACAGCGGACTGCTGCTCAAGCGCGACAGAGCGAGTTGCTGAACGTAAACCGCTCTTCGTTTTGTGGTGCCTACTGGGGAAATGGCTTCCATGAAGATGGCGTCAACAGTGCCCTAGCGGTGGTGAACGCTCTAAGAGTAAATCCTCCCCGCGAATCGCAAAACCGACTCGCCACCTACTCAACCGAGCAGCGTGAAAGTTCGCAAATGAGAGGCAGCCGATCATGAAATGGCATAGCTGCCTTTACGCAGGCGAAGTTCGGCATCGGCGGTCGGAGCCAGTGCGGCATGACTTTCACTACCGCCTCTTCATGATGTACCTGGATCTCGCAGAACTGCCGATGCTCTTTTGCAATCGCTGGCTATGGTCAGCGAATCGGCCAAACTTCGCCTGGTTTCGCCGTGGCGACCACCTGGGCCCAGCACATCAACCCCTGGATGAATCGGTGCGAGACCTGGTGGAACAGCAGGCCGGGCGGCGGCCTGCGGGGCCGGTGAGATTGTTGACCAGCCTGCGTTACCTGTTTTTCGGGATGAACCCCGTCAGTTTCTTCTATTGTTTTGATGCCGATGGCGAGCACCTGGAAGCCATGGTGGCAGAAGTCACCAATACGCCCTGGAATGAGCGTCACTGCTATGTCCTCGATCTGCGTTCCCAGCGAGGAACAACCCGTTACTCGGCCCAACATCGCAAGCAGCTCCATGTCTCCCCTTTTCTCCAAATGGGCCTCGACTATCACTGGCAGTTGACCAACCCCAAAGAGCGATTATTCGTACAGATCCGCGCCACGCAGGCCGCCGCCGTGCCGTTTGATGCGACTCTGTTGCTCACCCGGCAAGAGCTCAGCAGGCTGAATATGGCGCGGGTGCTGGTCTGCTATCCGCTAATGACGCTCCAAGTGATTGCTGGCATTTACTGGCAGGCACTGCGTCTCTGGCTCAAACGCGTGCCCTTCGTGCCCCACCCTCCGTCTGCCATTGAACAACCGGCCACAACAGCTGTTTCGGAGCATCAGGAGACAATTGGATGAACCACACTCCGCGTGGCCTCGGCTTCGTCGATCGCACGTTTCGCCGTGCCGTCGTCAAACATCTTGCCAACATTTCTCAGGGCGAAATTGCGCTCGAAGACTCAATCGAGTCCCTTCGGTTTGGTCAGCCTCACGACCTATCTGCAGGCATACGTGTGCAGAATCTTGCGTTTTATCGCTCGGCTGCGCTCGGTGGCACACTCGCCGCCGCCGAATCTTACCTACAAAGCGAATGGGATTGCGACGATCTGACGAGCTTGTTTCGCATCTTCGTGCGTACTCGCACCTTCACTGGTAAGCTCGACGGTCCTCTGGCCAGGCTCGCTTCGCTGGGGCACCGACTGTTCCATTGGTGGCATAATAACAGCCGCGCAGGGAGCCGTCGTAACATTAGCGCCCATTACGATCTCGGCAATGAGTTCTACCGTTTGTGGCTTGATGAATCGCTGGCCTATTCGAGCGGCATCTTTGCCGTGCCCAATGCATCAATGAAGAGTGCATCGCTAGAAAAATTCGATCGTATTTGTCGCAAGCTCGACCTGCAACCGAGCGACCAGCTCGTCGAAATTGGCACCGGCTGGGGCGGGTTTGCTATTCACGCCGCCGCCAATTACGGTTGCCACGTAACCACTACCACGATCTCCCGCCAACAGTTTGATGTGGCTCAAGAGCGAATATCCGCTGCCGGGCTCGCCAACCGCATCAAGTTGCTCGATCAAGACTATCGCGACTTGACTGGCCAGTTTGACAAGCTGGTTTCGATCGAGATGATCGAAGCTGTCGGCTATCACTACTTCGACACCTACTTTCGCAAATGCAGCCAATTATTGCGTCCTGACGGCTCTTTCGTCCTGCAAGCCATCGTGATGCCCGAACGCGGTTACGAGGGGTACGTTCGTTCTGTCGACTTCATTCAGCGCTATGTGTTTCCTGGTGGATGTTTGCCGTCTCTCGGTACGATATTGAATTCTGTAGGTCGCACCACCGATCTGCGATTTGTACATGCGGAAGATTTTGCACCGCACTATGCCGAAACATTACGGCGCTGGCGCACGGCATTTCACGAGCAACTTAGCGAGGTCCGGCGGCTCGGCTGCGCAGAACGTTTTATTCGGCTGTGGCACTATTATCTCTGCTATTGCGAAGCGGCCTTCGAAGAACGTCACATTGGGGTGCTGCAAATTCAGTTCGATAAACCCGCCTGTCGCCGCGACCCGCTTCAAATTGGTGTTGAGGCCGCTGCTGTTCGCCTGCACTCCAGATCGCACCAGCACGAGTCGGTACAGCCTGCACACGCTTTCCAAGAAAGCTAGCACGGCAATGATTTTTTCAGCCAAGGGCTCGAGTTGGTTGAGCGAGGTCTAGTCCCCGATGGCATCATACGCCTTGCCATTCGCAAGCTCTGTCGCAATCGCCTGCAGGAACAGCAGCACTCCAACCCGAGCGAATTGCTCGAATCGATGCGTGTTGGGCCGATCGCCCTTATGCCCGAAGCTGCCAACGAGCAGCACTACGAACTGCCACCTGCGTTTTTCGCGGCCTTTCTCGGTCCCCGCCGAAAATACAGCTGCTGTCTCTGGCCCAGCGAGAGCACATCTCTTGCCGCCGCAGAAAACGCTGCCCTGGTAGAGACATGCACTCGCGCGGAAATCGCCGACGGCCAGCAAATTCTCGAGCTCGGTTGCGGCTGGGGATCGCTGTCCTTGTGGATGGCCGAGCAATTTCCCCACAGTCAGATCGTCGCGGTCTCGAATTCGTCTCCGCAACGAGAATTCATCGAAGCCGCCGCGGCTGCCCGCCAGCTATGCAATCTAAACGTCGTCAAAGCCGACATGAATTCCTTCGATCCGGCAAGGATTGTGAACGGCAGCGGCGACGGTAAATTCGATCGCGTTGTCTCTGTCGAAATGTTCGAGCACATGCGAAATTACGAACAACTGTTGAGCCGAATTGCAGCATGGCTGCGGACCGATGGCAAGCTCTTTGTGCATATTTTTTGCCATCGGAAGCTGGTCTATCCGTTTGAAACGAAAGGCGCTGCAAACTGGATGGGGCGCTACTTCTTCAGCGGTGGTATCATGCCCAGCGCCGACTTGCTTAGCCACTTCGCGCAAAACTTGCAGGTCGCCCAGCAGTGGAACTGGAACGGTCGACATTACCAACGAACAGCTGAAGCCTGGCTTGCCAATTTCGACAATCATTGTGAAGTGATCTACCCAATGCTCGAAGCCGTTTATAGCAGGCGACATGCTTGTCTTTGGCGACAACGGTGGAGAATATTTTTTCTCGCCGTCGCTGAGCTCTTTGCGTACCGTCAAGGCGATGAATGGTTTGTGTCTCATTATTTGCTGGAGCACACCCAATAAACTCGGCAGTGCTCCATTTGTGGACCGATGTCTGCCATGGCTCCTACCTTGCTAGTCACATTGATCGCTATTCTTACTGCCATGCTCGCCCTGTGGATCGTGGCCTTGGTGCGGCGCGATGCGAGCCTAGCAGACCCATTTTGGGGCTTGGGATTTCTGCTTGTCGCTTGGATCGCCGGCTGGCAAAACACTCCGCTCCAACAGCGAACGCTGCTGATGGCGATCCTGGTAACCCTCTGGGGGCTGCGACTCATGCTATTTCTTGCCTGGCGGAATGTTGGCCAGGGTGAAGATCCGCGTTACGTGGCCATGCGCGAGCACCACGGTGCGCGATTCTGGTGGGTCAGCTTGTTCACGGTGTTTCTATTGCAGGGTTTGCTCATGTGGTTAATCTCGCTACCAGTTCAAGCGGCTTCCACGATTCGTCCTGCACCACGGCTAGGCTGGCTTGATGGGCTAGGCGTTGCGATCTGGATCGTCGGGTTCTTTTTTGAGTCGGTTGGCGATTGGCAACTCGCGCGTTTCAAAGCCAACCCCCAGAGCGCAGGCCAGATTATGGATCGAGGCCTCTGGAGATACACGCGACACCCGAACTACTTCGGCGACTTCTGCATCTGGTGGGGCATCTACTTGATTGCTACCGCTGGCGGTGCGGCCTGGACCATCGGCAGCCCTTTGCTGATGTCGCTACTGCTGATGCGCGTGTCGGGCGTTACGTTGCTCGAAAGCACGATCACTGACCGTCGCCCCGGCTACGCCGCCTATCGCGCTCGTACCAATGCTTTTTTCCCAGGTCCGCCGAAATCACTCGGACCGTAATTCAACCGCCTGAGGCAACTGCACCACGAGGCTTCTGCTCCGATCCCCTTTTCATAGTGCGCTGGCACCGGTTTCGGCGGTGCGGATGCGGATCACGTCGGAGAGGTCGGAGACAAAAATCTTGCCGTCCCCGATCTGGCCGGTTTGTGCCGCTTGGATAATCGTGGAGATCGCAGTTTGCAGCTTGGCATCGTCGATAACGATTTCGATTTTCACTTTGGGTACAAAATCCACCGTGTACTCGGTGCCGCGGTAGACTTCGGTGTGGCCCTTTTGGCGGCCAAAACCGCGGACCTCGGTAATGGTCATGCCGGTGACTCCGGTGGAGGTGAGTGCCGTTTTGACTTCCTCCAGCTTGTGATGGCGAACGATGGCTTCGATTTTTTTCATACGAGTAACTCCAATTGATTGATTGGTTGTTCGTTGTTCGTTGGTGAGAGCTGTTGGATCAGGTTATAGTTTTCACGAAGCTGTGCCGGCACGCGGCGCTCGCATGGCGGCACAACGGGCAATCTCGCAAGCGATGTGGGCTAGGTGAAGATGTAGCCTTCCTCCTCGTGCTGGCTGACATCGAGGCCGACAACTTCGTCTCGCTCGCTGACTCTTAAGCCGAGCAGGCCATCAACCACCTTCAAGATAATGAAGGTGGCTACGATGCTGAAGCCCCAGGTGATAGCGACGGCGACGATCTGTCCGGTGAGGACCGTCCCACCTTCGAGCAGGCCGAGCTTCTCCCCATCGGCGATGTCCCAAGCCGCGCGGGTGGCGAAGATGCCTGTGAGGACAGCGCCGAGCGTGCCACCGACGCCGTGGACGCCGAAGGCATCGAGCGAATCGTCGTAGCCGAAAGTCGCCTTGATTTTGCTGCAGGCGAAAGCACAAACGAACCCGGCGGCCAAGCCCATGACGATCGCAGGCATGACATTGACGAAGCCCGCAGCGGGCGTGATGCAGACTAAACCGGCCACAATGCCCGACGCAGTGCCCAGCACGCTGGGTTTGCCTCGATGCAACCAGTCGTGGAGAGCCCACGCCAGGCCGCCGGCGGCCGCTGCGAAGTGGGTGGTGGCGAAGGCGCTAGAGGTGAGCGCATCGGATGCAAGCTCGCTGCCGGCGTTGAAGCCGAACCAGCCAACCCACAACATGCCGGCACCCAGCGCGGTGTAGGTCAGGTTGTGGGGCCGCAAGTCTTCATAGCCGAAGCCGACGCGCCTGCCGAGCAAGAGCGCACAGATGAGTGCCGAGACACCGGAACTGATATGCACGACGGTGCCACCGGCAAAATCGAGCGCTCCGCCCATGATGGCGTGCTCGCTGCCGAAGGCCAGTATGCCTCCGCCCCATACCCAATGGCAGAGTGGGCAGTAAACGAGTGTTCCCCAGAGAATCGAAAACAAGACCATTGCGCTAAACTTCATCCGCTCGGCAAAAGCGCCGCAGATAAGCGCGGGGGTGATGATGAAGAACATGCCCTGGAACAGCATGTGAGTCAGCCGCGGGATGGCCCCGGCCATGGGTTCGACCACGGTATTCGTAGCATTGTCCCACGAGCGTTGAACGTCGTTCATGAATAAGTAGTCGGCATTGCCGAGGTAGGCTGCGTCACCGCCGAAGGAGAGCGAATAGCCGTAGGTGGCCCAGAGCAATGTCATCAAACACATTAGGAACAAACATTGCATGATGATGCTGAGTATGTTTTTTTTGCGGACCAAACCGCCGTAGAACATGGCGAGCCCCGGCGCGGTCATGAACAGCACCAAGGCAGTGCTGGTGAGCATCCAGGCGTTGTGGCCGGCCAGCGCGGCGGCGTCTGCTTTGGCGTCGAGGGTTTCGAGCGTGACCGGCGCTTCGATGGCTGGGGCGGGCTGCGCCGCGATGGTTTCGGGCGTTTCGGCCGCGGGCGCTGTTTGGGCGATGGCCTCGTCAGCCGTCATGCCAAACGTCGCCGCCAGAGCCACGATCAAGAGCGGCAGCCGCCATTTCCCAGGATCGAATTCAAGTCGTCTTGCCATGTTCTTAGAACTCCCATTCCAGAAGGTTTTGGATTGACACCGGCCACACGCCGGTTGAATGAGCAGCGTAGTTCAGTCAGAGTGTTTTTTCGGTTCGCAGACGAGCGAGTCGCAAGAAGCTAGCCACATAAGCTATGACAGAAGTGGGACGAGAAAAAGTGGTTATCAGGGCAAGAATTGCAGAAAACTGGCGGCGCTAACCGAGCAGGGCCCGCGTTCGCCCTGCGAGGGAGAACTGCCAAGGGGCCCAAGAAACTGGAAAACGGGAAGCAGTCAAGCAGAAACGGCGAATGTTGGTTTGGTTGGGGTCGGACTGGCGGTCTGCGAAAAAAGTGGGCAGGGGAAGGGTGGCAAGCAAAACCTGAAGCAGCTTGGCAGCCAACTTCGAAGCCATTCGCGTTGCGGTTGATTCCCGCTGCCCGTTTTCCGATAGGCGGCTTAAGTACGACAGCTAAAGTGCACTTGTACCAGTTTCAGCGGTTCGAATGCGGACCACTTCACTCAAATCGGAGACAAAGATCTTGCCGTCGCCAACCTGGCCGGTTTGGGCCGCTTTGACGATGGTGTTGATCACGGGCTGGAGTTTGGCGTCGTCGATCACGACTTCGATTTTCACTTTGGGAACGAAGTCGACTGTATACTCGGTGCCGCGATAGACCTCGGTGTGCCCTTTCTGGCGGCCGAAACCGCGGACTTCGGTAATCGTCATACCGGTAATGCCAGTTTGCGAGAGGGCATCTTTGACTTCCTCGAGCTTATGGTGACGGACGATGGCTTCAATTTTCTTCATGTCCTGGACTCCAAAATATGTATTTTTTGATTTGTGGTGTGTTTGTTGATTTCGGCACTCAGTTTCCGCAGCCAGGAAGTATGGGGTGAGGGAATCCATCGGATCCCTCACCCCCACTCCTGAACGATGGGGATGAGCGAGCGAATTTGGCTCAGCCCTCGGGCATGGCTTCGAGCACGAAGCCGTGGTAGGCCTCGTTGCCGTGCTCGCCGTAGTCGAGGCCTTCGCGTTCTTCTTCAGGTGTGACCCGCAATCCAACGGTGTGCTTGATCACCAGGAACAATACCGTACCGGTCCCCATCGCCCAGAGGAAGACGGCACCCACGCCGATGGCCTGAGCCACCAACTGAGTCGCATCGCCACCCGTGAACAGGCCGGCCGCCGGCGAAGCATCGCCAGTTCCGTTCGAGAACAGCCCCAGCGCAAGTGTGCCCCAGGCACCACACACGCCGTGGACCGAAATCGCACCTACCGGATCATCGACCTTGAGGAACTTGTCAATGGCAATGACCGACAGCACGACTAACACACCGGCCACCGCACCAATGATGAGTGCCGATGGAATACTGACCCAAGCACATGGCGCCGTGATGCCGACCAAACCAGCCAGGGCACCGTTGAGTGCCATCGTGGCTTCCCACTTGCCGAACAACATGCGCGCAGTGAACAGAGCCAGGATCGTGCCCGCCGCCGCTGCTGCGTTGGTGACCACCGTAATTTTTGCGATCGAGTTTGCGTCGGCCGACATCGTGCTACCAGGATTAAAGCCGAACCAACCCAACCAGAGGATGAACACACCTAGCGTGACCAGCACAATGTTGTGGCCAGGAATGGCCTTCGGGGTGCCGTCGGCGGCAAACTTACCGATCCGGGGACCCAAGATGATCGCGCCGATTAGCGCCAGCCAACCGCCGCAGCTGTGGACCACCGTCGAACCGGCGAAGTCCCAGAAACCCTGATCGGCGAGCCAACCCGCACCCCAGATCCAGTGACCAGAAATTGGGTAGATGAGAGCCGAAACCACGGCACTGTAAATCATATAAGAAGTAAACTTCGTCCTCTCGGCCATCGCACCGGAGACGATGGTGGCCGTCGTGGCTGCGAACACGAGCTGGAAGAAGAACTTTGCATCCAGCGGCACCAGCGACCAGGAAAGCGAATCGAACGGTTCCGCGGGATTCAGGAACATGCCGTCGAGGCCGCCCCAGAACTTGCTTGCCCCACCGAACATGATGCTAAAGCCAACGATCCAATACGTAATCGTGCCGAAGCTAAAGTCGAGCAGGTTCTTCATGCAGATATTGACTGCATTCTTGGCCCGCGTCATCCCGCACTCGACTAATGCGAAGCCGGCTTGCATCCACATCACGAGAAATCCGGCGATCATCACCCAAATGGTGTCGAGCGCGTAGGATGTGTCGGTGAGCGTTTTGTTGAAGCCGTCGGGGGTTGCGGCCGGTGTCTCGGTTTCTTCAGCAGCCTCTTCGACCACCACCGCCTCTTCTGTTGCCGCCTCGTCCTGAGCGATGACTGGGCGAATCGTCGCGCCCAGCACTAGGGTGCCAACTGCCAACATCAGCAATGGCAGCCACAACCTTCCTCGATCGAATTCAATGAATCGTCCCATCGTACAAAATCTCCCATTTCCAGAAGGGTTAGACTTGCATCGACTACGCGCGATGCCTGTCTGAATAGGTCGAAACCATTCGCTCTGGTCACCGCCGACCTAAAGTCGAATGCCGCTCGGCACGAAAACAATCACGCGGCGCAATGCGGGCAGCCGTGCATGCGTTGCGCTGCTCGCCCGAGTGAGGAACCCTGGCGAGACGATCAGACAAGATCGCGACGCGTGACAGCACCGCATGCAAATGCCGTGCGCAAGCGGGTGAAATTTCAATAAATGAAGAAACTCACGCGGTATTAACGTGTTTTGTGACGATGGCAGACACTCGCCACGCTGGCTTCTGCGGGCGACGGGAGCAGGCGTTGCCTAGGAATTAGGCGGCCTGAATTTTCTGGCTCAAACCTAGAAAATAAGCAGGAGAGCCGTTGTTGGCGCTCCTGCCCATCATCACGACGAAGTTCGTCAAGCCATGATCGCACTACTTGATGAACAACATTTCTTGGTAGGTTGGCAGGGGCCAGATGTCATCGGCGACCCAACCTTCGAGCTCGTCGGCGTACTTGCGGACCATGGCCATGGCCGGCAGAATCTCGTCGTTGCAGTAGCGAGATTCTTCGAGCAGGCTGCCATTGCCGTAGTGGGCGACAGAGGTCTTGAGCGCTGCGATGCTATCCTGCAGCGACTTGACCAGTTCGGTCACTTGATCGAGCGTATCCGTGTCGAACTCGTAGCCAACTAGCTTCAGGTTCGCACAAGTCGACGCCAGTTCGTTCTGATAACGAATGGCCGCTGGGAAAATCAAGGTCTTGGCCATTTCGATCATCAACTTGGCTTCTGTCGCGACCGTTAGGCAATACTGGTGCAGGTAGATGTCGAGTCGGCTATCGACTTCGCGCTCCGAAAGCACGTTGTACTTGCTGAACAAGGCTTTGGTTTCTGACGTGCTGATTTGGGGCAGCGCGTCGGTAGACGATTTGAGATTCAAGAGGCCGCGTTTTTCGGCCTCTTTGTGCCAAGCGTCGGAGTAGCCGTCGCCATTGAAGACAATCGGCTCACACTCGGTGTAGATCTCGGTGAGCAGCGATTGAATGGCGGCGTTGAGCTTCGATGGATCTTCAGCAGTCGCCTTTTCGAGCTTGGTCGCACAGTAGTCGAGCGACTCGGCGATGATCGTGTTCATCGCCACAAGCGGTCCAGCAATCGACTGGTTCGAGCCGACGGCGCGGAATTCGAATCGATTGCCCGTAAAGGCAAACGGGCTAGTACGGTTGCGGTCGCCGGCGTCTTTCGGCAGCGGCGGCAGCACGTCGACACCCACGTTGAGCGTACCCTTGGCGATCGACGACTTCGCGCCTCCAGTCTTGATCTGATTGAACACGTCGGCCAGTTGGTCGCCGAGGAAGATCGAGATGATCGCCGGTGGGGCCTCATTGGCGCCGAGGCGATGATCGTTGCCCGCGGTGGCCACCACGGCCCGCAGCAGGCCTTGGAACTTATACACGGCCCGCAACACGGCCGCGCAGAACACCAGGAACTGGGCGTTGTCGTGAGGGGTATCGCCCGGGTCGAGCAAGTTGCCCTGTGAGGCACTGCCGAGCGACCAGTTAACGTGCTTGCCCGAGCCGTTGACACCGGCGAATGGCTTTTCGTGGGTCAGGCACGTCATGCCGTACTTTTCGGCCACTCGCTTGAGCGTGATCATGATCAACTGCTGGTGATCGTTGGCGAGGTTGGCCGACTCGAACACCGGAGCAATTTCGTACTGACCCGGCGCGACTTCGTTATGCCGCGTTTTGATTGGGATGCCGAGCTTGAACAGTTCGCGTTCGACATCGAGCATAAAAGCCAGCACGCGTTCAGGGATTGCACCGAAGTAGTGGTCTTCAAATTCTTGACCTTTGGGCGGCTTGGCGCCGAACAGGGTACGACCGGCGGTGAGCAGATCAGGACGGGCGAAGAAAAAGTGGCGATCAATCAAGAAGTACTCTTGTTCAGGCCCGGCGGTCGACGACACAAAGGCGCCATCCGTCTTGCCAAAGAGTTGGAGAATTCGCTGAGCCTGGCCGTTGAGCGCTTGCATCGAACGCAACAGGGGTGTTTTCTTATCGAGCGCCTCACCTGTCCAGGAGACAAACGCGGTGGGGATGCAGAGCGTGTTGCCGTTGGGATTTTCAAGGATGTAGGCCGGGCTGGTGACATCCCAGATCGTATAGCCGCGGGCTTCGAAGGTGGCACGAATGCCGCCGGAAGGGAAGCTCGAGCCATCTGGTTCGCCCTGAATCAACTGCTTGCCAGTGAACTCGGGCAAGGCACCGCCATCGCCATCGGGAGCAAGAAAGCTGTCATGTTTTTCGGCGGTCAAGCCGGTGAGAGGGAAGAAGACGTGGGCATAGTGCGTGGCACCTTTTTCAATGGCCCAGTCCTTCATGGCGGCGGCCACGACATCGGCGGTTGCGGGGTCGAGTTTTTCACCGGCTTCGATTGTCTTGATTAGTGATTTATAGATCGGCTTCGGGAGCCGCTTCTTCATCTCCGACTTGCCGAACACGTTGCTGCCAAACAGCTCCTGAGCGGGGGTATCGGTAAAGTTCAAGGGCGGCGAGATCGGGCGGTAATTGGTGACGGCCGAGATGGCGGCCAGGCGTACGGACCCACCGATCGAGCTGGGGCCGCTTGGTGCCGACGACGCACCATGTCCCGCTGAGGACTCAGACTCTTTGGTCGTATACGTCATACTCACGATGTGTTCCCTTTTGGGGAGAGTTCCCCCGGACAGGCGGTCAGATTCCAGAAGGTTAAGGAATACCGCAAGTGCTGCTCTTGTACCCCCGGTCCCCGGGAGCCTGCTGAGCGAATGGATTCCGAGCATGGTTCCTTGCTCGCAAAGAATTTATAAGAGCAACTCTGATGCCGTGTTTAGAATGTTGGTTTGGAGAAACAAATTGAGCGTAATCGGCGGAAACTGAAAGAATGGGCAGACCAGGGCGATTGGAAGTGCAAGGTTGGTAGGCATAAGCTGCTGAAGTAGTAGGCGAATCGACTACCCGCAACGAATTCATCCAGACTGCTTATTTTGCGCAGAATGATGATTGAATTCACGCCTTGCCGATCGTTAGAATAGCCCCCCATCTTGTGCAGTTTCTGTTGATGCGGTGGTTTGCCCGCACCGTCCTCGTCTTTCGATAGGCTTCCAAGATGAACGTGAAATGGGTGGCTCGGATGGTCGTGTTGAGCGGCTGGTTAGCCTTATCTGGTGATGCACAGGGTGCGCCGACCAAGCTCAATGTATCGTTGGTTCTAAACGGCGACGTGGCGAGTACGAGCTTGCAGTTCAGCCCCGACGGACTCGCGGTGCTGTATCTAGCCGATCAGGAAGTGGACGGTGTGTTCGAAGCGTTTATGGTGTCGAGTTCGGGCGGTGTGCCGCGGAAAGTGAACGACGCGCTCATTGCGGGCGGCGACGTCGTTGGTGCGCAGTTCAGCCCGGATGGCGAGTCCCTTGTGTATCGTGCGAATCAAGAGCTGACAAGTTCGGTGGAGCTATATAGTGCGCCCCGCGACGGAAGTAGCCTCCCAGTGAAACTCAACGGTCCACTGCCCATGCAGGGTCAAGTCGGCACGCTGCAGTTTTTGGCCGATAGCAGCCGGGTGATCTATTCAGCCGATCAAGCGGCGGCTTCGGTGTTCGAGCTATTCAGCGTGCCGTTGGCTGGTGGTATCGCAGTGCGGCTTAATGGCGGACTGGTAAACGGCGGCGACGCATTTCTTGTCGGTGCCGAGAGGACGGGTGAGCTTGTCATCTATGTGGCTGATCAGGATGTAGATCAAGTGATGGAGCTGTATGCCGCGACTGCCGATGGTGAGATGTGGTGGAAGCTAAACCAGCCGTTGACCGCGGGCGGGGACGTCGATTTAAAGGGTGTGCGGACGGCCGCCGATAGCAGCCGCGTGATCTACCTGGCTGATGCCAACGTGGATCAGGCATTCGAACTTTTCAGTGTGGCCTCGACGAGTGGTGAAGCAGTGCGGCTAAACTCGCCGCTGGTGAACGGCGGCGACGTGCTGGCCAACCCGATCCGCCTGAGTCCGGCAGTCGATCGGGTGCTCTACATGGCTGATCAAGACCTAGACGAGCGATTTGAAATCTACAGCGTGCCGATCGCCGGTGGTGACGTTGTCAAGCTCAACGGACAACTAGTCCTCAACGGCGATGTGCGCGAGAACTCGTTGGCGTTCAGCCCGGAGGGTAGCCGGGTGTTGTACATGGCGGATCAAGAGGCAGATGAAGTGCTAGAATTGTTCATGGTAGACAGCGCAGGCGGCGAGTCGTTGAAGCTCAATGGATCGCTCGTGAATGGCGGCGACGTGAGCACAGCGTTGTTCAGTGCTGATGGCAGCCGCGTGGTGTATCGTGCCGACCAAGAAATCGACGAAGTGTTCGAACTGTATAGCGTCGGCAGCGATGGGCAATCGCCGGCGAAGCTCAACTTGCCTTTGGTGCTCAATGGCGATGTGATGTCATTCAGCATTACGCCCGATGGTAGTCGGGTGGTGTATTTGGCGGACCAGGAGTTTGATCAGGTGTTTGAGCTCTACACAGTACCGACCGCGGGCGGGGTGGTTGAGAAGCTCAGTGGGCCGCTGGCGAGCGGTGGCGATGTGACCGACTGGTGGATCAGCCCCGATAGCCGACGGGTAGTGTACCGGGCGGATCAGGATGCGGACGAAGTCTTTGAGATTTACTCGGTATTGTTATCGGCGAGCACGATCGACGGCGACTTCAATGGTGATGGCTTAGTGGATGCGGCTGACTACACGAAATGGCGCGATGGGCTGGGGACGATCTATACGGTCGACGACTATACACTCTGGGAGGAGAACTTTCTGGGCGGTGGTGGAAGCGCGGGAGTTGTTGCATCAAGTTCTTCGATTGCGGTGCCGGAGCCGGCGGGGTGGGTGGTGTGGAGTGGCGCAATAGCTGGGTTGATTCGGCGTGGCCGCCGACGCGAACGCTACCGCGAAACGTTGCACCGTCAGTCGAGCCAGTCTTTGTCTTCAAGTCTTGCTGGGACGTACTGTTCCGTGACGTAGCTGATGTCTTTGGAGATGAGCGCTTCGACTTCGAGTTTGAAGTCGTTCTTGAGCATTTTTTCGATTTCGCGTTGCCAGTCGCGTTTTTTGGCGAACCAGGGGTATTTGGCGATTTGCTTGGCGCGTTTGCGGTCGTTTTCGTTGAGCGCGATTTGTACGCTTTCCGAGAGGCCGCAGCGTTCGTAGTCTTTGCTCCGCAGGCCGAGGAAGCGGCAGTCGGGGATCGCCATCCGCTGCGATTCAAAAGCCAGGTTGATCGAGCCTTGCTTGATGACGCTGTAGATGTAATATCCCCAGGGGTCGTTATCGAGCACGCAGTAGATGGGCAGCTTGAGTTCGTCGTGTAGGCGGTGGAGCATGCGGCGGACACCGCGCGGTGGTTGGCCGGCACCGTGGGTCAGCAGGCAGTTGTGTTTGCGCCAGAATTTGTCTTCGTTGAAGCGCTGCCAGACGGTACCTTTTTCTACATGTAGTACGAACTTGGCATCGCATCGTTTGGGGTCGAGCTTGATCACTTCGGGTTCGACGATTGAGGGGATGGCGTAGCCGCCCGAGCCCATGCGGGAGCAGTCGATGTCGTCGCCACTGTCGTTAAGGATGATGTTGCCAACCATTTCGCCGCGTTTGTCGGCGTAGAGATGGAGCTCTTCGCGGAGGCTAGCGAGCAGCACTTCGACATCTTCGATGACGGTGTCGCACTCGCTCTGGTCGTCGAACGTGTTTTCCTTGGTGCCTTCGATGGTGTGCTTAAGCATGTAGTACATACCACGCAGGCTGGTGGTCTTGCTTTGGGTGAGCAGTCGTTTGCAACCGCTGGCCACGAGCATGGTCCGCATGTAGGCCTTGGCCTGGGAGAGGTCGAAGAGCTGGCGACGGTTCGTGGAGTTGCCCATCTCGAGGATCCGTTTGCGGGGGCTGTAGCGGACGTTCGAGAGGGTGCGCGAGGGGATATCGACGTGCGGATCGCGGCGCTTTTCAGCGGCGACGACGACGCCGTCGGCGAGGCCGACGATACTGGTCATTGTTTTCTTGTCGCGCGGTGTGAGCTTGGCGGCAACTTCTTTTGCTTCGGCAACGGGGCCACGCTTGCGGATTAGCTTCTTAGCCATAGTTCTTTGTTTTTCGAGTCGGGAATGTCTCACGCAAAGGCGCTAAGGCGCAAAGGGAAGACTGACTGAACCACGAAGGCACGAAGGACACAAAGAAAGACTATTGCAAATGTGTTTTCCTTCGTGTACTTCGTGCCTTCGTGGTTACTTTTCATACCTTTGCGCCTTCGCGCCTTTGCGTGAGATAAATCAAGTTGTCTCTTCGGATGTAGTCGGAACCCGGTTAATGGCGGCGGCGGATTCGAGTGGGTCGACGATCAGCACGTTCTTGCCCAAGTCGAGCTCGGCGTCTTCGATCGGGCGGCCGCGGTCGTCGAGTTTGATGTCGGCATCGGCGGTGCGCTTCTTGGCAACCGAGACGAGTTGTTCGTAAAGGGCGCTGCGGTCGACGGCGTTGATGTCGCTCACGGCGGTAGCCACTTCGCCCAGGTAGCGGAGGAAAATCTGCCGGCGGTCGCCTTGCTGCTTGACCTTCATTCGACGGCGGACGTACATACCCAGGTTACGGCCCACCGACTGCAGGGCGAGCCGTAGTTCTTTTTGAATTTCTGGATAGCTGGCGACGGCTTCTTTTGATTCGCTGGTGAACGGCACCCAGACACTAGCAATGTGGACCATGACGGTGATCGGCCCCTTGGGCAGCGCGCCGCGCGATTGCGATAAGCCGTAGCTCCGCCAGTTGGTGGCAACCACGGTTTGGGTGATCGCGCAGCTGGCCGGCTGGAACTGCAGCGGCACGCGGTTGGCATAGCGGAAGACCTCCATCGTTTGGCCTTCGGCGATGTTGACGCCCTTCATGGCGGTGAGCAGGGCGTCGACTTCCTTCGGCTTGAGGCTTGCGGGCGATTGGCGTGTGCCCAAGCCAGAGCTTTTCAAGATTTTGTCGGCGGCATCGGCACCGAGTCCGTTGAAGGTGTGGATGAGAAATTGCCGAATGGTGCGGGCGTCAGTTTCTTCGATCAGTTCGCGAAGCAGGTCTTTGGTGACGTTTTGCGTGGCGGCGGAGCCACCGTAGGCCAAGCCGACTTCGATTTGAAAGGGGTTGCCGCGGTAGACGGCGGGTGGGCGGGTGGCGGCGGCGTAGAATTCGCCCGGCACTACTTGGTGCAGGCCCTTAAGGATCAACGATTCGCCAATGGGTGAAATACAATCGGTTGCGGGGGGCGCGATCTTGGTGGATTGGATCGCCTGGTAAATCGCTTCAGCCTCTTTGCGACCCATGCGGGCGGTGTTGGCACGGGTGGAAACTTTGGCGGAGGCGCAGATTCTTCGCGCGACACTCGACGACACACGGGAGAACTTGGTCGAGAGGAACTGCGAAATCGTTTCGCCCGAGTTTTCTTGCAGCATGGCGGCGAGTCGTCCGAGTTCGACGCCGTAGGGGTGCGGCTTGATTTCCTTGGGTTCCGGTGGCAGCACTTTGGCCGAGCGCAGATAATCGCGCGACTGGGCGTCGGGGTCGAGGTAGTGCAATGTGATGTGCGGGTTGGCGATGGCGGTTTGGCTGAGGTACTCGTCGACGCTTCCGCGGCCGCGGACAAATTTGGCTTCGAGCTCGATCGTCACCCGCGTGCCATGCGGTTGCTCGACCCATTCGATGCCATGCTTGGCGATTGTGGCTGCACCTTTGGTGCCGGGCGGAATATCGACGCCCTCGCCAGCACCGTTGAGAATTTTTGGTTCGTTTTTCTTGGTGTCGATCTGAATTTCGTAGTAGTGGGCCGGTTTCTTGGCGTCGACCCGTGAGATGATCTTCACTGGTTTGCCAGTAGTTTGCACGCCGTACATGCCTGCCGCCGAGATGCCGATGCCCTGCTGCCCGCGGCTTTGTCGCAGCCGGTGGAACTTCGAGCCGTAGAGCAGTTTGCCGAAGATCAGCGGGATTTGCTTTTTGAGGATGCCGGGGCCGTTGTCCTGGATGCCGACTTTGAAACGGTCGGTGCCGGTTTGTTCAATGTGGACCCAAATCTCGGGCAGGATGCCGGCTTCTTCACAGGCGTCGAGCGAGTTGTCAACGGCTTCCTTCACCGTGGTGAGGAGCGCTTTGCGCGGATTGTCGAAACCGAGCAGATGGCGGTTCTTGGCGAAGAACTCGCTGACCGAGATGTCACGCTGGGCGGCGGCCATGGACTGGGCGGTGGCGCGGCGGCGGGTGGGTGAGGTGACTTTGACATCCTCGGCGAGTGCGGCACCGTTGCGGGTGTGGGACGCGTCGCCATTGGTACTCGGCTTGGCAGTGGCGCGCGAAGTGGCGGTGGATTTCTTGTTTGCGGTGCCTGTTGAGGTGGGTTTTTTCTTACTCATTACGGCCAATCGAAAGTCTCCGCGGGGTCTGTCCCCAGTTTCGTAGTTGTGGTCTGCCTCGAGGGGTCGCGCGATCTCGAAAATGGGGACAGGCCCCGCTTGGGTCGCGCAGTTGTGAATTTGTATGGGTCATGCCGATTATAACCGGCCGATTGGCTCCAACCCAGGTGGATTTCGCCCCGCATAACCGAACCGGAGCGATCATTGGGACTATCCGCTACACAAAGATTCACCCGCGCGATGCGTCTTAGCCGAAAGCATTGGTAGACCTTCCCACTGGGCGACGCGGACTGAAGTGAGCTCGCCTGCTGGATTGCGGCCGATAAGGTTGGGCTTTCGAGCCTGATTCGCGGTCGTCCCACCGAACCGATTCGTGTCAGCCCCAACAGGCTGACCTACCCGAAGGCACGAAGGACCCATCTCATGCGTCGATTCGTTTTCACGACTTGTGTGTATTCAGTGCTGATTGCCATCGTTTGGCAGTTGGTCAGCACGGCAACTTGCCATGCCGACCACGCTGGCTGGGACGGCAAACGCCGGATCAGCTACCAGCAACAGAAAGATTTGTTCTACAACTACTACGCCCAGCCCGGACCGTTCTACAACACGCCGAGCGAAATGTATATTTCGCCAGTGCCGACACCGGCGCATGTGGGCCATACCTACACGACGTATCAGCCATTCATGCCGCACGAGTACACCTACCGCCATCAGCGGTCGTACTACACGTACAATCGCGGCGCGGGCTGGACGCGGACCAACGTCCGCTACGGCACCTTTGGCAATTCGCTGCGGGGATTCTGGAGCGACTGGCACTATCCGATGTCGAACAACATCACGGCGGTGCATAACGACTTCTATTATCCGGGGCAGCGGTGGTAACTAACCGAGAGGTCGGAGTTCAGGGGAGAAGCTGGCGGCTTCAGAACTTGTGCTAGCGATCCTCTGCTCCCTTAATTTTCAGCGGAGACGAAGATGAAGCGACGAATTGTACTTGGGCTCCTGGCGTCGGTAGTGATTGCGTTGGCGGTGGCCGAGACGTTTGCCGCAGCACCGGTGGTTTGGCCGGTCCGCCGGGCGCGCTATTACGATTGGAACAAGCCCTACGCACACACGGCTTACGGGCAGCCGGTGTCGCTGGTGGTGCCGCCGACGGCCACCATGCAGACCAATTGGGGTTGGGGCGTGGGTAGTTCCCGGCTCGAGCGGCTGGATCACCAGTTCAATCGCAACTACCCAGGTGGAGGCGGTTTTGGCGGTGCGACCCGCACGACGCCCTACTGGCCAAGCGACACGACGCAGTTCGGCGTGTACAACGTGCGTGGGCCTTGGTAAGCGACAGACTGCCCCAGGCTGGGTCGGCTATTTAGGCCGGCCATTCTGTCCAGAGATAATATCGTCACCGTGTCAATTGCGTGGTATCCACGTAGCCGTATTGGCCGCCGGTAATGCGGGCGAGCTCCGAGAGAAAATTTTTCGGCTGCTTGGCTGGGCCGCGGCCGAACTCGATCGTCGAGATCGAGACGCCGGCGCGGCGATTAAGTTCGGCGATTTCCTGCAGCTCGCTGGCGGGCATGGGGTCGTCAGCGTCGGTCAGGAAGAAGATGACATCGGGCCGCATTTGCACCGCGGCGCGGAGTGCAGGCAGCCGGTCGGTGCCGCCGTCGGCCGTCACGCCGCCGACGAAGCGTTTGGCAAGTTGTTTATTGCGGTCGGTGGCAAAGGCAGTGCGGCGTCCCCCGCCGCTCAGATCGGAGTGCCGTATGTGCTGGTTGAAGAAGATGATATGAAACTGGTGTACGCTCGCGAGTGACGCCAGGCTTTGGATGAGTTGCTGCTTGGCCGTGGCGAGCGGCGGTCCCTCCATGCTACTTGAGCGGTCGAAGACATAAACGAACCTAGTGCCCTTGCCTTCGACGCCAAAAACGCGGACGCTCGTTTGGCCGTCGCCCGGTGGGCCATAGCTTCCTTCTCCGCCTGAAGTGGCAGGGGCTTGCGCGAGGCGCGGCGTGCTGGTGCTGGGTTGGTGAGAAGGGGCAGTCGCCGGATTAGCGATCGGTGCTGAGGCAGGCACGAGGGGCGAATTGAATTCTGCTGGCTTGACGAGGCTGGCTGCGGGGGGGGCCGTGGATTGCGACTCCGCGAGGCCTTTCCCGCTGCGTTTGTCGTCGAGCACGATACCGATCTCGCCACTCAAGGAGTTACCCGCGCCCTGCGGGGTGGCATCGATGGCGGTGATTAGCAGCACGACAGCGCCGATGTGGACAATCGACGACAAAAGGTAGGCGGGCACCCAGCTTTTTGAAGCGGCCAGAGTCGATGGCGAATCGTTGGACATGTTCGTCGCTACTCGTCGCAGGGTAGCCGCGAAAAGGGTTGAACTCCTGCGCGATTCTAGCGCTCGGCCGTGGGCGGGTCAACGTGAGAGTGCTCAACGTACGGCCGGGCGTTGGCTGGATGCGGTAGCGCCCCTATAATCAGGTGCTGTCGCCCCCAGCGCTTCGATTATTCTTCCACCCCCGGCGGATGTCCCTTGAGTCTCGAAATTATTCAATATCCTCACCCCACGCTGCGGCGAGTTTCTCGGCCCTTGAAAAAGGTTGACGCTGAATTGCGTAAGATTGTCGGGGAAATGTTCGACTTAATGTACGCGCACGAGGGGGTTGGGCTGGCAGCGAATCAAGTCGATTTGCCGTATCGATTGTTTGTGGCAAATTCGGAGGGCGATCCTTTAAAAAAAGAGGCCGAATTTGTGTTCATCAATCCGGTGCTCCGCAAAGGGAAGGGTCAGGCCGAAGATACCGAAGGCTGCTTGAGTATTCCCGATGTGCGCGCCCCTGTGGTGCGTAACGCGACCATCGAAGTGGAAGCCTACGACCTGGAAGGCAACCTGATTCGTGCCGAGGCCGAGGGTTTGATGGCTCGCATTTTGCAGCACGAGACCGATCACCTCGACGGCAAACTATTTATCGATCGGCTCAGTCCGACGGAGCTAGCAGCAATCAAAAACAAGCTCTACGAGTTCGAACTAGCGTATGAGAGCCGGCGAGAGACTGGTGAGTTGCCTGGCGACGAAGTCATCGTAGCGCGGTGGCGCGAGCTGGAGCAGTTGCGGACTTAGTTGGGGTTCATTGACTGTACATTCATCTGTCTGCAGCGGAGCTTGAAGCTTTTGGAAGTCATCAATTTTATTTCATTTACGCTGGCGATTGTGCTTTTGTTTGTGGGCAAGGTGGCACTGAGTTGTTCGCCGCTCTTGCGGCGGTACAGTATTCCGGAGGCGGTAGTCGGCGGTTTTCTGGCGGCGCTGGTCGTCGGTGCCCTCTATCTGTTGTTCGGCACCAAAGTGACATTTGCGATGGATGCGCAGCCGTTTTTGCTGCTGTATTTCTTTGCGGGGATTGGGCTGAAGTCGGATGTGCGCGATTTGGTGACGGGTGGGCGGCCACTGGCAGTGATGATCGGGCTCATCAGTGCCTACCTTGTGCTGCAGAACCTGGTGGGGATGGGAGTGGCGGCGGCGCTGGGAATGGATGCCAAGGCGGGATTGATGGCGGGGTCGGTGTCTCTGACGGGCGGGTTGGGGACGACGATCGCCTGGGGGCCGACGTTTACGGAAGAGCTTGGCATTACGAACGCGGTGGAGCTAGGGGTGGCGGCGAGCACGATCGGCCTCGTGGCGGCGTGCATAATTGGCGGGCCGAGTGCGACGTATCTGATTCGGCGGCATCAAATTGAGATGAGCGAGGATGATAACCTCGACGTCGGGCAGCCGAACGACAAGCAGCACCAAAACGTGGATTCGTACGGCGTGTTGTGGGCTTGGCTGTGGCTGAACCTGTCGCTGATACTGGGGTTCTTTCTCGACCAGGCGATCGCGGCAGTGGGGGTAAACATGCCGCTGTTTGTGTCGTGCCTGGTGGCGGGGATTGTGCTGGGGAACTTGGGGCGGTACGTATTTCCGTGGCTCACGTGGTCTGGCGAGCAGCAGGGACTGGCGTTGATCTCGGACATTTCGTTGGGGATGTTTCTAGTGATGTCGCTGATGGGGATGAAATTGTGGGAACTGCAGGGTTCGGTGGTGTTTCTGGGGACGGTGATGGCAATGCAGATTGTGCTCGCCACGTTGTTTTCGGTGTTCGTGGTTTACAATCTGTTGGGGCGGAACTATGAGGCAGCGATTATCGCGGCCGGGTTCTCGGGGCTTACCCTAGGGACGACAGCCACGGCGCTGGTGAGCATGACGGCGGTGACGAAGCAATATGGAGCGGCCCATCGAGCGTTTTTGTTGGTGCCGCTGGTAGGTGGATTTTTTATTGGGATCATCAATGCGGTGGTGATTAATGTGTTGGTGAATTGGTAGGAGAAAATACCGCGTGCGGGGCAAGCCCCACTGCTAATTTTTGGAGGCGGTAAGCGGGTGAGGGATGGCGGCTGAAAATACCAGCGTGTCGACGGGGTGCTTGCCGGCGAGCGAGCGGGTGCGGGCGTTGGTGGCGGAATCGCACGCGCGGTTTCGCGACGTCAACGACGGCACTGTGGCGGATTACATCCCGGCACTCGCGCGCGTGCGGCGGGATTTGTTTGGCGTGAGCGTGGTCGCGGTCGCCGGCGACGTGTTCGAGGCGGGGGACGCGGGGGTCGAGTTTTCGATTCAGAGCGTGTCGAAGCCGTTTGTGTTCGCGCTGGTTTGCCAGGCGATTGGCGAGGAGGCGGCGCGGGAGAAAGTGGGCGTGAACAGCACGGGGTTGCCGTTCAATTCAGTGCTGGCAATCGAGCGGACAGCGGAACGGACGACCAACCCGATGGTGAACGCGGGGGCGATTGCCGCAGCGAGTTTGGCGCCGGGCAAGACGGCGGAGGCGAAGTGGGAGTTCTTGCGGACGGAACTTTCTCGATTCGCGGGGAGAGAGCTGGAGATCGACGCGGCCGTGTATGAATCGGAGGAGGCGACGAATTGCAACAACAAGAACATCGCGCGGGTGCTCGAAGGGTACGAGCGGATTTATTTCGATCCCTATGCGGCGACGGATGTTTATACGCGGCAGTGTTCTTTGAAGGTGACCGCGCGGGATTTGGCGGCGATGGCGGCGACGCTCGCCAACGGCGGGGTGAATCCGGTGACGCACGAGTGGGTGATCGACGCAGTGCATTGTCCGCACGTGTTGGCGGTGATGGTGACGGCGGGGCTGTATGAGAATTCCGGCGATTGGTTGTACGACACGGGATTGCCGGGGAAGAGCGGCGTGAGCGGCGCGCTGGTGGCGGTTTCGCCGGGGAAGGTCGGGCTGGGGACGTTCGCGCCGCCGCTCGATGCGGCCGGGAATAGCGTAAAGGGGCAGTTGGTGGCGAAGTTCTTGGCGGAGAAGTTGGGGTTGAATTTGTTCGCGTCGCAGGCGACAGAGTGAAAGAGATGTGAGTATGAAGCGGATTCGGATAATTCATGAGAGCGCGTATCACTATTACGAGCCGGTGAGTTTTAGTGCGCATCTGGCGATGTTGCGGCCGCGGGAGGGGCATGATGTACATATCGAGGCGTTGCGGCTGGTAGCGGAGCCGGCGGCGGAGGTGCGGTGGCGACGGGACATCTACGGGAATTCGATTGCGATTCTCACGTTTGCCGAGCCGGCGCGGACGCTGCGGGTGTTGAGCGAAGTGGATGTCGACTTGTATGAGGAAGCGCCGTTTGCTTGTTTGGTTGAGCCGTCGGCGCAATCGTATCCGTTTCAATATGCGGCCGAGGAGCAGGTGGAGTTGGTGCCGTATCGGTTGCCGAGCTATCCGCACGACGGGCCGGCGGTGCAGAAGTGGCTGCGGGACTTGTATCAGCCGGGGCAATTAATCGACACGGCGGAACTGCTCGAGCGGCTCAACATGCGGATCTTCGAGGCATTTCAATACCAGTACCGCGCGGAGTCGGGCGTGCAGCTGCCGTGCGAGACGCTTGCACTCGGGAGCGGTTCGTGCCGCGACTATGCGGTGTTCATGATGGAGGCAGCGCGGCATTGGGGGTTCGGGGCGCGGTTTGTGACCGGCTACCTCCAGATGGCCGAGGGGCAGCACGGGGCGACGCACGCGTGGACGGAGATTTACCTTCCGGGTGCTGGCTGGCGCGGTTACGATCCGACGAACAATAAGCTTGCGGGTGCGGAGCATGTGTCGGTGGCGGTGGCGCGGGAGCAGGACAAGGCGATGCCGCTTGCCGGAAGCTGGTCCGGGCCAGCGGGAGCGTTCGAGCGGATGGAAGTTTCGGTACAGGTGGTGGGGATGTGAAGCGGTGATGTGTTTTGCGAGGCGGTCGGTTAGAATACCGACGCGCCTACCAGGAATGTTGAATTGGTTTGCTGGGCGGGTGGAAACACTTTTCACATGGTCCGACTGCATGAGTGACGAGCAGGAAGTTTCCCAGCGTGGATTTCAGCGGCTGCTCGATGCGATCGAGCGGCTCGGCAATCGAGTGCCGCATCCGGCGGTGCTGTTTGGGCTGATGATTGTGGCGGTGGTCGCGCTGTCGCACTTGCTCGAGTGGTTGGGTGCAAGCGTTTCTTACGAACGGCTCAACTTCGAGACGCACAAGATCGAGCAAACGACGACCGCGGTGCGGAGCCTGCTATCGGTCGACGGCATCCGCTTCATCTTTACGTCGGTGGTGCCGAACTTCATCAACTTTGGTCCGGTGGGGATCATTCTAGTGGCCATGATCGGCATTGGGCTGGCTGAACGGGCCGGGCTAATTCAGGCGGTCATTCGCCGCATCGTGGAAGTCGCACCGGGACACGCTATCACGGCGATCATCGTGACGCTGGGTGTGGTGTCGAGCATTGCGTCGGATGCGGGCTACCTGGTGTTGATTCCGCTCGGCGCGTCGGCGTTTCACAGTTTGAACCGTCATCCACTCGCGGGTTTGGCGGCGGCGTTTGCCGGTGTGGCGGCGGCATTCGGGGCGAATTTTCTGGTGAAGCCAATCGACGGCATCCTGGCGGAGATGACCAACGACGCGATCCATGTGGTCGATCCGACGCTGTCGATCGACATGATGTCGAACTTTTATTTTGGCGTGGCATCGAGCGTGGTGCTGATTGTGGTGTGTACGCTAATTGCGGATTGGATCGTCGAGCCGCGGCTGGGGAAGTACGAAGGGGAGTCGCCGGTGGTGAAGGGGGGCAGCCTCACAACCGCGGAGTCGCGGGGGCTGATGTTTGCGGGGATTGCGCTCGCCGGGTTCTTGGCGTTTGTGCTGCTGATGGCGCTGCCGGCGAACGCGCCGCTACGGAGTCCGACCACGGGTTCGCTGATCGGCGATTCGCCGCTGATGGATAGCCTGGTGTTTTTGATCATGCTCGCGTTTGGCGTGACGGGGCTCGCGTATGGTTGGGGGGCGGGGACGGTGCGCACGGCCGACGCGGCGATCGACGCCGTGACGAAGACGCTCGCGGATTTGGGCGGGCTGTTGTTTTTGTTTTTCGTGATCAGCCAGTTCGTGGCGTACTTCAACTTCAGCAACATGGGGACGGTGCTGGCGGTGAAGCTGGCGGAATTGCTGAAGGACGCGGAGCTGAACAGCGTGACGCTGCTGCTCGCGTTTTTAGTGATTGGGGTGCTGATGAGCATCCCGGTGCCGAACATTCTGCCGAAGTGGGCGATTCTTGCGCCGGTGTTCGTGCCGCTGTTTTTGAAGTTGGGGATCGAGCCCGAGGCGGTGCTGGCGGCGTACCGGGTGAGCGACTCGCCGCCGAATGTGATCAATCCGCTGTTGCCGCACTTCGCGCTGGTGGTGGGTTTTGCGCAGCGCTGGCAGAAGACGGCGGGCGTGGGGACCGTGGTGGCGATGATGTTGCCGTTTTCGACGGCGACGTTTGTGGCGTGGACGGCGCTGTTCTTTGCGTGGTATCTGCTGGGCGTGCCGTTTGGGCCGTGAGCGGGGCGGGTGAACTGCCGAGTTGAGCGGGGACGCGTCGATTGTGACTTCTGAACCTGCCAAGCATGAGCCAGCCAAGACGAACACGAACGAACTCTTGGAGTTCATGTTTCGCTTGGGGCAGGCATTCTTGGCATGCGGCGAGCAGACGGCGAAGGTGGAGCTAACGCTGCGGCGGGTGGCGACGGCATATGGCATTCGACGTTCGCGCGTCGTGGCCTTTCCCACGGCGATCTTCATCAGTGTCCATGACGGCGCCGAAGAACGGGTGACGCTGGCGGAAGGGCCGACCGCGACGTTGCGGCTGGATCAAATCGCCGATGTTTACACGCTGGGCGACGCGGCCCAGCGCGGTGAAATTGCACCGAGTGACGGGCTCAAGCAGCTCACGGTCATTTTGCGGAAGAGCCCGCGGTTTGGCTTGTGGGGCAGCGTGGTGGGTCACTCGATCCTGTCGATCGGCGTGGCCATGGTTTTGATGTCGACCCCTTGGAACCTAGCCGCTGCGTGCCTGCTCGGCGCCGTGGTGGGTGCCGTGAAAGCGCTAAACCGCAACCGGGCCGTGCTCGCGGTGCCCTTGCCGGTCATGGTCGCGGCCCTCGTCTCGGGGCTGACCTATCTGGCCATTAAGTACGGGCTACCGGTCGACCCGTTACACGTGCTCGTGCCACCGTTGGTCACGTTCCTCCCCGGGGCGATGCTCACACTCGGCATGGTCGAGCTGGCTTACGGCGACATGGTGAGTGGCTCGAGTCGACTGGTGACTGGTTGTATTCAACTGGTGTTGCTGGCTTTCGGGCTGGCGACCGGAGCTGTGCTCGCGGGCTATCAACCTGAGAATCTAGTCGATGTGGCGGAGGAGGTCGTCGCAGTGCCGTGGACGGCGTGGCTGCCGTGGTTCGGCGTGATCGTGTTCGGCACAGGCGTTTACCTGCACTTTTCGGCGCCGCGGAACTCGTGGCTGTGGATGCTATTGGTCCTGCTCATGGCGTTCGCCGCGCAACAAATCGCGGCCGCCCATTTCGGCCGTACGGCAAGCGGCTTCTTCGGCATGCTGGTCGCCACACCGCTGAGTTATTTGATTCATTTGCGGTTCAAGGGCCCGCCGGCCGTCGTGACGTTTCTGCCAACCTTCTGGCTGCTGGTTCCTGGAGCGTTGGGATTGCTCAGCGTCAAACAGATGCTGAGCGACCGGGCAGCGGGGCTGGACGGCATGATTACCACGGTGTTTGTCTTCGCTTCAGTCGCGCTGGGCACTTTGATGGGCGCGTCACTTTACAAGTGGCTGACCGAAAGATTCGGCACGTGGCAACTACAGATTGGTCGGGCGGGGTCGTATTTGCGCCGTGGCGGGAAGAAGCGGTGAAGCTGGCGCGGCGCAACGAGGGTGTGTGTGGACCGGCCTATTCCGGATCGAGCTTCTCGCCGGCGGCTTCGACGATCACCTTCGCTTCGGGGTAGGTGAGTACGTCGTCTTGCATAGCGACGTCGAGCGCGGGCTTGAGCTGCGGATTGCTTTCGACGAGCGCGCGGGTGCGGGCTTGCACGGCTGCGCTTGCCGCGCGAGCGTAGAACCATTGCCAGAACGGCAAGGCGGCGAAGAAGGACATGGCCATCAGGCAAAGGATGACACCGGCGGTCTTGGTGCGCGGATTCATGCAGCAGCTTTCGTAAAAGTTTAGTTGGCTAGCGAAATAACTTACATGTCGAGCGTCGCCAGTGCGACAGCGAGGCGGCAGCCTTGGACGTACTCGGGCAGGTCGACGTATTCTTTCAAGGTGTGGATTTCGTACTGGCCGGCGCCGATGGTGACGGTCGGCACGCCGTGCTTGTCGAGCCAGTTAGCATCCAGGCCGCCGTTGGAGAAGAGCGTCGTGGGTATGAGGCCGATCGCTTCGATGGCTCGTTTAGCGTGGGCGACGACGGGGG
This sequence comes from Pirellulales bacterium, assembly GCA_041753435.1. GTDB lineage: Bacteria > Planctomycetota > Planctomycetia > Pirellulales > Lacipirellulaceae > DASYDU01. Next base: position 12,499 of record JBGSUJ010000151.1, on the reverse strand, counting down.
AATCTTCGGCGAGCGTGAAGGGTGGATAGGAAGGTGTGTTGGTGAACGTCACTTCGGCGGTGCCACCGTCGGCATCCTTCACTTCTTGCTGGGCTTTAGCGAAGGCGGCGCGGTAGCCGGCGGAGATCGCGGCGGCGAACGCGGCTTCGGGGCTGCGGGCTTCGCCTCGGAGGTGGACATAATCGGTGACGACGTTGGTCGCGTCGCCGGCGGGCCGGCCCGGTTTGCCTTCGAAGATGCCGACATTGCTGGTGCCGCGGCCCTCGGGCTTCACCACTTTGCCGAACCAGCCGCTGCGCTGGGCTTCGGTGAGGCCGATGGCGGCAACGAGCGTGGCGGAGATGCCGCGTTCGGGCGCGACGCCGGCGTGAGACGCCTTGCCCTTGATTTCGACTTCCCAATTCTCCTGGCCGACGGCGCCGATGATCAACTCCGACGCGAGTCGGCCGTCGACGTTGAAGCACATTGTCGCGCCGCCCAGTTCGGCGGGGTTCAGTTCGCGGGCTCCGTGTAGGCCGCTTTCTTCGCGGACAGTGAACAGCAGCGTAATCGGCGGGTGGGGCAGTTTGTGCTTGAGGAGCGTTTCGACGAGTGACACCAAAAGTGCGCAGCCGGTGCGATTGTCGCCGCCCAGCGCGGTCGTGCCGTCGGTGACGATGCGATTGCCTTGGCGGATCGGCTTCGCGCCGGCGCAGAGGGGTACCGTGTCGAGGTGCGTGGCGAACATGATCCGCGCTCCCAGCTTCGTGCCGGGGAGATCGACGATGAGGTTGCCGGTTTCGGTGGGCAAGGGAATGCGCGAGTGGGCATCATCGAAGCGGATGGCGGACGCGGGGACGCCGACGGCAATCAGTTCGTCGCCGACGGCTTTGGCGATCGCCGCTTCGTGACCGGTGACGCCATCGACGGCCAACAGGCGCATCAAGTGCCCTTCAGTGGCAGGAACGTCGAGGGGAATGTTGATGCTCATGGTTCGATTCCTCAATGGCGAAATTGTACGAAGTCGAGCGAGTTGCAGTGCTAAATTCCCCACGGCAAGCCGAGCAGATACCAGGCGGCGAAGAGCAGCATCCAGAACAAGGTCATCCAGATGGCGTAGGGCAAGAGCAGAGCGACAACGGTGCCGATGCCGGCTTGCTTGTCGTAAATCTGTGCGAAGCCGACGACCAGTGCGAAGTAAGCGTTGAGCGGCGTGAGGGCGTTGGTGGGCGAATCGCCGACGCGGTAGGCGGAGAGCACGGCAGCCGGATCGACGTCGAGCGTGACGAACAGTGGCACGAACACCGGCGCGAAGATGGCCCACTTGGCGATGGCCGGCGTGAACACGAGATTCAGCACCGTCACCACCAGGATGAACCCGAGCAGTAGCCAGAGCGGGCCGATGTTCGCGGTCTTGAGTATGTCGGCCATCTTTACCGCCATAAGTGTGGGGATGTTGCTGTAATTGAAGTAGGCGATGAACTGGCTGATCACGAGGAACAACAAGATGGTGCCGCCGAGGCTGGAGACAGCTTTAGTCATCGCAGCGAGCACGTCGTTTGCGCTGCGGATGGTGCCCGCGCCGAGGCCGTAGCCAATGCCAGTGGCGAGGAACAGGAACATGATCGGGACGATCAGCGCGTTCATAAAGGGCGAGTTGCCGATGAGCGAGCCGGTGTCGGGGTTGCGAAGCGGGGCGGCGGCGGGAATGGTGAGCAGACCAAAAACGACCAGCACTCCCAGGAGCGCGACGAGGGAAAAGCGGAGGCCGCGCAACTCGTTGGCCGACAGTTTGGAGTCAGTCTTGCCGCCGTCGTTGCCCTTGGGGCCGGAGTTGAACTTGCCAAGTCGGGGCTCGATGACGCGTTCGGTCACAAGTGCGATCACGACGGTGAGTAATAGGACTGAAGCGATCGAGAACCAGAGTCCCGCCGTGAGTCCGATCGACTTCGACGGGTCGACCATGTGAATCGCGTCGTTGGTGATTTCCGTGAGAACCGCATCGAGCGGCTTGATCAACATGTTGATGTTGAACGCACCGCCGACCGCAGCGAAGCCCAGGGCGAGCCCGGCGAGCGGGTTGCGGCCGAGGCTTAGGAAGGCAGCCCCGGCGAGCGGAATCAGGACTACGTAGCCGGCATCGGAAGCGATGCTCGACATGATGCCCACGAACGCCAGGATGTAGGTCAGCGCCCAGCCCGGCGAAACGGCCACTAACTTGCGAATGAGTGCGTTGATGAGCCCCGCTTCTTCGGCGACGCCGACGCCGACCATTGCCACGATCAACAGTCCGATCGCGGTAAAGCCCATGAAATTCGGCACCAGCCGCGTAACCATGTCGCGGACGCCGCTCGCGGAGAGCAGGCTGCGGGCGGCGGTGGTCATTTCGACCGGTTCATGCGTATCAGGGTCGATCACTTGATAGGAAACGCTTGCCCCGGCGAGGAACAGGATGTGCGAGAGCACCAGCACGCTGGCAATCAGGATCAGAAAAATGATGACCGGATGCGGGACCTTATTACCTACTGCTTCGACGACGTCGAGAGCCCGCTGCGAAAAAGTTTTAGAACCGGTTTCCGGTTGGTACATTCCGAGTCCTTTGAAAAAAGTTGCGGTCGCGTGCGGCTCGCCGTCCGCGACGCAGCGCTGGCCATTATCGTAACCGCTCCGAGCAGAATCAAGTGGGAATTAAAGCCGGCGGTGAGCGGGGGCCGCTAAAAATTGAACTGAAACAGCGCGTTGAGCCGTTGGGCCTCGGCTTCTTCGGTGTTAAGATTCTCGCGCTGGCCCCAGAGGTATTCGATGCCGAAGGACATCCGCGAGATGGGGATCCACCAGAGGCTGGCGGCGACGTAGGTAGCAGCATCGTATGTGCTCGCCGGCTGACCGAGGTTGTTGTCGACGTCGACGTGGGCGAAGGTGAAGTTGGAGAGCCAACTCGCATTGTACCAGTGCTCGTAGCTGGCGTTCCAGCCGGTGGCGGTAACGAGATCGAACTGGCCAGTGATGGGGTCGACCTGACCGTCGAGGCCTTGGCCAGCCAAATCGTTCAGATAGCGGCCAAGACCGGGTCCCCAGTTGTACTGCAGCAAAATGCGGCTGCGAGTAAGGCCGGAAGGATCTTCCTCGTGGACGGGGTCGGTTCCCATCACGATTGCCCAGGGGTGGAACACGAGGTTACCGTTGAGGCCCGCGCCGACGCGGCGAGTTACGTCTCCGCCAGTCGGTTCATAGCCGATCGTGCGTACCAGGCCGCCGAACTGCAGATGACCGACGTCGGTTTCGTAGCGCAGATGGGTGGCAAAGTCGGGAACGTCTTGCACGTTGGTGCCAAGTGAGTTGGTCGTAATGTCGGAGAAGGAGCGCTCCATGCTCGTGGCCCAGTAGACACCGTCGACGATGGGCAGCGTCATCCGCACGGAAGGCTGCCGCTGATTGGCCCAGCTGTTGGGTCCCTGGAAGTCGACGAGGCTGGGCCAGTTGGTGCCGTCCATGAACACGGAGTTCTGCTGGCCGAAGCGGAAGTAGCCGAAGTCGAAAAAGGCGTGCCGCAAGCGGAAGGGATTACCGCCCCCGCCCGCCGCTTGCGCCGGTCCGTTGAAGAAGTCGCCTTCGATGAGGGTATGCACATTCCAGTCGTGGTAGTTGGTCGGTGTCCAAGACTCCAAGGCGAACCGACTAATCCGGCCGCTCATATTGAAATTTTGCCCATCTTCTTGCGGAACCGGAATCGTGTTGGTGACGAATGAGTCTGAGCTTCCGATCGGGTCGAAGTCGCCGAGCGTTGCCAAGCGGATAAAGCCGCGGAGGCGAAAGGAAGTATTGACGCCGGGCACTAGGAACGAGCCGGGATACATGCCGCGCGTGACGACCATGCCGACGTTATCGGCGGGTGGCCGTGGCGGCGGCGTGATCCGCGAGAACTCCGGTACGCCGGGCGCGTCCTGGTAGTCGCGAGCCTCGTAACCGGGCGGGGCGTAATCGGCGAGCGGGCGAGCGCCGATGCTGTAGGTGTTGTAGTACCAGGACTGGTAGAAGTAGTCGGGCAGCGCGCGTCCTGGGCGGCCTTCATCGGCTGAGTAGTCGTTCGCGCCGGGAGCGTTTTGTTCAACGGACGATGATTCGTAGTCGGGCAGGTCGAGCCTAGGCGAAAGCATCTCGATGTTTTGGCTTGTTGTGATGTGATTGTTGCCGCTCGGCGGCGTCGGCGCGTTGGCGGACGGCAATGTCGGGCTGGCTTGTATGGCGATGGCTTGAAACGGTGGCACTGGCGGCAACCGCGTTTGACCGTTTGTTGTCGTCGAGAATGAAAGCAGAGCGATTGCGAAGATGATCCAGCAGGTGGCCGACGGTGGCAGCGGATGGTACGAGTTTACTGAACTGAATGGAAGCCGCATGGCGGGATGATTTTATCTACAGAATTTGAAAAGTTGAGATGCACAGAGACTGGTAGACCTTGCCGGCTGTGTCGTTTATATCGTTTGGGGGGAGGCGACAACTTTGGGGATTCTGCTTACGATAGTAGCGCAATCGCTGGGGAGGTTTTTTTCTTCGGGGGTGCTGTGAATTGCTAGCAGAGAAGAAATGGCAGCGAACTGCCTGGCGACGATGCTATCGCAGTGTGGTGGTGCGAGTTGGAGCAGTTGCGGAAGTAATCGATCGTTTGCCGGACAGGATGGCCGGGCTGGTTTTTTTGTCGGCCAGGATGGCCGGGCTATATAGCCGCGGCATCTTGCCGCGGGAAGGATGCCGATGCGATTGGTGATGCTGGGAACTGGCCCTTTTGCTGTGCCAACGCTTGCCGCGCTTGGCACCTCGTCACATGACGTGTTACTGGTGGTTTCCCGCCCGCCGCGCGGACGCGATGCCAAGGCGAGCCCGGTGCAACAAACGGGTGAGTCGCTCGGGTTCGAGGTCTGGACTCCTGAAAGTGTGAATCCGCCGGAATCTCAAGCGCGCTTGATGACACTGGCCGCCGATCTGCTCGTCGTTTGTGATTATGGCGAGATTCTCTGCCCTGCAACGCTGGCCACGACGCGGCTGGGCGGCCTCAATTTGCACGGTTCCTTGTTGCCGAAGTATCGCGGTGCGGCGCCTGTGCAGTGCGCGATATTACATGGTGAGACAGAGACGGGCAACAGTGTGATCCAGATGACGTCTGGCTTGGATGCTGGGCCGTGTCTCGCACAAGAGCGAACGTTGATCGATCCCGACGAGGACGCAGCGGCGCTGGAAGTGCGGCTGGCAGAGTTGGGTGCCAAGCTGGTAATGACGGTCATCGACCAATTGGCGTCAGGCAATGCGAAGCCGGTGGAGCAGAACTCAAGCGAGGCATCGAAGGCACCGCGGCTGACGAAGAAACATGGAGCGATCGATTGGTCGCGGTCGGCGCTGGAGATCAAGAATTTGGTGCGTGCCGTGAGGCCGTGGCCCCGGGCGTACACGTACTGGCACCGGAGCAAAGGGGCCGCGGTGCGAATCAATATAGATCGTGTGCAAGTTGCGAGTGCTGACGAAGTTGCTTCAGCGAGCGGGACCGTGGTGGATGTGTCGAACGGCCTCTTGATTGAGACTGGCAGCGGCGTATTAGAGGTGCTGGAAGTTCAGCCAGCCGGCAAGCGAGCGATGTTGGCGGCAGAATTCTTGCGTGGCAATCGCGTCCTGGTGGGCGACCGCCTGGGGCCCGCCTGAAACCTTACTGGCCGCCAGTTCGCAATAAATCGCCCTCGCCGGGGGCTTGCAGGGCGCGGTATCATGGAGAATCTTGCCACGGAGGTTGCACATGGGATGGATTGGTCGCTGGGATGTTGTGTTATTGCTGGCTGCCGCGTACGTCGCCGTGATGGCGCTAGTGCGACTGATGGCGCGACGACGCGACCGAGACATCGCCGAAGTCGAGCAACAAATGGAATCGCACCGCAAACAAGCGAAGCAAAAACGCGGCGCCGCGTAGAAAATGGAGGGTTCAGGATTGAGCGACTCAATCACACACTTACCCTCAACTTTCAACTCTAAGCCTTAAGCACTCATGCCAAAGCTCTATATCGAAACCGTTGGTTGCCAGATGAACATGCTCGATAGCGAGCTGGTGGTGGCCAGTCTGCGCAAGGAGGGCTACGAGTTGACGGCATCGGCAGCCGATGCCGACACGATCCTGTTCAATACGTGTAGTGTTCGGCAGCACGCCGAGGACAAGATTTACAGCGCTTTGGGCCGGCTCAAGAACGCCAAGCTCGAAAATCCGCACAAAGTGATCGGGGTGCTGGGTTGCATGGCACAAAAGGATCAAGGGCTGATCTTCAAACGGGCACCTTATGTGGATTTGATCGTGGGTCCCGGGCAGCTGCACCAGGTGCCGGCGCTAGTCCGCGAAGCGCGGACCGAGCGCAAACCGCGGATGGAAGTCAGCCTGGGCCGGACCGATGGTTCGCGCAATCAAATCGAACGGAGCCACGAGAGCTTCGATCCCTTGCGCGACCCGGCGATGCGGCCCACGCCTTATCAGGCTTTTGTGCGAATTCAAATTGGCTGCGACAAATTCTGCACTTATTGCATTGTGCCCAGCGTGCGCGGCCCTGAGCAGAGCCGGCCGCCAAGTGCGATCCTGGCCGAGGCCCGGCAGTTGGCAAGCGAAGGTTGCCTCGAGATCACGCTCTTGGGTCAGACCGTCAACAGCTACACGTATCGGGAAGGTGACCGCACATGGCGAATGAGCGAATTGCTGGTCGCTCTGCACGACATCGACGGCATTGAGCGAATCAAGTTTGTTACCAACTACCCGAAAGACATGACGGACGACTTGCTCTCGGCCGTGCGTGATTTGCCGAAGTGCAGCAAATACCTGCATGTGCCGGTGCAGAGTGGTTCGAATGCGGTGCTGCGGCGGATGAAGCGCGGCTACACGGTGGAAGATTACCGTGAGATGTTGGCCCGGACGTACGAGTCGATCCCTGGCGTAGCGGTGACGAGCGACTTCATCGTGGGTTTCTGCGGCGAAACGGACGAAGATTTTCAGCAGACGGTTGATTTGGTGCGTGAGTCGCGGTTCAAGAACAGTTTCATCTTCAAGTACAGCGAGCGGCCGGGCACCAAGGGTGCAGAGCTGTATCCCGATGACGTGCCGGAGGACGTAAAGCGCCGTCGCAACAACTCGCTGTTGGCACTGCAGAACCAAATTAGCGAAGAGGATAACCAGGCTTTTCTCGGGCAAGAAGTAACAGTGCTGGTTGAAGGCCCGAGCAAGGCAGCGGAGAAACAGGGTCAAACGGGCGGCAACCGGTTGCAACTAACAGGCCGGACAAATTGCGACCGGATTGTCGTCTTTGAGGGCCATCGGCGGCAGGTGGGGCAGTTTCTGCCAGTGACTGTGTACGATGCCAATGCCCACACGCTGTTCGGCGAAATGGTGACGCAGCACGTCGGTCCGGAGGTATTTGAAGTGACTGTGCCGCTGAACGTTGCGGGCGTCCAAAAAGTCTGAATGGCATTTGTGCCAAACGATGTTACAATGGAGTTTCAGCAGCAGGCGATTCACTGAGGACCCATCGAATGACGCTGGGGTTGCGGTGCGAACGATCCAATCGGCCGACCCCGCAGCGTAAGTCCACGACCGACGGCCACAGGCCCAGGTCGAACCGCTAATCTTCGCGTCATGATCGACATCGACCGCTTGCGCAACTATCTCGACGATGCGACTGAAGCCGAGCCCTGGCTGAGGTCTCTGTACGTTGCGAACCCCAATGCTGCCCATGCGAACTTCGCGCGGATGGCGACGCAGGGCGTGACCCTCGATCTGCTGGCCCAAATTAGCGAGCAGCTTGGCGCCGCTGCCCCAGCGCTGGCCGATCCGGACATGGCGATCAATAACCTCGAGCGGTTTATTGCAGCGTCGCGGAACCCGATGGCGACCGCAGCACTGTTTGAGCGCGACCCTAACGCGCTGCCAAATCTACTGCAAATATTCTCGACCAGCCAGTACTTGAGTGATTTGTTGGTGGTCGACCGCGAGGCGTACGACCTGTTGCGGATGACCGAGGGTCAGCCGGTATCGCGTGAGGCACTGGTGGAGGAGTTGGTTGGCGACGTGGGTGCGCTCAAGAATCACACGGATGTTACGGCCGCCCTGCGCCGTTTCAAGCGCCGCGAGTTGATGAGGATCGCCTATGGCGACATTGTCCGCGGTCAGCCGGTGTCGACGGTTGCTCGGCAGCTTTCCTATTTGGCCGACGCCATTGTGGAGGGCGCGCTCGACTTTGCCCGGCGGCACTGTGAAGAGCAATCCGGGCATCCGCAGCGGAGCGATGGAAACCCGTGCCGATTCGCGGTGCTCGCGCTCGGCAAGCTGGGCGGACTGGAGCTGAATTATTCGAGCGATATCGACTTGGTGTTCCTTTACGAGCAAGAGGGCCAAACCGATGCGCGCCGCATCGTAAGTAACGAAGAGTACTTCGAGCGACTGGGAAAAGAAGTCATTCGCTTGCTCACTGAGACGACGGAGTTGGGTTCAACCTATCGGGTCGATATGCGGCTGCGGCCTGAGGGATCGCGCGGTCCGCTGTGCATGAGCTTCGACAGCATGCTTTCTTATTACGATACGAAGGGCCGCACATGGGAGCGGCAAGCGTATGTGAAAGCGCGGCCGATTGCCGGTGAGCGCGAATTGGGCAGCGAGCTGCTCAAACGGCTCGAGCCGTGGATTTACCGCCGTTATTTGAGCCTGACTGACATCTCGGGCATCAAGTCGCTCAAGCGGCGGATCGAGCGTCGCACTGAGAGCGATGGCGCCGACTTGCGGAATGTGAAGACGGGCCGGGGCGGCATCCGCGACGTGGAATTCGTAATCCAGTTTCTGCAACTGCTCAACGGTGGGTCACTGCCTGAGGTGCGTACGGGCAACACCCTCGACGGCATCGCTCGGCTGGAGAATTCGGGTTGCCTGACGCACCAGGAACGGACGATCCTCGAAGACAACTACAGCTTCTTGCGTAAGCTCGAACATCGTCTGCAGATCATGTTCGATTTACAGACACACATGCTGCCGGCCGAAGGCGAGGAATTGGCAAAGCTTGCAGTGCGGATGGGCTACTTAGGCACACCGAATCGTTCGGCGTTGGAGGCATTTTCGGGAGACTATACTCAACGCACGAAGGTGAATCGCAAGATTTTAGACCACTTGCTGCACGATGCCTTTGCGGGTGACGGCACGATTGAGCCCGAAGTGGACCTCGTGAACGACCCTGATCCGCCTCACGAGCGGATCGAACAGGTGTTGGGCCGATATCCGTTCGAGGATATTCCGTCCGCCTACGAGAACCTGATGGCTCTGGCCACCGAAAAGATACGATTTTTGTCGACGCGTCGTTGCCGGCATTTTCTGGCCGCTATTGCGCCTCGGCTATTGACGGCGATCGCAGAGACACCGGAGCCCGATACAACACTCGTGAATTTGAGTCGCGTGAGCGACTCACTCGGTGGCAAAGCGGCGTTGTGGGAGTTGTTCAGCAGCAACCGGCCGTCGCTCAATTTGTACGTTACCCTCTGCGCTGCTTGCCCGTATCTGGCCGGCATCTTGACGAGCAATCCCGGCATGATTGACGAGTTGATGGATAGCCTGCTGGTCGAGCACCTGCCGACGCTCTCGATGCTCGAGCAGACCCTTGCCGAGTTGAGCCGCGGGGCGGAAGATCTCGACCCGATTTTGCACAGTTTCAAGAATGCCCAGCATTTGCGGGTGGGTGTGCGAGATGTGTTGGGGAAGGACGATGTTCGTTCGACACATGCGGCGCTGGCCGATGTGGCCGAGGCCTGCCTCAAGCAAATTGCCGCCACTGAATACGCGAAGTTAGTCGCCAAATTTGGCGAGCCGACAATCTTGATCCCCAGCGAATCGGAGCCCCCAACCGCTGGCGCGCTGCAGCAGTGGCAGCGGTTTGCTGATCGTGAGGGGGATGCTTGCGAGCCGGTGGTGCTGGCACTGGGCAAACTTGGCGGGCGCGAGCCAAACTATCATAGCGATCTCGACTTGATTTTCTTGTACGAGGCGGGAGGCAATACACTCGGGCGGCAGCGCGGTTCACACAGTAGCACTACCAACGGGCACTTCTTTAGCGAACTTGGGCAGCGAGTGATTCGCACGATGAGCCACCTGGGTCCGCATGGCCGTCTGTACGAAGTCGATGCACGGCTGCGTCCAACGGGCAAGAGCGGTCTGCTCGCGGTGCCGATTGATGCCTTCGCCAGGTATTTCTCCGAAGGCCGAGGCCAACTGTGGGAGCGGCAGGCTCTGTGCAAGGCGCGTGTCGTATTGGGCGCACCGGCCGCAGCGGAATATGCCATGCAAGCCGTGGCCGAAGCAACTTTCGGCCCGCCATGGAAGGCACAATTCGCTACGGAAATCCGCCAGATGCGGATGCGGCTGGAAGAAACCGCATCGCAGCGGAACCTCAAGCGCGGCCCCGGCGGCACGATGGACATTGAGTTCCTGGTGCAGATGCTGCAACTGAAACACGGCGGCGCGGATCCGTCGGTCCGCCGGCCAGGCACCCTCGAAGCGCTCGAATCGCTCGAAGCGGGTGGCTATCTATCGGCGGAGGATGCCGAGTACTTTCGCTGCAGCTACCGTTTTCAGCGTAGTGTCGAGGCCCGCATTCGCTTGATGAATGCAGCCGGTCGGCACGAATTGCCGGACAATCCCAAGGAACTGGCCAAACTGGCTTTTCTGTTGGGCTATGCCGACGCGCGCAGATTGGTGACCGAGGCAGAACACATGTTTGCCGAGAACCGGGTGCGGTTTAAACGGTTGTTCGATGCGGCGGAACGGGGCTAAAGCCAGCGTATTCACGGATTCTCCTCTGCTAATTGGCCGATCGCGTGACTTGCCCACGGTAGCCACTGTTACCCGGATCAGCCAGCCGCCTACATCGTAGGTGTGTTTCAAGCTCCTTCATCCCATATTTGACGAATCCTGGCGAGTTTGCGCACCACCGTACGCGTGGATAAGTTTAGCTATTTCGCAATATCTTCGTTGGCGTACCCCTCGAGCTTCCGTGGCGCGAGCGTCGGATTGAGTGCCAGCCGACCCAGGCCCGCGAGCTGCAGTTGGTGCTCGACCCGGAATTTCGGTAGGTTTTCTGCCGGCGCTGGCAGACTGCGTGGGAAGACTGCGCCGCCAACGGCGGTTCTGCGCCGGCCGCTGCGGACCGGATACAAAGAACCGGCAGACTCGGCAACGGCAGAAGAACCGCCTGCTCGGGGAACCCAACTCACGGCCCGCCGACGACCTAAATCGGGTCAAAAGCGAGCAAAACGTTGACGACTGGACCGTGCGAAGCCTAAAATCAGACCTCGCCGGGGATAAAAATTCCTATTAATCGGCGATTGGCTCGGCGATTGGAAAATCGTCGCGGGCGACGAGGATATCAGAACGTCGGCGGCTAGTTTATGTGTCGGCCAACTCAAGTGCAGAAACGTACGGGTTTCTCATCCCTGTTGGATTTGAGGATGGATGTCCCCGATTCGCCCTCCGATTCACCCTTTGACACGATCGCTTTCTGGACTGCTTCTCAAAAGCGTCGAGGTGATCCGCGACGCTTTTGCCCGCACGACTACCTCCACCAGACTGAAAGTTGTGGTGGACGTTGCCCGTCGAGTCTATCAAGCCAAAATTAAACCGCAACTTGAATTCATCCAACACGAACCAACCCAACGTGACACGCTCTTGCCAGCTTGCAACTACGTCATCGTGCCAACGTAAACTACCAAGTTATTTCTGAGCCGTTCCTAAGTGGCTACTTGATCGCTGCAAATCAGGTCGGTTGCAGCATACTTTAGCTGCCGACGAAAGGGTCCTTTCACTCGCGAGCAATTCGGTAAATCTAATGAACACTCTCTCAAGACATGCTCAGTTATTGACGAAGGCTGCGGTCTTCCTTCTCGTCATTTCGTTGGTCGCGAATGTCCGTGCGGACGACAACGCCTCTGTGCTTGATGACACATCGCTCAAAGTGTTGCTGGAGAACATGGGTCTTGAGATCAGCAAAGAATTCAAGACCGATGCAGGAGTCCCCATTTACGAAGTCATGGAGATAAACGAGAAGGGGACGTGGACCGTCATGCTTTCCCTTACCGGGGACAAAAGCTACCTGTTTGTGAGCATGTACTTGAGCAAGGTCCCCGAGGACCGAGAGATTCCGCACGAGATCGCGTTGCGGATGCTCGAAGCCAACGATAATTGGAATCATCCCCGAATTGTATTCCGCAAGTGGGACCGGACCTTGCGATTGATCGAGTCGCTTTATAATCGGGATATCAAGCCGATTCTATTACGTAAAGTCATGGTTCAAATGATCGACATGGCCAGTCAGACGCGGGATCTGTGGGATCTTAGAACGTGTTTGAAAAGTCATTTCTCCCAGCCGTGGGCCAGCTCGGCTGGCTTGAGGTGGCGTAACATGCGGTGAATCATGCAGACCAGGATCATGGCTTCACTGTTGACGGTCAGTTCTTCGTAGTCCTTGCTCAA
>JBGSUJ010000150.1:0-48294 GCA_041753435.1 Pirellulales bacterium | reverse complement strand
GGCGATGCGAAACGAATCGAACATCCTGGCCTCCTTGCCGTGAGTGGGTGCGTGTCACAACACCCTCATGCCAAGTGAGGCCGATTTCGTCCATATCAATCATCAAGACAACGACTTACGAAAGTTCAAGTGCCATTCGGGCCAGACGCCCTTCCCAGCAGAATATGAAGCGCGGTTCCCGGGCGACTTGGCGGCGGTCCGGGAAGGATTCGCCGGCCGCTGCGAGCAGGCCACGACGGAGCGATTCTCCCGAGCAGATACCCCCTCCGGCCGGCTGGACATCCGTTGCCCCAGTTGTCACGCGCTTATGCAGGTGGCTGTCGATACGTCGCTCACCGAATTGATCTGCAATAGCTGTGGCAGCCATTTCAGCCTGGTCGATCAGGGTCGGACAAGCAGCCCGGCCCCCCCGCTCTCGCAACTGGGCCGTTTTGAACTGATCGAGCGATTGGGCGTCGGCGGCTTCGGCAGTGTCTGGAAGGCGAGGGACAAAGAACTGGATCGAAACGTGGCGGTCAAGATTCCCCGCCAGGGTACGATGACCACAGAAGAACAGGAACGCTTTTTCCACGAAGCCCGCGCTGCCGCCCAACTCTGCCATCCCAACATCGTGAGCGTCCACGAAGTGGGCCGCGACGGCGAATCGGTCTATATCGTCAGCGACTTCGTGAGCGGGGTGACACTCGACGACTGGCTCACCGGCCAACAGGTGACTTGTCGTGAGGCGGCCGAGTTGTCCGTCAAGATCGCCGAAGCCCTCCACCATGCCCACGAAGCGGGAGTCATTCATCGCGACCTCAAGCCAGCGAACATTGTCATCGACATGGATCTTGAGCCGCATCTGATGGACTTCGGTCTGGCACGTCGCGATACGGGTGAAGTCACCGTCACGCTGGACGGTCAGGTCCTCGGCACACCGGCCTACATGTCGCCCGAGCAGGCCCAGGGCGAAGCCCATCAGGCCGATCGCCGCAGCGACGTTTATTCACTGGGCGTGATCCTGTTCCAGCTCCTCACCGGAGAACTCCCCTTCCGCGGCAACGCCCGGATGCTGATGCACCAGGTTATTCACGACGACCCCCCCAGCCTCCACAAACTCAACGCGCATGTCTCCAAAGATTTGGAAACCATCACGCTAAAGTGCCTGGAGAAAGAACCAGGCCGACGTTACCAGACCGCAGGAGAACTAGCAGCCGAACTGCGAAGATTCGTGGCCGGAGAGCCGATCCTGGCCCGACCCTTGAGCCGACTGGAACGCGGCTGGCGATTGTGCAAACGCAGGCCGTTGGTCGCTGGGTTGTCTGCAGCGATCGTCTGCTTGTTAATTAGTGTTACCCTGTCTGCCACGGTAGCGGCAGCCCGGTTTAGGTCCTTGGCTCAAGAGCGTGAACAGGCGTTGGTGAAGGAAACCTCAGCCCGTAAGGAGGCCGAGGATGTGACAAATTTTGCCCTTGAGATGCTTCAGACACCGAGCCGGCTCGACTCATTTTACGACTCGCAAGATTTCAGCGTTGCCGAGTTGTGTCAGCAAGCCAGTGTACGTGTTCGCGAGCGATTCTCCGAAAAGCCAGCTATTACAGCTCGGCTCCAATTTGCCTTGGCAAAGTTGTTATTCGATTTGGGGAAATTCCCGTCTGCCCAAATGCTTGCTAGCGAAGCCGCAGAGTTGTCTCGAGCGGTTAATGGTTCCGACTCGGAGGCAACTCTGATGGCAGAGCGATTGGTGGCTTCGTGTCTGCGTGTTCAGGGTCAATTCAAAGCTGCCCGCCTCAGGTACGAGGAACTTGCCACCCGGGCCGAACACGCACTAGGGTCGCGTCATCCAGTCTACCTACTTCTATGTACGGATCTTGCGACAGTCTATGCGGAACAACTACAACCCCAGGCAATTGGCTGGATCGAGAAGGCAATCCCCCACTACGCAACTGCTCTGCCAGAAGAGCACCCCGATCGCAGGTTTATTGCAGGCCGTGCAGGTTGGGTCTACTGCATGCTTGGTGAGTTTGAGCTTGGACGCAAGTATTTTACAGAGACTCTACGACTGCGGAAAAAATACGACGGTCGACTGGCGCATGCAACGCTTCGTGTCCAGCATGCCAATCTGGCATGGGCTTTAACCAATTTGGGACGCCACGAAGAAGCCATCAAGAATCAGCAAGAAGCACTGAGTGCGTTCCAGGAAAAGTATCCTGATGACCCAAGTCGCTGGCTGTGGCCCCAAAGTTTCTTAATCCACAGATTCGTTTGTGCGGAACAATACGACGCAGCTCTCGCCGCTGCAGCAGAATTCCTGCAGAACTGCCGCAATTGCTTAGAAAATCCTGATAACCATGACAGTTGGATTGTTTGGGAATTACACGATGCTCTCTACCAAGCGGGTTATGCGTCGAAGGCAGAAGAGCTGTACGAACAATTCAATGATTGCCTGCGTGATGTCCTCGGAGGGAACGATCTTGCCGTTTACCAATCGGCTGTTCGCCATCTAAGGGGTGCGTCGCATTACGATACAGTCGATGATGGTGTTAAGCGTGTTGTTAGCAAGGTTCAGAAGCTCTTTATAACCCAAAGACAACTTCTAGGTGATAAGCATCCGGAGGTTGCCAAAATCGCAACAGTGTTAGCCAGTGGATTAGCCTTGACTTCCACGTCAACCCAGAGCCAATGGAGTGAACTTTTGGACTGGTCAGCTTCCGCGACAGCCAGAACCCCGGATGAATCGGAGATTTTATATCAAGCTGCGATTGTCTCACTCGCCCAAAACAACTTGAGAGAGTATCGGCAACGTTGTGCAGAGATGATGTCTCAATTCCAAGAGACTGACAGTGAGGCGATTGCAGAACGTGTGGTCCGTGCATGCGTTTCTGCGCATGTTTCTACGTCTGCTCCAGAAGAGGTAGTTCAACTGGCTCTCGTGACGGAGCAGCCCTGTCTTATAGGAGCATCTCTTTACCGAGCCCACAAGTACGACCAAGCCATGGAGAATCTCAACGCAGCTAACGACACTGGACAGAAGTACGATGCTTGGGATTATGCCTTCCGGGCGATGACGTTGCTGAAGCTAGATCGACCGGATGGAGCGAAGCAATCGTTTCTAATGGCCCAGCAGAGCATGAGCCAAGTTGGCACGTGGCAAGAGGATGTGGCAGTGGCACATCTGATTCGCGAAGCGGAAGATCTAATTCATTCTCATCAGTCCACAACTCGCACAAAGGAGTGACTGAAGCAAATGGCAATGGGATGCTACAGAGCCGTTCTGACCCCTTTTTCTTCCTTTCTTGGCAGCAAGCCGAGGGCGATGATCACGGCTTGCGAGAGGGCGAAAGTCAGCAGCCAGAGGCCCGTGCTACTGTCGGAGCCTCCGTAGGCGTGCAGGCCGACGCCGAGCTCGTTCACGCCGAACCAGGACCAAGTGGTGACGATGTTGCCGCCGATGGCCAAGAGAGCAAGGCCGCGCGGGCCGACAATGCCGCCCCAGCGGGCGTGCAGCACGAGGGCGTTGTAAAGCACGATGATCAGGGCGCCGTTTTCTTTGGGGTCCCAGCCCCAGAAACGGCCCCAAGAATCGTCGGCCCAGAGCCCGCCCAGCACCGTGCCGACGAAGCTGAAGAAGATGGCGAAGCAAAGCGTACCGTACGTCATGCGTGTAAGCTGCTTGCGCTCGTCGTCGTTGAGTCTGCCCAAGACTTGCCCCAACAAGATGTCCAGCACGGCAAAGGCCCCGGCGAGAAACGTGGTTGCGTAGCCGAGCGTGATGCAGACCACGTGCGTGGCGAGCCAAAACTGGGTATCGAGCACCGCTTGCATGACGATGAACGTATCGCCGTCGAGCGAGAGGAAATGGGCGACAAGCAACGTCAAGAAGCCAACCACCGCCGCCACGATGTTGCCCAGCCCCAGTTGATAAATCCACTCCAGCACCAAGGCCAAAAGCACACAGGCCCAACCGATGAAGATGGCTGACGAGTAGAGATTGGTGACCGGCGGCCGCCCGGAGATGGCGATCCGGCCGACGAGCGCGAGTGTGTGCAAGGTGAACGTAAACCAGAGCAAGCTGATCGATGCCCGCCGCAGCGGCGCACTCCAACCCAGCCAAGAGCCAACGCCCAGCAGGAAGGCCACCAGGTACAAGACGGCAGCGTAGTAGAACGGACTGAAGTGGTTGAATATGACTTCGAAGTTGACGCGTTTACGCGAGAGGATTTCTGAGCTTTTAAGGCCGGCTTCCTGCACCGCAGCCGCGTTTTCTGTCAGCCCTTGTTCGTAGTCGGCAAGCGTCGAGCGGTAGTCGGCAAGCTGTTTATTGAAGGTGGTGACATCGCCCTGGGAGTAAGCGTCGAGCAGCGTGCTCAAGGCGAGCGTGGCGGGGTTGATCGGCCGCTCGAGGGCGCTATCTTGCAGCAGCTTGAACTCGGCTTCCATTAACGGGGACCAGCGGCCGAGCGGTTCGGCCGGCGGAACGCCCTGCGGTGCCTCTGCCTGATTGAGTGACTGGATATCGGCCTGCACCTGCTGCAGACTGGCGACCATTTGATCGCGCTCGCTGGAGATCGCTGGCGAACGGAACGATTTGACCAGCGTCGCGTAGCGGCTGAGCTTGTTGGCCAGGTCAAGCACCGCTTGCTGGTAGCGCGAGCGCTGGCCCTCTGGCTGGGCTGCTGCGAGGTTGACTTGCTTCTGCAGTTCATCGAACTTGCCACGAATTTCGCTGAGCGAGTAGCGCCAATTGCCCTCGCGGGGCTCGAGATCAAGTGTCTCGAGTAGTTCGAGATTTTCGATGCGGAACACGCGATGGTCGGCACTGGCTGGTGCATCGGAGATAGAGTCCAGCAGCCAGACAATGGCCGGCGTTTTTTCTGTGCGGCGCATCAGTTGGCTGAGCCAGCCCGGCTTATTTTCGCCAATGACTTCTTGCCGACCGGAGAGGATCTGCAGCGTGTTGCGGGCGACGGTATCGTAGGGCTTGATGCGGCCTTGGTACGCCAGCGGTAGTTTGCCGAATTCGTAGATTTGCATTTCGCTGGCGGCATTGCGAGGCATTCTCGCTTTGCTGCCGATGTAGCCGGCAAAGAGGAGAACGATCAGGGTAGGAAATAGCCAGTAGGCGAGAAGAGAACTTGCAGCAGGGTCGCCCGCAGGCAGAAGCCCGCTCGCCGGTTTGGAACGACTGAGGAAGCGTGTCAGCGCGATGCCGAAGTGAGCGAGCATGCCGGTCATTACCAACATGCACGCGACGTACGGCGCCATCCAGCCTGGGTTGGCGACGACCTGCAAGACGGTGGCCTGTTCGGTCCGCTTGTCCCAATCGGCCTGATAAAATGTTGTGCCGGCGTAACGTAGCGGATTGTTCATCCAAATCGCCATTTCGCGGTTGACGTTGCGCGCGGGATCTTGCAGTTGGACCAACGACGAGAAGTTTTTCGGCGTGTTGGTTCCCGTGTAGCGATCGAAGCGAAAATCCTTCAGCGTGAGGGTGAACGGGTAGTAATTGCGCTTATGCCGCAAAGCCACGTCGAACTGTTTGCCGTTGGCGTCGATTGGCTGCTCAATCAGTCCGGCGGCAAACAGAAACGTGCCCAGCGATTTGCCATCGGTTTTCGAGAACAATTCGACGTATGCCGCGGGGAAGTCGACACTTGCTCCGGTGTCGACGCCGGTTTCACGGCGGGTATCCTTTGCGATGAATCGTTGCCCCACGCCCGAGGTGGCGGGGTTCGGCTCGTCGGGCCGCGTTTCCAATACTTCGGAATTGGCCAACCAGCGATGGACTTGGAGGTCGAACGGCAAATCTGGGTGTTCGATCCGCTCGACGGCTCCCACATTGGTCTCGAGGAGTGAGGCAGGAATCACCACAACGCGGTCGTTCTCGGGACTCGAACGGTCGACGATGGCCAGTTCGGTGGTACGGATGTCGCTGGCAAAATTGGCGGTTTGTCCCTCGGCGATCGTCATCTGGGCTTCGTTAGCGTTGATGCCGGTCCACAGTTCGCTGCACATCATCAGCGCCACGCCGGCGTGCAGCAGCACGATGCCAGCCCGCTGACGGAACACGAGGACACAACCGGCAAGTAGGACGACACCCGCGGCCAGTCCTTTCATCAGTTGCCAGAGGATGCGCAAGCCAGAGTCGTCGAGACGCGCCGCTGGATTGAGAAACAGCCAAGCGGCGAGGGCAAGGAGTGGCACGTCCACCGCCAGCAATAACCACCATTCGGCCGGCTTGCTGCGACCGTAGCGAAGCACAAGCAGGTAGGAGCCCAGTAGCGCCAGGCTCGCCAGTGACGCCCGCAAGGAGTGCCAGAGTGCGTTGCAAAACCAGGGTGAGAGCTCGCTTTCGACGGCTTGGTTCATGCCGCTGATGATGACGAGCGTGGTGATCGCCACCCCCACGGCGATCACGGCCAGGCCGATAGTGAGCCGCGCGCCGCTCGCCACGATCTTGAATCGTACGGAATGAGCCGCCAGGAGATTCACGAGCAGCAAACCGCCCAGCAACTTTCCGCCCGGAAAATAAAACCCTCCCGCCAGTCCCCAGTCGACCGACTTAACGAACATCTGCACGAGCCGTTCAAAGGTTTGAAACTCGATGTAGGCGAACCAAACTCGAAAGTATGTGTGGTCCACCACTTGCCACACGCCATGGTCAACCTGCGCGAGCGTGCCAGCGAAGACGAGGAAGATCGACAGCGCAAAGAGCACCACAGTCAACCGCAGCGAAGCCAAGGCGGCGAGCATTTTGGAGAGCGTGAAGCGTTCGGCCTGGGGCCGCCTATTGGCCTCGGATTCGGTAACGCGCGAAACGGGGCGAGCAAGCTCGCTAGTTGCCATCGTCGGCTCCAGGTGCGGTGAATTTCACCGATTTCAAGAAGGATTGAAACTTAGCTTGCTGGGCGGCCACCAGCTTGCGATCGCCGCTGAGCTTGAAGAACCAGATCGAGTTGCCACGCGTGAGCATGGCCGCCAGCGTGGCGCGATCGGCCTGCGATTGGTCCGCCTGATCTGCGTCGGGCACCGCCGCGACGTATTTTGCTTCCGTACCGTCGATTTCGATTGGTTCGATCGTAGCCTGAATTTCCTCGTCCGTAAGCGGTGGCAGGCCGACTTCGCCGCGCCAGCGCTTCGCTTGGGCAACGGGATCGGCCATCATCGGCCCCGCGTCGGCCGGAAAATCGATCACCGTAAGCAGCGCTTGTTGGCCTCCGTCGGCTATGCGAAAGGCGGCTTTTCGCATCCCGGACGCGGCCAATGGCTCCCAGCCTGCAGGAAGTTCGAACGTGAATGGGGTGGCGGTCGTGGCCCCGCGCTGTGCCTGAGAAACGGGCGGATGCCCCGGGGGTAAATCGTTCGAGCTGCTCGCGGCGGGTGGTGCGGTGGATGTAGCGCTGGGCAGTGCGGTGCTATTCTCCGGCGTCCCACCGGCAAACGGCGGCATCATCCCGCCGGTCAATCGTCCACGCAAATCGACGATAGTTAAAGTAGCCTCTCCGGCTTTGATTTGTCGCGTGTCGTTAGCCAGCCCTGGTTTGTCGGTCGGGGCCAACTGCATTTGTCCTCGCCAGCGGTTGATGTTGCTCAGCATTTCGCCGGGCGCACCACGCCAGGGTAATGCAGTGACCGAAAGCTCGAGCGGCTGATTCCCCACAGGAATTAGGATTGTTGCTGCCCGCATGCCTGAGCCTGGCTGTTGCTGCCAGTCAGCGGCGAGTTCCCAATCGGGAAGGGCTTTGCCCGTGGCAGGTCGGATACTTTCAAAGAACGCTAAAATCTCGCCGAGCTTGGCGTCGACTTCGTCGACCGGGCCAGTAACTTTGAAGTACCACGCACGGTCGCCCTCAGGCAATACGGCCGCAAGCATTCGATCGGACGCTCCCGCAGACGTGGTGGCGGGAGCAACTTCCGCAGTGGAGCCGGGCGATACCGCCTTTCTCGGCAACACTTCTTTAGCGACGGGGTACGATTGGATTTCTTCTGCCGGACGACAGCCGATCCAGACGCCAGATGCGACAAGAACTGTCAGGCATGGGATGCGAAACTTCATGGATACCTGGGCCTAGCGCAGGGAGAACTGCATGGTTGGAGCCAACGGAGCGCACATGCGACAGGCTGTAGGGCGGGGCGCTCAGGCCGCCCTGTAGTTGCCAGAATTATACCGCCTGGGATCGGTTCTGATAGCGCCGAATCGCTCGATCGAGTCGATTGGCATGGTCTCAGGGGAGGGCCTAGCCGAGCAAGGGCGTTAGCACGTCCATCAGTGAGCTATTGAGCGTATAAACCTCACCCCAACTCCACATATTGCGCAAGAGATCAAATGCCATCATGCCGCACAAAGTGAGCAACATCAGACACAGCGAGAGACCGACGATATTGGCGGTAGAAAATGGCACGTCGGCCCCGCTGTCGACAAGCGGCATGACGCCGCCGGCGGATACAGCGATGAAATCGTCTTCCAGTGTCTCGTCACCACCGCGCGGCGAAATACCGAGAATGGCATCATCCTCGGAGACCTCGTCGAGTGGGATGACTTGCGAGCTATCCTCTTCCTCTTCCGCAGCCTCTTCACCAAAGGGAGTCAGCGTAAAAGGCTCGGCGCCTTTCTCATCCTCGGCAACTTCCAGCGACTCGAGACCGATTTCGGAGTCCGACGTGGGGCCCAAATCCAGTGCCGAGCCTACTAGTGGAGAGCCACTGCCCATCGCCAGGGAGACATCATCCAGCGCCAAGCCACTATCGGAAGGAGAAATAATGTTGATGCCGCTCGACTCACTGGAAAGAGTGATGTCGCTGCCGTCGCCGAGAACATCGTCGCTGCCATCGTCTTCGAGATCGAGGGCCGACGCGCCCGTCAGACCCAAATCGGACAAGCCGCTCGGGCTGTCGAGTACGCCGCCCGGGTTGCTGTCGGAGGCGGCCAGCTCCAAGTCGCTGATTTCGGCTGTCTTGGCCTGAACGGCCTCGGCCGCTTGCTGAGCTTTTGTCAAATCCTCGGGAGCCAAAATGCGACTTGACTCGGCTTCTAAGTCGATTTCCAGTTCTTCCAAATCACCAAAATTGTCTGACAGACTTGGTGGCTCAGTGTCGAGCACATCGTCTTGCGAGCCGACTGCGAAGACGCTCGAAGTGTTGGGATCCGCTAAGCGAACATCGCTCTTTTTCGCTGCGTCGCTATCGCTAGCCACGAGGTCCAGGTCGAGGTCGGCCGCCATTTCTGCTCTGCCGATGATCGTGCTAGGCGGTCGCTCGGTCGACTCACCCAACTCATTCTCGCTAAGCAGAATCGAATCGGAAAAATCATCAATTTCATCTGTGTCCAGCGACAGAACTGCATCTGCTTCTTCGCTTCCCGCTTCGACTGGAACCGTTGGTTCATCGGGTTCTTCCAGGTTGAGATCGCTGGCCGCAGGACTGGCGAGTGCTTCGTCCTCGTCGAGATTCAATTCGCTGTCAATGTCCAGCTCAAGATCGCTCAGGTCGCCAAGCGAGACGGCTGCGGCTTTGCCGGAGCTCAAGGAGCTAAGTGAGATATCGCTGCTCGAGGCGTCGCTAGCGGGAATCCCATCGGCTGCGAGCTTTTCGATGTCGTCTGCGCGAAACTTCCAACTGGTGCCATCGCGATAGGCGCGCACGCGGCCGTCCTCACGAAGTTCGTTGAGACGATCTTTGGAGATACTCAGTTGCGTTGCCGCTTCATCTAGACTGACAAACTTTTGCGCCATGCCACCCCTTTTGCAATCCAAACCGCACTATTGCTTGAGTTCACCGTGCAGATTGCGGATGTCTTGCGGCAATGGTTTGCCGCTGTTGAACTCTAGCAGTTGTAAGTCCCAAGTGATGTTCCGTACGCTGCGCAACCCGATCTCCCCCGTTGTCTTGTCGACATGGTAGACTGCCAATACGCGCAGGTTCGGATCGACGACCACGATAGCCGGCGTTCCGCCCTCAGCAGGCAGCACATGAGTAATCAAGTTGCTGGCCGTTGGGTATGGCGCGCTGATGCCGGGTGCCGCAGTGGTTGGCTCGGATGAGCCAGGTGCCGCGATGAGCCCGAGAACCAGCACGATTCCCAGTAGGGCGCCGAAGAGCGTTCGTGGCATAATCCTCCTCCGTGTCTGCCAGCCCAGCTGGCGTGTGAGGAATTCGGCATCCCTAGTTCCCATTCTAGAAGCACCGGATTCCGGTTCAAGCTAAATCCCACCCCGATCAGCATTTACAGCATTTCTTAGGCCCTCACGATCGATACTCTGCGCATCCGGCGGCCGCCCGCCCAGGAGCCGACTGGCTTTATGAACCGGGGCCTGGGCACTAAACTATTGCGAACAAGCAGTTTACGCGCGGGTGCTGGACAATCGAGGCGGGGCAATCCTGCGGAGTCTATCCCGCCATCCGAACGGTCACAAGGCCGCAGCAATCCACTTGGCAGTGATACTTTCCATGACAAACGATCAACCGGCCCCGATTCAAGCCCGGCTGGGTTGGGCCACCAAAATTACCCGCGAGGCCGGCGCGCTGACGCTCGGATACTTCCGCCGCCGCGACTTGGCCGTGGAATTCAAATCCGATGCATCGCCGGTGACCGCCGCCGACCGGGCGGCGGAACAACTGCTACGCCAACGAATTGCCGAGGAATTTCCGAATGATAGCATCCTTGGCGAGGAATTTGGAGCGGTAGTAGGCACTTCGGAATATCAATGGGTGCTGGACCCGATCGATGGCACGAAGTCGTTTGTGCATGGCGTGCCGCTTTACACAACCCTGGTGGCGGTGCTTGCCGAGGGGCAGCCAAAGTTAGGCGTCATATTTGCTCCGGCTACCAACGAAATGGTGTATGCAGCGGTGGGCGGAGGCTGCTGGTATGTCGACTCGCCAGGAGCTTCGACTCCCACAGCCGCGCGAGTTTCTGGCGTTCGGCATTTGCGTGACTCGCTGCTGTTAACAAGCGAAGTCACCAGTTTCGCCACGGCCCGGCAGAAAGATTCGCTTGACGTCTATCTCGATTTACAACGTGCCGCCCGCCTGACTCGCACTTGGGGAGATGGGTACGGGTATCTGATGGTCGCCACCGGCCGAGCGGAGGTGATGATCGACCCCATGATGAACCTGTGGGATGCCGCCCCTCTGCAAACCATCGTCGAAGAAGCGGGCGGAAAATTCACCGATTGGCGAGGGAAAGCGACGGTCCATGGGGGCGAGTCGATCGCCACCAATGGCCTGGTGACCGAGGAAGTTTTGGCGTTTACCCGCAGCCGCTAAACGTCGATTGATGCCGGGAGGGATCCAAGGCCGCCCGGAAAGCAGGATGGCCGCTTGAATGGCACGAATTGGCCGTTGTTCAAGTCCGCAATCTCGTTATACTTACATTTTCCCAATGGGGGAGGCTGGAGCGGTGATCGCCCCCTCCCAGTAATCGTTGAAGCGGCGTTGAGTATGGCGATTTCTCAATTGTCAGCCGACGCTCAATCGAACAAACGACAACAATCGAACACACCAAGTACGGACGAACGATAGGGTTGACCCATGGCTCGAGAATGTGAAGTTTGTGGCAAAGGGGCGCAAATAGGCAATCAGGTGACGACGCGCGGTAAGAAGAAGTACCTGGGCGGCGTCGGCACCAAGATCACCGGCATCACCCGCCGGAAGTTCAAGCCGAATTTGCAACGAGTCAACGTGACCACCCCCAAGGGTAATAAGGCCCTTCAGGTATGTACGCAATGCCTGAAGAGCGGTGCGATCACCAAAGTGGTCCGCGCGGCTCCGTTCAAAGTTTCGCAGAAGCCCGCCAAGGTTGCTGCCAAGGCCTAGTCACAGCCGTGGCCCCGCGTTGCTCCTGCAAGCAGGTGTTTCAGCTCTGTTGAGGTGCTCTCGGATGGCGATCTCGCGACAAGATGTGGAGAAAGTGGCGATTTTAAGCCGACTGCAGCTCTCGAACGAGGAGCTTGCCACGATGTCGCAACAACTCGCCCAGATCATTGGCTACGTCGACCATTTGGCGCAGGTAGACACGGAAGGGGTTGAGCCGATGGCCCACGCGATCGAGCGATCGAACATTCTGCGCGACGATTGCCCACAGGAAAGTCTGTCGCGGGAAGAAGCTCTTGCCAACGCGCCACACCACAACTCGCTGGGCTACTTGGTTCCAGCAGTGTTAGGTGAATAGGCGCAGCTCGATAAACTGTTTGGCCGCTCCCTGGCATTGAATGCTCATGTCGATTCTTCAGCGGACTGCATGCGAACTTCTCCGAAGCCTTGAAGCGGGCGAACTATTGTCGGTGGAGTTAACGCAGGCGTGCCTTGAACGCATTCGTGCCACCGACCACCGTGTGCAAGCGTTCCTGCGGGTGCATGAAGCATCAGCACTCGAACAGGCGGCGGCCGTCGATGCGCGGCGCGCGAAGCAGCAATCGGTCGGACGGCTTGCGGGCTTACCGGTCGCTTTAAAGGATTTGTTGTGCCAGCGCGGCGAACTAACTACTTGTGCGTCGCGCATGTTGGCCGATTTCCGGCCGCCCTACGATGCGACGGTGGTCGCCAAATTAAAGGCTGCCGACGCGGTGCTATTGGGCCGGACGAACATGGACGAGTTCGCCATGGGCGGCTCGACTGAAAGTTCAGCCTTTCAGGTTACACGAAATCCCTGGGACCTGGAGCGAACGCCCGGTGGATCGAGCGGCGGAGCGGCGGCGTGCGTTGCGGCCGGCATGGTACCGCTTTCGATCGGTACGGACACTGGCGGTTCGATCCGGCAGCCGGCAGGGCTTTGTGGAATCGTCGGTATGAAGCCGACCTATGGCCGCGTGAGCCGATATGGCTTGGTGGCCTTTGCCAGTAGCCTGGACCAAATCGGCCCGCTGGCCAACTCGGTGGAGGATGCTGCTTTACTGTTAGAAGTGATCGCCGGCCACGATCCGCGCGATTCGACCTCGCTCGACGACCCGGTGCCGGCTTATTCGACATCTGTAAACCAGCCGCTTAACGGGCTTCGAATTGGCGTCGCCAAGGAGCATTTTGCGGCAGGGCTCGATACGGAAGTGGAGCAGGCGGTTCGCGCGGCGATCCAAGTTTACGAATCGCTGGGAGCGAAGGTGCAAGAAATCTCGCTGCCGCATGGCAAGCATGGTGTAGCCACCTATTACGTTATCGCACCCAGCGAAGCCTCGAGCAATCTCGCGCGTTACGATGGCGCCCATTATGGCTACCGCACCAACGAGCAGGAGTTGCTGCAAGAACTCGCGGCCGAGCGGAAGATACTGCAGGCCGCAGGGGACCAGCACGGCCTCGACGAACTCGACTCAGCGTTGGTGCGGATGTACCGCCGCACCCGGGCCGAAGGCTTTGGGCCGGAGGTGAAGCGGCGAATCATGCTGGGCACTTACTCGCTGAGTGCCGGCTATTACGACGCCTACTATCTCAAAGCCTTGAAAGTGCGCCGGCTCATTCGCCAGGATTTCGACCGGGCGTTTGAGCAGGTTGACCTGATTGCTGGACCGATCACCGCGTCGCCGGCATTTAAGCTCGGCGAGTTGGCCGACGATCCGCTCTCCATGTATTTGGTCGACCTGTACACCGTCAGTGCTAACCTGGCTGGTATCCCGGGCCTCTGCCTCCCCTGCGGCCAGACCCATTCCGGCCTGCCGATCGGCCTGCAACTCCAAGCGCCGATCCTGCAGGAGGAGCGTTTGCTGCGTGGTGCCCGCATGTTTGAGCAAGCTACTGACTGGCACAAGCTACGAGCAAAGCTGTGAGCGAACCCTATACCATCATCATTGGCCTCGAAGTCCACGTACAGTTGGCCACGGCGAGCAAGCTGTTTTGTGGTTGCAGCACGAAATTTGGGGCTGAGCCGAATACCCAAACTTGCCCCGTTTGCATTGGCATGCCGGGGACGCTGCCAGTGATGAACTGCAAGGCGTTGCGGCTTGCCCTGAAGACGGCCGTGGCGCTCCACTGCGAAATCCCGCCTGACACCAAGTGGGATCGCAAGCAGTATTACTATCCCGATCTGCCCAAAGGGTATCAGATCAGCCAATACGATCTGCCGATGTCGTCCAACGGCAGCCTGTCGATTGAGGACACGAAGGATCGCTTCGCACCCACCACGGTCCGGATTCTTCGTGCTCACCTTGAAGAGGATGCTGGGAAAAGCCTGCACGATGAGGTGGCTGGCAAGGGCGACAGCCTGATCGACCTGAACCGCACCGGCACACCGCTGCTGGAAATTGTCACCGAGCCCGATATGCGGTGCTCCGCGGAAGCAGCGGCGTTCTTGAAAGAATTAAAGCTGCTACTCACCTATCTCGCAGTCTCCGATTGCAACATGCAGGAGGGTAGCCTGCGGGTCGATGCCAACATCAATCTGCACCTCGAAACTCCGGATGGTAAAGTTGCCACGCCGATCGTCGAAATCAAAAACATGAACAGCTTCCGCGCTGTGGAGCGGGCGCTCGACTACGAAGCCTCGCGGCAGTATTGCGAGTGGCAAGAGACCGGCCGCGTGCTGGGGCAATCGCCCAAGCAAACCCGCGGTTGGGACGACGAGGCAGGAGTTACTCGCGCGCAGCGCGGCAAAGAAGAATCGAGCGACTACCGCTATTTTCCGGATCCCGATCTAGTACCAGTGTCGTTCTCGCCCGCCGAGATTGCGACTGCCCAGGCGTCACTTGGTGAGCTGCCGGCGGCGCTGCGCGCTCGGCTCAAAAGTGAATACAATTTGCCGGCGTACGACGCCGATGTGTTGGTGAACCAGGGGCGACCGGTGGTCGAGTATTTTCTCGCAGTGGCAGATGCTTGCCAGGACGGCAAAGCCGCCAGCAACTGGGTAACGCAGGATGTGCTGCGGGTGCTCAAGGAACGCAAACTGGCGATCGAGCAATTGCCGATTTCGAGCGCAAGCCTGGCGGAATTGATGACGCATGTGAAGTCGGGCAAATTGCCCGGTTCGCGAGCCCGGGAAGTGTTCCAAGCCATGGTCGAGACCGCCGTCGATGTCAACCAGGCGATGAAGGCGCTGGGAATTGAAAGCGTTGACGAGTCAGAATTGGTGTCGCTCTGCAGGCAAATTGTGGCCGCGAATCCCAAAATTGCGGCCGATGTCCTCAGCGGCAAGCAGCAGGCGGTGGGGGCACTGGTTGGTCAAGCCAAGCAATCGAATCCGAATGTCGATCCAAATCGGATCCGCGAAATCTGTTTGAAATTGATCATGCCTGAAAGCTAACGCGGCTAACTGATTGTGAATGGGCCCATGTCCAACGAACCAAATCCTCCGGCATTCATCACCCTGACCACCGATTTTGGCGAAGGGAGCCGCTATGTCGCGGCGATGAAGGGGGTCATCCTATCGATCAACCCGGAGGCCCGCGTGATCGATTTATCTCATCGTGTGCCGCCGCAGGACGTACGTCGGGGAGCGCTTGTTGTGGCAGAAACAGCCCCGTTATTTCCATCTGCTACACTGCATGTCGTAGTCGTCGATCCTGGTGTAGGGACCACTCGACGGCTGGTCTACGCCCGCCTGGGCGCTCAGCATTTCGTTGCTCCCGACAATGGAGTCTTGAGTCGCTTGGCTGCGACGGAACCACCGTCTAAGATAGTCAGAATTGACGAACCGCGGTTTTGGCTGCCGCGCGTCTCGACCACATTCCACGGACGTGACATCCTGGCGCCGGTGGCCGCTCGACTCAGCCTGGGCTTGTCGCCCGACGAGCTGGGCCAGCCGCTCGATTCGCTGGTGACATTGACTTGGCCCGAGGCAGAGAAAGTGGGAAACCGCATTACTGGCGAAGTGATTGAAGTCGATTCGTTCGGCAACGTTGTAACCAACATCACGCGCGAGATGCTGGCTGGCGTGCCCACCGACGAATCGGTGACGGTGACATGCGACGAACACGCCACGCAAGGGGTCTTCCAGACCTACAGTGACCAACCAGCGATGACGCTGATCGCGGTGGTAGGTTCTGGCGAACGGCTCGAGTTGGCGATTGTTGACGATAATGCTTCGAGGATGCTGGGGGTGAGCGTTGGTGCTCCCGTGGTCATTTCGTGGTGATTCGCTTGCCCCATCGCTTTCGATAGACTCTCTTGATGATCGACGAACCCACGCGTACCAAACAGTTGCGGTGTCCTTTTCTTTTCTAACCATCCAGCGGATACCGAACCGCAACGTCGTAGCCGACGCTGCCAACTCGTATGTCTTCATCATCGCATTCATTAACAACTGACCAAGGCGATTTGAAGGCCGAGCTAGTCGACTGGGACCGCCGGCATCACTGGCACGCATTCACGCAGATGGCCGAGTATCAGCCGCTCCTCATTGCTCGTGCTGAGGGCTGCCGGCTGATTGATATCGACGGTAGCGAATACCTCGACGGGGCGGCCAGCATGTGGTGCAATGTCCACGGCCACAATCACCCGCGGATCAACGCGGCCATTCGATCTCAGCTGGACCGGGTAGCCCACTGCTCCTCTCTGGGGATGGGCTGCGACACGACGGCCCGACTTGCCAAGCGGCTTGCGGATTTAGCCCCCGGTGA
Source organism: Pirellulales bacterium (assembly GCA_041753435.1). GTDB lineage: Bacteria > Planctomycetota > Planctomycetia > Pirellulales > Lacipirellulaceae > DASYDU01. The sequence continues at coordinate 31,777 of JBGSUJ010000150.1, read as the reverse complement.
ACTCGAACACGTGTTTTTTTCCAGCGATGGCTCGTCGGCGATCGAGGTCGCCCTCAAGGCTGCGTTTCAATACTGGCAGCAGCGGGAGAATCCGCGTCCAGAAAAAACGAAGTATCTTGCGCTGGGCGAGGCCTATCACGGCGATACGATAGGTAGCGCGTCGGTTGGCGGAATCGCTCGATTCCAAGGGATCTTCGGGCCGCTCCTGTTTGAGGTGGTGCGGGCACCGGTGCCTGATTTGCGCCGACTGCCAGCCGATACGACGAAGGAGCAAGCCACACGGCATTTTCTTGACGAGTTAGAGTCGATCATAGCTGCCCATCACCAAGAACTCGCTGCCATGGTGATTGAACCGCTCGTGCAATGTGCGGCAGGAATTGTGATCCATCCGCCCCACTATCTGCGTGGCGTACGTCAACTCACGCAACAATACGGCGTGTTGCTGATTGCCGATGAGATTGCTGTCGGTATGGGCCGAACGGGCACCATGTTCGCTTGCCAGCAGGAAGAGGTCGTTCCCGACTTCCTCTGCCTGGGCAAAGGGCTCACGGGCGGTTACCTGCCGATGTCGGCAACCATTACGCATGCTGAGATTTACGGTGCCTTTTTGGGCGCGGCGTCCGACGGTCGGACGCTGTACCACGGCCACACGTATGGTGGCAATCCGTTGGCTGCCGCTGCCGCTTTGGCCACGCTCGACGAATTTGAGGAAGGTCGGACGCTGGCGAAGCTTACGGAAAAAATCGCGCGGCTTGGCGAGCATCTCTGCCGCCTTGCCGGGCAGCCCCATGTCTGCCAGGTTCGCCAGTGCGGACTTGTCGGTGCCTTAGAATTGACTTGCGACAAGGCGACCAGTGTACCCTACCCTGTCGAGGAGCGCCGCGCCTGGCAAGTCTGCCGCGCGGCACTGTCGCGTGGGGTCTGGATTCGTCCTCTTGGCGATACGCTGTATGTGATGCCCCCGCTGGCGATTTCGCTGGCCGAGATCGACGAGCTAATGGAAGCAGTTACCGCTGGCATCGATCAGGTAACTGTTTGAAAAGCATCTAATGATGTTCGCACCATTTCGCTACCTGTTGCTGCAAACACGCAATTCGAATGATGCAATCCGCGTGCAGGAAGTGCGCTGTTTTGCCCAACAGCTTGGTTGCAGAACTTCCGCGATCGAAGTGGTCGACTTTCTTATACGCGGCCCAACGCCATCCGAGCTCAAACGAGCCGATGTGGTCTTGCTCGGCGGCAGCGGTCACTACTCTGCGGCGGGCGAGGGCGAGTGGCTGGAGCGGGCCTTCGACGCCTTGCGTACGCTATATCGACTGGCCAAGCCCACTTTTGCCTCCTGCTGGGGATTCCAAGCGATGGCCCGCGCGATGGGCGGTCGCTGCGTTTTCGATCCCAAGCATGCAGAATTGGGCACCATCGATCTTCAGTTGACTGACGCGGGACGCGCCGATCCACTGTTTGGCGCATTACCCCATGCGTTCGAGGGACTTGCTGGACATGAAGATTGTGTCGTGGAGTTGCCCGCCGATGCGGTCCGATTGGCATCGTCGGAGAGTGTCGTCAATCAGGCTTTCTGCTTCGCGAACAAGCCAATTTACTGCACTCAGTTTCATCCAGAGCTCGATCGATCGGCATTCTTGGAACGTGTGCAAGCTTATCCCGAATATGTAGCGCGGATTGTCAAAGTTCCGTATCAGGAGTTTGCGGTACGCTGCCGCGAAACGCCAGCGGCCAACACGATCCTGCGGCAGTTCGAGATGTTTGTTCGTCGTGAAGTATGAGATTGCTCATTTAGGCTGGTTCTTGTTCATCCGTCGCCATGCCAAGTTGACGCATTTTGCGATAGAGGTTCGAGCGATGGACGCCGAGGTTCTTGGCCGCCAGGCTGACATTGCCGCGGGCGCGTTCGATCGCTTGCCGGATATACTCGATTTGAAATTGGTCGGTGGCTTCGTTGAGCAACAGGCCTGCAGCAACATGCAGCGTCCCGCCTGGAGTGGGCGAAAGAATGAATGCCAAGTCTTCCGCTTCAATTTTTTCGCCAGCCGAGAGATAGGCGAGTCGTTCCATCAAATTCCGCAATTCACGGACATTGCCTGGCCACGGGTGGCTAATCAATCGCTTGCGGGCAGCCGCAGTAAATTTGGGAGTCCGCCGGCCCGCCTGACGGCAGAACTGCTGTAAAAAATGCTCTGCCAGCAGGATCACATCGTCGCCGCGATCGCGGAGCGGTGGCAGTTCTACGGACACCACATGCAGGCGAAAGTACAAGTCTTCGCGAAATCGCTTGGCACGCACGAGTTCGGCGAGCTTCTGGTTCGTCGCGGCGATCACTCGAACATCGGTATGAATTTCGCGGTTGGCGCCGACGCGAACGACCTTCTTGTCTTCCAGCACGCGGAGCAGTTTAGCCTGCCCGGCGACGCTCATATCGCCAATCTCGTCCAGGAACAGCGTGCCGCCGGAGGCGGCTTCGAACTTGCCAGCCCGCGATTCATGGGCATCGGTGAAGGCGCCTTTTTCGTGGCCGAACAGCTCGCTTTCGAGGAGCGTTTCGGTGAGCGATGCACAATTGACTGGAATAAACGGCTCGCGGCGACGACGGCTGCCATAGTGCACCGAGCGCGCAACAATCTCCTTGCCAGTGCCATTTTCTCCTAGCACAAGAATCGCCAGCTCCGTATCGGCCACACGACGAATTGTCGATCGCACCGCCTGGAGGGCTGGGCATTCGCCCACCAGCAATGTGCCTTGGGCCGCTTGTTCGACAAATTCGGCTTGTCGCTGTAGGAGCCGCTCGAAGTGCTGCGTGTTCTCTAGTGCGACTGAAGCGTTGACCGCGAGTTCGATCAAACCGCTCTCGTCTTCGATCGTAAAGACTCCGCCGCGCTTGTTGAGCAGTTCGAAAGCACCGAGCCGGGTGCCGTCGGGAGTTTCGAGTGGGACGCACAGGATCGTCGTGGTGCGATAGCCCGTTTTTTTATCGGCGGAGCGATCAATCTCGACAGCGTCTTCGGGACCAGCCACGCGTCGCGGCTGGCCAGTTTGGATCACCTGGCCGACGATGCCAGCATCGTCGGCAAGCCGCAATTCTCCTCCCTCGACTCCGAGCGCCGGCCGACCGACAATCGTCTTGTTAGCCTTATCCCAGAGAAAAATACTGGCACGGTCGGCATCGAACATTTTGGTGGCTGCTTCAGCCATCTGCACGAGCAGTGTTTCCATGTCGTTCGTTTGCTGCCATTCACGCGTAATGGAGAGAATGGTTTCAAGACGGTTGGCTCGGCGGTGTGCGCGAAATCGATCGTCGACAATCGCGAGCGCATCGGCCAGTGCGCGGGCTGTCGCGGTGAATGGGCCTTCGGTACATTGGCCACGGAGCAGGAGTGTATGCGAGCGATTAAGGGGCGATGCGTTCCAGCGGTCGCGGCGGACAGCGGCATCACGTTCCTGGGCGTCGGCCGCAAGTTCGGCCGGTACGGAGGATAAGGCGACGCCGCGGGCCGCAACTACCTCCCAGTGGGGCGGCACGGTCGCGACGATCGCCGCCGCTTCTCCCCCCAGAGCATCCACGATGGCATCGAGCGCAGGGTCGAATAGTTCGCCCGGGCGAGCAGCCTCGGTAGACAGGTGGAGCAAGGTCGCTAGGATATCGGTCGCGGACATGTTGTATCGCCCGGCTAGATTGAGGTGTTTATGATGCCACAATTTTAGCGAGTGATGTCATAAAGGCAACACAAGAGTGTAGCGGTTCTGCGACAGTCCCATTTCGACCGCCCTTGCGGCCGAGCTCATAAACGCACAATCTATCAGCATCTTTCTCGACGGCACGAAGCCGCCCGACGATTCGACCAAGGAGTTTTTCATGCTTAATTTGTTTGCCGATAAGCGGGGTCTCGTTACCGGAGTGTTCAATAAGCAGTCGATTGCTTGGGCGATTGCCGAACAAATACTCAACGAAGGAGGCGAGTGCGGCTTCTCCTACATGCCTGACAAGCCAGATGATGAACGCAAGAAGAATCTCGGCCGCGTTTCGAAGCTCACCGAAGGCAATCCGCAAGTGAAGTTTCTGCAGCCGATGGATGTCACGAACGACGAGCACATCGCCGAGTTGATGAGCGTCGCCAAAGACAAGCTTGGTCGCCTGGACTTCCTGCTGCACTCGATCGCCTTCGCGTTACCCGACGACCTCAAGCGCGACACGATCGAGACCAGCCGGGCCGGCTTCAAGCTAGCGATGGAGATCAGTGCGTATAGTCTGATTGCGCTGGCGAACGCGGCGCGGCCTTTGCTCACAGAAAACGCGAGTATCTTGACGCTCACGTATTATGGCGGCGAACGCGCGGTGCCGGGCTACAATGTGATGGGCATTTGCAAAGCAGCGCTCGATTCAGCGGTGAAGTATTTGGCTTACGATTTGGGCGCTGTGGGTGTGCGAGTGAACGCGTTGAGCCCCGGACCGCTGCAGACCGTCTCTGGCCGTGGGGCCGGCGTGGATGAAATGCTAGGTCTGTACGAAGCAGTAGCGCCACTTGGCCGCAACGTGACCCATGAAGAAGCGGGCCAATGCGGTGCCTTTTTGCTTTCGGGCATGTCCTCCGGCATCACCGGCGAAATCCTGCACCTCGACGGCGGCTACAACATAATGGGTTCGCCGGGCCGGATGCTCGAAAAAATCAAGGCGGCACAGACGGTTGCTTAGCCTGATCGCCATCCAGCCACCTGCTAGCAGCCGTTCTCCGTCGCAAATCGGTCTGGCCCTTGTTGCGGCTGGCGTGTTACAGTCTGCAAGTTTTACAAAACGTAGCAGGGGAAAACCTAAGCTCCCCGCGCGACGTAGTACATGATTCGAGACCAGCGTATTTGTGATTTGAACTAACGCGACTTGAAGTGTTTGGCTCGCGGTTTGCTTCGCAGTTTGCTTGAAGTCATGCCCCAGGATTTTCTGCGGCATTGATCGCTGCTGCTAACTCGTGCGACAAGGATTGTCGAACTCGGAGGATAGAGCATGGAAGCTCGGTGCCAGCGGTCCATCGTTGGGATGGCCCTTGCAGTAATTGTGTATCTTTTCGGACCGATAGCCGGTCCTTCATCCGCACTGGCGGCCGGATACCGCACGGCGAATTTCGTCGTCTCGGCCCCGACGACCGCGCTCGCCAAAGAAATCGGTGATACGGCCGAAGTGTGGCGGACTAAGCTTTCGACCGAATGGCTCGGCGAACCGATGCCGCCCTGGTCGAAGCCTTGCCCGATCAGTGCCCAGGTTAGCCCGCGACTCGGCGCGGGAGGTGCAACTAGCTTTGTCTTCGATCGAGGCGAAGTGTTCAACTGGGATATGAAGATTCAAGGCACGCGCGAACGGGTGCTTGATTCGGTGTTGCCGCACGAGATCACGCACACGATTTTCGCCTCGTACTTCCGCCAGCCCCTGCCGCGTTGGGCCGATGAAGGAGCTTGCACAACCGTCGAACATCGCAGCGAGATTGCCAAGCAGGAGCGGATGCTGATCGATTTTCTCAAGACTGGCCGCGGAATTCCCTTCGGCGTAATGTTCGCCATGAAAGAGTATCCGCAGGACGTGATGCCGCTCTACTCGCAGGGGCATTCGCTGGCCCAATGGTTGCTGGAACAGCGCGGCAAGAAGGTGTTTCTCGATTTCATCACCGATGGGCTCCAGGATGAAAATTGGCCGCGAGCTGTGCGGAAGCACTATGGCTACAATGACCTTTATGTACTGCAAAGCTCCTGGTTAGACTGGGTGAAGCAGGGCCGCCCGCAATTGTCGCCGGCGAGCGGCGGAGCGATTGTGTCGCTGGCTTCGCATACCGAACCGCTGGTGGTACGCGGACAAAGCCCGGATGATGACGTGACGCCAATTCCGATGCGCGCTGGGCCATCGAACAATCTCCCACTCGCAGAAGCGAGGTCGCCGGGAGGCGGCTCGGTGTACGCGGCGATGGCGGCGCGGGCAAAGGGGCAGGCGCGGCCTGCGACCGCGGCCAGTGCAGCGCGAAGTGTGTACGATGCGTCGCTGCCGAGTGGAGCGATTCGTCGTTAGAGAGCCTTGTTAGTCGATGCCGAAAATCTGCCGCGTGATCAGGTAGAACACCGGGGCCGCGAAGCAGATGGCGTCGATCCGATCTAAAACCCCTCCATGTCCTTCGACCAGCGTGCCGTAGTCGCGCACGCCTCGGTCGCGCTTGATAGCCGACATAGTCATTGAGCCGGCGAAGCCCATCACGGCGATAATCATCGACATCAGCGCTGCTTGCCAAACGTCCTGGTACGGTGTGGCCCAATAGAGCACGATGCCGGCCAATGCCGCGCTGATTGTGCCGCCGATGAGGCCTTCCCAGGTGCGGGCGGCATTAATCGACGGCGCGATGACATGTTGGCCATAAAGGCGGCTCCAGAGGAACTGCATCGCCTCAGACAAGAGCGCGATCGTCACGAAGAAGAACAGCAGCCGAGCGTTGCCGCGTTCCGTTTGGCCGGGGATCGGCAGGTACAAGATCGCCGGGGCAAAACTCAAGCAGTACACGCAAATCAACAGGCCCGACTGAATTTTCGCCACGCGCTCGAGAAAGCGTTTGAAATCGCCGGAAATTGCGATGCGGGTGGGAATAAACAGGAATGCGTAGACCGGAATCATAATGCTAAACAGATCGTACTTTTCGTCGCCGAACCAAATCAGCACATACTGCAGGGGCGTGAAGAAAAAGAACACCCAGAACAAAGCCCGATGATCGCCCAGGCGTGTGGGCGTGAGTGTGATGAACTCGCGGAGCGCCCAGAAACTCAAAAAACCAAACAGAATCACCGTCAGGCCGTAGTTCAAAAATGCCACCGCCAGCAGCGAGCAAATGATCCACCAGGCCCGTACGCGCCCGTTGAACGACTCGACCGCTGCGGCGTGCAGCCCGAGATGGGGCTGGCGCTTGATCACCTGTCCGACGATCGTGGCGATCGCCAGCAAGATGACTACGACGCCAGAAAATGCCCAGTCTTGTCCAGTCATGTTGATTTGAATCAGGGAGTTATTCAGTTTCCTTAAGCCGTTGCACGGCTTCTCGGGCACGTGCCAAAAAGCTGGCCTTCGATTCGCCCGTCTCCAGCCAAATAGGCGGTCCGAACGTGATACACGACAACAGCGGCACCGGCAAGAACTCGCCGCGAGGCAGGACCCGATTCATGTTATCAATATGGACCGGCACCAGCTCCAAATCGGGCCGCTTCTTGCTCAGATAATACAGCCCGCTCTTGAACTCGCCTACCTGCTCGCCCGTCGAGCGGCCTCCTTCGGGAAACAAGATGAGCGAATGCGTGGTGCCAATTTCGCGAAGCATCATGTCGACTGGGCTTTGGTGGACCTTGATTTCCTTGCGGTCGACCAGCAGCGCGTCGAAGGTTTTGGCGACGTAGCGGCGGATGGCGCCGCGGTCCCAGTAGTCTTTAGCGGCGACAGGACGGGTCAGCCGGCGGATCGGTTGCGGCAATGCCGACCAGACCAGCAGCATATCGAGGTGGCTGGTATGGTTAGCGAAGTAAATGCGCTGGCAGGTATCCGGCTGGCAATCGATCCAGCGAACACTTGCCCCGCTGAGAAAGCGGGCTCCGACAGTGAGCAAGAACTCCGTAAACATACATCAAGCGCCTGGTCGGCCGAGCTAGTGGCCGCCACGCGGCACCTGATCCTATTATGAACCGCGCGGGGGCCTCTTGCGAGGGCGCGATTCTCGTCTCAAAGTCTAGCGGCAGACCAACATTGCCGAGCCGATCCATTCGGCTTCAATCCGGTCGTCCAGGGGCTGCCAGCGAGGTGCCGCAGGGTCGCTTTTACGCAGGTAGATTGAAGCCATCAATCGCTCGTAACGGCTAACCATCGCGTCCACCGACCAGCGGGCCTTTACTACATCTCGCCCTGCAGCACCCATTGCCTGAGCACGGAGCGGGTCTGCCAGCAATTCCACCACGCGGTGTGAGAAGGCGACGACGTCGCCGGGCGGCACCAGAAAGCCCGTGCCCCCGTCGGAGACGGCTTCCTGAATCGAGCCGACGTTGGTGGCGACGATCGGTTTTCCGACGCTCATGGCCTCCAAGATCGATACGGGATTGGCTTCATTGTGCGAAGTGAGTGCGAAGACATTGCTCGTGGAGAGAAGCTGCGGAATGTCGCTGCGTGTGCCGAGGAAGCGTACGGAGTCGCTTACACCCATAGCAGCGGCATACTGTTCCAGCGGTAGACGGCGTGGGCCATCGCCGATGACAAGGAACTTCGCATTCGAAATTTTCCCCACGACGCGGGCAGTCACTTCCAGAAATAGCTCGTGATTTTTCTCAGGCCGCAGCGCGGCCACAATCGAGACTACAGGATCTGTCACACCAATACCGATCTCGCGACGAATCGCTGCGGTGCCGGGCAACGGGGCGAAACGGTTTGTATCGACCCCGTTGGGGATGACAAAGACTTTTTCGGCGGGGAATCCCTCGTGAGTCTGGATATACGCACCGTGGGACTCGGCGACGGCAATGTAACCATCGGTTAGCGGGGTGAGTAAGCGGTTAAGCCTGCCCACGCCATTGGGCCAACCGGTGCTGTGCAGCGCCGAGAGGACGACTGACACGCCAACTCGTTTGGCAGCCAACCGGCCCCAAAACATCTTGTCGCCCGCGCCGACGGTCACGATGGCGTCGATCTGCCGATCGCGCAAGAGCCTGACCAGCCGCGGCCAAATGCGGAGGTCGTATTTGTGGCTGAGTAGCTTGTCGTGCAACGGTATCTCTGCGGCCAGAATTTCTCCTAACGGGCCGCGCTCTTTCAAGCAGCAGATTTCAGGCTGGAAGTAACGCCGGTCCAGGCGGCGAACAAGCTCGGCAAGCAGTGTCTCGGCCCCGCCGACGGGCAGGCTGGTCAACAAGAACATCACACGCAATGGACGTGGCAGGAGGTGTGGGGAGTTGTCCTGCAGACGACATAAACTGCGTTGATTGTTTGCGAGTTCGGCAGCATGCATATCAGGCGCTCACTTGCTTTGGCTGACGGGTCAGGAAGGAGGTGGCCATTTCGAGTTGTTGCCGCAGGAATTCGCCCAGTGAAGCGCGTTCGCCGACTGTGACGAGAGTGCGTGAAAAAGGTGCCGCGAAAAGTACAATGGCGAGCACCGCGGCCCCCACCCCTGCCCCACCGGCCAGGGCGACCGGGGCTACGGTTAGCCAAATGAGGCCGCTTTGCAGGTCCATCCCTGCGCGATGGTTTAACCAATACAACAGCCCCAGCGCAAGGCCAGTCGAAATGGTCGTGGCGAGGACTGCCCCGTAGAGCCCCCAAATCGGCAAAAGCACCATGTTGAGTGCGATGTTGGCGGCGAGTCCGATGCCAAGTGGTAGCGAGCCAAGCCGTGTTTTTTCAGCGCACCAAATGTAGTTCTGAGCGACGATTAACAGGGCATACCAAACACAGTAAGTCAGCGTCCACGGCAGTACGACAAGTCCTGCGTTGTACTTTCCTTCGAATGCTAGCTGGAATAACAACGGCGCGGCAACAAGTATCAGCACACTCGCGCCGAGCATGCCGATCGCCGTGAGTTTCAGGATCAGGTTGAGTCGGTCGGATACTTGCCTCCGCTCGCCCCGTTCCCAGTCGTAGCTCAAGTAAGGCATTACAATGCCAGCCAGCATATCGGCTAGTGAAATCAAAAGTAGCGGTACCACACGGCTGCTGTGATAGTAGCCAACTAGTTCTAGCGCCGCCTCTGCGTCGAGGCCGCTCCAGTGAATCAGCATGTAGCGATCAACCACGGCGAACAGATTGCAGAGCAAATTGGTGAACCAGATCCAAATTGCAAATCGCACCAGGGGAGGCCAGAACTCGTGATGCGCAACGGAGGGTCCGGGAACGGCCACGTCGGCAATCGAGCGGCCAGTCAAGGCCAGCGTGCCGCCGGCAGAAAGCAGGCAGGCAGCACCGTAGCCAACAACAACGCTCTCGGTCGAGAGTTGCCACCACCACAGTAGGCTGAGTGAAATCGCCGCAAATAGTATGCTCTGGCAAAACTGCATCATCGAAACGATGCGAAATTTTCGCAGGGCCGCGAACAGCGCTTCGAGGAAGTGGTGGAAAATCACCGCCGCCAGGCTGCCGGCCATCAGCATGACCAGCGTTTTTCGATCTGGCCGGCCGAACACGAGCCAGGAGAAGCTCGGCGTCCAAAAGGCAATGACTCCGATAGCGGCCGCGGTCAATGCAGCAGTCCAAATTGCAGTGCGACGCAGGAATGTACGCAATTGCCGCCTCAGGCGATATCGCTCCAAGTAGCGGCCGAATGAACCGGGTAGCCCTAGCACAATCAGCGGTGCCGCGAGCAAGAGAAAACTATATGCCAAGTCCCACTGGCCCAATTCGTCCGGGGCTAGCCAGCGACAAAATAACACGCCTCTGCCGAAACCGACGCTGCGCTGCACGATGCTAATTACAAGCAGTACACAGACGCTTGCCGCGAGCGAATCGGCCCGCAGTCGGCAATCGTCTGTATGCGGGATGGAAGGGGAAGATGAGGCACTCATAACCAACTCAGCGAGAACTCAAGATGGTGGCGTCGAGGAGTACCGGCGGAGCGACTTCGTGTCGAAAGTCGCCGGGGTGAAACTCAATGGGTTGACGAAGCTTACGTGGATCGAGGGTGAGCCAATTCTTCAGCCGCACTAGCTCGCAGTCGGCGTGGATCCGCTGTAGATAAAAGGGGTCACCTCCGGGGAAGTTGTAACCGCCAGAAGCCGAACAAACGCCGTGATATCCTGCCTGGTAGGCGATTTGAAACGCGGCCGTGCTTAAATCGGACAGTTGGCCGTAGGGAAATGCGAAGTAGCGAATTTCGCATTCCAACGCTTGCTCGAGGTCGTCTTTCGAGCCGGCAATCTCGTCTTCTAACTCGTTGTACGATGCCACACCCAGATGAATGTGATTGCGATTGTGAGCCCCGATCTCGACGCCGGCATCGGCCAACTCCCGTAGTTGACTGAGCGAATTCGGCGCGAGCGGCTGCCCGGCGGCGAGATCGTGGGGAAATGGGCGATTGCCGAAGATGTGGTTCGTTGATACGAAGTAAGCAAACGGAATTTTTTCATCCAGCAAGAGCGGGAGGGCAAACTCCATGTTTTCCGCATAGCCATCGTCGAAAGTAATGCAAATCGTCGGCTGACAATTGCGGCGTGAAGCGATCAGTTGCTGGGCGTTCTCCAGCGAAACAATGTCGAACCGCTGCTTGAGCCAGGTTATTTGATTGGCAAAGGCTGCAGTCGGCATCGTCCATTCGTTGGGATGGCAATCTGCGACCCGGTGGTAAAAGAGAATACTCACCGGCTCCATGCCATGGGCAGCGCGATCCGCGGCCGCTCTTCGCCGCAAAGGCAGCGTCGCCGTGTAATAGGAGCTCAGTAAAGTGTGCTGTAGCCAATTCATGGTGCTTAACTTTTTACGGACGCAACCCCTTGCTGAACCCATTGCTTAACCGACTTGGCGGCGAGCGTAACATGTCCGCGGCAGCGAGCGAGCGCACGATTGGGGAACACCTGGTAGTCGTACATCGGATGTGCTACGCCGCGAAAGTGGGCCTTATATGGCTCATCGCCGCGGAGGAAATCGAGCTTCGTGAAGCCCTCGGCAATGGCCCCCTGAAATGTGCGCATGTATGCCAGTCGGCCAGGAGAATTGTCGAGCCGGTTGGTATCTATACCGCTTTGGTAGGTATAGACCGTGTCTGGGCTGGTGAAGTGATAATCGGCGGTGAAGGGTACTCCGTCGAGTTCGTTCCACGACATCCGCAATTGTCCTCTGGCCAGCAGTCGGTCGGCCAGGTCCCGATGAAAATCATGAAACTGCGGCGAAGCGAAACAGCCAGGCTCGCCGAGGCTTGCGCGGCGGCGTTGGTGGAGTTCGACTAGCATGGGCCAGGCTTCGGCCAGCTCAGCTTCGGTTGTAACAAGGTGGCACTGACTTCGTTTGCTATCGACCATGTTTTCTTGACAACGCCGTAACTGCCGGCGGTGAGACTGCGATACCGATTTCAAATACAGGTCCCAAGTCTCCGGTAGATTTGCCACCCAGCAATTCATACCCCGCTCGCCAGAGACAAGTGCCTCACTCGCTTCTAGCTCTCCGATCAGCAGTTCGATCGCCGGATCGTCCTCATCGACATCGCGCAGTTCGAGCTGGTCCCAGTCCTCGTTGTTGGTCGTGAGGAATTCGGCGATGTGCGTCGCCACGCTAGTGAGCTGGTCGGGCCGGTAAAGCAGCGATTGATGATCGGTACAAACCTCTCCACTGCCTAACGGCCGAATGATACTGCCGCTAAGGTGTGTGTGTTCGATAAACCAGGGCGCAAGACCGACAAGCGCGCCGGACCCACTTTCCGATTCGTCGTACACGGCGATCAAGTACAGTTCGCGGTCGCCCGGCGTACCATAGTGTTCCCACCAGGTGGCGAGCCAAGACCACGAGCGCATCGGATAGCCGGCCGCCAGGATGTTCCACGGCATCTCGAGGTCCGTAAGTTCGGTGCTGGTTGTAATCAATCGGGTTGTGAGCATGGGATTGAGTTGAACGTGAACGAATTGTGAATAGGTGAAGCCGAATCGATTTGGGAGACAAGCAGACGCGAGCGCAGACTTCCGCGCTCCAGAGCTAAACAACTGTGTGCCACCGCTTAGCAAACGCAAGTGGGATTCGCCCAGCGCTCGGCTCGTGGCGGTTTTGCGACTTGTTCGGCGCGACAAGTTGTTTCAGGAATGCATCACGTCGAGTAAAACCCGCCCCTTTTTGCCTCAATGCGCAGCAGAAAGTGAATTCATCCTGCGAACGCATCTCGTGTAATTCAAACGACTTAGCACAAGAGCGAGCCACTCAAGCGAGCTGGGCATGGTGTTTGCTCCAAGCTCTTAATACCCAGTAGTTCAACATCCCCCCAGCCTCCAGTTGCGGTACGCAGCACCAAGACGAGTAGAAGTATGTCCTGTGATGACGAATTCACTCTAAATCCTGCCGAACTGATTGCCTTACTTCGCACCCATGTGAAGTGGTGGGTCATACCAGCCGTGGCCTGTGCCGTACTTGCAGCGACTTATTCGTTGGTCGCGCCGCGCGAATGGCGGGCGACGCAGACGCTCACCGTGCGCCCGGAAGCGGCCGGCATCTCAGACCAACGACTGGGCAAGTTCTCCGACCTCTCCGAAATGAAAGTGTTGCAAGCTACGATTCTCGAAATCGCCAAAAGTCAGAGTGTTGTGGAAGCGACCCTCAAAAGGGTTGGGCCACCGAAGGGATACAGCGCCCCACCACACGTTTGGCCGACCGCTCGCGACGTGGAAGAGTTTCGGAAACAAGTCGATATGCGTCCGCCAGGCGGTGCTGAGTTCGGCCAAACCGAGGTGTTCTATCTTACAGTGCTCGACACAAACCGTGACCGAGCCGCGGCGCTAGTTTCGGCTTTGTGCGATCAACTGGAGAGCCGCATGCAATCGCTGCGCGACGATCGTGCCCGGAGCATGATGTTAGAACTGGAAAACACCGTGGTTCTCGCCGAGACCGACCTTGCTGCCCGCACCACAAAACTGACCAATTTTGAAGCCTCGATTGGCGCCGATTTGTCCGAATTGCGGAATCTCAACGCCACTTCGGGTAGTCAAAGCGAAGTCGCGTTAGAGATGCAAGCGATTGCCAGCGAACGCCGAGAAAATGAAGTCCGCAAGCGGGCCAATGAAATGCTGCTGATGTTGCTCAAAAACGTCGAACAGAACCCGACCCATTTGATCGCAACTCCGAGTGCGCTACTTACCTCGCAGCCCGCCATCAGTCGCCTGAAAGACGCGCTGGTCGACGCTCAGGTACGCACTGCAACCGTGCTGAGCACCTATGCCGACGACCATCCGTTCGGGCAGGCAGCCCGTCAGGCCGAAAAGCTCGTCGAGCAACAGTTGCGCGACGAAGTGGCCGTGGCGATCCAAGGTTTGAGACTCGACCTGAGCCTCAACGACGATCGTAGTGTGGCGCTGGACACTAAGACGGCGGCTGGTCGAGAACGACTTGCCCGCCTGGCTGGCGCGCGAGCAGAATACGCGAATCTGGTGACGGCGGTTGAGAATTACACCAAACTAGTCGAAGCGGCCCGCAAGAACTTGGGTGAGGCCCGTGCCAATCATGCCAGTGCTCATGCCGCGAGTGTCATTGGACGAATCGACGGAGTGGAAGCTGGTGTGCGACCCGTGGGGCTGGGGCGTGTGACGATCACCGCAGCGGGCAGCGTGGCGGGTTTAATTCTGGGCCTCGGCTTGGTGTTTTTGATGGCTGGCTCGGTGCCAAGTGAGGTGAGTCGCGAGCTGCAGGCAGGGTTGCTTGCGACGAACAATCCTGTTCTCCAAGCGGCTGTCTCAAAGACTCCGACCGAACCGATTGGTTTGTTCCGCGGAATGACACTTGAAGCGGCGATACAGCGGGTGGGAAAACCGAAAATTCCCCGCTCCTGATAAACTTGGCTGTCCGTCTTGCGAGCCAAGGTTTGCAGTGGTGCCAACGTGGTCGCCAGCATTTAGTTTGTCGAGGGACTTGTTCGATGTTGCTCGTGGTCGCCCTAATGCTCGCCGCAGGATTGGTGTGGGGTACACTCTTCGCACGCCGTGGTTCGCTCGTCCTCGGTGCCGCCGCGTTAATCGTCATTAGCTACGTATTTGGGCATTACTTCTGGCATATTCGACTCGGCCCACTGCCATTAACGCTTGATCGTATAACGCTGATGGTGCTGATTGCAGCTTTCGTCGCGCAGTGGCGCTGGGGGCGCATCGAGCCGAAACCGCTCACGGGAAGCGACTGGCTGCTGGCAGGGCTGCTCGTGATTCTCGGCTTGAGTACCCTTCTAGCCGGCATACCCGACGTCATCGCCCCCGATGCCTTCTCGCCCCTGTGGCGGCTAATGATGAGTTTCGTGGTGCCAGCCATGCTGTACTGGATCGCGCGACAAGCTCCGTTTTCGCATTGCGCATGGAAGGGCGCATTGGCCGTGCTCGCTGTATTGGGTGTGTATCTGGCCGTTACCGCAATTGCGGAAGTTCGTGGGCAGTGGTCGATCGTGTTCCCGAGATATCTCGCCGATCCGACACTCGGCATCCACTTCGGTCGCGCCCGTGGTCCCGAACTCAATTCTGCCAGCCTGGGCGTGTATCTCACTATCTGCCTGTGGAGTGCCTGGCTGCTGCGGCCCGATGTCCGGCGGGTGTGGCAGCTTGTGCTCTGGACGGCTGTGCCGTTGATGGTGATCGGCATCTTTGCCACGTACACGCGCTCGACTTGGATTGGGCTCTTGGCGAGCGCTGTGGTCGTGGGCTATCTGCAACTCGCCAAAGCCTGGCGACTGCCGCTGTTGATGCTCGCCGCGCTCGGCGGAATTCTGATTGCGACGGTGATGTGGCACGATGTCGTCGGCCTGCAGCGCGAAGGCACGGCAAATGAGTCGGGGCATTCGGTAGACCAACGCAAATCGTTTGCCTACGTCTCGGCGAAAATGTTTTGGGATCACCCGGTGTTTGGTGTGGGCTTCGGCAGGTATTACGACTGCAAACTGCCCTACCTTTCCGATCGCTCGCAAAGCTTCGAACTCGAATCGCTCCGCGGGTTGCACCATCATAACACGTTCTTGAGCCTGCTGACCGAGACCGGCATGCTTGGCCTGGCCGCGTTTGTGGCCCTGCTGGTTGCCTGGGGACGGGTTGCGTGGTCGCTAGTCCGCGATGTCGAGCTGGCCACCTGGGAAAGATCGCAAGGATTGTTGATGCTGGCCGTACTGGTGACGTACCTCTCATCGGCTGTGTTCCACGATCTCTCGTTGCTCCCCTCCCAACAGTGGATTCTGTTTCTTTTAGCCGGCCTCACGATGAATGTGCGGCTGAGAAAATATTCGGAAAGCCGGTTGCGGGAGGGCGAAGCTGCTGCACAGCCGCGTCGGATCGAGAATTCACGGCTCGGCGGGGGCCTCGCCTTATCTTTTCAACAATTCTGCCCCGGCCGCCACTAGCTGTGATTGGAAATGCAATCCGGGAAAGCGATGAACGAGACCATCCAACTATTCGGCATACACATCTCGCGGTTAACCATGCGCGAAACGGTCG
This sequence comes from Pirellulales bacterium, assembly GCA_041753435.1. Lineage (GTDB taxonomy): Bacteria > Planctomycetota > Planctomycetia > Pirellulales > Lacipirellulaceae > DASYDU01. The sequence goes on along the minus strand of JBGSUJ010000150.1, from coordinate 15,622 downwards.
ACCGCGTGCTGGGCTGGTGCGCGGAGCCGCGCGCTGCGGGGTGCCGCTATATTGTGACGCCAAACGTCGACCACGCCGTTATGTTGCAGCACCGCAGTGACTTACGCAAGGCTTACTCAGACGCAGCGTTAGTGTTGGCGGACGGTGCCCCGCTCGTGGTCGCGTCGCGCTGGCTGGGCAAGCCGTTGCCAGAGCGCGTCGCGGGCAGCGACCTGGTGCCGCAGCTCTTCGCTGCAGGCAGAACACTGCGGGTGTATTTACTGGGCGCGGCACCTGGAGTGGCGAGCATTGCCGCCGATCGCATTCAGGAAAAGTGGGGCCACGTTGAGGTAGTCGGCACCTATTCGCCTCCGCTTGGCTTCGAAGACGACTTCGCCGAAAACGAACGAATTCTTGCGGCGGTGGCTGCTGCTGGGCCGGATTTGTTGATCGTTGGTTTTGGTGCCCCCAAGCAAGAGCTGTGGGTCCACCGATACTACTGCCGATTGGAAACAAAAGTTGCCGTGTGTGCCGGGGCGACGATCGACTTTTTGGCGGACCATCGCCGTCGGTCGCCAGTATGGATGCGGCATGCTGGATTGGAATGGCTGCACCGATTGGCCAGCGAGCCGGGCCGGTTGGCAGGTCGCTACGCCCGCGACGCTCGGGAATTTCCGCCACTATTATGGCACGAGTGGCGCATGCAGACCCGTGAGGGCCACTAGGCTACACGGCAGGTGAGTCGTTATATTCGCACGGATGGAAGCCGAAAACATCCTAGTGGTCGCGGTCGACGGATTGCGGGCCGCAGCGCTGGGCGCGTATGGAAATACCACTTTCTCGACCCCGGCCATGGATCAGTTCGCGGCCGATTCGCGGCTCTACGATTGGTGTTTTGCCGAATCGGTTGAGTTAAGCACGATCTATCGCTCCCTCTGGCAAGGCGAACAGCCGCTGCTGAAATCTCTCGCCGAAAATGGCTTTTGCACGACTCTGCTCAGCGACGAGCCGGAGATCGTCGCCTGCGAAGCGGCGTCAGATTTTCACGACTGCATCCAACTGCCGCCAGTGGATCCTGCGCGGGCGAGCGACGTTTTGCAAACGGCGATTGCCCGGGTTTTCGCCACTGCCTGCGAGCAGATTGAAAGGCCACAGCTCAAGCCACGCTGCTTGTGGGTGCATGCTCGTGGTATGTACGGTCCGTGGGACGCACCGCTGGAACTGCAAGAATCGTTACTTGCGCGTGATGAGGGCGACCCGCCGCCGGAGGATGGTTTGGAATCGCCAGACTTCGAACTCACCGATACGAGCGATCCAGACACCGCGTTTCGCTGGAGTTGTGCCTATGCAGCCCAAACGATGGCGCTGGATGCATGCATCGACGGGCTGTGCCGCACCCTTGCGGAAGTCGGCTCAGCTAAGTGGCTGGTGGTGCTACTGGGAGTCCGTGGATTTCCACTGGGAGAACACGGCCGCGTGGGTGGCCTGGATCGGCGGCTGTATGCCGAGCAACTTCAGGTGCCTCTGATCTGGCGTTTTCCTGCTGCTAGCGGGCGTCTCTCGCGCAGCGCTCAGTTGGTTACGCTCGCCGACCTGTCGTCAGCCTTGCTGGCCACGGTGCGAAGTGAATTCCGCTTGCCGGAGCGGGACTACCTGATGGCTAGTGATTCGACAGGAGCAAGGGCGATTCGCACGGCCGAATGGTCGCTCCCCACCGGGCCCTTTTTCGCGGCTCATGATTCTGGCGATGAATCCCGATGCGAGCTGTACGTTCGACCCGATGATCGATGGGAGGCGAACGATGTCGCAGCGTTGTGTCCCGAAGTAGTCGCTGATTTGCTAGCACGCCTTGCCGAGCCGCGCGTTGGCTATTAACTGCTCGCCTAGACGTATCCTGCTGGCGTCGCTAGAATCCGCCGCCGTTCGCAGCGGGAAATTGTTGCGAGCAAATCACTTAGTGTCGACGTCAGAGACGCAGAGAGCGCTATTTCAGTGCAATCGCGTTGGACGCCAGAAGTTCATCAGGCCCCGACCCGGGTCCCGCCATCATGATCGGACAAGGACGTCCGACAATTTCGGCGATGGTTGCCGCCATCCTTGGGCTGGCCGGAGCGATCACGCTCGCTGCCGAGGAAGTTCGTGCGCCGGCCGAGTCGCTTCGGATTATCACCAATCGCGAACCTCTGATCTTTGCCCCAGGTGAGCAATTCACATTCGATCTGCAGCCGCAGCTTGATGGAGTAGAACCCAGCACCACGATTGATATCTCCACCACCCTCACTCCGGCACGCAGACACAGCTCACTCTGGAGCACGCAGCAGCGGTTGCCCGTGCCAATCGATGGCCCTGCAGTCGCTACACTGCATGTACCGATGCCGCGCGAAGAGGGCGTGTACGAAATCCGATTGGCGGTGACGCGGCCCTCAGGCTTCCGCGAGCGATTCTTCCCGGGGGGTGCAAATTCTCCGCTTGTCGAACGCTCGTTTCAGGTCGTTGTGCTCGACAGGACTCCGGGTGCCCCCGCAATCGATGCCCGCTGGCAAAGCGTAATCGAGATCGATCCGGCGAATCCTGCCTGGTGGACGCGATTGCCAGACTGGACGCAAATCCGTCGCTTGCCGGGTGTGCCGCGACGGCCCATCGGCAGCGTTCGGACAACGGCAGTCACTACACCGCTGGGTGTGTTCGTCGAACTTCCACCGACGCCACCCCAAGCAGAACCCCATTGGCAAGCCTACCCGTTGAATTTGGAGACGGTCGGGGCACCGCACTTGCTAGAGATTGAATATCCAAATGATCGCGAGCAGCATCTGGGCTTCAGTATTGTGGAGTCCGATGCGGCCGGGCGGTTTACGACCATCGGGCGTGATTCGGGGGTTTACGTCGAAGGGCTCGGTGCGTCGGAGCAAATGGAGAGACAGAAACATCGCTTGGTGTTCTGGCCGAGAACTACTTCACCGCTGCTGCTGGTGACCAACCAACGACCAAGTGTGTCCGCGCGTTTCGGCCGCTTAAAGGTGTCGAAACGGACATCGAGTTCCATCGCCACGGAGCCTTGGTCCTCTACGCCGCCCACCGGTCGTTTGGTTGCGGCCTACCTGTCACGGCCAATACTCGGCGACCTACCGTCCGCGATTACCGCCCTGGGGGCCACAGGAACTCGCCAAAACGACGACTGGCAAACGTACTATGAAGGCGCCGTGCGACTTGCCCAGTATTTGAATTATTCCGGCTACAACGCCGCGGCGATCGGCGTGATGGCCGACGGCCGTCCAATTTACACCAGCCGACACCCGCCCATCACGCCCCTCTCGCCGACGAGTGATATCGCAGCTGCCGACGGCCTGGAGTTGTTATTCCGAGTCTTCGACCGCTGCGGCTTAGTGCTGGTGCCGACGATCGAATTTGAGGCACCGCTGGCCGATCTGGAGGCACTCCGTCAACGGACCGATGCCAAAACGGCAGGTATCGACCTGATCGGCCCAGGAGGTCTTGCCTGGTTTGAAGTTCAGTCGAGTAACCGCGAACTTACGCCCCATTACAATTTGCTTGACGATAGTGTGCAGCGGGCCATGCTCGACGCAGCAAACGAGATCGTCGAACGGTACGGTCGCCATCCTTCGTTTTCATCGCTTGCCGTACAGGTCTCCTCTGCGGGTTACACCGCGCTGCCCGATTTAGATTGGGGCATAGATGATACGACCGTGGCGAGGTTCGAGAGGGAAACGGGTATTCACCTTCCCGACGACGGCCCAGACCGCTTCGCCGTGCGGCAACAGTGGTTGCTGGGCCAACATGCCGATGCCTGGCGCACCTGGCGGGCGAACAGAGTCTCACACTTTTATCAGCAACTTGCTGAGATTGTCGCATCGAACAATAGTCGCCGCCGGCTCTTGCTGACAACCGAAGCCCTGCTCACCGGTCCGGCAACAGCCCAGAAGCTCCGGCCGAATGTCGTCGCCAAAACCCGTCTTGACCGCACCCTGCTGGACATGGGCATCGATTGGCACACGCTCAGCGATATGCCCGGGATCGTGCTCCTGCCGACGCGATATGTCGAATCGATGGTGCCATTGGTCGATCGGGCGATCGATTTGGCGATCAACGACGCCTTTGCCGCGGCAGATACGCCCTCGTCTGCGGCCATGTTTTACCATCGGCCCCAGCGGCAAAAATTTGCGTCGTTCGAGGCGCTGAGCCCCTTCACGGCACACACCGAATTGTTGCAGCAATCTGCAGCCCACCGTGCGGCGATGCGGCAGCCCTATGCCGCGGCGTTAGTCGACACAGACCCGCTCGTCGTGTTTGACGGCGGCGAGCTTGTTCCCTTGGGACAAGAGGATGCGGTGCGAAAGATAAGAATGGTGCTCCGATCGCTTCCCACGGTCGCAGCGCAGAGCACCCGCCGCGAGAATAATATTACCGTCCGAACCTATGCGGAAGGCAATCAAACGATTTGCGTTGTCGTCAACGAATGTCCCTGGCATGCCGATGTGACGCTTGACGTGACCACTCCGCGACCGACCGACGCAGAGCCGCTGGTCGCATCGGCCGCGTCTCCGCAGCCGACGGCAGAAAAGTTTGCCGAAGGCCGTCAGCTTTGGTCGCTCCAACTCGCGCCGTATGATGTTCACGCCGTTCGCTTTGCCGCGCCTGGCATCGAAGTGGAGAACATCCAATCACAAATCAGCGCAGCGGGCCAGCAAGAGTTGGCAGCCAAAGTAGGCGAGTTGAGAGACCGAGATCTTACAGCCACGCCACGTTATGGAGTGCTCGATAATCCCAGCTTCGAGGCGCAGGTTGGCGGCGAAGCACTGCCTGGTTGGCGGCTCCTGGGCAAGCCGGAGGAAGTTTCGGCCGAACTCGATCTCACCGCGCCGCAGGATGGTCAATCCTGTCTCTACTTGCAAAACCGCGGACCCAACGAGGCGATTCTCGAGAGCAATACCTTCGCAACACCGCCCACCGGCCAGCTTATGATGTGGGTCTTTGTGCGCGGTCAAGAAATTGCTCCGGGTACAGAGTTGCGTTTGGGATTTGAAGTCGATAATGCCATCAATCCTTCTCGCCAGTTTACGGTGCTGGGCGGCAATCGACCGGGCGCTATGCCACTACCAAATGAGTGGGGGGCCGGATTCGCATTCCGCAGCGAGGAGTTGCCGCTCGATTCACGTGGTCGGATGCGAGTGAAATTCGAGCTCAGCGGCCCAGGGGAAGTGTGGATCGACAACGTTCAACTGCACGACCTGCTCTTTCCGATCAAGTTCTATTCTCGCAGCGAGCCGGAAAAGCTGGAGCTTATCAAGCGGATCAGCGCCACGGACAGCGCCTTTGAGAGTGGCCGCTTGTCCGATTGCGTCGAGCAATTGGAGGGCTATTGGCCTCGATATCTCAATGCCTATACGCCCGCTGCCGCACCGAGCATTGCCACGCAGCCGATTGGCACCGAAAATCCGACTCCCGCCACGAGTAGCAATCAGCCCGAAAAACCCCCTAGTGTTGGTAGCCGCTGGTTCGAGTTTCCGAGTTTTTGGAAACGCTAGTTGGTTGCGACGAGCTCTGCATCGCTGGAGCGCGGGTTCGGCTCTTCGACGGAAAGGCGAGTGCCAGGGCCGTCAACGGTATACCATTTGGCGAGCACATCGCGCCAAGTGCCGGCCAGTTTCACCTTACAGAAGTCGGCACGCACCTCGACATGTTGTGGGTGCAACTGCGAATACTTGATGGCAAACTTTCGCATGTCCGGCAGGCAACGTTCTGTTCCGTACAACTCCTCTGCCAGCCGATAGTGTTCCGCGATTACCTCACGCTGCTCGTGTAGCGTGGGTGGATTGGGCAATGGCTGTCCCGCTGCCAGAGCCCTGCACTGCGCGAAAATCCAGGGGTTGCCGATGGCACCGCGGGCGACCGTTACGCCATCGACACCGGTGAATTCGATCATGTCGAGACACGCCTGGGCCGAGAACAGGTCGCCGCTGCCAAGCACGACCCGAGTACCCGCGTAGGCTTTGAGTTCACGCAAAAACTCCCACTGCGACGGTCCGCTGTATCGCTGCTTTACCGTCCGTCCGTGAACCGTGATCGCGGCAACGCCCGCCGCGTAGGCACCCTCAAAAATCTCGTAGAACTTGTCTCGACTCTCGGCTGAATCGTCGATGCCGCGTCGCATCTTCACCGTGACGGGTATGTGTGCGGGCACGACCTCACGCACACGTCGGACAATTTCCAGAGCCACCGATGGCTGGCTGAGATGAAAACCACCCCGGCAGCGGCCAAGTACTTTTTTTACGGGGCAGCCAAAATTAATGTCGATGACGTCGAAGCCGTTCTCGACGAGCTTCAATGCAGCCGGACCGAATTGCTCCGGATCGGCTCCCATCAATTGACCGCCGGTAGGGTGCTCCTCTTCGGCGACCTGGAGAAAATGGCGGTTCTTTCGCCGCGGCTTCAAATCCACGATGAACTTGTCGAGCATCACCTCGCACAGCGTGTAGGGTGCCCCATGCCGTCGGGCGATCAGCCTCATCGGCAGATCACTATAGCCGGAAAGTGCCGCCTGCACGACGGGAAAATTGAGCGTCAACGAGCCGAGACGTAGTTCACCAAAATGTGCGGTCATGAAAACGATTGTGATCGCCGGCTGACTGAGCCGTCAACCATGTCGCGCGATGGCATTCTCGATTTCGCAGTGAACTTCCACGTCTTGCTCAATTTCACGACGGTTTTTCAAAGCCAATTCAGCAGCAGGTTCGGCGTAGTTGCCTAGCGCCCAGGCGGCCGCGCCGCGGACAAGCGGTTCCGTATCGTTGAGTCCCCGCGCGAGCGCCGGCAAGGCCTGCGGCGTCGGTCGATTGCCCAGTACGATCGCAGCATTTCGCAGGATGCCCCGCCGCTTGGGCCGCCACAGCGGAGTGCGGCGGAACCGGTTGCGGAACTCGCCGTCGGTCAAATCGAACAGCGATATTAAGTCTGTCGGATTGTGCCCGTCCAGCGGCTCGAACAACGCTTGTGGTTTTGCGGCAGCATGTTCGTTCCACGGACATACCTCCTGACATACGTCGCAACCAAACAGCCAGTCTCCCACGCCGCTGCGGAGATCGGTCGGTATCGCTTCCTTGAGTTCGATGGTCAGATAACTAATGCACCGCGACGCATCGAGCACATAGGGCTGCGGAAACGCGCCGGTCGGACAAGCATCCATACATGCCCGGCAAGTGCCACAGTGGTCGCTTTCGTGGGGCAGGTCGTATGCCAGCTCGCGATCTGTCAGCAACGCCGCTAGAAAGAACCAACTGCCACGATTGCGATTGAGCAGCAGCGTGTTTTTGCCGATCCAGCCCAGCCCAGCCAGTTGTGCGAACTCGCGCTCCATGAGCGGCGCGGTATCTACAATGCCGCGCAAGTGAGCGGTCGGTTCCCATTCGTAAAACCAGTCCACCAATTGATCGAGTCGCTGCCGAATCAAGTCGTGGTAGTCCGTCGCGCCCCAAGCATAGCGCGAGACTCGTCCCTCACCCTGCCCCGGCGGCTTTGGCTCCACCGAACGATACTCTATGGCAAGCATGACAACGCTTCGCGCACCGTCGAGCACATGCCGCGGATGGTCGTAGGCCTCTCGCCGATCGGCCAGATACTGCATCTGGCCTGCATAGCCGGCGGAGAGCCAATCATCGAGCCGAGCTACTCCGGTAGGTGTCACTGCCGGCGCGACGCCACAAAGCGAAAACCCCTGCCCCGCGGCTTGTTGCTTCAGTTTTACGGTCAATTCCTCGATTTCCATGGCCCTATTGTAGCGGGCCGGCAGTGGAAAGGTGGCCGCTGGGCGGAAACTTGTTGAAGCAGGGCAGGCCCCCGATTACGCTGGGGTTAGGGGAAGCGCGTGAGCGCAATCGATCTGCAACACAATCCGCGAGGAACCGATTCGATGAAGACGCAACTGATAATTCTGCTGATGCTCGTGGCCACGTTGTTTGCCGCTGCGCCTACCGCTCAGGCACAGGGCTATTGGGGCGATGGTGGCTGGGGCTATGGATACCTCTATCAATCGCTCGATTTCAATGTACCGTACTTCGCGGCCCATCCACCAGTGTACTACAGCTATCCCGTGCCCCGCACTTATGGCTACAGTCCGTTCGCTTACCCGCCCAACGTGTTGACGCCAGAAATTGAAATGGGTGGCGCAGCGCCGGTCGAAGTCATCAATCCCTACGTGCCTAGCTCGCAACAGCAATCAGCAGACACCGATCAATCGGCAGCCGCTGCCCCTACTACAAAAAGCGACCAGCCGCAACCGCTAGTCATCATCAACCCATTTGTGTCGGGTGCCGGCTCCCTTGCCAAGGCGCGCGAGTAGCAATTCACGTCGTGCCAGCAACAACATCGGGGGGGCGTTCGAGCGCCTTTCCCCTCGAGACGAGATGGCGATAGTATCGCAGGCTCGATTTGTTTTCTGCCGTGCCGCTGGCTGGAGAAGCCCGGTGTACTGCGGTGGACTGGGTGCAGGAACGTCCGTGTGGAACTGCCACAAACCCGCGGTCGGGGATACTATCTGGGGTTCGATGCACGAAAATCCAACTGACACCTACTTCCACCGGGTGACGGTCCGGCTGCCGTGGCGTAGGCGCATGCCACGTCGACCGGCCAGTCTGAGCGCGGGCGACCCGCCACTCGGCAAGGATCTATTTTGGCTTCTGCTTCGAAAATAGCCGCTCGCGGACGTGGGTTGTTACTGCCACAAGTCGCTGATCGACGATTTGTTCGCGGTAAAGACCTGCCATCGAACCAAACCGCATCGGCTTGTCGTTCAAGCTCGTATCGAATCCAAACTTGAACATGGTTCTGGCGCGATGCACTTTGCCACCGAGCCGATGCGCTCCCCATTTCTTGGCGAAGCTGGCCCGCAGTGATTGAAAGTCTGCCCCCGTCAGATCATCGACGCGCCGATTCTTGCTGAACGCATCGTCCAGCAGCCGAGCCATCGCCAGTTAGTCCGCGAAGGAGAATTAATGTCGCCAGCGTCACGTTGCTGTTCATTGGCGGTCAAAAATGGTTACAGAGATCACGGACCATCAGCCCGTTACTTAAAGCACAAGTTGTCCGTCCGACAAGCAGGTCGTCTTTCTGGTCGGCCGAGACCTGAATTGCCCGCTCACCTTTAGGAACGTCGGCCCACTTGCCAAATCAGCAGAATTCCCCGGGAACCTTTTTCGCCCAGCGCCCGTTGGCATGGGGAAAAGCGTGAAGTCGGTACGGGGTTTCGCAAGCCGCTTTGCCGATGTAGAATTGGCCATGTCGTCGCCTCGCTTGCAAAGTGATAGGTGGTGTCAGACACCCGCTGGCCTTAATCCGGCGGGTGTCAGCTTATGGCCTGGAATGGAATTGGTGTCAAACATCAACTAGCCTGGGCCGGAAGACACCAAAACATATCTTGTTTAGAGAGTTTTGGACAGGTAGCTCAGTTGGTAGAGCAATGGACTGAAAATCCATGTGTCGGCGGTTCGATCCCGCCCCTGTCCACTTGCTGTAGCTCAGTCCGTTGACCCATCCTCAGCTCCCGCCGCTAGCACAGCTTGATCATCCCGTGGCTCGGACTCTCTAGGATAGCAAGGAGTTCGAGCCTTTTGCGTTAGTGCCGCCCAAATTGGGAAACTGCCTAAATCCTTCTCATGCTATGGTCCGATCAGCAAACTCGGCCAGTTTTTCCCAGAATATCATTGTGGTCGGCGCCGGAGCCGCGGGGCTTCTGGCCGCGGCCCGCAGCGCGGAGCGGGGACGTCGCACACTGCTGTTGGAAAAAAATCGCAAGCCGGGCGCCAAAATATTGATGTCCGGTGGCACTCGATGCAATATCACGCACAATTGCGATGCAGCAGGCATCATCGCGGCGTTCGGTTCGGCTGGTTCTTTTCTGCATTCGCCGCTCGCGGCTTTGGGACCGCAGGAGTTGGTCGAGTTGTTCCGCGACGAAGGTCTCCCGACTAAAGTCGAACCGGGCGGGAAGGTTTTTCCCACAAGCGATCGGGCTCTCGACGTGCTCCGCGCGCTGTTGGGCCGGCTGGAGAGGTCCGGAGCCGAGTTGGCAGGGGACGAGCCGGTGACGAAGATCGAACGAGACGCATCGTCGTTTCGTGTCGTTACCAGCAAGCGAACATTGAGTTGCGATAAACTGATTGTGACTACCGGTGGCAAAAGCTATCCCGGCTGCGGTACCACGGGTGACGGCTATGGGTGGCTCGCGGCCATGGGGCATACCATCCGCCGCCCACGGCCGGCATTGGTCCCGCTGATGAGCGACGAAATGTGGCTGCATGAATTGTCGGGGCTGACAATCTCCGATGTGCTGCTGCGAGTACAAGTAGTTGACCCTGAAGGCCAGGGGTCGAAAGGCCAGCGCCGGCGTAGCGGATTGCCCCCCGGCGTACTCATTGAACGTCGCGGTGCGCTGCTCTTCACCCATTTTGGCCTCTCCGGGCCTGCGGCCATGGACGTCAGCCGGGCAGTGACTGCGGCGGCGAGTCCGCGTGAGGTCGTGCTCGATGTCGATTTTCTCCCTTTCACGTCGCCAGCCGAACTCGAGAGGCATCTGCGAGAAACCATCGTGGCGGATGGCCAGAGGCTGATCATTAAAGTGTTAGGAGAGAAGTTGCCGCGTCGACTAGCGGAAAGTTTGCTGGTCCGCGCAGACGTGCCTCTGGACCGGCGGGGAGCGGAACTTTCAAAAATCGCACAAGCGCGGATTATCAACCAAGTGAAGAAGTGCGCTATTCGCCTGACCGGTACACGCGGGTTTGACAAGGCGGAGGTTACCGCTGGTGGCATAGCGCTCGATGAAGTCGACTCGCGCAACATGCAGAGTAAGCTCGTCCCGAATCTGTACCTCGCCGGCGAAATTCTCGATCTCGATGGCTTCATCGGCGGCTACAACTTCCAAGCGGCATTCAGCACCGGCTGGCTAGCTGGTGAGAGTGTGTGAGAGCCCCCTCGATTTGGTCAGCGGTGGCTTTCAACCCAGTACCGCAACGAAACCGTAGTATCAGCTTCAAACCCAGCGTTTCGTGAAGCGATTCCATCCAATCGCGCAGTGCCGTATCGAACTCCGCCGGTTTCAGCAGGCGAAACACGCAGCTGATGGTGTCATGAGATGGAATCCCGTTAGGCAAAGGAAGAAGCTGTCGGGGCCACTGGTGTTTCTGTTTGCCGAACTACTCGCTGTCTTCCCATCCTTCGGCCCCAGCGATTACCGCCAGCACGGCCTACATCAGGATGTCTGACATCAAATGCCGCTTCGTCCGATCAATCCGCGGATCGACGATCTCCTTCAAACGCTCCACCAACGCAAAACACTATGCCACCATCGCGAACCACCGTGAGAAACACTCCTGAAACCAAGTCACGGAAATCTTTTGCTGCTAGCAATTGCTCAGGCAAATCCGAAACGAACAATCCTTTCAGACAGTTAAGCTGTGTTTGCCGTGGCTGGGGACCAGCCTTGGTCTTTCCCATGTCCTTCCTTGGGTATCGAAGGGACTCCTTCCTATGGTTTATGAAAATTCCCCTCCAACTGACGGCAGCTTGTCAATTGCGGACCAAATCCGACAGCACAAACGACGCTAGCTGAACGCGAGCCCGATGAGCGTTCCTGCACCCCGGAGTAGCGGGGTTTCTGAATCGCTCTGGACACACGGGGCTAAATCACTAAGCTGGCTGCCCCCGTGTCCGTGGGTCAACCTTTTTTCAGGCTGACCAAACCTTGTTGTGGCTGGCTCGAATGCCGAACCAGTACTATTTTTGAATGAGTTGAGCGGCGGCGCACGAAGCGTCGAGGAAGGGATGACCCGATGGAACGGCTTCATCCACACCAACGTTGGAGCATCCTCGTGCTCCGTGGTTTGGTTGTCATTGGATTGGCTGGTTGCTCGAATCAGCAGATGTCGGCGTCGAATCCGTTTATGGCACCCGATCGTGTGCCACCGCCGGCAACGCGCAGCTTGGCACCGGGTACCGCGGCTCCATATTATCCAGGTGACCCCGTGCCGTCGGCGCAGAATACGGCTCCTGCACAGCCCGCAGTTGTCCAAGTCCCGTCACCCATCGCACCAATCTCTTCGGCAGCAACGCAAACCGCCCCGCAGCCACTGGCCTTCAGCAACGAACGCAACGTGGCCATTCCTGCGGACAATCAAGATTTGCGGTTCGTGCTCCCCGCGCCACCGACAGTCGAACAACCGCAACCGCAACCCGTAAAACAAATCGCTGCTACGCCATCGCCGGCCCCGGGGCCGCAAGTCATTCCCGCGGCATTTAATCAGCCGGTTGGTAATCAACCAGCCGCGTATCAGCCCGGTCCTGCAACGGTTCCCGTGCCAACCGCGACCGTCGATGAAGGTACAAGTGGACCCTGGCGTTCGCCGCAGGTTCGGCCTGCCGATTCGCCCGTGATGCAGGCGCAATACGTTCAGCCACAATCAACTCAAGCTTACCAGTCGCCGGTGCTTGCCGCACAAGTACCTCAGCCGCAGCCTCCGCTTACAGCGCCGACGATGCCGGTTGAGTTGCGAGCCGTACCGTCACCCGCAGTTCCGACGATGGCTCCACCGCAGCAACAAGTCGCTACTACGCCACCACCGCGAATGCGGTTCCCAAGCTGGACCGACCCGGCGTCGTGGTTCGACTCACCGGCAGTTCCTGCAGAAAATCAACAATTGATCGGCTACATGGTGCCCGGCCCGAATGGCCAAATGCAGATGGTGCCGCTCGAACAATTTCAGCAGATGCAAGCTGCAGCGATGTCCACGGCGATGCAGCCTGGCCCAGTCGCCAGTTCCGACGGTTTCCGACCCCGCGGAAGCACGAAGTAGCAGGATTTGCCACGGCTAAGCTACGCCTCACCGATCGGCAGCATTTTACTTGGCCGTCGACGTGAACTCGATCGCATAGAGTTTCTTTAGGAGTGCGAGCAGGTCGTCGGCCGTGTAGATCCGACCAGTCGGTTTGTTGAGGTCGGTGCCATGAGGCGTACCCGCCATCATGGCGCCGAGCTGGTAGCCTCCCGGCGTAGTCGCCATGTAGGTGATCATGGTGTCGCCCCCCGGATCGGCAATCAGAGTTTTGACCGCCTGTTGGCCGTCGGAAATTCTGCTTAGTCGATCGAGCCGACTGTAAGAGCCTTGGTGACGAGCGACGTTACGCATGAACTTCTTGCCCTTTGCTGTCGCGAGTTGCTGCACCAGAAAGGAATCGTCGGCCAACGCAAACTTTTTGATCTTCTCCGGATACGGCACTTGCCAGCCTGTTTGAGAAACCGCATCGATAGCGCCGGCGACAATTCCTGCACTGACCAGATCGTTCGGCTGGTAATCAGGCAGGGCCTTAAAATACGCCGTCACTGCCGCGACGACCTGATCGAAGGTAGGAGGCGTGGTTTCTTGTGCGTAGGCCACTGATTGGGTCGCGATCAGCGCGGCGAGCGTGGCAAAAAGTAGCGATTTTACGTTCTGTAGGTGGTGAACCCATTGGGCCTGCGGTGGGTCCATCTTGGCACCTGGCGTTCGTGTCGGGCAATGGTTCATCGAGATATTTGGTGTCCTAAAGTGATTGAAATTACGGAACCAGGTGCATGACCGCACTAACCAACCGATGTGCCATTTTTTCGCATTTGGCCCGCTAGCACAGGCATGAAATCTGCTTTGAATTACTTTCGGTTAACTTTGGGAGAGAGATCATTGATTTCCCGTCTTGAGCCGCTTATACTGAGAAGCCAACGTCAGGATCTTGTCGGGGGGAGTATCGCCGGTAGAAGGAGATACCAGATGCCACGCAGCACTTATTTTGTGCAAGAATGCCCGACCTGCGGCCGCAATTTGCAAGTCCGAGTTGAGTACCTCGGCAAGCAAGTTGTCTGCCAGCACTGTAGCGCCCGCTTCGAGGCTTGCGAGCCCGGCTCGAGCGCTTATCCGCCGTCAAATTCTAGCCTATCTTTGCTGGAGCGCGCCGAGCATTTATTGCAGACGGCGGGTGGCAGTGGGATCGGCTTGACTGCGGATGCACCAGGTCGACCGCGATGAATGCGATCGTCAGATTGGGTCAATGGAACTCGACCCAGAAAAGGCTCTTATCGCGGGGCGGTCGTTATTGCATCGTTGCCGCCAGGTCGTTGAAGTAGTTGGGGTACGTTTTTGCCGTACACCCGGGGTTGTTAATTCGTACCCCTACTAGACGCAATCCCGCCAACGCAAAGCTCATCGCCATGCGGTGATCGTTGTAAGTATCAATCGTCGCCCCCTGCAACTCTCCGGGAGTGATGGTCATGCTGTCGGCACGTTCGTCGACGCGCGCGCCCAATTTCCGCAGTTCAATTGCCACTGCGGCGATACGGTCGGTCTCTTTGTGGCGAATGTGGCCGACGTTGCGGATGGTGGTGGGGCCGTCAGCGAAAAGAGCGACGACGGCCAGTGTTTGGACGGTGTCGCTGATCGCGTTCATATCGACATCGATCCCGCGTAATGGTCGGCCGACAACGGTGATCGAATCGGCCTCGTGCCGCAATACGCAGCCCATGGCTTCCAGGCAATCGACAAAGGCAACATCCCCTTGCAAGCTGGCCTTGGACAATCCTTCGACGGTGATTTCGCCCCTCGCGATGGCCGCGGACGCCCAAAAATAGCTCGCGGCCGAAGCGTCAGGTTCGATCGCGTAATCGCAGGCTTGGTACTTCAGTGGTGCGGCGATCCGAAAATTGCGGAGGTCGTTGTTGGTTTCAACTTTTACGCCAAACGATTGCATGACTGCCAGCGTCATGCGAACATAGGGCTGCGACACGAGCGTGCTGGTGAGTTTTAATTCGACCGGCGCAGAGGCTGCGGGGGTTGCCATCAGCAGCCCGCTGAGGAACTGGCTCGAGATGTCGCCGCGGACAGACGCGCTGCCGCCGGGCAAGCCAGTGGCGTGGACAAGCACGGGCGGACAGTTGTTCCCCAGTTCACACTTGGCGTTTGCACCGAGTTGGTTCAGCGCATCGAGCAGGTCGGCGATCGGCCGCTCACGCATCCGCGCGACGCCATCCAAACGAAACGAGCCCTGGCCCAGGGTTGCCAAGGCCGTCAGAAAGCGGATCGTCGTGCCGCTATTGGCACAAAACAGTTCGGCTTCCGATACCGGAATGTGTCCCCCCGTACCTGGCACGACCAGCATTCGACCGTTGTCGGCTAACTCAACCGCGATCTCGAGTTGGCCCAATGCAGCGATCATCACTCGGGTATCTTCGCTGTCGAGCGCACCGAGCAGGGTCGAGGTGCCATTCGCCAGGGCTGCGCATACCAGGGCTCGGTTCGTAATGCTCTTCGACCCCGGCGGACGAACGCGCGCCGATGGGGGCTTGGTCACCGGTGCAATTTCAATAGTTTCCGACATGAATTGGTACGAACTGCCACCGTTAGCGCCGGCGGACACGCCAGATCAAATCAATCCGCGCTGCCTACTGCACAACGATACGTTATGTTGGAAGTCTAAGAACGTGTTTGAAAAGTCATTTCTCCCAGCCGTGGGCCAGCTCGGCTGGCTTGAGGTGGCGTAACATGCGGTGAATCATGCAGACCAGGATCATGGCTTCACTGTTGACGGTCAGTTCTTCGTAGTCCTTGCTCAA
>JBGSUJ010000149.1:0-36496 GCA_041753435.1 Pirellulales bacterium | reverse complement strand
CGATGCGAAACGAATCGAACATCCTGGCCTCCTTGCCGTGAGTGGGTGCGTGTCACAACACCCTCATGCCAAGTGAGGCCGATTTCGTCCATATCAATCATCAAGACAACGACTTACGAAAGTTCAAGTGCCATTCGGGTCAGTGCATATTTGGGTAGACTGGCTGTACTGGCAGCAAATACCACAGGTGGGTGGCACAATGAACCAGAATCCTGGTACGCACTGTTTACCCGGATCGGCGGCCAGGGTTACCCCATAGTTCGCTACTACGACAGACAAGCAGGCACCAAACTCAAGAACCATTTTAAGACGTTTCATTTCAGTTCGCTCCTTAACAAAGGGCCCCCGCACTTCCTTTGCATTTCAAAAGACAATTCGTAGACGTCTGAGCATGGCCAACGATCACCGACGTTAATTGCATTACTTCCACGTACTTTGCCCTATCTGGAATCTGAAGCTCGCCGCCGAACCAGCACGATCAGGACGAGCAAGATCGCCACGACGACAACATTAAGAACGATAAGGACTGTCCGGCGAGTCGAAGACGACTCATCGGTACGGCCAAGACTGCTGGGCGTTCGCCCCATCATCGCGTTCAGTCCGACATCTAGCGCGGAGACGAGATCACCAATGTCTTCGTTCACTCGAATAGCCTTTGCCGGTTCGCCTTCTCGAGAATCCACAACGGTCGTGCCTGCCGGAATTGCGACTGCAAATTCGCTGGGATCAATATGAACGTTGAACTGCGCCTGCTTGATGGCAACCGCCTTCACGAACGCCACCTTGCCATCTTTATACTTAAAACTCAGCAAACTCGTGGGATATCGGACACCACCGGGCCATTCCTTCGGTACCCCCAGCCAGGATTCCTCAACCAGAGCACCATCTTCGGAATGCTGCACGTCATAACGTATGCTTCCGTCAAGCTGAGAAAAAATCGAGGTCCGGCTCGGACCTCGCTCGGTACCCCTCGCGAGCTTCACGAGCTCGGAAGTTTTCATCGCCGAGCGGATATACACGTCTTTAATCGGTATTAAGGGGATGAAGAAAGACGCAAACCTGTTCACATACATGCGGTTTTGCAGACCTGGAAGTGCAACATCGGCCTGCCCAAGGGCACCTTCGTAGATTATTTTTATCTTTCCCGTGCTGAGGTACGTGTAGGAGACCGCTTCAATTGCCGACGATTTCTCGATGACGTCCTCGCCGTCCTCGACAATCGTGACCTCGGCCCAGTTGAACTTGTGCTCGGTATCTGGTTGTTGCTTACCGATCGGCTCTGTCGTCTCTCGCAGCGTTTCGGTATCGTCGGTTCTGCTGATCCGACCGAAAAGCTGGACCATGAATTGGCGATCAAGCGCAAACCCGTAGTCGAAGTACAACAAGATCTGCCCCCGGGCCGATCCATAACGGGGCTGTTTCTCTACTGCTTCGTCAATCAGTCGCACTGCTTCGGAGGGCGCGATGTCTGTCCATTCCATGGAGCCATAATCGACATCCACCGGGAAAAGGTTATTAGTATCTGCGGCAGCGATCCTTGGTGAGACGCCAGATAGTACCGAAAGAAGAAATATCAAGGCGGGACTCAGACGTCGCAACCTATCCTTACCGTGAAATTGCATCGCACGTTCGGCCATCGTTGTACTTCGGAGCTAACGTTAAGCAGCCTTGTGAGCAGCGTGCTAGATCAAACCTCACGATGCATGCTCGATGTCAATCGCCGAATAGCTACCGTTTGCTTTCGTCCGTAGGCCGGACAAAAGGCCTCGTCTGATAAAGTCTATTCGAATAACCGGCGACAGCTGGGGTGCCCTCGACATATCGCGGCAACAAAGTGCCATCGTGGTCGGTTGAATAAGCAGCGGATGATGACTGCCCCGCGGATGGCACGCGCCCCTCTCCTCCGATCAAATTCACACTAATGAGCACGGGCGTGGGGCCAACATGGTCTGGCAATTCGTCGGTGCCGCTGAGCTGCTCGATCTCGATATGAACTCCCAAATCTCTCGGATTGAATGGCAAGTAGATCGCAAAGCAACGAACAGTGTGAACCGAATTCTCGCGGGTCCAGTCAGCCAGGTACTTCCAATCCTGCCCCCAATCGACATTGCTTCCGAGCAGATGCTTTGGCCCGTTCAGTGGGCCGCCGATCGATTCGTTGAAGTACGAGAGGCTGTGGGGATAGATCCACAGGCTGCTGGCCAGGAACCAGCCGAAAGAAGCGGCGACAAGCGACTGAAGAGCACCGGCCATCATCCGAACCTCATGCGCTGCGCGTCGGGGCCCGGTCAGTTAACCTGAATGTAGCATGCCTTTCAAGCCTGTCAATCACTGCGGGAAAAATTTCCGGAAAACATCTGCGCGATTCGCGAGATGGCGATGAAGACGTAAGGGAAAGCCGGCAAGGCGTAACGAAAGTGTTCGCTGAAACCCGTCTTTGAGCTGACAACGGTGAAGATCACCAGGGCGGGGAAGAGGAGGATGAATTCGTCACGGGGAAAAGCTGTTAGTTCGCCACCGGCAACTCGGAGATGCCTCTTGAAAGCGGCTCCGGCGACGAGGTCGATCGCTCAGTGTGCCTGCCCAGCGGCGGCCGGGCGGACCGCCGAGTCCATCCGATAGGTGTCGCCGACCGTCTTCTTCTTGGGGTCTCCGGCGGCGGCCGTCGGAGCCGTTTTCACTCGGTCCGGCGCCTGCGACGTACCGGCCAGGTAGTTGTCGATCCGGGCCTTGGAGCGGATTTCCGTGAATTTGTCGTTCATGGCAATCCGCAACTTCTTTTCGAAGATATCCTGCTTGAGGATCTGGCGGACTTCCTGCTCGTCGATCCGCACTTTGACCGGCTCGGTGCGACCTTCGCACTTGAGGATCGCAAACTTGTCGCCCAACTGCACAATGCCTGAGAGTTCCCCGTCGGCAAGCTCAAAGGCGATGTCTTCCAACTGCGGCTGACCACCATGGCGCCGGATCGGTGGCACCTCGCCACGCAAGGCCTTCGATTGCGGCTCGATGGAGTACTCTTCTGCCAGGTTGCCAAAGTACTCCAGCGACGGATTCTGCCTTGCCTTGGCCCACACGTCTTGAGCCCGCCGCATGTCGCCCAGCACAATCGCACGACAACGAACCCGCTGGCCATAGTTCGCTTCAAAACTCTTTTGCAAATCGTCGTCGCTGACCTTGATCGAGCTGCCGGTCAGTTTCTTGAGCGCTGCCGAGGGCCAGACCGAGTCGCGCAAGTACTGCGACTTGTCGAGCCCCTGCTCTTTCGTGGCCAACTCGAACCACTCGTCGAAATCTGGCTTGCCCTGTTTGTCGACCACACCCGCCAGCACTGCGGCATGAGCGATTTCGTCGTCGAGGTCTTGTTGTGTGATGCCGATGTTTTGCTTGGCCAGCGCCTGCTGTAACAGCAAGTGAGAAATCTCGACTTCCAACACTTGCTCGCCATGCCGCAGCAAACACTCCTCGGCCAGCTCCTGGTAACGAATCGGCTGGCCGTTGATCGTGGCCACTACGCCTGGGTTCTGAGCCCGCAACTGGGGATCGTTCCAAACGTTTTGAATGGTGGCCGAGTTCTGTAGCTTCTCGAACAGGCCGCCGGCCACCTCGCGGAGTTTTTCTTCCTTAATCCGTTCGACTAGTTCGTCGCGGACAGTCGCCAGCGGAATCTGCCGCGCGGGCAGCTTGCCTTCGCATTTGAGAATTGCAAATTGGTCGCCAATCGGAATGATTGACGAAATCTGATTCGGTGCTAGCGCAAACACCTCCCGCTCAATGGCCGGGTCGCCCACATGCCGGCGAATCGGCTGGATCAACCCACCGATGCTCGCGCTGTTGATATCGAGCGAGCTTTGCATGGCTAGGCGGGCGAAGTCGTCTGGCCGGTCTTGAAGTTGCCGCTGCAGCTTTTCAGCTTCCGCCCGGGTGCCAACTACAATCAGCCGCGCCTTCACTGCCGCGCCGAACTGCGATTCGTAGGCCTGCTGAATCTGCTCGTCGGTCACATGCAACTGGTCGGCCGCCAGCTTTCGCAAGGCGAGCGTCGGCCAGAGGATATCGCGCGCGTACTGCTGTTCGTTGATGCCCCGCTCTTTTTCCAGCATCTGCAGCCATTGCTGCCGACCGATTTTAAAACGGGCGGCCATGCGGTCGATTTCCGCGGCCAACTCCGCCTCGCTGACGGTGATGTTGCGATTACGGCAATGGTGCTCGATCAGCCGTTTGTTGATGTAACCTTCCAGCACCTCTTTGCCGAAGCGATCGACGCATGCCGTGGCGAGTGCCTCGCGGCGAATGTCTTCGCCATTGACCACCGCCATCACATCGTGCTTGGGCCGCTCCGGCCGCGGCAGCGCATCCGGATGCTGCGCTGCGGTTTTCGTCGCCGCTTGCGGTTTAGCTGCGGCCCCAGCCGGGCGACCGCCAAAAATTTGGGCATCAGCCTGCGGCATTCCCACATAACTGCGAATCGCAATCGCCATTGCGAGCCCCGCGAATCCGCAGGCCACAACAACGAGTCGCTGTTTGCGCTGGGCTTTGCGCGCGGCCTGGGTTTCAACGGTCATTGGCGAATCCTTGTGTGCCATGGCGGTTTCTCCGTAAACCGTACGGGTTCATTTGCAAATCGCGCTCGACAACGGGCCGTATCGAGCGACTGAGAAATAGCCGCGAGCGAACCGCTCGCCGGCCACGGGGTCGCAAAGAATAGCAATCCTCGCCAGCACCGGCAAGAGAGGCCGCACAGGGTGCTAGCAGCTCCAATGTGGAACTGGGCGAAATTGGTCTCACCTCACCAACGTGGGAGGTTGGATAAGACGGACGCTTGGCGGCCTCACGCTTTGCGATTGTGCAAGTTCCAATTCCGCCTTCAATTTGCCGGCTTTTTCAACGTGTCGATCTACTTCGATTTGGAGAAGTCTTGCCTCCGGATCTTCCACACCACGCTGTTCGCGCAACGCTGCGATTTCATCGGATAACTCCTTGACCTGAGCACGTAGCGAGTCATATTCGACTTGCAGATCTTGAAGCTGCTGTTGAAGTCTCTCCTGTTCGGCTTCCCTAGTCATTCGCAAGTACGCCGAGACAACCGCGTTGAGGAGTGTTTGAGCTTGGGACTGACGATTTGTGGGAACGGAAAGCCGAATGCTCAAGATCTCCGAGTTCTGCTCGAATTGAGCCTGCAATTCATCGTGCAACCAAGCGACCGGATCAGCATGGTCTGCCACAAGAGGTAATGCTGCAATCTGTGGATCACTCAGTACCGTCTGCAAAAACCCGAAACTCTTAAGATATGCCAACTGCGTTCGTTGCATGATTTCCCAATGTTTTTTTGGATGTCCAACCACCGGCGAGGTTGGAGGATGAGAACTAACGTGCAAGAGGGCAACTACTTCACGGGGCCGCAAACGAATCCACCATATCACTGATACTATAACCAACGCGACAAGAATGCTGCGCACCAGCGATTTGGGTAGCCGGCCTTGCGCTCGCGCTAGAAAGTCCAATTTGCGTACAGTGTAAGATTCGGTGGAACTCATGATAGTCTCCATTATACCTTGGGACTCTTATTCACGGATACTCTCACTCCTCCATCACTTCCGCTTCCTTCGCCTTGGCCAGCTCGTTGGCCCGATCTTCGAACTTCTTCGTGAGGTCCTGGATGTCGTCCTTCGTCTTTTTCGCGTCATCCTCGGTGAGTGCCTTGTCCTTCTCCTCGGTATCGGCTTGCTTGTTGGCGTCGCGGCGGACGTTGCGGACGGCCACTTTCATCTCCTCGGCCAGTTCCTTCGTCCGCGCGACCATCTTCCGTCGCACGTCGCCCGACAGCGGCGGGATGTTCAGCCGGATCACCTTGCCGTCGCTCTGCGGCGCCAGGCCCAAGTCGCTGGCGATGATCGCCTTCTCGATGTCTTTGATGATCGACGGATCGAACGGCCGCAGCACGATCTGCTGCGGCTCGGGCGCGCTGACACTCGCCAACTGCTTGATTGGACAAGGTGAGCCGTAAGCCTCAACCCGCAAGCTATCGACCATCCCCGGATTCGCCCGGCCGGTGCGAATGCCCGTGAGGTCCTGCTTCAACTTTGCCAGCGCCTTCTCCATGCGCTCCTCAGCATCCATCAATATTTCTTCAACACTCATCTTGCTGTCCAACCGATTCGTTTTCCTGTCAAGAGGTTCTTGCTGCCGGGACTTTACTCGTGACCAATGTGCCGATGTCTTCCCCGCGGACGGCGCGTTCGATGTTGCCATCGATGCGGTAGTTAAAGACCAGGATCGGCATATCGTGTTCCATGCAGTGGGCGATGGCCGTCGAGTCCATCACCTTGAGATTCTTATCGCGGACCTCACGGTACGAGAGCTGCTTAAAGAGCGTCGCCGCTGAGTCTTTTTCCGGGTCAGCACTGTAAACGCCGTCGACGCGCGTGGCCTTCATGAGAATTTCAGCTTCGAGTTCCAACGCCTTGAGAGCGGCTGCGGTATCGGTAGTGACGAAGGGTCCGCCCGTGCCTCCGGCGAGGATCACGATCCGGCCCTTCTCGAGATGCCGCTTCGCTCGGCGGCGGATGAACGGCTCGGCGACGCCATCCATGCGGACGGCCGACATCAACCGCGTCGCGCAGCCGAGCGATTCGAGCGCGTCCTGCAGGGCGAGGCCGTTGATCACCGTGGCCAGCATGCCCATGTAGTGGGCAGTGGCTTCTTGGATGCTAGAATTGCCGGAAGTGAACTGCGCCCCGCGGAGGATGTTGCCGCCGCCGATGACGATGCCGATTTGCACACCAAGCTGGGCGGCCCGATAGGTTTGGCCGGCAATGTCGACCACCTCCTGCATGTTGATGCCGCGTTGGCCAGGCGGGACAAAGCTCTCGCCGGAGAGCTTCAAGATGATGCGCTTGTAGGGCGAGGCGGACATGATGGTTTCCAACAAGTGAAAATGGGAGCGGTTGAGGCTCCCGTCAAGCCATGGAATCTCAATCTATCATAAAAAAGCCCTGGGAAGTTTCCCAGGGCTTGCATTTCAGATCGGCTCATTCGGCCGCTGGTGAATTCGCTTCACCCAACGTCCAGCGGGTGAACTTTTTCAGTTTCATCCCACCGGCGGCAGCAATCTTGCCCACCGTTTGCTTGTCGTCTTTGACAAACGGCTGCTCCGCAAGGACGTGCTCGGCGTAAAAGTTCCGCATCCGGCCTTCGATCATCTTTTCGATGATGTTATCGGGCTTGCCTTCCTTGCGGGCTTGTTCGGTGAGGATGCCGCGCTCCTTTTCCACGATCGCCGGGTCGAGCTCGGCGGTAGTGGTCGATTTGGGCTTCATCGCCGCGACATGCATGGCAATCCCCTTCGCCAATTCGTCGTTGCCACCTTCCACTTCCAAGAGCACGCCGCTCTTGGCGTCGTGATGCACGTAGCCGCCCGCAGAAGCCGCGACGCGATGGAGCCGCGTCAGACGAAACACTTCGCGCATCTTGTTTTCCAGGTCGTCCTTCCACTGCCCGAGCGTCGTGCCTTTCTTGCTCGGGGCGGGCTGCGACCAGAGCTCGTCGGCCGTTTTCGCACCAGGGCCCGTGGCCAACTGCTTGGCCAGATCGTTGGCGAGCGCCACGACTTCTTCGTGCTTGGCCACCGGGGCCGATTCGACTTGCAACTCGATCATCGCACCTATCGGCGGTTTAATCGACGCGTAGGTCGCCAACCGGCCTTCTTCGGTGCTGCGGTCTTGCCGCATCGCCATGATCTTCTTGCCCTTTTCACGCAACTGACGCAACGCCAGTTCTTCGTCGCCGCCGCTTTCTTGCAGGGCCTTCTTGCAATCCATCATCGGCAGCTGCGTCTTCTCACGCAGCGCCATGACCATTGCGGCTGTAATTTCTGCCATGGAATCAGTCTCCTCGTGCATCCGAACGAAATTCGGACTTCAAGCGTGTTGGGGTGGCCGAGGTTCTCTGCGATCGGCCGTCAGCTCTCGGCCAGAATGCAGATGAATGGCTGACAGCCCAGAGCCCCGATAAACTATTATGCCGGTTGCAGCACCCGGTCGGCCTTGTCAGCCCCTTCGGCAGCCTGCTGACTTTGAACCGCGGCTTGGCTCTTGCCCGAAATAATCGCGTCGGCCAGCATCCTCACCACGATCTCGATCGAACGCATGCTGTCGTCGTTGCCGGGAATCGGCAAATCGACCAGGTCCGGATCGCAGTCGGTGTCGATCAGCGCTACTGTCGCGATACCTAGCTTGCGGGCTTCTTTAACCGCGTTTTTTTCCTTCTTGGGGTCGATGATCACCAAACACTCAGGCAGCCGGCTCATCGTGCGAATGCCGTTCAGGTTGCGAAACATTTTGCGATACTCGCGCGCCAAGGCCGATTGCATCTTCTTCGAGTAGCTGTTGATTTCCTCGCTGGTACGAATCCGCTCCAGTTCTTCCAGGCGAGTCAGCCGATTGCGAATCGTGCGGAAGTTGGTCAGTGTGCCGCCCAACCATCGGTCGCTGACGTAGGGCATGCCACAACGCTGGGCTTCGCGCTCCACGGTATCGGCCGCTTGCCGCTTGGTACCGACAAACAGCACCAAGCTATTGCGCGAGGCAAGCTGGGAAAGATACTTCTTCGCCCTCAACAAACCACGAACGGTCTCGCGGACGTCGATGATGTGGATCAGATTGCGGCGGGCGTAAATGTACGGCCGCATCTTCGGGTTCCAACGGCTGGCGCGGTGCCCGAAGTGCACACCGGCTTCAACCAAATCGTTCACTAAAGTGGACAAAACAAACTCCTCACAGCTTGGCACACCGGCAAAAGTCCCCGCGGATCGGTCTGGCGATTGAACCCATCCATGAGCGGTGGGGCTTGCCCCGCGCGCCCGCTGGTCGCGTTCGATGACCCAATTCCTTGGGGCGTCCGGCGTTAGGTGCGGACATTCGGCCTGGATTTTCGCCTCCCAGGCTCGGGCCGATCGAGCTTGGAGTAGCCCTCTAACCTAGTGACAGAACGAGGTTACGTCAACCGCTGAACTGTTGAATCTCGCCGCTGCGAGTGCTCGACGCATCCCAAAAACATCATTCGCAATACTTTGCCAATTTCAGCCAATTTTCCCCCACTTTCTTCAACGTGGTATCGCCAGCCTCCGTGGGACGATATTCCAGCTCCCAACGGCAGCCCAACTCCTCGTAGGAACAAACGGGCCGATGTGTCTGTAAAGCGGGACAACTCTTCCAGGGACTCAAGGTCTCTGGCTAGGTTCATGCGCCCTCCGGGCGAAGCAGTCGAGTTGGGACCGCCGGACCAATTCACGACGCGCAAGGATCAATCATTAACGACTCACCCGCCAGCTATTGCTCCGACGACAAGAAACGGCTCCCTGCCGGCGGCTATCGCCTCTGGCAGCGGCGCATCCGGCGATTCATTCGACCAATCTTGCTCGCAGGCAAAAAAACGAATGAAGGGCCGCCGCTCCTTCGTAACGTGATCGCGGATCGTGCCGCGCAGCATGGGATAGCGGGCTTCGAGTGCGTCGAGCACACTACGCTGGCTCGCGACACCTTCGATGGCGACTTGCACCTCGCCCGTCAGTTCGGCCAGCGTTCTCAAATGATAGGGAACCACAATGCGAATCATGGCACGACTTGCGCCTCAACAGAGAGCACAGCCGGCAAGTCGCGAACAATCGCATTCCAACTGTCGCCGGAATCCGCCGAGCCGTACACCTGGCCGCCCGTAGTGCCAAAGTATATCCCGCACGGATCGAGTGTGTCGACCGCCATCGCGTCGCGCAGCACGTTCACATAGCAATTCTCCTGCGGCAGACCGCGCGTGAGCGGCTCCCAAGCGTTGCCGCCGGTGCGACTTCGATAGACGCGGAGCTTACCCTCAGGCGGGTAGTGCAGCGAATCGCTGGTGATCGGCACCACATAGATTGTGTCTGGCTCATGGGCGTGAACATCGATGGGAAAACCGAAATCGCTCGGCAGATCGCCGCTCACTTCAAACCAGTTCTCGCCGGCGTCGTCACTCCGCATCACGTCCCAATGCTTCTGCATGAAAACGACGCCCGGCCGCGATGGATGGAGCGCGATGCGATGCACACAGTGGCCGACTTCCGCGTCCGGATCAGGAATATACTGGGAGCGGAGCCCGCGATTGATGGGCAGCCACGTTGCGCCACCGTCGTCGGTGCGGAAGGCTCCGGCCGACGAGATGGCAATGTAAATCCGTTTTGGATTCTGTGGGTCGATTAAAATTGTGTGCAGCCCCATGCCACCCGCGCCGGGCTGCCATTGCGGCCCCGTGCCGTGCCCGCGCAAGCCGGCCAGCTCGTGCCACGATTGGCCGCCGTCAGTCGAACGAAAAATCGCCGCATCTTCTACGCCCGCATAGACGGTGTTCGGATCGGAAAGCGACGGCTCCAGATGCCACACACGCTTGAATTCCCATGGGTGCTGTGTGCCATCGTACCACTGGTGCGTGGTAAGCGGCTTGCCTGTTTCGCTCGAAGTGTCGTAGACGAACTTATTGCTCTCGGCCAGTGGCATGCCATCGGGTGTGGTCGTCGGTTCGCCGGCGGGCGTGCCAGGTTGATGCCACGTCTCGCCGCCGTCATCCGTTCGCTGGATGATCTGCCCGAACCAGCCGCTGGTCTGTGATGCGTAGATCCGGTCCGGATCGACGGGCGATCCCTTCAGGTGATACATTTCCCAACCGGCAAAGTGCGGCCCGCTGACTTGCCAGCGCTCGCGTTTGCCGTCCGCAGTGAGAATGAACGCGCCCTTGCGGGTGCCTACCAACAGACGAATCGAACTCATGGCGTTGGCCTCCCAAAACACTGATTCGCACAAGCGGGAATAAAAACAGCTCACGCAAAGACGCAAGACTTGAATAGCTCGCGTCTTTGCGTGAGACTCAAAAATTGTGAGCGAACTCTTACGCCCCTATTCTTCTCTTGTCAAATTGATGCTCAGCATCTTGAATTCTTTGCCCCCCTTGGGGTCGATGCCAAACATTTCCATGGTCTTCGTGTTCGGACCGGTGACAGTCTCGACTTCGCGCATCACAGTCGGCTTCTTGGTCAGAAGGCAGTTGTGATTGTAATTCAAGGTCATCGTCTTACCGTCAGACGATAATTCGCCCACACCTTGCATGATGCCTGTGCTGCAAGTGTCGACCCAAACCGAAACGAACTGCTGTGAGACATTATCGTAACCGCTAATTCCAAAACCGCTAAATGGCCCCATACCAGGCATCTCGCCGGTCCATTCGGTCTTCGTAAAACGGCCATCCCAACGGCAAACATTCCACCGCGCGAGCCTTCGGAAATTTGTTTGCCACCTACACCGGCAAACACGGCACGGCCCATTCCGAAAACGGCTACTTTGCCGAGGGCAAACACAAAGCCGCCAGTTTCAACTCGACGTATGCCGGCGTGGTCAAAAAACACGACAAGAAACACGGCAGCCATGGCCCGCGGCGCTGCGTCAAGCAGGTCCATTCGGTCAAATACTTTGCCGGCGGACATTCGTCGGCTTGGGCGTTCTAGAGCACGTTTCACGTAGGCGTAGCGGATGCTTCTTTGTTTGCATCTGGAAAACACGACCTGGTATCCACACCGCGTCCGTGCGACTCGCACTGACCGCTGGCGGTAAAGTTCGCCCTCAGAAACCCAATCGAAGGCTCTCGCCAAACGATCGCTCCGCCCCGCGGCAGCGCTCGTTCTGTTCGTGCCTCGCATAGTCGACCCTGCGAGGCACACCTGCGCCTGAACGTTGACGACGACACCACCGCACCACGAATCCACGCCACGCATACAAAGAGGAAGAATTCGTCTGCGCTACCGGTACGCACCCTTGGCAACTATGGCCATAGAGAGGTTAGCGATTACTTCACATCTTCATACACCAGATTCGTATACCAGCCATGCGGCGACACAATTCGCCGGCCATTTGGTTGGCGGATAATGATAAACCCATCGTATAGATCAACGAGACTTCCTTCCGCCGGCGAGTTGCCGGAGTTGCTGCCTTCGTGTGCGACAGGTTTCTCCCAATAGGTAACGCTTATGATGCGACCGGATGCCAGCGGCCCTGAAGTTCTTGATGCATCGGAATTGCACCCGATGGCAACAAGCAACGACAACGAAACAAGTGCACATTGAAGCATGGGTATCACACCTAATTTATTTCTTATTCGACACAAAGATGATTGTAGACAAGCCCGGCTTATCTACAAAAACTGCGGATAGAACCCCCGCGGAAAGATAGGCATGAGTTCACATTCCCGACAGTCGGACGGAGGTCTGCCATGCCCCCCAGCTTATCCTGCCGCCCCTGGCGATGCAACGAGTTCTGCGCGCCCTCCACGTAAACTTTTGGATCAGGTTCGCAATGCCTTGCGAGTGAAGCACTACGCGTATCGAACCGAGCAGGCGTACGTCCACTCTCGTCCGTCGCTTCATCCTCCATCACCGATAGCAAACCCGGGCACAGCCACCCGCCTGGACCGACTGAAAAGCGCTTCTCGTCGCCTTCGTCTTCCCCGTCGTGGCTCGCAGAACTTTGACAGGAGCGACAGGATTACGGTATCCGTCACTTCGGCAGCGATCCAAATTGGAAATCCCGACGTCTTCCTCTCGTCGATCCTTCCCCAAGAGTCTGTCATCCTGTCAAAACTCGCGCGCCCTCTCCGCCGGCGCGGCCAAAAATAATGTTTGAAATTGGCCACGCGGCAGGATATATACATATGTACAAACTCCTCCACTCGTGCCTCCCTCACCAATTTGCTTCCCGGTCCCCCGGCCTGGGGCGCTGCGCTACCGCTCTGCGCAGCGGCGACCCACTCCCTCCTGATTGAGACGAGAATGGCCCACACCACCCCAAACAAACCTGTCCTCTTGTCCCCTTCCGAGAAATACGCACGTCGTAAGACATGCTGGTGGAGACGGACCGTCATCTCGCCGGCCTCGCGGCGGACCCACGATAGGTCCAACTGCCGGGGTGAATTTTGGAACTTGGCCCATCCGGCGCGAATTCGAGATCTTTTGGAACACCCCGTATCCAGAACGGCCTGGTTTTCCAGCGCGCAGAGCGATGCCCCGATGACAAAAGAAGTGATTTTTGGAACGGTGGATCGCGTTGCGGAAGCGGGTTCCAATATTCTAAAAATCCCCTCCCCCACCCGCCGCCACGCGATCATGTCCTGCGGTCACCCCCCATGGTGCCGATCAAAATGACAATATCCGAGAACCGCCCCCAGCCGAGAGCCGACAGCCCTGTCTTTTCCGAACCCTCAACCCTGAACCCTCAACCCTTTCCTTGCGTGTGAGGCACTCCAAATTCCTCCGCAGTGGAAGCCACCAGCTCTTTGAAAACCAGAATCGAGCCGGCCACCAGCAACCGACTCTCAGCGACTTACGCCCCGATCGCCCGCAGGCCCGCGAGCAGCGCTGCGTGCAGCGGGCCGTTGGTCGCCAGGATGCCGCGATTGGTTTGAAGTTCGCGGCCATGAGAAAAGTCGAGCGGCTTGCCATCCAGATCGGTCACACATCCACCCGCTTCGGAGATCACCAGCGAACCAGCCGCCTGGTCCCAGATTTTTTCCTTGTAGTTTGGCGCCTTGGGCGAAATCAGCCGCAACAACACGTCGCCCGCGCCGGCCGCCAGGACCGCATACTTGGCCTGGCTGTCGAGCGGCACCGGCGGAGCCGTAATCCCCAAATGCTCGGCCA
Source organism: Pirellulales bacterium (assembly GCA_041753435.1). Classification (GTDB taxonomy): domain Bacteria; phylum Planctomycetota; class Planctomycetia; order Pirellulales; family Lacipirellulaceae; genus DASYDU01. The sequence continues at coordinate 22,782 of JBGSUJ010000149.1, read as the reverse complement.
ATTTGCCAATTTCGTCGACATTCGTGTGGGCCTTTTCGACCGAGCGGAGCACGCGCGCTTGAGAAACCTCGGACCGAACCGATACCTGCAGCCGGCGCCACTCGCCTCCGCCCGCCAGTGGCTGCCACCACGTACCTTCGCCCCGCACCGCGACCAGCAGCGAACCCGCGCCGCCGGATACCGATTTGCTGCTCTCGGCCAACTCCGGACAGCCAAGAATGCCGATCATCACACTGCCATTTTCGATTTTGCCGAGCGCCACCGCATACTGTTCGCGGCGCAAGAAGCCTTTCGTGCCGTCGATCGGATCGAGCGTCCAGAATTCACGCGGCGGATCGCCACTGCCCCGATCCACCAGCCCACAAACCTCCTCCGGTGTGGCATCGGGAATCGCCCGGCGGACAAATTGGGTCAACTGCTCGAGTGTGTCGATGCCTTCTTCGAGCCGCAGGGCCTCGGCCGATTCCTCACCGATGAGCGTGACGCCTGGCAGATGCTCTACAAGCCGACGGGCGATCACCGCCTGCACTGCAAAATCGCCGACGGTCACCGGCGAACGGTCGTCTTTGGTCAGCGCTGGCGTGACCAATTCTTGCTGAACCTCCCGGGCCAACAGCGCCGCCTCACGGACAGCAGAAATAGCACCTTCAAGCTCAGGGGTCTCAAGCATCTTTGGCAAACCAACGTCTTCGGCAAACTACCCGGCAAGGATTCGAACCTTGAATGAGGGAATCAAAATCCCTAGTGTTACCATTACACTACCGGGTAAGGGGGGCAGTTATTAGCCTTTAGCTGTTAGCCAAACCCAGAAACGTTCTGGCTGGCTAATGGCTCTAACAGTTAAAGGCTAATAGCTTTTGCCTCGATTCGCAACGGAGAACGAAAGCTGCTCGAGCTCCGTGGCAAGGTCGACACCCACCAAACTGATGTCGTCTGGCACCGTTAGCGTCACCGGTGCAAAGTTCACAATTCCCGAAACACCTGCTGCGATTGCCAAATCGGCCACTTTTTGCGCTGCCGCAGCCGGCACGGTAATCATCGCCAGTTGGATTTGGTGCCGTTGGACGATTTCTTCGAGAAATTCCACGGAGTGGACGGTGATTCCATCGACCACGGCGCCAGTTTTCCTTGGATCGTCATCAAAGGCAACTACAATCTGGAAGCCCTTGATACCGAAACCTTTGTAGCCCAACAGTGCGCGTCCCAAGTTGCCCACGCCAAATAAAGCGACCGTCCAGGTACGATCGGTCCCAAGGATCCGCCGGATCGCGGCCACGAGCTCCTCGCAACGGTAGCCAACGCCCGGGTGGCCGAAGTGGCCGAAGCATGCCAGATCCTTGCGAACTTGGGCGTCGGAGAAACCCAGCAAGCGGCCGAGTTGGCTCGAACTGATCGTCGTTTTCCCGCTTCGCAGCAAGTGTTGCAACTCGCGCAGGTAGAGGCTCAACCGGTTGATCACCGCCTTGGGCACTTCAACCGGATCGGGTTGTGCCAACTTGCGTTTACCCGAACTCATCAATAGCGGGCCACGGCCGGAATCGGAGTGAAAGCAAAATAGTAAGGTTTTTGCCACTCTAAGGGAGCGACCCACATTGAGCAAGTCGATGGTCCCCGGTTGCTGGCCGCAGGTCCAATCGATGTAAGCGCTTACAGCGAATCAGCTGATGAACTGGTCTTTAGAGTGTGTGACTAGGAATCATTCTAGCCGGCCGCGAACCTCTACCTTCGCTTCGCTCGATACCGCAGCGCCAACCGCTGCGATCGGACCTACCTCACCCATGGATTTTTGGCCACGCGACTCGCGTAAAGCTTTACCTGCTAGCGAGTTCGTACCATTAAAACTGTGACGAAAGCGAAGAACAGGACGAGTGCGGTAAAAACATAATTTACGCAGAACAGTTAAGGTGCGTGGATTTAACGGCCCGAATTAACTACGGACGGGCGACTCTCAGTTCGCTCGATCGACCAGCTTTTGGACCCCATGTATTTTTTGGACTCACTTGAAGGAGGCGAAGGAGATGAGAGGTTGCACTTTTGCGCCGCTTATCGCCACCCTGGCATTAATGTTGGCCCCGATAGGGGCTGAAGCCGGGTGGTGTGGATTGGCGCGCTATTCCCGTTGTGCACCCTGCTGCCAGACGACGTGCTGCACCGTGATGAAAACGGTGAAATGCATCGAGTATGAGAAGCAGGAAGTCACATGTCACAAAACCGTTTGGGAGCGGGTGTGCGAAGAAAAGGTAGTCAATTGCACCAAAATGGTGCCTGAGACACGCACCCGCGAGGTTTGCTACACGGTGTGCAAACCAGTTTGGGAAACTCGCTGCCACAACTACACGGTCTGCAAGCCCGTGTGGGAAACCCGGTCGCGAGATATCTGCTACACGGTGTGCAAGCCGGTTTGGGAAACCAAAACCCGTTGCTACACGGTCTGCAAGCCGGTTTGGGAAACCCGCACCCGCGAAATCCCCTACACGGTCTGCAAGCCGGTTTGGGAAACCAAAACCCGTTGCTACACGGTCTGCAAGCCGGTTTGGGAAACCAAAACCCGTTGCTACACGGTCTGCAAGCCGGTTTGGGAGACTCGCTCCAAGGACATCTGCTACACGGTCTGCAAGCCGGTTTGGGAAACCAAGACCCGCTGCTACACGGTGTGCAAGCCGGTTTGGGAAACCAAGACCCGCTGCTACACGGTGTGCAAGCCGGTTTGGGAAACCAAGACCCGCTGCTATACGGTCTGCAAGCCGGTCTGGGAAACCCGCTCCCAGGACATCTGCTACACGGTCTGCAAGCCAGTCTGGGAAGAGAAGACCAAGTGCTACACAGTTTGCAAGCCAGTTTGGGAAACCCGCTCCAAGGACGTGACCTACTACGTTCGTAAGCCGGTTACATATACGAAGACGATTACGGTTCCTTCCGGTCACTGGGAAACCCAAACCTATGAGGTTCCCGGCCCTGTTCGGAAACGCATCGTCCGCGAGCCAGGCTGCTGGTCGTACGATCCTTGTACCTGCAAGTGTGTCTACCACCCAGGTGCTTGCCGCACCGAGTGCATCCAATGCCCGCCGCGTCAGTGCTGCAAAAAAGTTTGGGTCCCGACTTGTGTCGAGAAGCAAATCTGCTGCACCAAGTACGAATGCGAAGCCCGCACGAAGACCTGCTGTTACAAGGTCTGCAAGATGGTGCCAGAAACACGGACCTGCACGTACAAGGTCTGCAAGATGGTGCCCGAGCAACGCGTCAAGACCTGCTGCTACAAGGTTTGCAAGATGGTGCCGGAAACGCGGACTTGTGAGTACAAGGTCTGCAAGATGGTGCCGGAAACGCGGACTTGCGAGTACAAGGTCTGCAAGATGGTGCCCGAGCAGCGGACCTGTGAGTACAAGGTCTGCAAGATGGTGCCGGAGCAACGCACTTGCACCTACAAGGTCTGCAAGATGGTGCCGGAGCAACGCGTGAAGACCTGCTGCTACAAGGTCTGCAAGATGGTGCCGGAAACGCGGACTTGCGAGTACAAGGTCTGCAAGATGGTGCCGGAGCAACGCGTGAAGACCTGCTGCTACAAGGTCTGCAAGATGGTGCCGGAACAGAAGACCTGCACGTATAAGGTCTGCAAGATGGTGCCGGAACAGCGGACCAAGACGGTCTGTTACACGGTCTGCAAGCCGGTTTGCTATCAGAAGACGATCCAATGCTGGAAGTGCGTGCCGAAGTGCGTGCCCTACACCGTCACCCGGTGTGTGCCGAAGTGCGTCTGCAAGCAAGTTCCGGTAAAGGTTCGCTGCTGCGTCCCTTGCTGCCCCAGCTCGTGCTGTGACAGCTGTGGCGACGGCGGCTGTGCTGGTGACTGCGGCTGCGGTAACTAACCGTATGCCAGGCAGAAACTTCCCTCCGCTACAGAGGGAACGATAGCTGGTCCCTTGAAACCCACAAGGCGGGTCGACTCCAAGCGAGTCGGCCCGCCTTTTTTATTTTGTGGGACATAACGTGGGGCCGCTTCGAAATCGCGCGGCCCCAACCCAAGATGCCCTAAAGGCAATGTACCGGGCGCGAGCTGCCTCGCCGAAGTGCGATGCCGACCATGCCGATGACTAGCAGGACCAGCGAGTTCGGCTCCGGAACGCGCCCCAGTTCAAAACCATTGAGCAAACTCGCAGCCTGGACGCCGCTGAGCGTGTTTGGATCGGCCCAGGCGTAAATTGTCACGGCACCACCTGCATCCGCCGTGGTTAAAAAGGAAGCTGCAAATGCATAGGGGTCCGACGAGCTAGGTTGAAACGGTCTTCGGTTGCGGACCAAGGAATTCAACCGAAGCAAGTTCATTGCAGCCAACAACTGCCGTACATGCGGCAACGACGGTTGCCGCAAAGCAACTGTAACGGACATCTACAAATCGCCCCACCGCTGTCCGAAAGTGGTGGGCTATCGCATTGCTGCAGAAGAGATGCTTTAGGCCATTTAGCGGGCCGCCAATCGATTCGTTGAAGTACGACAGGCTGTGAGGGTAGATCCAGAGGCTGCTGGCGAGAAACCAGCCGAAAGAAGCAGTGACAAGCGACTGAAAAACACCGGTCATCATCCGAACCTCGTGCGCTAGCGCTTCGGGGCCAGGTCAGTCGGGGCCCGGTCAAACTTAGCCGCAATCCACCACGTGTTGGAGGGGGGGCAATAGCCTGGCGCGAATTTTTCAAGAGGTCCGGGGTCGGCCGAGCGACAGAGTGGGAGTTCGACCACTTCACCGACCACTCGATCATGCGGTACATCGAGTCGATCCAGCAGGCGGTGAACAAAGAAGGGTCGGTCGAGCGGAGGCGGTGGCCAGCCGTGAGCGAGTCGCGACGGCGCGCGGCGTAGGCACTGGACTACCGTGGCGAGGGCGAGCCCTTCTTGTCCTTATCTTTTTTCTTTTTCGTTTCGCCTTCCGGGGCGCCGTTCGATTCGGCAAGGGCCTCACTTGCTTTTGGCGGCAGGGTAGCTGAAACGGTTGGCGGCGATTCGACCGTGGGTGCCGGTTTACGAATCTTGGTAAAGTCGAGCAGTTCGGTTTGGCTTCGCAGGGCTGGCTGATCGGTGCGATGTACGGCTCGCGCGTAGCTGCCATCGGCCAGCAGGATGCGGGCCCGTTGATTGTCGTGCAAGTAGGCCGGAATGATCTCCTCGACGATCCGCCAACGCAGATCTTCCGCTTCGACAGGGAACATCACCTCGACGCGGCGATCGAAGTTGCGAGGCATCCAGTCGGCACTGGAAAGAAAGACCTGCTGTTTGCTCCCTTCGCCGAACACCAGAATACGGCTGTGTTCGAGGAAGCGATCGACAATGCTGCATACGCGGATGTTCTCTGAAATGCCAGGCAAACCGGGCCGCAGGCAGCAGATGCCGCGAATCACCAGGTCGATCGGCACACCGGCCTGGCTGGCTCGATACAAGGCCTCGATGGTCCGGCGGTCGACCAAAGAATTGAGCTTGGCGAAGATCCGCGACTTTTTGCCTTGCCGTGCGCGCTCAGCTTGCTCGTCGATCAGTGCGATGGTGCGAAGTTTCAGGTCCTGTGGCGCAACCACCAGCTTCTGCCAAGGATGTTCTTGCGAATAACCGGTGAGGAAATTAAAGAGGGCGGAAACGTCGTCAGCCATGGTCTTGTCGGCAGTAAACAGGCCGAGGTCGGTATAGACGAGCGCCGTCGTAGGATTGTAGTTACCGGTGCCAAGGTGAACGTAACGGCGAACCTTCTTGCCTTCTTTACGGACCACCATCGCCAGCTTGCAGTGTGTTTTGAACTCCATGAAGCCGTAGACGACATGCACGCCGGCCCGTTCCATCTGCCGCGCCCAGACGATGTTATTGGCTTCGTCGAAACGTGCCTTAAGCTCGACCAGTGCGGTTACATGCTTGCCATTCTCGGCGGCCTCAGCCAACGCCCGCACGATGGGACTATCGCCGCTCGTGCGATAGAGGGTCTGCTTGATGGCGAGTACGTTGGGGTCGCGGGCGGCCTGCGAGATAAAATCGACCACCGGTGCGAAGGAATCGAACGGATGATGGAGTAAGATGTCGTGGGCAGCTATCTGGGCGAATAAATCGCTGGCTTCTTCCAGTTCAGGCAATTTGTGTGGCACAAAAGGTGGCTCACGCAGATCGCTGCGGTCTGCTTTGTGGACCAGTTCGAACAGCGAGGTCATGTCGAGCGGGCCGGGGATCGAATAGACTTCGTTGTAGCCGACCGCGCTGAAGTTGGTCTCGCAGTGAATCTGCTCTTCGCTGACCAGCATCTCGAGCAGCGCGCGATTCATATTGGCCGAGATTTCGAGCCGCACCGCTTCGGTCCGCTGACGGACACGCAACCGCGATTCGATCGCCCGCAGGATATCGTCAGACTCCTGCTCGAGTAGGTTGATATCCATGTCGCGGGTGAGGCGGAATGTGGCATGGTCGATGATTTCGTAGCCACCGAAAAGCTCGGGCAAGCGGCAGGCGATCAAGTCTTCGAGCAGGAGGAAGTTCTGCTTGTCGTCAGGCTCGACCGACACGAACCGCGGCAACACTTGTGGCACGAGCACCACGGCGAAGAGCCGCTCAGGCCCGATGCCGGAAACGCGTTTGAGCATCGCGGCCAAGTACAGTCCACGATTGTGAAAACGCGGGCTGGGATGGCTAGGGTCGATCGCCATCGGCGTGAGCACGGGGAACACTACCTGACGAAAGTATTTGTCAAGCGACCTGCGATGCTTGATATCGAGGTCGGCCTCGCGGTGGATGCAGATGCCGGCCGCTGTGAGGTCGGGCAGGATCGACTCGTTCCAACAGGCATATTGTTGGGCGACGAGTTGCTCGGCCCGTTGAGCGATCCGTTGTAGTTGCGTGAGCGGCGCGAGGCCGTCGGCGGGTGGATCCTGCGGCAACTCGGCACCGAACGCTTGTTCCCGCAACCCCGCCACCCGCACCATAAAGAACTCGTCCAAGTTCGAGGCAAAGATCGCCAGGAATTTCACGCGTTCCAAGAGCGGGTTGGTTTCGTCCTGGGCCTCTTCGAGTACGCGGGCGTTGAACTCGAGCCAACTCAGTTCGCGGTTGACGTAATGTTCAGGCAGGAAGTTGGCAGGCTCAGAAGTCATGATGAATTTTACCACATTCACCAGATCAGGCAGCTGGGTCGAGTCGGCGCGATCGATCTGGTCCGTTTGCTACGAATCCACCGGGTGGCGAGAAAACGGAGCTTGCGAGGCGATTTCGGCACCATCTTCTACCTGCTGCATATGAAGATTGCGTGAAGCCAGCAAGTTGGCGTGCAATTGCAGCCCAGGCCCCCATCTCGTCGAGTAGGCTGGCGGAGGGGGCCAATTATGGCATTCCGGCCGTCTGCCGGCTTATGCCGCGTTTCGCGCCCACGCCACTCGAACTATTCTTTCGTTTCTTTGACGAGCTTGCCTTCATCGTATTGTTGGACGACCTTTTGGCCATTGGCACCGATCAAGGTCGCGGTGCCGTGGACCTTGCCTTCCTTGTAGGATAGTTCAGCGCGTTTGTTGCCTGGCTCGTCCCATTCGATGGCAACACCATCACGGATGCCATCTTTGATGTCGATCTGGGTCTTGAGCTTGCCAGAGGGGAACCAAACCTTCCAGGTGCCATTGGGCTTTCCATCGGAATAAGCTTCTTCGCGTTGCGGGTTCTTGCCGGAGGCATCGTAGACGATCCAAGTTCCCTCACGCTTGCCGTCCTTGTAGTTGCGCTTGGCGATCACGGCGCCGTCTGGATTGAGCACATCCCAGCTTCCATCGGGTTGGCCGTTGGTGAAGTTGATCTGGCGGCTTACTTGTCCATTGTCGTGCCAATAGGTCCACTCGCCGACCTGGCGGCCGTTCGCGTACTGGCCCTCAGCAAATTTCTCACCGTTGGGATGGAACTCGCGGTAGAATCCATCGGCAACAAAACTGTTGTCGGAATAGCGGGCGATCTCGCGTTCGTGGCGGACCTTGCCATCCGAGTATTTTTCTACGTCGACGCGCTTTTCGACAAACGACGCGGGCGGAGGAGACTCGGGCAAATCGAGCAAAATCGGCGGGCCCGTGTAAGGCTCGATTTTTTCGGCGTCCTCGGCGGCAAAGGTGCTGCCGATCAAACCTAGGCAAACAAACAACGTGGCGAGCAACAACGAAGAGCAGATCCAGCGATTCATACGACCAATCACTCCAAGCGGGCCAAGGCCGAGCACAGACTATGTTATCACTACGTTCAAATATGGCATATCGGTTCAAGAGCGTCTACGAACGGCGGGAAATGCCTAATTTGCGGCCGTTATAACGCTCCATTGGAGTCGGAGATTCCTCCTACAGTTAGATCTCGGCTACGGTTAGACGTGCCAGCCCTCGGGCACGACGCCGTTTTTGGCGACGACCAGAATGCCGTCGCAAACGGTACAATCGGGTCCGACCAAACCGTAACTAGTATGCCGCTCGCCGGGAGTCACCCTGGCGTGTGCGCCAATATGGCAGTTTTTATCGACAATCGCCCCGTCGATGACCGCGCCGGCGCCAATGCCAACCGGCGGATGGCCGGCGGCGCAATCGGCCGAAAGCTGGCCAGGCGTTTCGTAGTAGTCGGCGCCCATGATGACCGAGTTGCGGATGACGACATCGCGACCGATGCGGCAGCGGAGCCCGACCACGCTGTTCTCGATGCGTGTTCCGGCGCCGATCACGCAGCCATCGGCGACCAGGCTGCGTTCGATGGTCGCACCGTCGACGCGCGTCGGCGGGAGGAAGCGGGCGCGCGAATAAATCGGCGCTGTCGCGGAGGCAAGTTCGAAGGGTGGGTTGGCTTGGGCGAGCATCAGGTTCGCTTCGTAAAATGAGCGGATCGTGCCGATGTCTTCCCAGTAGCCGTCGAAGAGGTGCAACTGCACGCGGCGTGTGCGAATAGCGGCTGGGAAGATCTCGCGGCCAAAATCGTGATAGCTGGTTTTTTCGAGCACGTCCAACAGCGCGTCGCGGCGGAACAAATAGATGCCCATGCTGGCTAGGCAATCGCGGCCTGCGCTCTGGATGCCGTGGGCATCGATCCAAGAAGGATCGGTGGCCACGTCGTTCAACTCGGCATCGGACGTCGGTTTCTCGCGGAAACCGACTACGCGGCCGCTATTGTCGACGCGCATGATCCCCAGGGCGTGGGCTTCGCTGCGGGCTACAGGTTTTCCGGCAATCGTCACGTCGGCCTGCGACTCGACATGCGTGGCCAGCATCTTGGCGAAATCCATACGGTAAAGCTGATCGCCGGAGAGGATTAGCACGTATTCGGTGCCAGAGCCCAACAGGTGGCGGGTATTCTTGCGCACTGCATCGGCGGTGCCTTGATACCAATCCTGCGAGCCACCGTCCTCGGCGAGCGATTGTTGCGCGGCGAGGATTTCGACGAAGCCGCCGCTGAAGTTATCGAAGCGGTAAGTGCCACGAATGTGCTGGTGCAGGCTCACGGAGAGAAACTGTGTGAGCACGTAAATCTGGTTGATGCCGCTGTTGAGGCAGTTGGAGAGCGGGATATCGATCAAACGATATTTTCCGGCGAGCGGCACCGCCGGCTTGGCGCGATAGCTGGTCAACGGTTGCAACCGTGTGCCCCGACCACCACCTAAAACAACAGCGACGACACGTTTCACGATTCGATTTCTCCAACCTGCAGAAGGCACCGGAGACGCCTCCTGCAGGTGTGCGACTTTGTTCAGCCTTTGATCACAAAATTGACCAGTCGCCCTGGGACGACGACGGTCTTCACCACTTGCTTGCCTTCCAGTAACTCGGCGACGCAGGCGTCGGCGCGAGCGGTGGCTTCGAGCGACTCGGCATCGGCCTCCGAGGCCACTGCCACCTTCGAGCGAACTTTGCCGTTTACCTGAACCGGGATTTCGATAGTATCCTCGCGGACGAGCGCCGGGTCAAATTTGGGCCATTTTTCATGGGCCAGAGTGCTCCTGTGGCCCAGGGCCAGCCACAGTTCTTCGGCCATGTGGGGTGCGAATGGCGAAAGCAACAGCACCAACTGCTCGAGGACCGAACGCGGCCGCTCGGGCTGCTTGGTGAAGTAGTTCGTGAACTCGATCATCCGCGCGATGGCGGTGTTGAACTTGAGCTTGTCAATGTCGGACGTGACCGCCTCGATCGTGCGGTGGAGTACTCGATGCTCATCGGCGGTGGGCGGGCGGTCAACGAGCGAGGCGTTGACGGCAAGCGAATCGACGCGGTCGTCGATAACAAGCCGCCAGACGCGGTTCAAAAAATTGTGGACGCCGTTCACGTCCTGCATGCTCCAGGGCTTCGAGTCTTCGAGCGGGCCCATGTACATTTCATAGAGCCGCAGCGAATCGGCACCGTACTCCTTAACGATCGCGTCGGGGTTGATCACGTTGCCGCGGCTTTTGGACATTTTCTCGCCGTTCTCGCCGAGAATCATCCCTTGGTTCACGAGCTTCTGGAACGGCTCGGCGGTCGAGACCATGCCGCGGTCGTAGAGCAGCTTGTGCCAGAACCGGGCGTAGAGCAGATGCAACACCGCGTGCTCCGCCCCGCCGACGTACAGATCGATCGGCATCCAGGCCTTTTCGAGCGCGGGGTCAACCAGCGCCGCGGTGTTGGTGGGATCGATGAACCGCAGGTAGTACCAGCAGGAGCCGGCCCATTGGGGCATCGTGTTGGTTTCGCGCTTATAACGTTTGCCGTCCACCACCGGATAAAGCCACTCGTCGGGCGCTTTGTCGAGCGGCGGCTCGGGCCGACCGTGGGGCTTGAAGTCGTCGAGGTGCGGGAGGTCGACAGGCAAGTCTTTCGCATCGACCGCACGGACGCGGCCGGTCGGTTTGCCGGTAGCGTCGAGCTCGTGCAGGATCGGAAAGGGTTCGCCCCAGAATCGTTGGCGTGAGAAGAGCCAGTCGCGCAGCTTATAATTGACCGCTTCTCGGCCGAGCCCTTCAGCAGCCAGGTCGGCCGCAATTTTCTGTTTGAAGTCGGCTGTCTTGAGGCCGTCGTACTTGCTCGAACTGATGGCGGTGCCGTCGCCGGCGAAGCAGCGTTTGCCGGCCAGCACCTCCTTACGCTCCTCCGGCGAGACCACTTTGCCGGGGTCAACGACGGCCACGATGTCGAGACTGAACTGCTGGGCGAACTCGAAGTCGCGTTCGTCGTGGGCCGGGACGGCCATAATCGCGCCGGTGCCATAGCTGATGAGCACATAGTCAGCGACCCAGATCGGCACCTCGCGGCCGTTTACCGGATTGACTGCGTAAGAGCCAGTGAACACGCCAGTTTTTTCTTTGGCGAGCTCGGTGCGGTCGAGGTCGCTTTTGCGGGAAGCAGCTTCGCAGTATGCCTTCACTGCCGCCTGTTGTCCGTGGACCGTGAGTTTTTCGACGAACGGGTGTTCGGGGGCGATCACCATGTAGGTTGCGCCGAAAAGCGTATCGGGCCGCGTGGTGTAGATGCGGAGCACATCGTCGTCGGCCTTGCGCGGGAAGCCGCTCTTCACGCGGGTCGCTTTCCAGGCTGCGAACTTGTCCTCGCCGCCGATATAGAAATCGACTTCCGCGCCCGTGCTGCGGCCGATCCAATTGCGTTGCAAGGCCTTGATACCCGCTGACCAGTCAAGCGTATCGAGGTCTTTTTCCAGGCGATCGGCGTAAGCGGTGATCCGCAGCATCCACTGCCGCAGCGGCCGGCGTTCGACGGGGTGGCCACCGACTTCGCTCTTCCCGTCGATGACTTCTTCGTTGGCGAGCACGGTGCCCAGCGCGGGACACCAGTTCACGGGCGCTTCACTCTGGTAGGCGAGCCGATGCTCGTCCTGAAACGCGCGGATCGCATCGGCACCTTGCTCGCAGATCTCCGCGGGGATCGGCAACTCGGCGATCGGCCGGCCCCTTTGTTGCTCAGCGTCGAACCAGGTGTCGTAGATCTGCAGAAAGATCCACTGCGTCCAGCGGACATATTCGACGTCGGTCGTCGCAAGTTCGCGTGACCAGTCGTACGAGAAGCCGAGCGACTTGAGCTGCCGGCGGAAGGTGGCGATGTTTTTCTCGGTCTGCTTCCGCGGATGCTCGCCCGTCTTGATCGCGTGTTCCTCGGCGGGGAGGCCGAAGGCGTCGAAGCCCATCGGATGCAGGACGCTTTTGCCTTGCATGCGGGCGGCGCGGGAAACGATGTCGGTCGCGGTGTAGCCCTCGGGATGGCCGACGTGCAGGCCGTCGCCGCTGGGGTAGGGGAACATGTCGAGCGCGTAGAGTTTCCCGCCTCCGGATTTAGGCATGCGGGGCGCGGCGAACGTCTGGCTCTGCTCCCAGTAAGCCTGCCACTTGGGCTCGATCACGGCGGGATTGTATTTGGGCATCGGGGAGGGGACAAGGATGAGGGGCCTGGGGTCAGGGAAAGGCAGTGATAGCAGCGATCCAACAGGTCGCAGCACGACTTCCAACTTCCCACACGAATCGACTATCTTACCGGCCCCGCTCCCTTTCGCCAACGCGAGGCGCTACTGCTCACCGCAATCATCCTTGGCTGAGCAGTAGAGGAAAGGAGAGGAAAACCGAGCATGCCGACTGCCCTCAGGGTGTCAATCCGGGGTGAGCAGTCGTGTCAGGCCGACGATTTTTCGGATTCGTGCTATTTTGCCGTAGCCCGCTCTTCGGCGATTCGCTGCTGCCACGCGTGCAGGAGCCGCAACGCTTCGAGGGGAGTGATATCGTTGAGTTCGGTAGCGAGGATTTCGTCGAGCAGCGGGTGATCGTCGCTGCTGAAGAGAGTCATTTGCCAGTGACTCGACGGGCTGCCCCCCTGGCCGCTTGCAGGACGGCCCACGCGGCCGTTTACCGAGGGCAGCTCCGACTCGTCGAGGTTGATTTCGTGTTGGGTTTCGAGCCAGGCGAGGACTTCGCGGGCCCGCTCGTTCACGCTGCGCGGGACGCCGGCCAATTGGGCGACGTGGATGCCGTAGCTTTTGTCGGCTGCGCCGGCGACGATTTGGTGCAGGAAAACCACCTCATCCTGCCACTCCTTGACGGCGACGTTGTAGTTCCGTACGCCGGTAAGCTGCTCTTCGAGATCGGTGAGCTCGTGGTAATGGGTGGCAAATAAAGTGCGGCAGCCAATTTGTTCGTGGATGTGTTCGACGATGCTCCAGGCAAGCGAGAGTCCATCGTAAGTGCTGGTGCCCCGGCCGATCTCGTCAAGGATGACCAGGCTCTGCGAGGAGGCCGTATTCAGGATGCGGGCTGTTTCGGTCATTTCGACCATAAACGTACTTTGGCCTCGGGAGAGTTCGTCGCTTGCGCCAACGCGGGCGAAGATGCGGTCGGCAACGCCGATGGTTGCGCGCTTGGCCGGAACGAAGCTCCCCATTTGGGCCATGAGGGTGAGCAACGCGGTTTGGCGAATGTAAGTGCTTTTGCCAGCCATGTTGGGGCCGGTGATGAGGAGGATCGAGGCGCGAGGAGCGAGTGAGGAGTGATCTAATTCACTTGTGCTTCGTTCCTCGTTCCGCGCTCGGCACTCGATGCCATTGGGTACAAACGTGCCATCCGGTTCCGTAATGTCGAGCACAGGGTGGCGGCCCGCTTCGATGTCGAGTACGGGCTCGGCAACGATGATGGGTTGCACGTAACTGCGCGAGCGGGCGAGTTCGGCGAGACCGGCGAGCACGTCGACTTCGGCAAGCGCGTTCGCCGTGGCTTGCAGGCGCGTGGTGGCACCGGCAACTAACTCGCGGAGTTGTGCAAAGATGTCTAGTTCCAGCTGTTTCGAGCGCTCTTCGGCCGTGAGAACTTTTTCTTCATGCTCTTTGAGTGGCGGCGTGATGTAGCGTTCGGCGTTTTTGATGGTTTGCTTGCGGATGTAGTCGGCGGGCACCTTGTCGCGGTGGGCGTGGGTGATTTCGAGGTAGTAACCGAAGACCGAGTTGAAGCCAACTTTAATGCTCGGGATGCCGGTCCGCAGACCTTCGGCGGCCTGGTACTCGGCCATCCACTGCTTGCCACCGGCGGTGAGCTCGCGTAGTTCATCGAGGGGGGCATGATACCCGCTGCGGATGAAACCGCCGTCGCGCGCCACGAGCGGACAGTCGTCGACCAGGGCCTGCTCCAACGGGCCGCGGATGTCGCCGCAGAGGTCGATTCGCTGCTCCAGTTGTTGGAGGAGCGGGCTGGTGCGAGCGGTGAGTTTGGCTTTCACTTTTGGCAAAATCGCCAGAGTGCGACCGACAAAGCTCAGGTCGCGCGGACTGGCGCGGCCGGTGGTCACGCGGGCCAGGAGTCGCTGGATATCGTAAGTTTGGCCGAGCGCTTCGCGCAAGCTGGCCGTGAGTGTGGAATCGGCGACCAGTTCTGCCACGGCATCAAGCCGCGCGCGAATGGCTACCACATCGATCAGTGGGGCGGCGAGCCAATCGGCGAGCAGTCGCGCGCCAAGGCCTGTCACAGTGCGATCCATCACGCCCAGCAGCGAACCTTCGCGGTGGCCGCTGCGGATGGTCGAAGTAATTTCGAGGCTGCGGCGCGTGGCCGGGTCGATGGCAAGCCGCTCGCTCGCCGAGTAGGGTAGCAAGCGATCGACATGGGCCAGCGAGACTTTTTGCGTTTCGGCAAGATAATCGAGCACCGCGCCAGCGGCGCGGAGAGCCGCCGAATCGCCCCTCAAATCAAAGCCGAAGCCGTCGAGCGAAAGGGTACCGAAGTGATTAGCGAGCGATTCGACGGCCGCCTGATAGGCAAACGCCCAAGCCGGACGTCGCGTAATCGAGAGACACAGCTCCGCAGCCTCGAGCGCGTTGACGTTTTCTTCACTCAGCAGCAATTCGGCCGGCTGGATGCGGGCAAGTTGATCGGGTAACTCACGGGCTGGAAAGATTGCTGCGAAGAATCGGCCGGTGGAAACATCGATCCAGGCCAGCCCCGCCTGATCGCCTTGCGTAGGGTGGGCGATGGCAGCCAAAAAATTGCTGACCGACGGTGTAAGCAACGCATCGTCGGTGAGCGTGCCAGGCGTAACGATCCGCATGATTTCGCGTTTAACAAGGCCCTTGGCCTGCTTGGGGTCTTCGACCTGTTCGCAGATAGCGGCTCGGTGTCCGGCGGCGATCAGCTTGGCGAGGTAGGCGTCGAGCTGATGGTAGGGGAAACCGGCCATCGGCACAGGGTTTTCGCCTTTGTCGCGGCTGGTGAGCGCGAGACCGAGTAGACGGGCGGCGATCTTCGCATCGTCGAAGAACAGTTCGTAGAAGTCGCCCATCCGAAACAAGAGCAGCGCGTCGCCTGCGGCCGCTTTGGCTTCGTGGTACTGCTGCATCATCGGGGTAACGGTGGACAAGGCGGGAACTCCTCTCTGGACGGGTGTCCGCCATGCTAGCAAAACGCCGTGCGAGACGCGAGGAGTTCGCAGCGGGGCTTACGTGGCAGAAACCTGGTGGAGGAGGCAGCGATGTTGCCGACTTTACGGATGGAGCAGAGCTTGCCGGTTAGCTAAACCGAATGCGGTCAAGAAGCCCATGAGGGGAGCCACATCGTGACCGGTGCAGCTATTGCACCATTTCTTCGATTTCGCCGCTGGTGTTGATTTCAATTACACCTTCGTCTTCGAGGCGGCGAATGATGTCCACGATCTCCTGCTGCTTGGTTTCGACGGCCGAGCGTTTCACGGCGCCGAGGTAGCCGATTTCTTCTTTGAGCATGCTGGCGGCCCGCTCCGACATGTTGCTAAGGATTTTATGCGTCAGCTCCTCGCTGGCGCCTTTGAGCGCGAGCGCCCATTGATTGGTCTCAACGTTTTTGAGTACCGTTTGAACGTCTTTGTCGGTAAAACGGCTGATATCTTCGAAGACGAACATCAGCCGGCGAATGTCTTCGACAAGATCTGGAAATTCTTCGGCCATTTTTTCGAGCAGAGCGCGCTCGGTGGTGCGATCGGCGACGTTGAGCATTTCAGCGACGGCCTCAATGCCCCCCGCGTTTTCGAAGCTTTGGCTCATTACGTTCGACATGCGGCCTTCGAGGGCGGTTTCGACTTCGCGGATGATCTCCGGCGTGGTTTGGCCCATTTTGGCAATCCGCCGAACCACCGAGAGCCGACGATCTTCGGGCAGACCTGTGAGAATCTCGGCGCTGAAGCTTGGCGGCAGGTGGGACATCACCAGCGCAATAGTTTGTGGGTGTTCGTCGATGATGTAGGTGATGATGTTCTGTCGATCGACAGTACGGAGAAAAGCGAACGGCATGGATTCGATCGATTGTCGCACCGTGTCGAGCGTGGCATTGGCATTGGACCCGAGGGCCTTTAGCAGGAGTGACTTGGCAACCTCGATGCCGCCCCCGCCACCACCGGTTGAGGGTGTCGTTTGGGCAAATTCGAAAATCACCTTTTCTTGTTCCTCGGCAGAAACCGACTGCAAGCGGGCGATTTCGATCGACACTTGCTCGACCTGTTTGGGTTCAAGCTGGGCAAGGATCGCGCCGGCGTCTTCCTGGGGAAGACTCATCAAGAGCACGGCAGCATTGTGGACATCAGACATGGCGAGCCGAGTTAATTGCTAGCGGAGACGAGTGTCTGGCAGGCTGCAGTCGCGCAACTGTGCCGCTAATGCTGATCGGTTAGGCGACGGCCGCGGCATAAGAAAATATGCCGGTTGGGCGAACTTTGACGCTACTCGGGGCGGCACTCCCACGTGGCAGACTGGCCGTCGCACTCGTCGAGTTCGACGCGCAGGTGTGGTTCTTCGATGCCGCAGCGGAAGTTGATGGCCAACTTGAGTTGGCGGCCGATGTAGGCGGCCAACAGTTCAGCCGTGGTATTGGCTAAGGGCAGCAACAGGCAGTCGCCACGGGGGAAGATCCAGCGTCGGTTTTCAAAAGTGACGATCACTTCCGCTTGCTCTTCCCGGACGGTGAGAGTGCGGTGTTCGGTCGGCAGGAGCACGTAGCGGTCGAGCTTGGCCGCAAGATCGCGTAGTTCGTCGCAGATGGCGAGGAAATCGACGACCAAATGGTCTTCATTCAGCCGGCCAAAAATTTCGGCAGCAATATGGTAGTTGTGGCCGTGCAGCCGTTCGCATTGGCCATCGTAGGTGATGAAGTGAGCGGCACTGAAGACGTGCTGCGTCTTGGCAACGCGTACAAGGAAGGACTCAGGCATGGTGAACTCCGATCGAATCGCTTGGCCACGATTTGGAAGTTTCCAGAAATCGCTCAACCAGTGGTAAGGCGTCCTCGGGGGCGTCTTCCAGAACCCAGTGGCCCACATCGGCGAGGCGGTGGACGACCGCTTGGGGCCAAGCTTGCTCGAAGCGCTGGAGACAATCGGGGCGGAAGCACCAATCGCGCATGCCCCAGGCCAAGAGCGCGGGGCGATCGGCAAGTGTCGGTAAGCTGCGGTCGATGCCCGAGAGGGTTTGCCAAGTCGGATGCTGGGGACCGTTGGGAATGTCCTTCACGAAGCCGTAGACCGCTCGGCGATTGGCCCAGGAATTGTAGGGTGCGAGATAGGCGGCGGCCACGGCGGGGTCGAGTCGCGGCTTGCGAGCAAGCGTCATCCGCAAGGCCGCCCGGCTGAATGCCCCGCCTCCCTGGACCGCGAGCTGGCCAAGCCATGGTATGCGGCACGCGCGGATCCGCCAGGGGATGTGCGGTGGTGGGAAGGCACCGGTATTGAAGAGGACGATCCGTTGGAGTCGCTCGGGCATTTTTAGCATCGCGCCGAGGCCAATCGCGCCGCCCCAATCTTGCGCGACCAACGTAACGTGCTGTAGGTCGAGCAGTTCGACAAGTGCCACCAGGTGAGCGATATGCTGCGTGAGGCTGGTTAAGCTGCTCGGCTTATCACTCAGGCCGCAGCCGAGGTGATCTATCGCGACACAGCGGAAGCGCGCACGGAGCGGTTGGATGAGCGCCCGCCAATGAAACGACCAGGTCGGGTTGCCGTGAACAAACAGCAGCGTCGTCCGAGAACCGTTCTCCGCGCTGATTGGGTTCTCGTCGAGATAGTGCAACCGCGCGCTGCCGATTTCGAACCAGTGCGACGCAAACGGGTAGAGTGCGCGCCAATCGTCAGTTGCTGGGTGTTCCGCTACGGTAGCCATAAGCTTATTGTTCTAGCACTGGGAAGCGCCGTCAATCGACAGCCAAACTGGCAAATTCCGCGGCTGGCAGAGGACACGTAACCCTGTAAAATGAAACGAGGTTATCTGAACGGTAATAATCTGCAAACCAGTCGTGATGCAGCCATGGCCAGTTTGACGGTCGAGAACTACGTCAAAACGATTTATCAGCTTGGCTCACCGAGCGAAGACGCAGTAGGTACAGGTCAGATTGCTACGGCCCTGGGCGTGTTGCCGGGCACCGTGACGAGCATGCTCAAGACGCTCGACGAAAGCCAATTGGCGACTTACACGCCCTACGAAGGAGTGCGGCTCACGGCGGCGGGACGGGGCCTCGCGCTGCGGGTGGTGCGACGGCATCGGCTGATTGAGCGGTTTTTGGTCGAAACGCTGCAACTATCGTGGGACGAGGTACATGAGGAAGCGGAGAATATGGAGCATGCGGTGAGCGACTGGCTGGTCGACCGCATTGATGCCGCGCTCGGATATCCGAAGACCGATCCGCACGGCCAGCCGATTCCCAAGGCGGATGGTACGGTGGCGGCACCGGTGGATCGGCGGTTGGCCGATTGCTTGGCGGGGGAGCGGTTTCATGTGGCGCGGGTGACCGACCAGTCGCCAGCATTTTTGCGTTACTTGTCGCAAGCGGGATTGGAAATCGGCACCACCGGTTCTCTGGTCGTAAACGAACCGGCGGCAGACGGCGTGACGGTCTCGATTGCGGGCGAGAAGCAGACGCTGTCGCGCGAAATGGCGGGAAAACTGATGGTGCAATAGCGAGCCGCTGCAGAATTTGGCGATTTGCCCCATTCTGGACGCGGCGGCCGCCAGCGTTTACAACAGTAATTGCAGTTTGCGGACTCCAAGCTGCACTGCGCGGCTTCCGGTGAGAGGCCTCTGCGAAGGGGGCCTTGCCAACCTGGTCAGGGTGGAAACACAGCAGCCAAACGCTAGTGTCTCTTTGTGTGGGGGCCTCTCACCGGCGGTCGCTTGAATTTCACGTCCCAGTATTCTTCCCGCTCGCCGAAACGAGCTCGCTCTGTTCCGTCCATGAGTGAACCTGCGTTACAGACAGATTGGGGAGATGCATCCTCAGGTGGCGAGTACGTGGTGATCGCCCGCCGTTACCGGCCGCAAACGTTCAGCGAGCTGATAGGTCAACAGCATGTGGCCCGGGCACTGGAGCAGGCGATCGCTAGTGACCGCGTGGGTCACGCGTATCTATTTACGGGAGCGCGAGGCGTCGGCAAGACGTCGGCTGCGCGGATTCTGGCGAAGGCCCTGAATTGCGAAAAAGGCCCCACCGCGACACCTTGCAACGACTGCGATGTGTGCCGCAGTGTGTCGACGGGCGATGACATGGACGTGCTCGAGATTGACGGCGCTTCGAATCGCGGCATCGACGAAATTCGCCAGCTTCGTCAGAACGTCTCCGTGCGGCCGAGCCGGTCGCGGTTCAAGGTCTACATCATTGACGAAGTCCACATGCTCACCAAGGAGGCCTTTAACGCGCTGCTGAAAACGCTGGAAGAGCCGCCCGAGCACGTCAAATTCATCTTTGCCACGACCGAAGCGAACAAGATCCCGATCACCATCCTCTCGCGCTGCCAGCGGTTCGACTTCGCGGGGATCGACATGGGGGCGATCCAGACGCGGCTCACGCAGATCGCGGCCGCTGAAGGCGTGGAGATCGACATCGAGGCGGTGCAGATACTCGCCAGCCGTGCGGCTGGGTCGATGCGTGATAGCCAATCGCTGCTGGAGCAGTTGCTCTCCGTCTCGGACAAGAAGATTACCGGCGCACGGGTTCATGCGTTGTTGGGCACCGCGCCGGTCGAACGGTTGAGCGGAATGGTACGGCACTTGGCGGCGCGCGAGGCCGCGGTGGCGCTGGCAGAGCTCGATGCAGCGCTGGCGGGCGGCGTGGAAGTTGGCCAATTGCTCGATCAGCTCCTCGGCTATTTCCGCGATGTGATGGCGATTGCAGTGGGTTGCAGCCCGCAGCAGATGCTTTATGCTTTGCCCTCGCAAGCAGCGGAAGTGGCTGCCATCGGCCAGCAATTGGGCTTGCAAACGGTTCTGGCGATGGTGCAGATCCTTGATCAAACCGCAGCCCGGCTAAGAGTGAGTTTGCACGGCCGCATCCTCATCGAGATGGCGATTGTACGAATTTGCGAGTTGGAAAACCTGGAAGACTTGGCGTCGCTGGTGGCCGAGCTACGCGGCGAACCGAGGAGTGTGTCCCCAGCGGGTCCGACGCTGAGCGCAAGAAACAAGGTTGAATCGCAATCTTTAGCAGCAGCTTTGGATGCGTCGCTGGGCAAAATTCCGCCCATCCCCCAGCCAACCGCGCCTCTTGAACCGACCGCCCCACCCTCAACCGCCTCGGTGACGCTATCAGCTTCGCCCCCTTCCCTGCCGACCGCCGCGAAGCAGCCAGAGGCAGTAGTCGGCACATCGGCGGGAGTGCCAGCTCCAGCGCTGCCGGACGTACCTGTTGCCAACGGCATGGCGAGTCCCCCTGCCGAATCAGTGCTCAAGTTGTTCCAAGAGGCGGTTGAGTCGAAGAAATCAGGAGCATTTGCAGGGCAATCGGTGGCGCCCCGTATGTCGCGCCGCCAGCAAACGGCTGAACAGTTGAAGGAAGTCACCGCGAGGCCATTTGTACAAAAGGCGCTGGAGCTATTTGAGGTTGCTCCAGGGCAGCTTCGTATTGCCCCACCGGAAGGCAACTAAGAGGAAAAGCATGTTCAAAGGACTCGGAAACTTGGCGAACATCGGTGCCCTGGTCAAGCAAGCTCAGGAAGTGGGCTCCAAGATGCAAGCGCTAGGCGAAGAACTGAAAACAAAGCGGGCCACTGGCGCGGCAGGCGGGGGATTGGTCGAGGTCGAAGTCAACGGGCTGGGCGAAGTGCTGGCAGTGCGAATTGATCCGTCCTTGGTCGAAAAACAGGATCGCGAGATGATCGAAGACCTCCTGCCCGCGGCGTTCAATGCGGCGAACCAAAAAGCCAAACAACTGCACACCGAGGGCCTACAATCGATTACCGGCGGGATGCCGCTGCCCGGACTCCAGGACGCCTTATCGCAAATCAGCGGCACGTTGCCGAGCGATGACGCTCAGTAGGGTGGGTGTCTGCTAGCTGGGGTTATGCCCTGGATCGAGGCGTGCATCTTGTTGTGCCTGGCCAAGGTTCAGCACCCGTTGCGAGATCAGGATCTTGCGGGGGCTGAAGTATTTTCGCACCCTTCAACCGCTGCTCTCGCGATTGCACGCCGTGGGCGCCCAGCGCGACATGGCCGGCCATCGTCAGCTCCACATGAATCAGTATGGCATGCTGATCCTGATTGGGCTGTTTAGACCCCTGGTCGATAGTCTTCGCGGGCTGCAACAAGCAAGCGAGCTGAATAAGGTTCGCAAGCAGTTTGGCGCGGGCCACGCCTCGCTGGGCTCACTCTCTGAGTCGGTAACGATCTTCGACCCAGAGCCGCTCAAACCAATAACCGCCGAACTCTCCTCTCAGATACCCGGGCCCAAGTCACGCGGTGGGACAGCCGATCGTGGCCGTGGGTGGCTCGGTGATCGGCACGGTGACCCAGGTCACCCGGCTGGCTTGGCATCCCAAGGCCCAGGGCAAATCGCTCTCGGCCTATCGACTGCATACGCATTTTGAAGGGGTGACGACGCGTATCGACATGACGGGCGCCAAACCGAAGGAAGAAGCCGGCGCCTGCCCAATATTGGCATTATTCCGCTGAATGCTCGTTGCCCAGCAGGTCATATACTAAAGCGATTGACGCCGCAACTGGCCAGAAACTCATCGCCAAATCGACGAGGGAGAGCACTTCGATTAGTGGACTCGACCGCCAGGCAACATCCAGCGTTGCCCCGACAAACAAAGCGTACAGTCCGCCATAGGCCGCCAGGTGTAATAGGAGCACGGGCACCAGCGCCGGTGGGCCGCGAAATCGTGCGATAGTCGACCCGGTCGCACCCAACCCAACCAGCGCCATCCCAGTCACTGTGGGTAAGCCAGGCAAAAACGAGCTTGCGGCCAATACGAGCAGTCCGCCCCCTAGAAATGCAGGCGACCACTCAGAGGCCTGCGCAGCACTCGGCAAGGGGAGGAACTCAGCGCGCATGATGATAGTCTCTGAATCAGGGAATGGAACCTTTTCCATTCTGATTACAGAGATTGCGATCGTCTAGGAAAGAATGGCTCGGTTTCTCAATGCCAGTAGCCTTATAAAGAGCTACTCACCAGCAACACTCCCTATTGCCGAAACAGCTCAGCAAGCGGGACGCGGAAGCCGGGGATGATGTCCTCACCTTCGAGGATGTCGGCATTGCCATAAATCTTAGGAGGCTGGCCAAGACGATATTCAACGATGATTTCGGCGGCCGGGTCGACATCCCATACCAGCACAACGCCCGCCTTCAATTAGTCAGCAATCTTTGCTTCAATTTCAACAACCGTATCGTTTTTGCTGCGGACTTCGACAGCAAGCCCAGGGATCGTTTCTAGTGCCCGGTCACAGCTAGAAGTTCGGGTTGGTGAAGATTGAAGAATGTGGGAGACTTCCGGCAACACGGAGGTGTCCCATGAACAAGAAGTATATTGTGCGGCTGACGGCGAAGGAACGCCGGATTTTGCGTGAGGT
>JBGSUJ010000148.1:0-8096 GCA_041753435.1 Pirellulales bacterium | reverse complement strand
GTGCGACCGCTCGCCCGCATCGCAGGCGCGGCCAGTCGTTACGAGCCGACGGCCGAAACACAAGTGCCGACCGGCAACGCAATTCGTCGCGCGATCGTCGCCGCGCTCGACCAAGCCAAGCTCGAATCGTTTCACATCGGCCATGTCAATGCACACGGCAACAGCACACGGGAAGACGATCGGGCCGAGGCTCGGGCAATTCGTGCCGCGCTGGGTAATGTGCCCGTCACGGCACCCAAGAGCTTCTTCGGCAACCTGGGCCATGGCAGCGGTGCGGTCGAATTAGCTGTGAGTCTCGTCTCTTTGGCGAGCGGCGTTATCCCGGCGACACTCAATTACGAAATGCCTGACCCTGATTGCCCGGTCAATGTAGTGGCCGAAGCTCAACCGGCCGAGAATCGCACCTTCCTGAAGCTCAATCACAACACCACTGGTCAAGCAACGGCGATCGTGATCACGGCGCTCTAAGAATTCGACAGGATAACAAGATTGGCAGGATTTACAGGATAAAACTCAGCGTTCAAAAAAACTCCTGCCCGCTTGTAGATCCTGCCGATCCTGAAAAACCTGTAATCCTGTCAAAAAGTTTTCCGCAACCATTAGCGTTTTCGCATGGCCCGACTGATATCGCGCTGGGCTTCGCGTTTTTTCAAGGTCTCACGTTTGTCGTGCTTCTGCTTGCCTTTGCAAATACCCAGCAGCACTTTGGCGCGGCCCTGTTTGAAGTACATCTTGAGCGGCACCAAGGTGAGGCTTTTTTCGTAGGCCTGACCGGCGAATTTCTTCACTTCACGGCGATGCATGAGCAACTTGCGTGGCCGCTTCGGCACATGGTTGAGCGCGTGCGAATAGGTGTACTCCGCGATGTTCGCGCCCAGCAACCAGACTTCGCCCTTGTCGACTTTGCCGTAGGCCTCGTCGAGCGACAGCGTGCCAGTGCGCAGGCTCTTGACCTCGCTGCCTACCAGCACGATGCCGCATTCGAGCGTGTCGAGCACGTGGTAGTCGTGCCGTGCCTTGCGGTTATCGGCGATCACCCGCTCGTTCTTATCGACTTCTTTCGCAGATTTCTTGTCCTTCTTGGCCATGAACCCAGCATACCGCAGCGTAGGCCGCTGCTGTTGATGGCAGCCGCCGGGGGACGGATAGGACGTAGGGTGTCTCGAGACTTGTAAGACACACCAAGATTTGATTCACCAACTATTGATAGTCCGACTCGGAAAGGACCGGTGCATTGCGAAAGGTAATGATGTCCACAGGTGCTGGATCCCATTGTATCGGATCGACGCACTTTTTGCCGTTCGACGTGAGCAGCCGCTGATAGACGAGGTAATCGATATCTTCGCGGAGGAACTGCGTGTGGCCTTCGGCGAAAACGACGTTCACGCCGCCGCTGTGGCCACTGGCCGGGCGGGCGAAGCCGGGCAGTTGCGGGTCCCAGGTGGGTGGGCTGGTGTTGTCGCGGTTGATGCGCTCTTGATTATCGATGCCATTTCCAGGCTGCGGATTTTCCTTAACAACCCAAACGAATCCAAGCTGTTGCTCGGTGCCGAATTCTGGATTACCACCTCCGTTGTCACCGCCCAGCCAGGTGAAGAAAGGCGAGTTGGTACCGCCAACCGGTTCGTAGTCCTTGTTGATGTTTTCGGAGAGCATGATCGTGGTGCTAGCGCCATCACGGATTTTCGACATCCGCATTTGTGGGGCTTTGGCATTGGCCCGTTCAAAGGCGGCGACATTCATGAAGATGCCGTTGTCGGTGGTATCGCCTTGATTTGGAGGGAGCAGAAAAATGCCGCTTTGATTGCGGTCCCACGCGCCCGTGTTGGCACTGTAAGTCAGTGCCGGTAATTCGACATTCGCCGTGGCATCGGTATCGGCCGGACAGACGAAACTCTCGACGGGAAAGATTTCTAGCTCGCCAGCTGTTCCACCTGGGACGGCGTTCACGTCAACGAGTCGATCCCAAATATCTTGACGTTCCATGTTGGGCAATATCATTGTGGCCCAACTAATGTTCCAGGCGTCGGCAAGAGCAGTTGCGTTCACGATATCAATCCGACGATCTGGCGCGTCGTAAACAGCGCCTGCCCAAACATTGTTCGCGCGCTTCACCAACTGAGCGTATCCCGGCAGCCGTTGCTTTGACGATTCGAAGTTGATCAGGGCCATGCCTAGCTGCTTGAGGTTATTCATGCACTGGGTTTGGCGTGCGGTGGCTCGGGCGGCTTGCACGGCGGGGATCAACAGCGCGACCAGCGTGCCGATGATGGCAATCACGACCAGGAGTTCCACAAGAGTGAAGCCCGCAGGGCGGGATCGGCGAGAGGTGATGGAAGTTGTCATGGCAATAAGCTCCGGGTTCTCTGTTCCGCTGACTGGGCCGGGATGTGTTCCGTTGTGAATGAGGTGGCACGCTCAGAGATTTCAGCGTTGGGCATGAGGTGTAAGTCAAAGCAAACCACGCCCTTCGCCAGGGGCTCAGGGACGTGCCACACTCGCTGCTAGCCAAACAAGTGATTCGTTGGGCGTGCCTGTAATTATCACCGAAGCACTCAAAAAACGCCAGCGTCGAGCGAAGGGGTGCAAAAATCAGCGGTATGGGTCGGCTAGAGCGGCCGCGAGGGCCGAGGCGACGGCCATGCCCAACGGCAGCAGCGTGAGAACGGTCCGGAGCACGCCGCGTCCGACGGGGCGTTCTGGCCAGCCTTCGGGGAGCCAACCAGCGGCAGCAACCAGCGAAATGCCCAGCCAAGACGCATTCGCGGCAGAAAGTTCAGAATAGTAATGGGCCAGCAGAATCAGGCCGCCGAGCATCACGGTGAGCGGGCCCGCGGCGTCGCTGGGGTCGATATCGAGTGGGTGGAAAACTTGGGTGGAGCCAGCGTCAGCTAGAGGATCCAAGCCGCTGTTTTCCTGGCGCAGTTGAAGCGACTTCATCAGGGCGACCGCGGCAGCCCCCAGCAGTGTCGCGGCAGTGATGCCCGCTTGTTCGCCCAAGGTGATGGCACCCGAGGCGGCGATTGTCATGGCCGTGCCGCCGGCGACGACGATCAGCAGGCCGCCACGCAAAATTGGCTGGCCATTGCGTTGGCCGAGCGAAAGCATCCTCCACACCGTGGCGAACGCGACGGTCCACAGCGCGAGGACGCCCATTTTTTCTGCGAGCGACCAGCGCGTTGCGACGTACACACTATTCGCCAAGAGCCGCAGCGGAACGACGAACACGAACAGGCACGCCAGCCCAACGAGCCAGTGCTGCCAGCGAGAGCGTGTGTGGTTGGCAAGTGTACAAATACCAGTGGCGACAAGCACCAGCCAGGGGAGCCAGTCGAGGGCGACGTGGGGATGAAGTAGTTTTTCAATCGAAGTATGCCAGCCGACACGGACACTCTGGGCGATCATGCCGAGGATCAATCCGCCGCCGACACTCAGCAGCCAAGTTGTGTTGGGGCGGAGTCGGCGCAGCGCGACCATCAAGAGCGCGGCCGCCGAAGCTGGAACCGCGCCGATCCAAAACAAATCCATTGGGCCGAAGGGCATCGTCCGACTACAAAAAATCGGCTAAGGGTTGCAGCTGGCTGCGGCAATCGGCAGCTACCGCGCGGGCGGGGCTGACCCGACATCTTGCTTGACGCCTTCGAAGCTGACGGTAATTCCGACCGCATCACCGACCATGTTGTTTTCCAGGAACTTGGTCATGCCAAAGTCGCTACGCTTGAGTTCGGTTTGGGTGAGGAAGCCGGCGTGCTGGCCTTGCCCGCCTGGTCCTGGGCCTTCGCCCAAGAGTTGGATCGGCAATGTCACTTGCCGGGTGACGCCGTGCATGGTGAGGTTACCCGTTACCTGATACACGATACGCCCTTCCGTCCGGCTATCGAGCGTCACGGTGGTGCTTTCGAAGGTGATGGCGGGGAACTGGGCAACATCGAAGAAATCGGGGCCTTTGAGGTGCTTATCGCGGCCAGCGTTGTTGGTATCGATGCTCTCCGTGCTAATCGTCATTTGAAACTTGGTTGCCGCCTGGTTCTCGCGGTCCAGGACAACACGAGCGTTCGCCTGGCGGAAAATGCCGTATGTGTAACTCATGTTCATGTGGCTCACACTGAACACGATCGAGAAATGAGATTGATCGAGATCGTAGATGTCTGCAGCGTGGGCAGTGGCTGGCGCGGCGGCAATCCACGAGGCTGCAAACGCGAACAGCAGGGTGGCGAGTATCGAAAGGCGGGTGACCATGGCAATGTTTCTCCGCGGTGATTTTTCTCGAACCGGGCAGGTAGCCCGTAACGTTCGATAGGGGTTAGGCGCGAGGCCGAACTTACTTGCGCCAAGCTGGAAAGCCTGACCTATTCCTACGCTACATGATAGCGCGAAATGCCGTCGCCGCCAACCGTCTGACGGACGATTATTGATGAGAAAATTGGCGTCAATCTGGACACTTGGGCGGATGAGGACGGCTATTTGCCAGCTTCTCGACCGGTGCAAAGAGCGTTATGATGGTGGCAGCGGCAGGTTGGTGCAGCCGGTGCCACTTCGTCTGGTGCCTTCCCTTCCGGCCCATCTTAGAAGGACATTCCACCATGAACGAACCGTTGACCGACATCCGCACGCTGCTGTTCGTCGGGGCCGTGGCGGTCGTTTTGATTGCGTTCTTCTTGTTGGCTTTGCTGGTCTTCAGCTATGGCAAGCTGTGGCTACAAGCATTCGTCTCGAATGCCCGGGTGAGCATGCTCAGCCTAATTGGCATGAGTTTGCGACAGGTGCATGCCCGCACGATCGTCGACGCCAAAATCATGGCGATGCAAGCCGGTGTGGGGACCGATCCGACCACCGGCATTACCACCCGTCGGCTCGAAGCCCATTACCTGGCAGGTGGAAATGTACCACGGGTGATTCATGCATTGGTGGCAGCACATCGAGCTGATATCGACTTGGACTTCGATCGGGCGGCGGCGATCGACCTGGCCGGGCGCGATGTTTTAGATGCGGTGCGGACAAGCGTCTATCCGAAAGTAATCGATTGTCCTGATCCCGAGAAGTCGGGCCGCGCGACCTTGAGTGCGGTGGCTAAGAACGGCGTCGAGATGTTGGTGCGGGCCCGAGTGACGGTGCGGACGAACTTGGCACAGCTTATCGGCGGAGCAACGGAGGAAACGATCATTGCCCGCGTCGGCGAAGGCATCATCACGTCGATTGGTTCAGCCAAAGATCATTTGGAGGTAATGGAGAATCCTGATCGCATTTCGAAGGCCGTGCTCGATCGCGGCCTCGATGCCCACACCGCATTCGAGATTGTGTCGATCGACATCGCCGACATCGACGTTGGCGAAAACATCGGCGCACGACTGCAGGCTGATCAAGCCGAGGCAGACACTCGCAAAGCGCAGGCGCTGGCCGAGACGCGGCGGGCCGATGCCATTGCCCGTGAGCAGGAGATGAAGGCGAACGTGGCGCTCAATCGGGCCGAAGTTCTGCTGGCCGAAGCGAGTGTGCCAAAGGCGATGGCCGAAGCCTTCCGCAGCGGGAATCTCGAAAGGCTCTCGCAAAATGGGCGCGGGTAGCAGTGGCGCTAGTTTCTGACCCCCTGCTCTCGGCTCTCCGCTCTCCAATCACTCACAGCCAGCGGGTCGAAAGCCCAATGGCGACGAACAAGGCCGCGAAGATGGCTTCGACGACCAGATGCTTGATCCCAATCCGTGAGCCGCAGTCGTAGCAGCGGCCGCGGAGCATCAGCCAGCCGAGAATGGGGATGTTGTGGTACCACCGCAGCTCGTGGTCGCACTCGGGGCAGCGGGAACGAGGGAAAACGATCCCCTGGTCGGTGCCGATTCGGTCCCAGACCACGTTCAAAAAACTGCCCACGCACCCGCCCAGGCTCGCCAGCCAAAGAATGACAAACCACCACATCGCGGTGGTAAGGCCGTGATCGATCGTTTTGGCGGAGATGGCGAGGAGTGCGACGGGCATCGTTGGAAGTGTACGCTGAAAATGGCGTGGTCGTCGATTCGGGCCAGGATGGCCGGGCCATATAGCCGCGGAATCTTGTCGCGTGCTCTTCGTCATATAATCCCACTTAGCGGACCCCCCGGAGCGGCCAATGCCTCGACACGGCGGGTGATTTCAGGGTCTTCGACCAGCGGGGGGGCGTGGTGAGGTTTGAGGCGGGCGTCGATCACCAGCGGACCGCGGCAGCCCCAGTGCTTGTCGATGGTGAAGGTATCGATGCCGTCGATATCGGCAGCGGGGTTAGTTCGCGTAAAAGTGACCCAGAGGAAGTTGCGGAGCGACTCAGCGACGAATTGGGTATCGTCGACGAGAAGAAAGATGCGGATCGCTTTCAGATTCTGGATTGCGGATTGCAGATTTGAGTTTTCATACCGCAATCCGCAATCCGCAATCCGCAATTGTCCAACTTCGTACAGCGGTCCCTCGACGGCGAGCACTCCGGGAAGCACCACGCGCGGGTTGCGGAAGCCGCTGGGGAGGCAGAGGCTCGAGGGAATTTCCGTGGCGAGGTCAAATTGCTTGGGGCCGACAGCGGCGATGACGAGCTTCGAGCCGCGATTGAGTGCGCCGCCGGAGTAGTCGAGTGTGTCGATCGTGGTCTCGGTTTGAAAGTGCAGATCGCGCGTCCAATCGGCCCGCTCGAGCATGTGACGCAGGAAGGCGGCGATGTCGTGGATGTCGAGCGTCGGGTCGTCAGCGTGGTTGGCGATGAAGAGGAATTTGGCGAGCGAGAGTTGGCCCTGGCCGAGGATCGCGTTGGCTTGGGTGAGCAGTTCCTGTGGCCGCTGCGGTTCGGCAAACGGCCAATAGCGTTCGCTGCCGATGGCCAAGAGCAGCGGATGCACGCCGGCAGCGTCGACTGCATGGACCGCACGAACACCGGGCAGCACGGCCGGTATCGCAGAACTCGTTATTTCGTGAATCAGCTGGCCAAAGATGGTGTCTTCCTGCGGAGGCCGACCGACCACGGTGAACGGCCAGATCGCGCCGTCACGGTGGAAGACGTGTTCGACGGCAAGCACGGGGAAGTTGTGTTGCAGGCTGTAGTAGCCCAGGTGATCGCCAAACGGACCTTCGGGCAACAGCTTGTTGGGGATGACGGTGCCAATAATACAGAAGTCGGTGTCGGCGTGGATCGGGAGGCCGCCCGGTCGGCGCAGCATGCGGACTCGGCGACGACCTATTGCACCGGCGAAGCCGAGTTCACTCATCCCTTCGGGCAACGGCATCACGGCAGCGAGCGACATCGCCGGCGGTCCGCCCACGAAGATATTCACAGGAAACGGCTTGCCAGCAGCGAGCGCTGCCGCGTGGTGTACGCCGATCGAGCGGTGGAGTTGATAGTGGAGGCCAATCTCGCGGTCGGGCGCGTACTCGTTGCCCGAGAGCTGCACACGGTACATGCCGAGGTTGGAGCGCCGCAGGCCGGGCTCGCGGACATCTTCGGTGTAGACCTGGGGCAGGGTCATGAACGCTCCGCCATCGTTGGGCCAACTGACTTGTTGCGGAAGCTGTGAAATCACCGTCGAGTTCGCCAGGACGTCGCCACGGGAAACGCTCCTCGGCAACATGCAGGCCGCGGAACGGGCCGCACCCACAAACCGCCAGGGTTGGCTCAGCGCGACGGTCGGATCGAGCTTTAACTGCACAAGCTGTTGGACGCTTTCAAGACTGTCGCGGAACATGAATCGCGCCCGCTCGATTGTGCCGAACAGATTGCCGAGCATGGGGAAGCGGCAGCCCCGAACCCGCGTGAAGAGAATCGCCGGCCCGCCGGCCGCACAAACGCGGCGCTGGATCTCGGCCACTTCTAGCCGCGCGTCGACCTCGGCGTCGATCCGCACTAAATGGCGCTGCCGTTCGAGATCGTCGACACACTGACGTAGGGACTGATAGCCCATGGGAGATCACAACTGTTTTTGACAGGATAACAGGATTGCAGGATGTCTAGTGCCCGGTCACAGCTAGAAGTTCGGGTTGGTGAAGATTGAAGAATGTGGGAGACTTCCGGCAACACGGAGGTGTCCCATGAACAAGAAGTATATTGTGCGGCTGACGGCGAAGGAACGCCGGATTTTGCGTGAGGT
>JBGSUJ010000147.1:0-11151 GCA_041753435.1 Pirellulales bacterium | reverse complement strand
ACCTCACGCAAAATCCGGCGTTCCTTCGCCGTCAGCCGCACAATATACTTCTTGTTCATGGGACACCTCCGTGTTGCCGGAAGTCTCCCACATTCTTCAATCTTCACCAACCCGAACTTCTAGCTGTGACCGGGCACTAGGAGGAATAAAACAATTCCCAGCGCACGAAACAGGGTTACAGAGCAAAATCGCATCATTGGCTTGGCGTGTTGAGGAGTTCGTTCGCCGCTCGAGACGTGCCGCTCCTCAGTTTAGATTGAGTCGCTGGACGCGGCTAGCAGCGAATGGCCGGTTAAAAAAACTCGGGAACTTTTCCGGCGGCTGCCACGTCGAATGTTTGCAGCGAGCCCAAAACTCGCCCATTTTCCGCATTCCTACACGGTCCCCTAACAGAGGAGTTCGCCATGGTTCGAGGAATGATTGGCTGCAGTGCTTTCATGGTGTTCGCGGTGGTTGCGATTCAATCACTTGCCGAGTCTACCAAAGTCGTCATCACCGTGGAAAAGGGAACACCGACGGTGAGAGTACCGTCAACCACCAAGCCGCCGTTTCGCGGCCAGCGTCCCACGGTCGACGTGGCGATTCTGCTGGATACCTCGAATTCGATGGACGGCCTGATCAACCAGGCTAAGAGCCAACTTTGGACAATCGTCCAGCAATTTGCCAATGCGAAGAAAGTTGGTCAAACGCCTCTCCTGCGTGTGGCCCTGTTCGAATATGGCAACCTTGGCCTGCCCGCCTCCGAAGGCTATATCCGACAGGTGGTGCCGCTCACCGACGATCTCGACAAACTTTCTGAAGCCCTGTTCGCCCTCAAGACCAACGGCGGCGACGAATACTGCGGCCAGGTGATCGACGTGGCTGTGCAAGGCCTCGATTGGTCCAAGGAACCCAACAGCTACAAGGCGATTTTCATTGCCGGCAATGAACCGTTCACCCAGGGGCCGGTCGACTACAAGGACGCCTGCAAAAAGGCGATTGGTCGCGGCATCGTCGTCAACACGATTCACTGCGGCAACAACAGCGAGGGTCTCAACGGCATGTGGAGCGACGGAGCCAAGCTGGCCGAAGGCGAGTTCTTTAATATCAATCAAGACCGGGCTGTTGTCCAAATCCGCTGCCCGCAGGATGAGATCATCATTAAACTTAATGCCGAGCTGAACAAGACGTACCTTTGGTACGGTGCTGCCAAGGAGCGACATTTCTATTTTGAGAACCAAGCTGCTCAAGATGCCAACGCGGCACAGTCTGGCCCCAGCACTCTTGCAGGGCGCGCTTCTGCCAAGGTGAGTGGCGTCTACAGCAATCGAGGCCGCGATCTGGTCGACGAACTCCGCGCCGACAAAGAAATCCTTCACCGGGTAAAAGCCGCGGAGTTGCCGGAGCAATTGCAGCCACTTTCGGCGGCCGAGCGCGCGGTGTACGTAGCCGAGATGGCTGCTAAACGGGCTGAAATCCAGCAGCAGATCGCCAAGCTCTCGGTCGAGCGCGAAGCCTATTTAGCCAAGGAACAATCGTCGTTCCCGAGCGAAGCGGGTAAGACGACACTTGGCGACGCGGTGGTTGCGGCGATCCAGAAGCAACTGGCCAAGTCGGGCTTTGAGCCGACGGAGGCGGGAGAGTAGACGGTCGTGCGACCGTCAGAGGTTTCTGAATTAGGCAATGCAGCGGAGTCGCTGTCGTCGACTCCGCGGTTGGCATGGGTGGCTTCATCAGGCCGCGGTCGTGGCAGTTTCCGCAGCGGCGGTTTTGGCCCGCTTGGCTCTCCGACTAACAAAGGTGAGGCAGGCGATGCACGTAGCCAAGCCGCCGAAGGCCAGGGCAGACGATTCGGGTATGGCTGTAACTGCGAAATTATTGAAGAATACGTCAGCTCCGCCATTAGAATTGAACAGCCGAAGCTGGGAGACGCCTTGGTTTGCATTGTCAAACAAATCTGCATTAAAAGTCGTAACATTGGTGCCCAAACCATCTGCGAGGAGATCGGCCGTTGCAACAAAAGTATTGGTATCAGTGAGTGTCAAAGTAAACCGTAACCCGCCAAGAGTGAAACCCGGACCAGTTTGCGAACCTCCCTTCGCATTCAGCTTGTAATTGGTTTGACCGCCAACAAAGAAGAACTCTGCCAAATTATCCTGGCTGGAGTTACGGAGGGCGAACCCAACGGTCCCGCCATTAGCAATGGATTGATTATCCATATCGAGTGACAGCGTTTGTCCCACCGCGAGACTGAATCCAAGTGAACGTATGGCTTGGCCAACTCCATTTTGATTGCCAAACACTCCAAACGCCTTGTTACTAGATCCGCTTCCGATATTCACGGCCGCATTATTCGAAGAAATAAACCCACCCCCAAAACCACCACTACTGATGTTATTGATCGTTGTCCAACTGCCAAAGCCAGAGCCGCCGTTGTCGCCCGTTTGCCAGCCGTCGTTGTAAGTGGAATTGCTCGCATTGTCTTGCGCGATGATCACCACCGCGTGCGCCGGCATCGCTAGCCATGCGGCGGAGAAACATACGGCCATAGCGCCCAACAAATTCGACCTCATCGGATCCTCACTTGCACTTACGATCACTGATTCGAATGTTCTGATGAAAATTGAAAGGTAGACACAAGCAAAATCTACTCAAGAAAGATTCTCGTCAAGAAAAAACTGCTTTTATTGATAATTGCGGTTTTATAAGTAGCCGGCGCAGGAAAGTCAAGCACTAATCCGCTTTTTCCTTGGTCTCGATCAGACGAAACCGGCCTTGCAGAGGTGGAAAAGTCCGAGCTCAAAGACCTCGGCTTCAGCCAAGAGAAGGTTATTCAATGGATCGCTTAGGAGTAGCGATTCGAGGATGACATACCTACTTGTTACCTGATTTTTTCGCGTTGCCGTAACGACTTCGTGTGTGCGGAAAGTCGCAACGCCGTTGTCGTCGCCGCCAACATCCTGCGTATTGCAGCACCAGCGCAGCTTCGGTTGGGGAGAGCAGCTTGAGAATTGCATTGTCAGCCGGCGATATTCCGCACGAGCGGCGAGTTCCAAAATTGGATTCCAGGTAGCCGCAAAAATCTAGGTTGCTGGTGGGAATCCAAGCCTTCGCGCGGTATCTTAGGCCAAGAGCGGATGCCCGGCTGAAAGCGATTGAGTTGGCCGGTCGGCGCTCCTCAGGTGGCGTGATGATTCTTTTCTGGTCGCCCGCGCGACCCCTTTTCAGGAGACGTTCGCATGAACACTGACGAATTCTTCAGAAGCCAGTACTTGACCCTGCGGGATGAAATCCGCGAGTCGAAGGCGCACATCTTCTGGTTGTTGATCGTGGGTATGCTATTAGTGCTCACGGCGGGCTACCTGGCTGCCGAGCATCCGTCGGCGTTTGCCAATGCCGCGATTCCCTTTTTGCTGCTGGCGCTGATGCTGACCTACATTTCGGAGCAGAACAACATCGCCCGCGCAGGGCGATACCTGCGCGAGGTCGTCGAGCCGCAGATTCCGGATCTGACCTGCTGGGAGCACTGGCTCGAAAGCAAGCATCAATTCCGCGAAGTGGATCACGCGTTCGTGATTGGCTTCAGCATGATCTTCCTGGTGTTCTTCGCCATCTCGACTTCGCTCACGCTTTGGCAGCTTGTGTTGCGCGGCCAGGAGTGGTGGGTCTGGAGCGTGGGTGCCGCGTACGTACTGGGCGGAATTTGTGTGATGTACGTCTTCATCCGCCACTATCGGGCGTCGACGGCGGCGAGCTGAGCTCGTGCTGGGTGGCAGGCCAGGAGTTTCCAGGGAAGGGCGTGGAGGAAGACGAGCACGAACTGCCGCTCCCTTCGTCGATTCTCAGGAACGTGCCACCCTGAAGTTTGGCACGATCAGAGTTAAATAAAGATCGTCGCCGGGTGCTCGAGATAGTCTTTGATGCACTGGATGAAGACCGCGCCGTCGGCGCCGTCGACCACGCGGTGGTCGAACGAGCCGGAGAGGTTCACCATCCGGCGAATGGCAATTTGGCCTTTATACACGACAGGGCGGTCGATCGCTTTATTGATGCCGAGGATGGCTACTTCGGGATGGTTGATAATTGGCGTGGCGGCCAGGCCGCCCATCGAGCCGAGGCTGGTGACAGTGAACGTCGAGCCGGTGAGTTCGTTCCGTGAGATCGATTGATTGCGGGCGGCCTCGGTGATGCGGCGCATTTCGCGGGCCGCCTGCCAGAGGTCCATTGCCTCTGTATGTTGTACGACAGGCACGCACAGGCCGCGTTCAGTCTGTGTGGCGATGCCTAAGTGGACGGCTTCGTAGCGCGTAATGACTTCGCGCTTGTCCTCATAGTGGGCGTTGAGCTGTGGGAAGCGGGCCAGCGCCCTGGTGACCGAGAGCATGATGAAGGGCAGATAAGTAAGCTTCGGCTGGCCATCGGTGCGATGGCTGTTGAGGTGCTCGCGAAGCGATTCGAGCTCGGTGATGTCGACCTCTTCGACATAGGTGAAGTGGGGAATCTCGGAGGAACTGACGACCATTTTCTCGGCAATGCGGCGGCGCAAGCCGGCAAGATGCACTTCAGTGGTATGGGAGCCTAGCGCGCGACGCGGCGTGGCGGGCGTGGGGGCGAACTCTGTCCGTAGGTAGCCGTCGATGTCGCCATGGGTGATTCGGCCATTCGGGCCAGAACCGGGCACGTGGCCCAAGTCGACGTGCATCTCGCGGGCGCGGCGGCGGACCGCGGGGCTGGCTAGCGGGGCTGGTTCTGGTTGTGGGGCGGCCACAGGCGGTCGCACCACGTGTTGCGGCATAGGTACGGTCGCGACTTCCTCCGCGACCGACTGAGCGACGACAACTTTCC
This sequence comes from Pirellulales bacterium, assembly GCA_041753435.1. GTDB lineage: Bacteria > Planctomycetota > Planctomycetia > Pirellulales > Lacipirellulaceae > DASYDU01. Next base: position 6,327 of record JBGSUJ010000147.1, on the reverse strand, counting down.
GCGGGCGGATGACATTGGCGGTTTCCTCGGCGGCAGGTGTGGGGGCGAACTTCTGCGACGGATCGAAGTGGACGAGTTCGCAGCCTACCGATACCGTTTCGCCAATGTTGCCGTGTATCGAGACGATCCGCCCTTCGATGCCGCTGGGGATGGTCACAGTAGCTTTGTCGGTCATGACTTCAACCAAGGGTTGATCGACGCGGACCTGCTGGCCTGGTTGGACATACCAGGACACGATTTCGGCTTCGACGACGCCTTCACCAAGGTCGGGCAGTTTGAAAACGATGGGTTGCATGGAAGTTTTCCTTGCGCGCGAGGCGATCGGGGAGTTTTTGCTGCTTCGCGGTGGTGCGGTTAAGCCGCCAGCGATCGCCCGACCGCTTGGGCTATTCGTGCGCGGCTGGGCATGTATTGCCACTCCTGAGCATGGGGGAAGGGGGTATCCCAACCGGTGACACGTTCGATGGGGGCTTCCAGGCTGTAAAAGCAATGTTGCTGAATGAGCGCGACGATCTCGGCGCCGAAGCCGCTGGTGCGCGGCGCTTCGTGGACGACGACACAGTGGCCGGTTTTTTCGACGGATGCTGTGATGGTTGCCAGGTCGAGCGGTATCAGTGTGCGGAGGTCGATCAGTTCGGCGTCGATTCCCGCATCTTCGATCGCTGCCTGAGCGACATGCACCATGGTGCCCCATGCGATGATCGTTACTTCCTCGCCCGGACGCACGATGCTCGCTTTGCCTAGCGGTACACGGTAGTGGCCTTCGGGGACTTCGGCCGACGGTTGATCGCGCCAGGGGGGTACGCGTTCGAGTTGACCATCGAACGGTCCGCGGTAGAGCCGCTTTGGTTCGAAGAAAATTACTGGGTCGTCGCACTCGATACTGCTGACCAAAAGGCCCTTCGCATCGAATGGGTTGGAGGGCATGACGACGCATAGGCCGGGCGTGTGGGTGTAGTAGGCTTCGGGCGATTGGCTATGGAACAAGCCGCCGCGGATGCCGCCGCCGCATGGAGTGCGAATGGTGAGCGGGGCGGTCCACTCGCCTCCGCTGCGGTAGCGCAGCTTGGCCAATTCGTTGGTGATTTGGTCGAAGGCAGGATACATGTAATCGGCGAATTGAATTTCGGGCACGGGGCGCAGACCGTTAAGGCCCATGCCGATGGCTGCGGCGATGATGCCGCCCTCGGCCAGCGGTGTGTCGAACACGCGGCGGGTCCCGAACTGCTGCTGCAAGCCTTGGGTGGCACGGAACACGCCGCCGAAATAGCCCACATCCTCGCCGAACACACAGACGTTCGGATCGCGTTCGAGCATCACCTCGAGCCCGGAGCGAATCGCTTGAATGAGGTTCATCGTGGGCATGGTGGGAGAGTTCGGGGTTCAGGGTTCAAGGAAGATTGGAAGCGGGTTAGTGAGTCAGTTGTTGGCGCCGGCGGTGCCGGAGTTAGTGGTTGTTGGCTTTACCCCACTGCTCGCTGTTGCGGCTTCGCAAAGGGTAAGGTGGGCGGAATGGAGTCATTTTCTGCCGATTCTGCTTGCAGTTCTTCGAACTGGCGCTGCAGGTGGTCGGGCGTTCTGACATACACGTCTTCGAACATGGTGATCGGCAACATTTCACTGGGATTGGCCAGCGAACCGTAAGTTTCCGCGTGTTCGAAGGTGGCGCTGGCTTCCTGCTCGAGAGCGGTGTTGAGAAGTGCATGAGATTCGTCGCACCATTCGCCGAGCCCGACGAGATGTTGTTTGAGTCGCTCGATGGGGTCGCCGCCGGGCCAGCAGGCAGGTTCGCCGTTCGCACGGTATTGACTGGTGTCGTCACTGGTGGAGTGGGCTTCGCAGCGGTAGGTGACCAGTTCGATGAGCGACGGGCCACCCCCGCGGCGGGCGCGCTCGATCGCCCACTGTTCGGCGGCGTATACTGCGAGGAAATCGTTCCCATCGACACGCAAGCCGGGCAGATTGTAGGCATCTGCCCGGCCGGCAAAGGTCCGGCCGCCGGTGGCTAGCGCGCGGTGGGTGCTAATGGCCCATTGATTGTCGACCACGTGCAGCACGCAGGGCGGTCGATAAACGGAAGCGAAATTGAGTGCGTGATGAAAGTCGCCTTGCGCCGCGGTACCGTCGCCGCTCCACACGCCGACAACATGCCGTTCGCCGCGATATGCGAAGGCCATGGCGGCACCGACTGCTTGCGGCCACTGTGTGCCGACGGGGCTTGAGATCGAGACCACGTTGCCGGCTCGCCAACTGTAATGGACTGGCATCTGGCGGCCGTTGGTATGGTCGAAATGATTGCCAATGATTTGACACATCATGGCCAAGATTGGCATCCCACGCACGAGCATCAGCCCCGGCTGGCGGTAGCTGGGGAACAGGATGTCGCGGTGTGCGTAAGCCATGGCGCCGGCGACTGCAGAGGCTTCTTCACCGCGACTGGTGACGTGAAATGAAACGCGGCCTTGCCGTTGCATGGCGATCAGGCGGGCATCGAAGTGACGCACGCGGAGCATCATCTCGAGGCCGTGGCGGAGCTGTTGGGGAGTTAGCTGCGGATTCCACTCGCCGGCGGCAACCGATTGGTCGTCCAGCACGCGAATCAGGCTTGTCGCATGATCGCGGAGCGATTCGAAGGGAGCCAGCGTATCGGGCCGTGGAAGATCGCCCGGTTGTTCGGCGAAGGGCGTGAATTGAGGGGTGTCGCCCGGACGGTGGGGCGGACTCGGCACATGCAGTTCGAGCGGCAAGGGGTCGCGTAGCGATACCATGCCCGCATAACATGCGGCCGGGTGCGGCTTGCCCACTAGAGGCGATGTCGATGAGTCGTCCATGACTCGTCCTTTTGCAACAGTCTGTATTCTACTTTTGACAGGATTACAGGAGCGGCAAGATGGAAAAAATGACTTAACACATCCAATCGATCTGAAAGAATCCTGTTATCCTGTCCATAAATTGCGAGCGGCCTCCAACAAGAGTCCTGCTCGGAATGAGCTGCGTACTAACGGGCCCGAGGCGACGGCACGAAATCCGCTTTCGCGTGCTTCGTCGGCCCAGGCGTTGAACTGTTCAGGGGTGACGAAGCGGTCGACCGGCAGGAACCGCTCGCCCGGTTTGCCGGGGGCCAAGTACTGGCCCAGTGTGAGCAGGTCGACTTCGGCATCGCGAAGTTGCCGCAGGGCGTCGGAAACTTCCGCATCCGTTTCGCCGAGGCCGACCATGAGGCTACTCTTGGTGAGTACATCGGACCGCAGGCGCTTCGCCGTGCGGAGCACTGCGAGACTTTGAGCAAAGGAGGCGCGGGGGTCGCGGACTGTGTGGTCCAGTCGCGACACACACTCGACGTTGTGCGCAAAGACGGCCAGCGGCACACCATCCAGTAAGTGCGCGAGTGCCTTTTCGCTGCCGGCTAGGTCACTAGAGAGAAGTTCGATCGTAATGTTTGGTAGCCGTTGATGAACTGCTTGAACGCAGCGTTTGTAGTGCGATGCCCCGCCATCGGGCAGGTCATCGCGATTGACGACGGTGATCACCACGTGTTCGAGGTGCATCCGCTCGACCGCGTCAGCCAGATGTTCAGGCTCGGCTGGATCGGGCGGCTCGGGGGCGCGGAGCGTTTCGACGCTGCAAAAGCGGCAGCCACGGGTACATGACCTGCCGGCGATCATGAAGGTCGCCGTGCCACGGGCCCAACAATCGTGAATGTTGGGACAGCGGGCTTCTTCGCAAACCGTGTGCAATTCGTTCTCGGCAAGCGTATGCTGCGTCGCATTGAACAACGCTAGCGGCGAGCCATTGGGGAGATTGACGCGCAGCCATTCTGGCAGCCTGGGGCGCTTCTTCAGCGCGGAGGGAGGATCGATCGTCGGAAGTGGGACGAAAGAACTCAAGGCATGGGTCTCACGGTTGCTGCCAAGCTAGTTGCTGGGCGGACGACGGTGCTAGGTGGACTAAGGTGCTGGCGGATGGGTCCGCAGGGCTGCGAAGTCTACAGAAAACCTGTCCGTAAACCAATGGCGCAACTCGCCGACTCGGCTACCCATGCTAGCAGTCCCCAGGCAAGCGTCAAGCGAATCCCGTCGCTTAGCCTGTGAGGCCCTCGAATAGGGCGGTCGACAAGTATCGCTCGCCTAAGCTGGGGATAATGACACAAATCCGCTTGCCTTTGAATTCGGGCCGGGCCGCGACTTTCACCGCCGCACACATATTGGCCCCACTCGAAATGCCGCCGACGATGCCTTCTTCTTTGGCCAAACGGCGCGACCACAGAAACGCTTCTTCGTTGCTGACCTGAATGACTTCGTCGACCAAGGCCGTATCGAGGTTCTTGGGAATGAAGCCGGCGCCGATGCCCTGAATCTTGTGCGGACCCGGTTTGCCGCCGGAGATCACGGGCGAATCGACCGGCTCAACGGCGATCGCTTTGAAGTTGGGATTTTTCGGTTTGATGAAGCGGGCGACGCCGGTGATCGTGCCGCCGGTGCCAACGCCGGCGACGATCGCGTCGATGTTGTGGCCGGAATCTTCCCAGATTTCGGGGCCGGTGGTTTGCTCGTGGATCGCCGGATTGGCAGGGTTATCGAATTGTTGCGGCATCCAGGCGTTGGGCGTCTTTTCGACCAATTCCGTCGCGCGGGCGATCGCGCCTTTCATGCCCTCGGAGGCAGGCGTGAGCACGAGTTCGGCACCCATGAATCTCAGCAGTGCCCGGCGCTCGACCGACATAGATTCCGGCATCGTGAGGATCAGTTTGTAGCCCTTGGCCGCACAGACAAATGCCAGCGCGATGCCGGTGTTGCCGCTGGTCGGTTCGACAATGGTGGTGCCCGGCTTGATCTTGCCTTCTTTTTCACCGGCTTCGATCATGGCGGCGCCGATGCGGTCCTTAACACTATTTAGCGGTTGGAAGAATTCGAGCTTGGCGAATACCGTGGCCTGGTCGGCCGGGACGAGCCGGTTAATTCGCACCATGGGCGTATCGCCGATCGCTTGAGCTACATTGTCAAAGGTTTTGTTCCGTGGCATGTCGCACCTGCAATGAATGGATGTGAAGAACTTGCAGCCGGATGCCTGACGATAGCACCGGCGGGCGATTGCGTGCTGAGAACCTCCAGCTTTGCTTGGTCGGCCACGCGATTGTGGATTATCAACATTCGTCGCCAGCGGGCAAGGTCTTTCGCAACCGCCAGTGGAGGTCGACCTGAGAGCCGGCAGCAGCGATATCAGCCCAACAATGGTAATGTGCCACAGGAACGGCCAGGGCAGGGGAATGGAGGTTCAGTTCTTCCATCGAGCAGGGCCAAGGTACAAGGGAGCCGCACCAGTCGATTCCGGCTGGAAAAACCGAGACGGTAGCTGGCAAAAAGCGGTATTGTCCAAGCACGTTGGTGGAACGTGAATTCAGTTCGTTGTTAAGTGTTGCAGCGGCTCCTTCGCTCTTAAGCGGGCCGTCTAGGCAAAGCCAGAGGCTCAGTAAATCGGCAGTGAGTAACATTTGTTGGGCCCGATCGGCGATTTCTTGGGTGTGGTCTGTCGACGCGTGACGCCATTGTTCGAGCCAACCGGTGCGTTGTGAACGCATTTCGACCAACCATTGTTTTGCGGGCGGTAGCTGAGCGTGGTCCGATCCGCTCGCCAGTCCGATGAAATGCCCAGCGACGATGGCACCAGCGAGCGGGCCGAAACGGTGTGCCGAGGCAATGGAATCGTTCCAGATTTCAATTGCATCCGCGAAAGCCAACTCCAGGAAGGAAAGGGGCCGACCCCGCACTGCATCTAATTGCGGCGTGGCCTCCCATTTGGCCCAGCCGTCGTCGTGGTGTGTGATCGCCTCGACTACTTCGTGTGAAAACGGCTTGTGCCAGGCACGCGTCAATTCGCCGCTGATGCGCGCGTGTTCCACTTGCGAGAGGAGTAGCCAAGTCGTGGTGCCGTTGTCGAGCGTGAAGTTACGGCGAATCATGTGATGTCCTGCCAAAGCCTCCGCCGCCGGGTGTTTCAATGATGAGTGTGTCGCCGGGCTGGACGGTTAATTGAATGATACCGGGAAGTTCCACTTCAGTGCCATCGGAGCGGACCCGTCCACGTGAAATACTCGATGGCCAAGGCAACGCGCCGGATCGAACGTGCTGTGCTGCAACTCATCGACGCACCGTTGGAGCAGCAGGTGGAGCGCTTCGAGCCGCACCCGCATCCGGGCCTTGCAGTAAGCGGCCGCGGTGAACGACAGGCCGGTCAAGTGGGACAGATGTTCGCAGGCCGTGTTGCCGTGCAAGACTTGCAGGAAGAAGATCTGGATCGTGACGACCGGATTGAGCGCCGAATCGTGCC
>JBGSUJ010000146.1:0-2291 GCA_041753435.1 Pirellulales bacterium | reverse complement strand
ACCTCACGCAAAATCCGGCGTTCCTTCGCCGTCAGCCGCACAATATACTTCTTGTTCATGGGACACCTCCGTGTTGCCGGAAGTCTCCCACATTCTTCAATCTTCACCAACCCGAACTTCTAGCTGTGACCGGGCACTAGTCATTCGCCGCAGCGACGTCCACGCAGCGACCGCTCCACAAACGCAAATTTCACCACCGATCTCTTTCAAAGGCCGGGAATTCGCAGGAAGTCGCGGAACTTCTGGCAAGCCTGCTGCCTTGTTGCTAAAATCTGGGAAGTTCCTGACAATCTGTGCGGCCTGCCACCCCCCGCAATATCAAACAGGAAAGGATGCCCGATGGCTGGTCAAGGTTCGAGCGCTAACGTGCTGGCGGCGATTTGCAGCTTCTTCATCCCCGGCTTGGGGCAGCTTGTACAGGGGCGGTTCCTGCCGGCTGCGATCCAGTTCGTGCTGGCGGCCGTGCTCTGGATCGTTTGGCTCGGTTGGCTGATACACATTTACTCGATTTACGATGCCGCCGTGTTTAACCCAGCCCGCGATTTGTAAACTCACTTCGCATTGGCCGTCACTCCCGGCCAGTCGTCGGAGCGGAATGGCGTCGCCGGCAGACCCGCCGAATCGTATAAATTGCAGATCGGGTTGTCAGCCCAGGCGTAACGCACCGCCGCGGGCTCGGGCACCGAGTCGCTATGCACAGCGACTTCCGCATCACCCACGATTTCGGCCGCAGCCCATACCCATTTGCGATCGGCACCGGCAATTGCAAAACCCGCCACCGGCTTGCCTTCGGGTGTTCGCAGCTTGCCATCTACGTCCTTGAACCGCACCACCAGCTTGCTGCCCTGGTTTTCCAGCGAACTAAAACGCGGACTTTCGTGGGCGAGTTCTTGGTTGTATGTCTTGTTGAGCGCCAACCGAGCCAGTCGTCGCGCAACATCCTGCTTGTTCCGAGGATGAATGTCGTTCGCCTCACCCAGATCAATGATCACTGCCTGACCGGTGTTCGGCAGCTTCTCAACAGTCATCGTCTGGGCCTCGCGCAGTTCGGCCCAGGCACTTTCGCCTGGTTCATCTGCCTCCGGCAAAAAGTCGGCCAATTGCACGAAGTAGAAGGGGAACTCGCCTTGCCCCCAATCGTCGCGCCAATTCTTAATCATCAGCGGAAACATCTCGCGATATTGATAAGCACGGCCGGCGTTCGTTTCGCCTTGATACCAAATGGCACCCCGAATCGCGAACGGCATGAGCGGCTTGATGCGGCCGTTGTAAAGATTGGTTGGACGATGTTGGCCCGTGGCCGGGTTATCCCACCAGGGACGGTTCGGCGGTTCTGGCTCGCCGGCAAGGCGGGCGGCAGCGGCCTGCTCCTCCCAGTCTTTCAGCCGTTGATCAAAGTCTGCCTGGGCCTGCTTTTCGTCAAAAACTTCCATCCGCGCATCCCACTCTTTGAGCAGCTTTTCATAGAGCGGATGCTCTTCAAGCAAATCGCGGCGAATCCAGGCTTCGCACGCCGAACCACCCCAGGCATTGTCGATCAAGCCGATCGGCACCCTCAATTGTTGGTGCAATTCGCGGCCAAAGAAGTAGCCGACCGCCGAAAAACCGCTAATCGACTCGGGCGTACAAACCTCCCAATGGCCATCGAAGTTATCGAGTGGAGCTTGGCCCCCTTGGGTCGCCACAGTAATCATGCGAATGCTGGGGTAATTGGCGGCGGGGACTTCTAAGTCCGCCTCCGACGAATTGCCTACCGACATTTCCATGTTCGACTGGCCTGAACAGAGCCAAACATCGCCCACCTGCACGTCAGCGATCTCGATCCGATTACTGCCTTCGATCACGAGCGTGAACGAGTTGCCCGGTGTGAGCGGCTGCGCCGTCACTTGCCAGCGCCCCGCGTCATCGGCTTCCGTCGTGAGTATTTGCCCCGGGAGTGTCACTGTCACTTTTTCACCGGGATCAGCCCAACCCCAGATCGGCAGGTCTGCTTCGCGTTGTAACACCATGTGGTCACTAAACAGCGCCGGCAACTTGACGGCCGCCACTGTGTGCGATGTCGAACCAAATAAAACCAAGACAATTGCAAGATCGCGACGAGTGAAAAGCAAACAGCCATGCCCAATTTTCGTTAACATAGTGTCCTCGTTGGTAACCGTTCACGGGTCGCGCATAACCTAAACGGTAAGTGGACAGTCAATCTCGAAATTCTCGGAGATTTTGCATGCTATCGGTGTACGAGCGAAAGGGCGATCATCCCGCTGGCTCGTTTTGCCACGTGGCAAGCGAGC
>JBGSUJ010000145.1:0-73706 GCA_041753435.1 Pirellulales bacterium | reverse complement strand
GCTCGCTTGCCACGTGGCAAAACGAGCCAGCGGGATGATCGCCCTTTCGCTCGTACACCGATAGCATGCAAAATCTCCGAGAATTTCGAGATTGACTGTCCACTTACCGTTTAGGTTATGCGCGACCCGTGAACGGTTACCGCACACAACGCAATCCGCCCGTGTTGGTCACGGTTCATCCGGGAAGCCAGCCAACATTCGCCGCGGGCCGCTTGACGTACGACCTTGGAGAAAAATGGTGTTAATCTGGTGTTGTAAGGCCGCGATCATCGCACTTACGCTCGGTCGGGCCTGGGCGGGCCGAAGAACGCCAATGTATCTGGGGCGTGACTTAACGGACCGGTTTTCAAACTCGTGTGCGACGGAGCGAAATGGGAAGTTGTCGCTAAGCTGCCCTGGCCGCGGTTCTCCCACCAACTGGTGCCGGCCGCAAAAGCCGATGCCCTGTTGGTTGTGGGCGGCGCGTCGCGCGAAGGCCACTTGGCGGATGTCGAATTGGTCGACGTGAGTCAACACGCCGTCGAAAAAGCTGCTGCCAACAAGGACAACTCTGTCCCAGTATCCGATCCCAGCTCGTACCACCATAGTCACAGCCATGACAGCCAACATGCTCCCGCAAATGCCGACGCTAGTTAATTTTTCAACGGCAGAATACCCCCTATTTTCACTCAGCAGCACGCTCTTGTGTGCGGTTGGTTAAGACTCTGCAAAAGCTGCGCGAAGAGTTGAATAAACTCGGCCTGAGCGGCGTCATTGTTCTTGTAGGCGTCCGATCACAGCGCTACAGTCGATGCTGTACATTTCAAGACGGTGCGATGTGCGTGACACCACACCCTAGATAGGAACGAAGGCTGTGAAAACAGGAATTAGTGCTCGACATGGTTTCACCTTAGTCGAACTGCTCGTGGTGATTGCCATCATCGGCGTTCTGGTAGCGCTATTACTGCCGGCCATTCAAGCCGCCCGTGAGGCAGGGCGTCGGTCTCAATGCTCGAACAACCTGAAGCAAATGGGCCTTGCACTGCATGCCTATCACGATGTTCACCAGGCTTTTCCGATGGGCATCCAGGGGCACCCGATTTCCCTCTCGGAGCAGGGGCTAGGCTGGGCATATGAGCTATTGCCGTATGCTGAGGAACAATCGCTTTACGATTCGATGAATAATCAAATCTTGCCGGCATGGCGACCGGCCGTATGTCGCCGCGCATACCAAGCGACTGGCAATATATTGTCGGGTGGCGACACGATCGTCGCGGTGTATCGTTGCCCTACTTCGGAAATGGAATCCCACGCGACCGATGAATCGCTACCTGCCTACGCCCAAGGCTACTCCACCTCAGACTATAAAGGCTGCAATGGCAGCGATACAAGTGATTCCGTAGCGGCCGGCAGTGACACCATTGGTATCTTCAATACCGTCCGCGAACTGTGGGATGTAGCAAAGCGTAAAAAATTGGCAATCAAGGACGTCACCGACGGCCTCAACAAGACGATCGCCATCGGCGAATCGGCTTATTTCAAGGAGCCCGAGTTCGAAAAATGGCCCTTTTGGATTGGCGGTGTCGTGCAGGACGAGTCCACACTTTTTAAAACTAACGAGTCGAACCCGATCAACGGTGCAATCTCGTCGAAATCGGTCGCCAACTTCAACCAGGCGACTGACGACGAGTGTGCCTTCAGTTGGCACATCGGCGGTGTCTTCTTCGCCTTTGCAGATGGTTCGGTGCATTTTCTTTCCGAGTCGCTCGACTTGGTAACTTATCGGAATCTGGGGAATATCGCCGACGGAAACGTGGTCAGTGATTTTCGATAGCTCGTGCAGGCTCGAGCGCAGGCGTCTTCCGGATTCGCTGGAGTGAAAACGTCAATTCACTAAATTTTAACATCACTTTCATCAACCTCTCCTATTGGGCCGCTACGATCTGCAGCTTAGTTCGGCTTCGATAGTCGAAACCGAGTAGATATCTCACAAGTGGTTACCAACTGGGAGGAGATTTAATGAACCGCATGCTCGGCAAGTTTATTGCCGCTATCGGCTTGATGCTGGTGGTGGTTCGTGGCGGCGAGGCTGCCATCAGGTTGAATGAAATCTTTGTGGGGCCGGAGGATCGCTTCCCCGGCGACGAGGGTTTCGGCCGTGAATTTTTTGAACTCCGCAGCACTACTCCCAACGAGTCGCTGTTGGGGCTGTGGTTGCTCGAAATCAATGGCACTGGCATTGACTCGGGCCGCGTCGACCAAGTGATCGACCTTGGCTCGGCGACGACACCCACCACAGGCGCAAACGGCATGTTCTTGTGGCGCGATGATAAGCCCGACGGCATCGATCTGGTTCCAAACCCCGCTCTGGCCACCGTCCAACATGTCGCACCTTTCGCGGGTAGCAAGGGTCTACAGGCCGACGACAATGCAACCTATCTGCTGGTCAGTGATTTCACGGGATTCCTGGGACAGGACCTCGATACCGGCAATGGCGGCGTACTCGACGTAACTCCCTGGGCTGCGGTGCTGGATGCACTCGGCGTGGTTGAAGCGGGCACCCCGGGTTTCTCCTATGCCAGTGCGTTTGGCGGCGTGGACCTCATCAACACGCCCTTTGGCCCCGACGCCTTTGTGCAACTGCCCAACTCGGGGCAGTTTGCCGGCCAATGGTTCGCCTTCGATAGCCCAAATGGCGAAGAGGACTCTAACTACTACGGACCATTCTTTGCTGCTGACGGAACGGATAACATTACACAGGACGGAACGAATCTACCGATCGCGATCGCCCAGCAGTATTTTTTGACGCCGGGGTCAGAGAATCCGAGCATTGTGCCGGAGCCATCGTCAATCGTCTTGCTGCTGACATTAGTGGGAATGTCGATCGGTGCCCGCGGGTTGCGGCATCGCTAGATCGGAGGCAGTCGAGCTAAGCAATCAAAATCAGCCGTGCCAGCTATTCAGGCGGGCACGGCTGATAGTTTTGTGTGGAATGGGCAGATCCTACTCACGCTCTCGGTCCGCTACGAATTCGAAAGCACCCAAGTCTGGGGCCAACCCCATATATTTCGATGCACCGACTATCCGCCCCGCAGTATTTGAGAATTCCGCAGTGCCGGCATCAATCACTGGGCTACCAACGAGCGGATGATAATCAGCTGCAAGCGTCGGATTGGCCTGCAGCGGCTCAACGTCAGTAAAATCGCTGCCCTCCCGATCGGCACCGTTCTGCCAGAGCAAATTGTGGCTGCCGGCCGATACACCTGCCAGTTGTTTTAAGGCAATCCGTCGGTTCTTCAGCAGTAGATTGTTGAAAAACACGATGTTAGCGCCGCCGGTAACTCCATACTCATTGTTGGCGATCGTATTGTTGATGATATCGATCGGCTCGGGGATCGCGGCTGATTCGTAGCTCTCGACTGTGTTGCCATCGCCCATCAGGCCGATGCCTGCCATCCCGTTGTTGGCGATCAGGTTGCGTTCAATTCTTAAATGGCGATCGGAAAGGCCAGGGTAGTCGATGACCTGGATGCCATCCTCACCGTTTCCGGTAATGATGTTGTCGCGAAGCACAATTTCCAGCGTTTCGCCACGGTAATCGTGCAGGCGTATCTCGATTCCGTCGTCGTCGTTGTCGCGGATCAGATTGTGTGCGACTGTCACGGCACAGTCTAAATCGAGATCGACGGCATCATCTGTGTTGTTTTCGAAGACATTGTGCTCACACACGCCTCCCCCGCCTTCATAGTCGATGGCGTCTTCGTGACCGGTGAAATAATTGTGGGCGATACAAATTTGTCCATAGCAGGAAATACCATCGTCGCCATTGCGGATTGTGAAGCCGACAATTTCGGTAGTAGGGCCGGCGGTGGCTTCGACCAGGATTACTTGGTCGCGCACGGTGGGTTTACTATCGGTTGATTCGAGCGAACCATCGAGAATGGTCTGGCAGATGTTTTTTTCATCACCCGTCGTGAGGTACTCGGAGGCCAAAATCACTGCTTTGCCGGCGATGTGCAGCCCTTCCTGGTACGTCCCCGGGGCAACCAGTACGGTATCGCCATCCGCTGCGGCGTCGATTGCCGCCTGAATCGTCGCAAATTCGCTTGGCACTCGCAATATCTGCGAATCCGATGCCAGTGCCACCGACATACTGGAGCAAGCCCATACGCTCCCGCAAAACCAGCCTAGCAAGAACTTCATCAACCCTCTCCTTACAAAAGGTTTCATATCCCGACCATCGCTGGATGTTCAGCGATACCTACGATGTACGTACTCTCGATGAAAATTTCGTGAATATCCTGATACATTCACGAAAATCTCACATGATCTTGGCATAGTGTTGCGGTCGTCTGCCGTTTCGCCCGTATGCCAAACTCCGCTGAAAGTAATTTCCTTCCTTGGATGAACCCAGAGATCACGCGAATCATGAAGCTCGCACAGCAAATCGTTTGGACCACGATCGGTTGGTTGGCATTTCACCAGGGGGCCTGGGCCGCATTGGGCGACCAGCTGTTATCGCTCTTGCCCGAGGCGCCGATTTCGGGCCAAGACTTTGGAGACGCAGTTGCGATTCAAGGAAGTTTGATCCTCGTTGGCGCCGAAGACACGAACGAAGGAGGTGTGCTCTCTTCCGGCGCGGCCTATCTTTTCGACGCTGCCACGGGCACGCAGCTCCACAAGCTTACGACCAGCGACCCGCCGGCCTCTCGCTCCTTCGGCAACGCAGTTGCCATCGACGGCGGTCGGCTGATTATTGCGGCAGAAGATGAGAACAGCAAACAGGGCACCGCCTACATTTTCGACACCGATGGCAATCAACTGCATAAGCTTCTGGCGAGTGACGGTGCGGCAAATCATGAATTTGGCCAAGTTGTCGCGATCAGTGGTAATCACGCTTTAGTCGGTGCCCCCGGTTCGTCGGGCTTTCGCGGACAAGTCTATCTGTTCGATGTTACGACGGGACTCCAGCTCGGCGCTCCGATTCAGCCGGAGGGCCTACCCAGCTTTGCCGAATTCGGCGCGTCGCTCGATCTCGATGGCGTGCGTGCGATTATTGGTTATGACCTCACCGGTCGAGGTGGCGGCGCGTTCATATACGATACCAATGGCACACTGCTTCATTCCCTTTTGCCGCCCATCGACCCAGTTACTTTGAATCCGGTTCGCGGGTTTGGGCGTTCGGTTTCAATTAGCGGCAATCTGGCACTTGTCGGTGCCACACCAAGTGATAGCCAAGTGCTTCCTAATGAATTCGGCCGGGCATATTTGTTCGATGTCACAACGGGCCAGCAGTTATTTGAGCTGGTTCCCAGTGACTCGCAAGGCGAAGATCTGTTTGGCGAAGCCGTCGCTATTAGTGGCAACCTGGCCCTAATTCATGCCCGTCATGAAGACGTGCTCGGCACCATCAACACCGCTTATTTATTCGACGTGACAACGGGCCAGCAGATCTTACAGCTCGACTCGACAGGTTTTGTTGCGGGTGACGAGATATTCGAATCCATTGCGATCGATGGCGGTCGTGCGGTGGCTGGCGTCGAGTCGCTCGATTCGCCTGGTTTTAGTAACAACGGGACCGTTGTGGTGTTCGACGTCCTGGTGGGCGATTTCAACGGCAATGGGATCGTCGACGCGGCCGACTATGTCGTGTGGCGCGACGAATTCGGGCAAACTGTTGCACCTTATGTAGGGGCCGACGCGAACGGCGATTCTACTATCGATGAAATCGACTTTAAGCTGTGGAAGGTAAATTTTGGTCTTGCAGCGCCGACATCGGTATTGGCGGACTCAGACGGATTGACTCTCTTAGCTGCAGCTATACCCGAGCCGGCTACGATCCTGGTTTTGACCAGCGCACTACTGACACAGATGCTCTTGCGGCGAAAATCGCCCTAAGCTCTGCCATGGCTCCTGGGTACAATCGTGCTCATGGAAGCCCTTAATCTGTTGACCAAATACCCGCGCCGACTCTTGCAGCGGCTACTCGCCGCCTACCAAGGCTTCAACGAACACGATGGCTCGTTGATGGCGGCGGCGATGGCGTACTACTTTGCGCTCTCGCTGTTTCCACTGCTCTTGGTGCTGGTGGCCGGGTTGGGCGTGGCGCTCGAGTCGACCGTCACAGGACAAGGCGCCCGCGAGCGCGTGCTTGCGGCCATTGAACAACAGGCCTCGCCGGAACTGAGCGACCAAATAGGCCGAGCGCTGGAAGTGGTCAGCAAGAATGCCTCTTCGGGCGGACCGATAGGTTTTGTCGTGCTGCTGGTCACCGCGATCGCCATCTTCACGCAAGTGGATCATGCATTTAATCGCATCTGGCGACTGCCCGACAATTCGAAAGAAGGCTGGGCGACCTGGCTCTGGCGACTGGCGTTTCAACGGATGAAGGCGGTGCTCATGCTGGTGGGAGCAGGGGCATTTGTAATCGCGGTCACTGTTGTTTCGTTGTTTTGGTCGGGGATCCAAGCTGCAATCGAGCCAGCGTTTTCACTCGCACCGGATCTTCGCTGGGTGATGGGCCTGTTACTCAACACAGTGCTTAACTTCTTTGCGTTCACAATTATCTATTGCTTCGTCCCCCGCGTGAACGTCCGGTGGGGCGAGGCGCTCCGCGGGGCAACTGTCGCGGCGATCCTCTGGGAAATCGGCCGGCAGATCCTCAGCGTTTACCTGGTACGACAGGGTTATCCCACTGCCTATGGCGTGATCGGTTCGTTCATCGCCATCATGCTCTGGGCTTATTACGCAATGCTAGTAGTATTTTTCGGTGCGGAGTTCACCCGTGTTGTGCGCGATGAGCACCTTGCACAATCCACATCATCGCTCTAGTGTCGCGTTAGTGTACCACCGCTCGTTTCTTCGCGGTTGCTTTGAGATTCAGCATTTCGACAAAGATACTGAAACCCATCGCAAAGTAGACGTAGCCGCGCGGAATGTGCTGGCCCAAACCTTCGGCCACCAAGATCATGCCGATCAAAAGCAGAAACGCTAGCGCGAGCATCTTCACCGTGGGGTGACGCTCGATGAACTCCGACACTGGGTTGATAAACCACACCATTACGGCCACCGCGCTCAACACGGCTGAGGCCATCAGCAGCATCGCTGGCCAGGGGACGCTCGTGCCGGGGATCGGTGCCGAAGTAAACTTTTCAGGTTGGACCATGCCGACGGCCGTCAACACCGAGTCGATCGAAAACACAAGGTCAAGCAATAGAATCTGTCCGATGATGCCGGCGACGCTGACAACCTTCGGTTCGCTCTTGTCATCGCTGAGGTGCAGTTCTCCTTCAAGACTGCTATGGATCTCCCACGTCGCCTTGGCCAAGAGAAACAGTCCGCCCGCGATCAGGATCAGGTCGCGGATCGTCAAGTCCCACAAACCAACTGTGACAAGTTTTGAATCGTCGAGCGTCATCACCCACGAAACGGCGAACAACAGGCTGATTCGCCCGACCGCGGCTAGTCCCAGGCCGATCTGCCGACCCAGCGCGCGTTTTTCCGGCGGCAACCGTCCCGTAAGGATGGCAATGAATACCAGATTGTCGACGCCGAGAACAATCTCCAGGGCCGAGAGGGCAGTAAACGCCACGAGGGATGAAAAAGTGAGTAATTCGGACATGGCAAATTCTCGAGGGGTAAAGATGGGGGGCCGCCGATCTTTAGGCGTCGCGTCGATTTAAATGTTTAAATGTCAATTCGTTGCAGCGATTCTAAGTGCCCAAGTCGAACCCGCAAACGCCAGCAGCCGACCAAGCTTTGGAGCCCTGTATTAGGCTCGTATCTAATGGGCAAGGTCGGTATGCCTCGAGCTGAAACCCTTCCAGCCAATTGCTAGCCTTGCTAGCTGCGTCAGCAGCTTCCGGGAACTAAACCTTCGGAATTTCCCTGCCAATTGACAACTCGCCCCGTTCTAGCTACCCTTGTATTTCGATTTCGAATTTTGTGTTTCGTCGATATTCAAATTGTTGATGCAGCTCTGGGAACCGATTGTCCGAACTAGCTCCGTGGTGCCGCGACTCGGCCCAAGCCATTCGGCTACTGTTCGTTAACCCCAATTTTTGTGAGCGCGGTCACTCACGTTCGAACTGCGCGCAATCATTCGAATTTGCGGACTTCCGCAAATTAATTGCGCATTTGTGAATCGTTCATACCTCTAATCCACCATGCATATTCGCTGGCTCAAAATCTTTTGCGACGTCGTCGACCAGGGGAGCTTTTCCCATGCAGCCGAAATAAATGGCGTGTCGCAATCGAACGCCAGCCAGGTGGTGCATCAGCTCGAAGAACGACTGGGTGTGCAGCTTATCGACCGCTCGAAGCGGCCCTTTGTGCTGACACTCGAGGGACACAAGTTTCACGAAGGTGCCCGCGTGATTGTACAGCGGTACGTCGACCTGGAGAGGGAAGTCCGTTCGTTGCATCAAGTGGTGGTTTCACGGCTCACCGTAGCGTCGATCTACTCGGTTGGTCTGGCTCACATGAGCCGATATCTCCGCGAGTTCCTGGGGGCTAATCCGCAGGCTGAAGTCCGACTCGAGTATTTGCACCCGCACCGCGTATACGAAGCGGTTGACAGCGGTCACGCCGACCTCGGCCTGATCAGTTACCCCGAAGAATCAAAGAGCCTGGCGGCGATCCCGTGGAGGGCTGAGCCGATGGTACTCGTCTGTCATCCAGAACATCCGCTGGCCGGGAAGTCGAGCGTAGTGCTCCGAGAACTACGAGGCGAGGCAGTCGTCGCATTTCAACAGGGGCTTGCCATCCGCGAGGAGATCGACCGTGTGCTCGCGCTCGACGACGTGACAGTCAAGATCGCCCTGGAATTCGACAACATCGAAACGATCAAACGGGCAGTCGAAATTGGCTCCGGTGTGAGTCTGTTGCCGGAGCCGACGATCGAACGCGAGCTGTCGGCCGGAACCCTCGTCAAAGTCCAATTGACTGGACGACCGCTTGTACGGCCATTAGGAATCATCCATCGCAGCGATCGCGAGCTGAGCGACACGGCGCGCTGCTTCGTGCAGCTGCTGCAATCACGAGCGGCGGAGTCGAGCCTTTCGCCGGCAAGCGGTCAGATCACTTGGCAGGCTGAGTTTACGACCGGGACGGCCCAATCGCTCGATGTGGTCAGTTCGGTTGGTTGATAGGAGTCACAGCCTCTCCCCATGGAGACATTCAACATGTCAGAGCAAGAACACCCAGGCTGGCCATTCTCGTCGCTTCCATCCAAGCAAGGGCTTTACGACCCGGCGAATGAACATGATTCGTGCGGCGTGGGCTTCGTTGCACATATGAAGGGCAAGCGTAGCCATCAAATATTGATCGATGCCGAAGAAGTTCTCCGTAACATGGACCACCGTGGCGCCTGCGGTTGCGAAGCGAACACCGGCGACGGAGCCGGCATTCTCACCGCTTTGCCGTATGAGTTTCTCGCGCGCGTAGTGCAAGTGGAACTGCAGTCGGAACTGCCTCCGCCGGGCGAATTTGCGGCTGGCATCGTGTTCTTGCCTCAAATTGACCTGGAACGAGAGCACTGCAAACGTGTTGTCGAAGAACTAATTACGGCCCAAGGTCAACAGCTCGTTGGTTGGCGCAAGGTACCCACCGATTGCGCTAAGGCTGACATTGGCCCTACTGCCAAAGCGGGCGAACCCTATATCGAACAACTAATAGTCGCCGCCGGCACTGGCCTTTCCGGCGATGCCTTCGAGCGGCAGTTATACCTCATTCGTAAACAAGCTAGTCATCGCCTTCGCAGCGATGTTTCGCTGCAGCAAGCCAAGATGTTCTACGTCTGTTCGCTCTCGACCAAGGTGATTATTTATAAGGGGATGCTCACAACCGAGCAGCTCTTCAAATACTTTCCCGATCTGGCATCGCCCGATTTCACGAGCCATTTGGCGATGGTCCACTCGCGGTTTTCGACCAACACGTTCCCTTCCTGGGACCGCGCCCAGCCGCTGCGGTTCATGAGTCATAATGGGGAGATCAACACGGTCCGCGGCAACATCAATTGGATGCACGCTCGCGAGGGCCTCGTCCACAGCGACCTCTTCGGTGCAGAGCTAAACAAGCTCTTCCCCGTCACGGAGCCCGATTGCAGCGACTCCGGCACCTTCGACAACGTGCTTGAGTTCCTGCTGATGAACGGCCGCTCGCTGCAAGAGTCGGTAATGATGATGGTTCCCGAGGCCTGGCAGAATCACGAATCGATGTCGGAAGAGAAGCGGGCGTTCTACGAGTATCACTCCTGCATGATGGAGCCCTGGGACGGTCCCGCTTCCATCGCGTTCACCGATGGCAAATACATCGGCGCAGTGCTCGACCGCAACGGCCTGCGCCCCTCGCGCTATTATCTCACACACGACGACCGCGTCATCATGGCCAGCGAAGTCGGCGTGCTGCGGATTGAACCAGAGAACGTGAAGGCCAAGGGCCGCTTGCAGCCAGGACGCATGTTTCTGGTCGATTTCGAGCGGGGCTGCCTGATCCCCGATGAAGAACTGAAACGTGACTTTGCCAGCCGCCGGCCTTACGCCCAGTGGCTAAACGAGGGACGTATCAACCTCAACGATCTTGAGCCCGATGAGGAGCCGCATGGTTTCGACCCGAAGACTCTTATCGAGCGGATGCAAGCTTTCGGCTACACGACCGAAACTATGCAGTTCATGCTACTGCCGCTGGTGCGCGAGCTGCGAGATCCAATTGGCTCGATGGGCAACGACTCCTGCCTGGCCTGTCTCTCCGACAAGCCGCGGATGCTCTACGACTATTTCCGCCAGTTGTTCGCCCAGGTAACTAATCCCGCTATCGACTCGATCCGCGAAGAAGTGATCATGTCGCTCGAGTGCTACATCGGGCCAGAGCGGAATCTGCTGCATTCGGGGCCCGAGCATGCCCAACGGCTGCGACTGCCCCACCCGATTCTCTCGAACGAGCAGCTGGCTGCCGTCAAGCACATGGACTATCGCGGCTGGAAGACCAAAACGATCGACATTACTTGGCCTCGCAGTGAAGGCAAGGCGGGGCTCGTCAAAGCACTCGACCGCATCTGTGCGGAAGCCGAGCTGGCAATCGACCGAGGCGAATCGCTAATCATCCTCTCCGACCGCGCCATCAGTGCCGATCGAGTGCCACTTTCCGCGTTGCTCGCTACCGGCGCGGTGCATCATCACTTAGTGCGACGAACTAGGCGGACGCAGATCGGCATCGTCGTCGAGACCGGTGAAGCTCGCGAGGTGCATCACCATTGTTTGCTCATTGGCTATGGGGCCGATGCGATCAATCCTTATTTGGCGTTTGAAGCCCTTTGGCATGCCCGCCGCGAAGGGCTCATCGTGCGACCCGAAGGTGTCGGTGTGAGGGGGGACGAAGGCGGCGAAGGCAAAGCCCATCCTGCAATCGAGGCCGGTGCCGACGGCGAGCTCATCGATCCGGTCACCAAAGAAGACCACGACCTCGTTTACGCCTATCGCAAGGGCGTTGCCAAGGGGATGCTCAAAGTGATGGCAAAAATGGGCATTTCGACTTTGCAAAGTTACAAGGGAGCCCAGATTTTCGAGGCGGTGGGCTTGCGCGATGAGGTGATTGACCGCTCGTTTGTCGGCACCGCGAGCCGCATTCAGGGCGTCGATTTAGATGTGCTGGCCAAAGAAGCATTGCGGCGGCACGAAATCGGTTTTCCCAAATCGACCTTCGATCGGCTTGCGGTGTTACCCAACCCAGGCGAATTCCACTGGCGGGCCGAAGGCGAACGCCACATGTGGGACCCCTCCGCGATCGCCAACCTGCAAGTCGCGGCCCGCAACAACAGCGTCGACGCCTACTATCGATTTGCGGAACACACGAACGCCGACGCCCGCACTCGTTGCGCGCTCCGCGGATTGCTCAAATTCAAGTCGTCTGCCAATGGCGGCCCCATTCCGCTCAATGAGGTCATGCCCGTCAAAGATATCGTCAAGCGATTCTGTACCGGCGCGATGAGCTTCGGCTCAATCTCGGCCGAAGCCCACGAAACGCTGGCCATCGCTATGAATCGGCTGGGTGGCAAAAGCAACACCGGTGAAGGGGGCGAAGATCCCGAGCGGTTCAATCCCATGCCCAATGGCGACTCGAAGCGATCGGCGATCAAGCAGGTTGCATCTGGCAGATTCGGAGTCACGATTTGGTATCTCGCAAATGCGGACGAATTGCAAATTAAAATTTCGCAAGGCGCGAAGCCTGGTGAAGGGGGCGAGCTCCCTGGCCGCAAGGTCGATGAAAACATTGCCCGCATCCGCTATTCAACACCCGGCGTGGGACTGATCAGCCCGCCGCCGCACCACGACATCTATTCGATCGAGGATCTCAAGCAACTGATTCACGACCTGAAGAACAGCAATCCTTCTGCCCGGGTAAGTGTGAAGCTAGTGGCAGAAGTGGGCGTTGGCACGATTGCTGCCGGAGTTGCCAAGGGCTTTGCCGATCACATTCTCGTCTCCGGCGACGGCGGTGGCACAGGCGCATCGCCGCTCACCAGTATCAAACACGCTGGCCTGCCATGGGAACTCGGCATCGCCGAAACACATCAGACGCTGGTGCTTAACGATTTGCGCAGCCGTGTTGTGCTGCAGACCGATGGCGGTCTAAAAACAGGCCGCGATGTGGTGATCGCTGCCTTTCTCGGGGCCGAGGAATTCGGTTTCGCGACTGCACCGCTGATCGCACTTGGCTGCATCATGATGCGCAAGTGCCATCTCAATACCTGCCCCGTGGGCATTGCCACGCAGGACCCCGAACTGCGGAAGAAATTCACAGGCGCGCCAGAGCACGTGGTCAATTACTTGTTCATGGTCGCCGAGGATGCCCGCCAGATCATGGCTGATCTTGGCTTCCATACAATTGAAGAGATGGTTGGCCGCGTCGACTGCCTGGAAATCAACGAAGCGATCAAACATTGGAAGGCCGACGGGCTCGACCTAACGACGCTGCTCTCACCGATCAAGAAGCCGCGGCCAGATGTAGACACTTATTGCACCCGTGGCCAGGACCACAGTCTGGAGCTATCGCTCGACCGAACCAAGCTCCTCGATCTCGCCAAGCCGGCGCTCGAGTACGGCAAACCGGTCCGTGCCGAGTTAGAGATCATCAATACGAACCGCACCGTCGGGACGATCATCAGCCACGAAATCGCCAAACGTTACGGCGAGGACCTGCTGCCCGACGGCACGATTCACTTCAAATTCCACGGTTCGGCTGGCCAGAGTCTCGGTGCGTTCCTCGCCAAGGGTGTGACGTTGGAACTCGAAGGCGATGCGAACGACTACGTGGGCAAGGGCCTTTCCGGCGGCCGCCTGATTATTTACCCGCACAAGAAGGCCAGTTTCGTTCCTGAAGAGAACATCCTTATCGGAAACGTCGCACTTTATGGGGCAACCCGCGGCGAGGCCTTCTTCCGCGGGCGGGCGGCTGAGCGGTTCTGCGTTCGCAATAGCGGGGCGAACACCGTCATCGAAGGCGTTGGCGACCACGGCTGCGAATACATGACCGGTGGCCGTGTCGTGATCCTTGGCCCCACGGGCCGCAACTTCGCGGCCGGCATGTCGGGCGGCATCGCCTACATCCACGACCCCCACGACCGGTTCCTCGCCAATTGCAATCTCGGTATGGTAGAGCTCGAAAAAGTCGTCGCCGACGAGGATCTCGCTGAACTCCGCGAGCTGATCGAAAAGCACCAAATGCACACCGGCTCGACGGTCGCGGCCAACCTACTCAACAACTGGGAAGAAACCGTGCCGCAGTTCGTCAAAGTGATGCCAACCGACTACAAACGCGTGCTTGATGAACGCCGCCAACGCGTGAAACAAACTCATCCGACACTTGCATAAGTGCAGTTGGAGTCTCCAGACTTTGCCTGAGACTCATCCCAGAATCAAAGTGCAGAGATCATCATGGGCAAACCAACAGGATTCAAAGAGTTTGATCGGCAGGCGGTTCCGTACCGTGATCCGCTTGTGCGTGTACAGGACTATTTGGAGATTTACACCGAACCAATCGAGTCGCAGCTGCGCACGCAAGGTGCCCGCTGCATGGATTGCGGCGTACCGTTTTGTCAGAGTTCAACTGGTTGTCCCATTGATAACCTGATCCCCGAGTGGAACGATCTCGTTTACCAGGGCCGTTGGAAGGACGCGCTCGACCGGCTCCACAAGACGAACAACTTCCCCGAATTTACCGGTCGGGCTTGTCCCGCACCGTGCGAAGGGGCCTGTGTGCTGGGCATCAACGAGCCGCCGGTCACGATCAAGAACATTGAGAACGCGATCATCGACCGAGGATTTGCCGAAGGTTGGGTCGCCGCTCAGCCACCCGCATTGCGGACTGGCAAACACGTCGCCATCGTCGGCAGCGGTCCCGCCGGCCTCGCCGCCGCCGACCAACTCAACAAAGTGGGTCACACGGTCACCGTGTACGAGCGCGCTGACCGCATCGGCGGCTTACTTATGTACGGCATCCCGAACATGAAGCTTGAGAAGGGTGTGGTTCAACGGCGGATTGCTCTGCTGGCCGCCGAAGGAGTCGAGTTTGTGACTTGCGCCCACATCGGCAAGGAAGAAGAATTCCCCAGCGGCCATATGACCGAGATTATGCAGTGCGGCGGCTGCCCGATGACGTTTATCGATCCGAACGATCTGGTGGCCGACTTTGACGCCGTGCTGCTGGCTACGGGGGCGACCAAGTCGTTCGACCCCACGGGCCGCTGCCCGGGCCGCGAGTTCTCTGGCATCCACCTGGCGATGGACTTTCTCACTCGCAACACCAAGAGTCTGCTCGACGCGGCAGCAGGGAGCGGAGAGCAGGGAGCAGGGAGTAGTTTTACGCCCGGCTCCGAAGGCAAAACCATCTCCGCCAAGGGACTGGATGTCATCGTGATCGGCGGTGGCGACACCGGGGCCGACTGCATTGGCACGTCCATCCGTCACGGCTGCAAAAGTGTTGTCAACTTCGAACTGCTGGATCGCCCACCGGTCGAGCGTGCCCCAAACAATCCCTGGCCCGAGTGGCCGCGGATTTATCGCCTCGACTACTCGCACGCGGAGTGGAAAGCCAAAACCAGCCACGACCCGCGCGAGTATAACATCATGACCAAGGAGTATGTGGGCGAAAACGGCCGCCTAGTTGGCGTGAAGACCGTCGAGGTAGATTGGTCGAAGGCGGGCGAGAAGGCTCCCTTCAGCGAGGTGCCCGGCAGTGAGAAGGTCTGGCCTGCCGATTTGGTGCTGTTGGCCACGGGCTTCCTCGGTCCCGAGCTAGACCTCGCCGAGCAACTCGGCATCGAAACCCAGAAGCCGCGTGGCAACTGGGAAACTTTCAAAGCCGAACACGGCCCATTCGCCACAACGATTGCAGGCGTGTTCGCCGCCGGCGACTGCCGCCGCGGCCAATCGCTCGTCGTCTGGGCCATCAACGAAGGCCGCGGCGCCGCCCGTGCCATCGATGCCTACTTGATGGGCACCAGCACGCTGCCGGCCCCAGGCATCACGCAGGGGATGATTGCGGTCTAGTCTTTTAATGTCGAGGCAAGCCCCGGCACAATCGCCGCCGTCGGCTGGCGCGGTGTGTTGTCATGCACAAGGATGCCGCTCTTGCCAACGAAGTACGTGCTGAAGTCGGCCACGACCAGGTTGTAGACCTCGGCTTCTTCGCCAGTTGCGATCGTACCCACGCGCACCGGTCCATTCACGCCGTGCAGAATCGCGTCGTCGTCCAGTTCCTTTGCCATTTGCCAGCCCAGGCCAGCGACCCACAGCGGATGGCCCAGTGTCGTCTGCAATTTTTCCTTGTCTAACGAGATCCAAAGGGTCTTGCTCGGTGGCCGCACCGTGCGGCCGATCAGTGGTTTGTACGCCATCTCGCCCGTAGCTATGTTTTGAGCGAGGATGAAATCGCCCATTTGCAACTTCTCGATTGGTTTAAGTCCGGTCCGAGTCCAAACGGGCGTCCCGGCGGCAAAACACTCAATTGGCCGCCGCGGCACTGGTGGTCGAGGGTACGGAACTTCTCGGCGTCCAGATTGCATATAGGGAAACTGTCGTGCTGGTGTTCTCGCTACCGGGTCGGGCGTCGGGCGAACGGTCACGATGTAGTCCGACGGCGGACGGTAATATCGATGGGTGGAATCCGCATAGCGTTGCTCTTGAACCGGTCTTTCCTCGTCGCTTGAGTATTCGTTGTAGCGCAGCCACCAGTTCCACCAGGCGCGCGGATGGTCGCCCAAATCTTCGCCTGTGGTCGCTCTAAGCACGGAAATCACGCGTGCGTTGGCGGCGGCGGTCGCCCGGTTCGCCGCGGCAATCTGCCGTTGGGCGGAATTGGCCTGAGAACTAAACTGCTGCTGGTTGAACTGAGCAACGGATGCCATTTCGGCTCTAACCCGGGGATTATTCGCAGCGCCGAAACGTTCGCGCATCCTCTCACCACGGATCTGGTCATCGATGGTGACATTAGTGGGACCCTGAAGATCGTGCTGCATCGCCGAAACTCGTCCTTCGAACGACCAGTCCGCCTGCGGTCCTTCACAGTACAGCGAATGGAAATAGTGGACGCTGCCGCTACTGTCGGTCTCCACTCGAAACGACGATTCAACCGGTGCCGAGAGCGCCGCCAAGAGTTGCGGCACGTAATCGTGAGGTGGCCGCTTCTTGAGCGCTGTGATGGCCAACTCGCGGACACTCTCAAGCGGCGAAAATGCAGCGTGACGTAACAGCGAATTGGTCGCCGCTGACCCGCGCATCTCATCGAGCGCGGCGATAAACGCGAGGCTGACTTGGTGGCAGCGTTCAAACTTGGAATTCGAGACGAGCTTTGTGCCTAGAGTGACCTCTTCCATCGCAGGGATCGCAGCCGTCGCACGCAGCGCCCGAATTTCGCCCAGCGCAGCGTCGCGCGAATTGAGGTCGCCGGCCGAGAGCAGTCGCTCCCAACGCGCCATTTGAGGTGCGAATTTCTTGGCGACCGTGCGAGAGGTTCGCAACCGCTCATTCGCCGCGTTAATCTCGGCCGGCGTCATCAGACGCCCCTGATACCATCTCGCGCCGAGCGCCCGAAGCGCGGATTCGTTATTCGGTTGCTTGGTCAGCACGGTTCGCCAATGGAAATCCGCCTCTTCTTGGAGGCCGTTCTTGCGACACCAACGGGCCAGGGCGAGTTGGCCAGTGAGCGAGTCAGCTCCCGACGCCTCACGCAACTTAAGATACTCGGCCTGCACAGAATCGCTGGCGGCAGCAGCCTGAGCGTCCTCGATGGGCATCCACTTGCCGCCGACATACACCTGCCCGCTGTGCCACCGCGCGGGAGAAAATTCTGGAGCCATCTCGATCGCTTCCCGCAAGAGGGTTGTGCGTTGTGCCGAGTCGCCCGCCAATTCGGCCTGCAGCGATTTCTGGACCAGCCGATCCGCGGCAATGGTATCATTGGCGGCCGCGATGCGGCCGCCAATGATTGCGGTCAGCACTGTTGCCAAAACGAGATGCTTGTTACCCCAGCCGTGGCGCCAACAAAAGTTCCCTGGCTTCATCACAAGTCTCCTCGGATCGGTGAATTCAATATCGCCCCGCAGGCTCCTATTAATATAAACTGTTCGCGGGCAATGGCGCGAATTATTCGCGCTCATCTCAGGTAATAAAACAGGCGAAAGTATATGAAATTTTCTCGTACGCTCGTCGGCAACACTGTGGTTGCGGCGCTGGGAGGCCTGCTGTTCGGATTCGACACGGCCGTGATTTCGGGCACCACCGCCGACCTGACCCGTGTCTTCGGACTCGACCGGGCGTGGCTGGGTGGGTCTGGCGGCTTCTGGCTAGGGTTTACGGTTTCCAGCGCATTGGTCGGCACGATGATTGGTTCGCTGGCCGTGGGGCGTCCCGCCGATAAAGTTGGTCGTCGCACGACGCTGGTGTGGATGGCCCTCTTCTATTTCGTTTCCGCCCTTGGCAGCGCGCTGGCCTGGGACTGGGTATCATTCCTGTTCTTCCGCTTTCTGGGTGGTCTGGCGGTCGGCGGTGCAAGCGTCGTCTGCCCGATGTACATTGCCGAAATCTCCCCCGCCCCCCTTCGCGGTCGACTCGTCGCGGTGCAGCAGTTCAATATCGTACTTGGCATCTTGCTGGCCTTTATCTCGAACTACATCGTCGCCCAACAAGAGCTAGGTGAGAACGCTTGGCGCTGGATGTTCGGTGTCGAGGCGATTCCCGCGGCCGCTTTCTTCGTCCTGCTCTTCACAGTCACGCGCAGTCCGCGCTGGCTCGTAGCCCAGGGACGCGAGGAGGAAGCCGGCCGTGTGCTCGCTCGCCTCGGCACCGACGAGGGCAATGTCGACGACGAGATCCGCGTGATCCAGGCCTCGCTCGACGTCGAGCACCACAGCCTCGCCGAGTCCCTGTTTCAAGCGAAGTACCGCACGCCGATTCTGCTTGCCGTGGCGATTGCCATGTTCAATCAGCTGTCTGGCATCAACGCGTTGATGTACTACGCGCCCCACATATTCAAAATGGCCGGGGCCGCTGCCGATTCGGCTATGCGGCAGTCAGTGATCGTCGGCCTCACCAACTTGGTGTTCACGATGCTGGCCTTGTCGGTAATCGATCGCTTCGGCCGTCGAACGTTGATGCTCGTTGGCTCGCTCGGTTATATTCTCAGCTTGGGCGTCACAGCCTGGGCGTTTTACACTTACGGGACCGATTTTACACCCACCGGCAGCCGGGTCGTGCTTGCTAGCTTGCTCGTGTTCATCGCCTCTCACGCCTTCGGACAGGGGGCCGTCATCTGGGTGTTCATTAGCGAAATTTTCCCCAATCGCGTCCGTGCCCGCGGCCAAGCGCTGGGGTGCTTTACACATTGGATCATGGCGGCAGCGGTCTCGTGGACATTTCCGATGTTCGCCGAAGCATCGGGGGGGTATGTGTTCGCCTTCTATGCGGCGATGATGGTTCTGCAATTGGTGTGGGTCCTGTGTGTGATGCCCGAGACCAAAGGCATCCCACTCGAAGACATCCAAAAGCGCCTGCACATTGAATAAAGCCAATTAGCAGCGGAGAACTGCTCTGCGAGGAATGCGGCGCGCTTGCGCTGCCCAATCACGCTTGACCTTGCCTTCTCCTTCGATTTCAATAGGTAGAGTTACTCGGTCAGGCGAACGCAGGCGATTGACGCAATCAAGTCCGCATGGAGGTTTTACCATGAACTCAGCCCCAGCAGACCGCAATTTATCCGACGAAGTGATTGCCCACCGGGCCTATGAGCTTTGGATGGCCCGTGGCTGCCCGCCTGGCGACGGTACCGAAGATTGGGAAGCTGCCATCGCCGAACTTGCCTCTGGCGTCAACGGCTCCTGCGGTGGCCTGCGGCATTGGTGGGACCGCTTGCGCCGCTCAATCGCCGGCCGCGATAGTTGAGATAGTTGGATTTATCGCCACATACGCTCGATTGTTGTACGAACGGGCACATGCTTGGTCCGCGGCGCTCACTGCCAGGCCCTTCTCACGCGAATTTCCAGCCCGTTGTGAGCCCCACGCGCCAGCGATATAATTGTTGAATTCGCTTGATCTGAAAAACAATTGAACAGTTGCCCGTGCGAGATGCACCGCTCGTTGGTAGTCGCCGTATGGGAAGTTGCCACCATTCGCGTTAGGAGAGATAGGAAATGGCTATTCGTGTTGCAATTAATGGCTTTGGCCGCATCGGCCGGTTGACTTTCCGGCTCCTGAGTTCGCGCCCCGAAGAGTTTGATGTCGTTGCCATCAACGACCTCACAGACAATAAAATGCTGGCCACGCTGCTCAAGTACGACAGCAACCATCGCCGCTTCCAGGGCAAAGTCGAGCATGATGCAGAATCTCTGACCGTCAACGGCAAGAAGATTCGCGCGCTAGCTGTCCGCAACCCGGCCGAACTCCCATGGAAAGAACTGGGCGTCGATGTGGTCGTCGAAAGCACGGGCATCTTCACTGCCCGCGCCAAAGACGGCAAGGCGGGCTACGATACCCACCTCGAAGCCGGCGCCAAGCGCGTGGTGCTCAGTGCCCCGGCCAAGGATGGTGCCGATCTAACGTGTGTCTTAGGTGTGAACGACGACAAACTCACACCAGACCTTAAGTGTATCAGCAACGCGAGTTGCACCACCAACTGCCTCGCACCAGTGGCCAAGGTGCTCAACGACAACTGGGGCATCGAAAAAGGCCTGATGACCACCTGCCACGCTTACACGAACGATCAAAATGTGCAGGATCTCCCGCACGCCGATCCGTACCGTGCCCGGGCCGCAGCCATCAACATTATCCCTAGCACCACGGGTGCTGCCAGTGCTGTGGGCCTCGTAATTCCCGAGCTTAAGGGTAAGCTCACAGGCATCGCGCTGCGTGTCCCGGTTTCGACTGGCAGCATCGTCGATCTGACGGTTATCACCAAAAAGGATTGTACTAAGGAAGCTGTCAACGAAGCGATGAAGGCTGCCGCTGAGGGACCGATGAAGGGCATTTTGGCCTACTCGACCGATCCCTTGGTGTCGACTGATATCATCGGCGACCCTCACAGTTCGATCTTCACCGCCGATTGGACCCAAGTTATCGCGGGCAACATGCTCAAAGTGTTGAGTTGGTACGATAACGAATGGGGCTACAGCTGCCGTACGGTCGATTTGATATCCCGCATTGGGAAGTTCAAGTAGCTTTTGCGATACTTCATGGTGTCGATCAAGAAGATTTACAAACAGACACTTGGAAAAAGCAGGGGCCGCGCTTGAGACGCGGCCCCTGCTGTATGCCGACGAGAAAGTTATCGGGTTAAGTTCGCTGGCTCATAACTGAGCTGATCGAACCACTTACGAGACTTTGATCTCGATCTTTTTCGGCTGCGACTCGGGACGCTTGGTGATTGTCACGTGCAGTACACCATTGGATAGCTCAGCCGTGATCGTCGAGGGGTCGACGATGTCTGGCAGTGTGACGCTACGAGTCACTTTGCCGAAGCCACGCTCGTTGTGCCAGTTGGTGCGATCGCTATCCGGTACTTTCCGTTCGAGTGTGATCTGCAACGTTCCCTTGTCAAACGTCAACTCGACGTCTTCCTTGGCGACACCCGGCGCGTCGAGCTCAATATGAAATGAGTTATCCGCTTCCCAAATCGAAGCAGGCGCACGCCACATAGCTACCTCCTCACCACGAAAAAAATGGTTGAAAAGGTTGTCAAACTCTGGCATAGCTGCCGGAAACATTGGGCTCACGCGATTTTTTTGCAGCGTAGTCATGCTGGAAACCTCCTGCTGTTAGTACTTCGTATCTGCGAAATGCCGCCGGCCCTTGCCGATCGGCCCGAAAAGCTTTTTTTCGATCGAGCGACTTGCGGCGATGGCTCGATCGCCGCATTCAAACGTTGAAAAAGCATCCGCCGTGCCAACCGGGAGCGGATTTGATTCGCAAGCGATTTTGGGAATCGTAACTCTATGGAAAAAATTGAGTTACGCATGAGGCGCCAAACTGACCACGCGGAACCCCGCCAAAATGGCAGCCGCAAGATTGGCACCTGAGGTCCGAATGAGCGGGCCAGAACTGCCAAAGTGGCACCGGCCTTAGCGGGGGCTATCCTGCATTACTACGTACGAGCCTTGGAAGAAAACCAGAGCACCGGATGGCCCGGCAATTTCGACGGTCAGATCCAACTTGGCTTGTTTCTTGTCATCGAGCATTTCCAAGAAATACTGCCGCGCCTCGGGCGAAACCGGCTGACAACGAGCGAGAATTTCAGCGGTCGATACAGGCTCCTGGTAGCGGATGGTGCTGCGACGGATGACGACGCTGCCCTGGCGGTTGAGTTCCTTCATCAACAAATACACCGTGCCCCAGCCGGCAATCGTGCAAAGTGCGTTGAGGCTGCCGGCAAAAGCGGTTTGCTGATGATTGCGGTTGGGCCCCAGGGGCAGCCGCATCACGAGCCCCTCCGGCCCGAAGTCGTGGACCGTAATGCCCATTTGAGAGCACATCGGAATCTCGCACTCGAGCACGCTTTGCAACTCGCCGAGTTCCGGTGCGAGGGGGGCAGGAAACGGCATGGCAGATGCGTCGGGCATGGGTTCAAAGGCGGCTCGGCGGGTAGTGAAAACTGCATTTATCGTAGTCGAACGAGGGAATGAGGACTAGCGGAATTGCTCAACCGCCCGCCCGCTTAAACGGCTTCCGCTTTCGAGCAGCCCTTACAACTTCAAGAGCAATAGCACCGAGTAGTTAATCAAGTGGGCCTCAGCATCGTTGGGGGTGCTGTCGTAGCGGTCGTTGGCCGAAATTTTGAGACTCAAATTCGACGGTTTGTCTAGCTGCACTTCCCAGCCCCCGTCGGCCACATAACGGTAGTTTCGAAAATCGGAGAACTCGGGATAGTATTCGAAGGTAGCATAGAACTTTTGCGTCTCGCTTACGTGTTGATCGTACTCGAAGCCGAGCAGTGCTTCCGGCACCCACTTGTCGTCTGGCCCGCCAAACTCACGCGATGTACCGCCACCCATCCGCGTCGACAAATTGATCATGGAATCTTTGAATATCTGATAGCCCAGGCCCGTACTGGCGTTCGTCTGGAGGTCAAATTTTTGAAACCGATCGTAAAACAAATTGGCCTTTCCATAGAGCGACCACGGCGAGGTTTCGTCGAGCAGCCAATCGTTGCGAATGTCGGTGGTAGCATTGTCTTGCGTAGTCTCTTGGCCGGAAGTCGTACGATTGTAATAGAGACTGTAATCGAACTTCGAGAATCTGGATTTGCGCTTGACGTAGCCGCCGGTGCGAATGCTGAACGATTCGTTGTTGCCGCTCGAACCGTTAAGGCCAAGTTCGATGCCGGTATCCCACGGCAAGCCGCCGAACCAGCGAGTCGGGACGTACCAGTTTGCCTCGTCAGTTTCGACGGCAGCATCTTCGAGGTCATCATCGCCCAACAGCCAGGGGCCCCCGAAATCGCCGCTTATGTCCTCGTCGTTTGCAGCGGCAGAATCGGACTCAGCAGCTGGCGCCGGCAAGTCACCGAAAACCGCTGTCGGTTCTGGCTCAGCCGCAGTGGCGATGCGAACTTCTGGGTACAGTGGCGGTACCCAGGCACTCGATGGCGGCTCTGCGGCGGTAACAATTTGAGCCGCGCCAGCAATCGCCAACAACGCGAGCGCGGGGCGATTCAACGTTGCTCTCATCGGGCAATTCTCAGCTAGAGACTAATCCGGAGTGTCGCTGCTGCGATCGGATAAGGCTGCGATTTATAGCGACCAGCTTGCAAACGCTCAAGGCGAGTCGGGATCGCCTGCCAGCATCGCGGGCTTTTTCTTGGGAAAGCTAAAAGAGACTAGCCGGGCTTCTCGCGAAGCCCGGCCTGGAAAATCTAACTTAACAAGCAATTCAGTGATGGCTGACTGCGGATAGTTTTAGCAACCGCAGCCACCACTACGACGGCCGAACATGCGACGGCCACGGCCACCAGTGCAATCACCGCTCGCGGAACCACAATCGCCAGCTGGCACTTCCACCTGCTTGCAGACCATGCGGCGAACCTGCACCGGCACCTCTTCAGTGTAGGTCTCGGGAACACACACCGTGTAGGCCACAGTCTTTTCTTCCGGTTGGCACTCGTAGCGGCAGACAGTATAGGTCCGCGTCCGCTGTTCCGGCTTGCACACCGTGTACCGAACCTCCTTGGTCTGCTGCTCGGTGACATACTTGCAAACCTTGTACTCGGCGGTGCGAGACTCGGCACGGCACTTGGTAACATTCACCATCCGAGTCCGTTCTTCGGTGCGATACTTGCACACGTTCACGGTGCGCGTCCGTTCTTCGGTGCGATACTTGCAAACCTTGACGGTGCGAGTGCGGTCCTCGGTGCGGTACTTACACAATTTCACGGTACGGATGCGATCTTCAGTGCGACGCTTGCACACGGTGTAGGTGTACGGCACTTCTTCGGTGTGCCGTTCGTAAGTAGTACAAGCCACTTCCTTGGTCTCGGTTGTCGGCACCCAAATGCGTTTGCAAACGGTCCGCGTGCCGCAACCGCCGCAGGAACCGCAACCGCAATTGCTGCAGCCGCCGCAACCGCCACAGGCGACTTCGACTTGCTGTGTTTCCCAATGGCCGCCGCAGACTTTCACGGTCTTCGTTGTCGTCACCGGAACACACTTCACCACCTTCCGCGTGGTCTGCACTTCTTCCGTGTAGGGCACGCAAACTCTGTAAGTGACTTCCTTTTCCTCGGTGTAGGGCACGCAAACTTTGTAAGTGACTTCCTTTTCCTCGGTGTAGGGCACGCATACCGTGTACGTCTTTTCGACAGCCTCGGTATAGGGCACACAAACGCTGTACTTCTGCTCGACCTGCTCAGTATACGGTACGCTCACCGTGTACTCGCGAGTCTTGGTTTCCCAGACTGGCTTGGTGACGTTGTAACAAACCGTCTTGGTCAGGGTTTCCGGGACCATTACCGTATAGGTAGCAGTCTTCTCTTCGGTCACCGGAACGCGTTTGTAGACGGTGATTGTCTTCTCGCGCTGTTCGCGGTTGTAACGGGTGCGGGTCACGGTCCGCATCTCGGTCGTGCATTCGGGCACGTAAATCGTGCGAACAACTGTGCCACAATTGCAACCGCCGCAGACGCAATCACCACAGCCAGAATCACAACTAGCACAGCTTGAGCAACCACAACGGCCGCAAGCCCAAACCGGAGCCTGAGCAAACATGGCCAACAGCGCGAAGGCTGTCAGCGTCCTCAACAGATGATGCGTCATCGAATGTTCCTCCATCGACAAAATAAGAAACGCCTGCGGGCTGACACTGCCCCCATCCCAAAGCGATTGAAGCGATCAAAACAATTTCCCTAGATCGTAGAACGCGGAAGTGCACTTGACCGCCGCAGTTCACCCAGGCGTGCTAATCGCATAAGTTCACTTAAAATACCCCTCCCACCACCCGTTGGGAAGCGGCGACCGCAAAAAACAAATATTAATATGGCCCATCAGAACCGACAAATTGGCCACCTTAAGGCCCCCCCGGCAAATCCGGGGGCTGCAAGTACGGAAAAGGGTCCGCATGGTACGGTCGGTCGCCACACCAGCACCCGGCTTTACAAGGAGTTTGCTACTTGGCTCGGCTTGGAGACTACTTGCCTTCGACGCCTAAGAGCTCGACATCAAAGATCAGCATACTGTTGGGCTCGATCGGCGCGCCAGGAGGCGGTTGCATTCCGTACGCCAAGTCAGCAGGCACATAGAGCTGCCACTTGTCGCCGACTTTCATTTTCTGGAGCGCTTCAGTCCAACCTGGGATCACCTGGTCGACACCAAAAATAGCTGGTTCGCCATCGTAGGAGCTGTCGAACTCGGTACCGTCGAGCAATGTGCCTCGATAATGGCAGCGAACCTGGTCGGTTGCCGTAGGTGTCGCACCGGTTCCTTGCTTGAGAACTTTGAACTGCAGGCCACTCGGAGTCGCCTGTACCCCTGCTTGTGTCTTGTTCTGAGCGAAGAACTGCTCGGCTTCCTTCGCATTCTTGACAGCCACTTGTTGCATCCGACCCATCATTTTCTGCCGCATCTCCTGCTCAAAGCGTTGTCGGCAGGCTTCCAACTGGGCCTCGGTATATTTTGGCTGGGCGCCGCTCAGCGCGTCGGTGATGCCCGCGACGAGACTCTCGATGTTGCACTCGATTTGATTCTGCTTAAGCCCCAGGCCGAAGTTTTGTCCCAGCATGTAGCTGTATTGTTGGGTGTAGGTCGTATTATCAACACCACCCGCTGGAGGGCCATCCGATTGACCATAATCTTCTGCGGGCAATCCGCCCTGGGCCAGTGCGTTGATAGTAATGGTCGAAATTAACGCTGTTCCGCACACAAATGCGAGTGTCTGACGCACAACTAACATGAGGTAGGTTCCTGGAATGACCAAATTGTTAATCGGGAGAACCATGGGTGGTCTCCCCCCGAACGATTGTAGGCATATTTGTGCGGATCGCTATACTAGAAATGGGGCAGGAACAGTTGATGCCCGCGGTATCGCCGGCGAATGCTCCGGTTGGCGAGGCAAACTCCTCGAAGGATCGTGGGAACCGCTCCACAATCCACTTCACTTTCGATGTCGCACACGAGACGCAAATTCGGCAATCCGCGCGCTGGTAGTTCGGATCAAGGTTTTACCTTGATCGAATTGCTTGTTGTGATCGCAATCATCGGCATTCTGATCGCGTTGCTCTTACCCGCAGTGCAGCAGGCCCGCGAATCGGGCCGGCGAATTTCGTGCGTCAACAATCTCAAACAGCTCGCTTTGGCCACACTCTCTTATCACGATGCTAACGGCAAACTTCCTGCTTCTGGCATCGTTGAGAAAAAGGAGCTCACACTCGGCGCACTCACTTACCCAGTATTCGACCAACGCTCGGGCAAGATGTTCAGTTGGGCGGTCACGCTGCTGCCGTTTCTCGAAGAAAACAATCTGTACGACCAGTTTGATCTTTCGCTAAGCGTCCTCGAACAATCGCGCAACCCGCAGCGTCAAGCAGTAGCAACTTACCAATGCCCAAGCGATGCCGCTCTTGGCCGCTACTACATGGACGAAGAGTTCACTCAAGGCAAATGGTTTTCGAAAGGTAATTATGCCGCCTTCGTTTCGCCCTTTCACAGCGACTTGCAATTGCTCTTCCCCGGGGCGTTGATCTCCAACGCCCAACGGCTCTCGAAGGTGATCGACGGGGCCAGTAAGACAGTCGTCTTCAGCGAGGTTCGCACGCGCGACGATCTGCGCGACGAGCGCGGTGCTTGGGCGTTGCCATGGAATGCTGCCAGCTTGCTTTCGCTCGACATGCATCACGACAGTGTTGGCGCCGGCGGGACGGCGACCGACTTCCTCGCTCTGTTGTCGCTGGCTTATCAGTCGCAATTACCGAACACTCACGGACCGAATGCCGACGTTCTGTTACGCTGCGATCCAGATACGCTCGCCGAGGCACAACTCGAAGGCATGCCATGTATTAAGTGGATCTGGCCGCTTGGGCTCTCGGGTTGGATCTCGTCTGCACCACGTAGCAGCCATATCGGCGGAGTTAACGTTGCTTTCCTCGACGGTCATGTTGGCTTCGTGCGCGATGACATCGATCCGTTCACCTTTGCCAAGATGATCGACATCCGGGACCAAGAAGCTTCGCCCCGCGAAATTGCAAACCATCAACATGACTAATCGACCCGCAGCCACAGAGCCGCGCCCGCGGCATATGACCGCCTTGCTACTTGGTACGGGCTTGGTGCTCATTGCGGTTTCGTTCGCCTGGTCGTCACTTCCAGTGGGCAAGTCGGCTTGGACGCCTGAACGGGCCCTGCAGCACCAGGCGGCATCGGCCAATCTGCACGGTCTATCCCACAAATATGCCCACGAGTTGGAAATGGCCGCCCCGGGGAGCATTCCAGACGAGTTGCGTGAAGCACGCGGTGAGTTTACCGATATGAGCCTCCAGTTAGACGCCGCTCGTGATCAGCCGCGACGGATCGCCACCGCACTCCGGTTGATCGGCATTGGCCTATCGCTGGCCGGGGCAGTGGCCTACTTTTCCATGATTCAGCAATAGTGGTGTTTCCGCTCATGGCTGTGTTTTCTGAGCCCGACAGGCTCATTGGGGAGGCGTTGAGCGCCTGCCCTGTCTGCTCTATATTGGGGGGCTTCACCAAAGTCCAAAGCTCGTTGGGCTTTCCGCCCGACATCGCCCCAGATTTGACAGGCTTCGAAGCCTGCCCTACCAGGAGTACCAAGCGTGACTAGCCATCTGATCGCCCCGCACGGGGGCACCCTTGTCGATCTGACCAGCTCCCCGGAGCGCGCCGCCGATATCAAAGAGCAATCGCGCGATTGGCCCTCGTGGGACCTGACGCCGCGACAAATATGCGATCTCGAGTTGCTCTGCAACGGTGGCTTCTCACCACTTACCGGATTCCTAGGTAAGGCCGACTACGACTCGGTCTGCGACAAGATGCGACTTAAGGACGGCACGCTCTGGCCGATGCCGATCACGCTCGATGTGGCCCAAGAGTTCGCCGACAAACTCAAGACAGGTGACAAGGTCGCACTCCGCGATGCCGAGGGCGTAATGCTCGCCGTAATCACAGTCGACGACATCTGGACCCCCGACCGCGAGGCCGAAGCCAAGGCCGTGTTCGGCACCACCGACAAGACGCATCCGGCTGTTGCGTACTTGATGAACCAGAGCAAGCCGGTCTACCTCGGCGGCAAGGTCGAGGCATTGCAGTTGCCACTGCATTACGATTACCGTTCGTTTCGTCACTCGCCAGCCCAACTCCGCGAAGAGTTTGCTAAACGCGGCTGGCGTAAGATCGTCGCTTTCCAGACACGCAACCCGATGCACCGCGCCCATCACGAGCTCACGCTGCGGGCCGCCAAGGAACAGGAAGCCAACTTGCTGGTCCACCCGGTCGTCGGCATGACCAAGCCGGGCGACGTCGATCACTACACCCGCGTCCGCTGCTACCAGGCGATCATGAACCACTACCCGGCGAACACCGCCTACCTCTCGCTGCTCCCGCTGGCGATGCGGATGGGCGGACCGCGCGAGGCGATCTGGCACGCCATCATCCGCCGCAACCACGGCTGCACGCATTTGGTAGTCGGCCGCGATCATGCGGGCCCGGGCAAGGATTCGACCGGCAAACCGTTCTACGGCCCGTACGATGCTCAGGAACTCATGCAGAAGCATGAGGAAGAGCTGGGCGTGAAGATGGTCGACTTTAAGATGATGGTGTTCGTACCAGACGAAGACAAGTACTACCCGGTCGACGAAGTGCCGAAGGATAAGAAGACGCTCGACATCTCGGGCACCGAGCTCCGTGACCGGCTAGCGCTCGGCACCGAGATCCCCGCTTGGTTCTCGTATCCGGATGTCGTGAAAGAACTCCGCCGCAGCCATCCGGCTCGCGGCAAGCAGGGCTTCACCGTGTTCTTCACTGGCCTCTCCGGCTCGGGCAAGAGCACGATCGCCAATGTGTTGCTTTCAAAGCTATTGGAGCTCGGCGGCCGGCCGATCACGCTGCTGGATGGCGATATGGTGCGGAAGAACCTCTCCAGCGAGCTCGGCTTCTCGAAGGAACACCGCGACATCAACATCCGCCGCATCGGCTACGTCGCCTCCGAAATCACCAAGCACCGCGGCATCGCCATCTGTGCTCCGATCGCGCCGTATGATGCCACGCGCAAGGACGTCCGCGCGATGATCGCCCCGCACGGCGGGTTCATCCTCGTGCACGTGAACACCAGCGTCGAAGAGTGCGAGAAGCGCGACCGCAAGGGCCTCTACGCCAAGGCCCGCGCCGGCATCATCAAAGAGTTCACCGGCATCAGCGATCCCTACGACGTGCCCGCCGACGCCGAAGTGGTGATCGACACCACGAAGCTCTCCGCCGAAGAAGCCGCTCAGGAAATCTACCTGCGGCTGGAGAAGGAAGGCTACATCAGCTCGGAGGAGTGATGCAAAATGCCGGCCAGAATTGCTGGCGTATCCTGCTGGGGTTGCCTGAAAACACTTTTTCCGTAGGTGGAATCGAGGTATGAGAGCCGAGCGGTTTAAAGCCATTTTGAACAAAGTGCCTTAAGCAACGGCACAGATTCTCATTTATGGGGCGTTGATGAATCGACTCGTCCAGACCATAGAGATACTACACCAGAAGCTTCCGGGCCTTCGTCGCCATTCACTAAAGGAAACCCCAACGCGGACCATTATCATCGACCCTTTGCTGGAAGCTCTCAATTGGGATGTCCGCGATCCGGACGAAGTGCAATTGGAACACCCAACAGTAGATGGTAAGTCCGTCGACTATGCACTGAAACTCAACAAGAAACCGGTCTTGCTGGTCGAAGCCAAGGCCCTGGATGACCCGCTGGACGATGTGAAGGCCGTCACCCAGGTCGTAAATTATGCTAATAATGACGGCATCGTCTGGTGTATCCTCACCAATGGCATCAAGTGGCGCGTGTATCGCAGCGTGGAGAAATGCCCGGCGCCGGACAAACTGATGTTCGAAGTGAGTCTCGACCCGGATACGTCCGAGGGCATGACGGTCGAACAAATCGCGAAACAGATGTGGCGGTTTTCGCGTGAAGAAATGGCCAAAGGAACGCTCGATGCTTTGGGCGAGCAGACGTTCACGGACGGGAAAGTCCGCAAGGCGCTTCAAGTTCTGATGACCGACCCGCCCAGACCGTTCCTGAAACTGGTCCGCGAAGCTGCGGGAGACGAGGCTCTGGTGCCTCAACGCATTAAGGACAGCCTTGGTCGGATTGCAGCCGAGACCGCAGGAACAGAAATAGTCGCCGGATTTGCCGGGCCACTCGGGGATGAATCACCAATGCCCAAGTTTGCATCCCGTTCCCCCAGCGCCAAAAAGGCATGGGATACAAGACGTGCGAAGAAAAATGAGAGCCCGTATGATGAGGGCCATCACGTTGCTGGCAAGCCGCAGGAAGCTGTACAGCTTTACCGGGCTATAGATCGGATTTGCTTTTCATTCGCGCCTTCGGATGTTTTGCGGCGCTATTTGGCAAAGTCCATCAACTACGAATATGGAAAACGATGCTTTTGCAGCGTTCATGTTCTTCAAGGTGGACTTCGCGTGTGGATTCAATTGAAGCATGCCCACATTGCCAATCCCCCATCCTTTGCGCGCGACGTCTCAAAGATCGGGCATTGGGGAACTGGTGACGTCGAGCTCCGCATTAGCAATCGTTCCGAACTTGATGTGGCAACCGATTTGATTCGCCGTTCGTTTGAAGTCATGAAGAAGTAGAAATCCACTCGTAGAGGTAGTGGCCGAGGTTCTGCTGCTGGCAATCTGGCCCGGTCTATTCTAGACTACGCTCAATCAGCAAGCGACGGTATTGTTCCGTCCCACTTTATTGCCACATCACTTTGGACTGCCATGCCCTACGACGAAACACTCGCCGCGAAAGTCCGCCAACTTCTTAGCCAGCAGAAGAATCTCACCGAGCAATTGACGGAGAAGAAAATGTTCGGCGGCGTGGGCTTTCTCCTGAACGGCAACATTTGTTGCGGCGCCTGGAAGGAGTTTCTCATACTGCGGCTCGGGCCGGATGCGGCCCGGCAGGTGCTCGGCGAGGAGTACGTGCGGCCGTTCGACATCACGGGCAAGTCCATGTGGGGCTGGGCGATGGTTGAGCCGGCCGGCTGGCTGAACGCGGCGAAGCTGCGGCGGTGGGTGGCTTGGGCAGTGGAGTTTACAAGCGGCTTGCCGGCGAAGTAGATTGTGGGGCGAAGGCGCAAGCGGTTGGCAGGCTCCTGCAACAACCCATTCGGCGTGGCCGTCGACGCCAACTCCCCTCGTGTTGGAGAAACGCATATGGCTTGGCTTTTTGAACGAACGATCGAAATCGCGGCTTGGATCGCAATGCTGGCCGCTTGGGTGGCGGCCGGGTTTACTGTCTACGGCTTAGTCGTATTTTTCCGCACTTGGGCGAACGAGGCATTTAGTCTCCCGCTACTAGTCGAGACCAGTAAAGCAGCCGGAACGAGCGTCGCCTTCGCCGTCGCGCTAGGAGCCCTGGCGTGCGTCGACCGGTTTATTTACGACGCGGGAGAGTGAGCCTCAGGCCCGGCCCCTAATACCACCCTATCAGGTGGAATTCAGTCTCTGAACCTAGCGGTTCATGCTTGAAATGCGGCCTGTCGCTACGGTCCCCTCTCCAACCGCAAAATCTAAGCAGTTTGTTTAGCGAAACTTGCGGAAAATTAGTTGTCGCTTATACTAAGAGGCAGGAACAGACTTCTCTAGTTCGGCGCCATACGTTTGAAAGCCTAATGAGCAATCGCCTAGCCTGACCTTCCCTTTTCCCTTGGCTGGGTATCGCTTCGCGCGTGTTAGCGCGGAGTTCCCATTTAACGATAAGTGGTTTTTTGCGCTCAAAATAGGCTTTCTCAACAGGGTACATCCACATGTCACGTATTTCAGTCGTCCGCGCTTGCGCGCTCGCATCTCATCGAACTTCGCTTGTCGTGTTTTGTCTTGTACTGTCGGCACTGTTGGCATGGTCGTCGACGGCTTCTGCCGGCTTGGTCTTCAATACCGTTCGCCTTGATGCCAACGTCCGCAGCGGCGGCGGCAGCGGCGGGACTGCGGGCGTCGAAAAGCATTTTACCGACGACGACTTCCCACCAGTGAACAATCAGCCGATTACTTTTCACGGTCTTCCGGCTGTCGCCCCGAACCCGCCCGCCCCACTCCAAGCTGCTGTGAATCTCCGGATGAAACTCGACGAAGTGGGCAGCGCTCCACTGGGTGGCGAGATTTTCTCGTTGAGCACACTTTTCATCTCGAGCGCCACTGGTGTGCTGTTCAACAACAGCCTCGACAACCTTATCGACCTGCCAGTTGAATTTGAAACCAGTTTATATTTGAGTGACCTACCGAGTGGCCAAAAGCTGAGCTTCGCGGGCATTCGCTACGAGCCGCCAGTGCCGGTGGAAACGCCCTCCTTCATTTCCATATCCGACAACCGGGGCTCCGCGGACGATCCGATTAACGTGCTAGTCAAATTCAGTAAGGACGACCTTGTTTCCCCTGTCGGCAACCTGCTGAAGGTTTTGTTTTACTGGGAGACCATGGAGACCCCTTTAATTCCCGAGCCGGCAACCGGCACCCTGCTGCTGATCGCGCTGGTGGGACTCACGGGCATTCGCCGACATCGCTAAGCCGAAGAGTAGGCATCC
The DNA here is from genome assembly GCA_041753435.1 of Pirellulales bacterium. Taxonomy (GTDB): domain Bacteria; phylum Planctomycetota; class Planctomycetia; order Pirellulales; family Lacipirellulaceae; genus DASYDU01. Next base: position 40,952 of record JBGSUJ010000145.1, on the reverse strand, counting down.
GAGCCGAAGCGGCGGAGAGAGGCTTGCACCCCGCCTCCTATGCCGCTGAATTGTCGGACTGCCCTCTCGCCGAGCGCTCCATATGCCGTATAATTCCTTGAAACTTTCGCCAACCTGAGGCGGATTCACGGACGATGATTTTTAACTTCAACTACCTGTTGTTTTTGGCTCCCGCAATTTTGCTGGGTTTGTGGGCTCAGATGCGGGTGCGCTCCACTTTCTCCGAGGCTCAGCAGGTTCGTACACCCCTGAGTGGGGCGGCCGCGGCGCGGGCGATTCTCGACTCGGCTGGATTGCGCGGCGTGACCATTGAGCAAGTGCCCGGCCATTTGAGCGATCACTACGACCCCAGTGCCAAGGTGCTGCGGCTAAGTCAGTCGGTATATAACGAGTACTCGATGGCCGCCGTCGGGGTGGCAGCCCACGAAGCAGGCCACGCCCTGCAAGATGCTCAGCGCTACGCGCCGCTGGTGTTCCGTAGCATCGCAGTACCGGCCGCGAGTTTTGGCGGCGGCTTCGGCGGATTGATCATCATCCTGGGCCTCGTGCTCGCCAGCCAACCGATTGTGTGGCTCGGCATCGCGGCTTTTTCTGGCGTGGTGGCGTTTCAACTGATCAACCTACCAGTCGAGTTCGACGCCAGCCGCCGCGCGAAGAACCAACTCGACGCGCTCCGCATCGTGCCGGCAAATGAGCAGAACTACGTCAACAGCGTACTCAACGCCGCGGCCTGGACGTACGTCGCCGGCACGCTGCAATCTGTGATGACGCTGCTCTACTACGTCATGTATTTCGGCGGCGGCAGCCGCGACGAATAGCAGGATTGGCCTAGCGTCGGGGCACCGCAGGAGAGACTTGCTGGGGAATCTCTTGCCCAGTGGCATGAGCGGCAGCGCTCACTAGCTCCAGATTTTCAAGCACATCTTTCGAATTCGATCGGTCGCCATGGGAAAAGCTGATCTTACGGAACTTCACTTTGCGATCGGTGTCGAGCACAAATGTGGATGGATACGCCGTTTCGCGCGGCTCGTCCCAGCGCAAACGATAAAGATTGGTGAAGGCATAATCGGGGTCGATCATCACCATAAACGGCTCGGGGAGTTGGGTATCCTGAAGAAATTCATTGGCTCGCTGGTCCAGTTCATCAGCTGGGCCGGGATAAATGAATACCACCTTTGCGCCGAGTCGCTGAAAATCGGCGGCGTGGCTTGCAAAATCACCCAACTGCCGAGAACAGAGCGGGCACTGATAGCCGGGAAATCCACGTAACACGACCAGCACCACTGGCCCTTGTTCTGTCAGGCTGCTGAGCTTGATTTTCTCTTTGCCGTGGAGAGGCTGAAATTCAATGTCGGGGGCCGTGTCACCGACCTCAAAAGTTTTGATTTGAACGCCCTGTTGGGCATGAGCCGCCGTTCCGCAAAAGGCAAACAAGACCAAGATCGATGCCAATATCTGCACACGTTGTGTAATCATACCAGAGCTCCTGAAGCCATTAGGAATTGGTGGCGGGTTAAGCAGAACCGAATGCTGAGAATCTCCGCCACGTGATCATTTATAGGGCAACGTACGAGTTACTGTCAAATTGCACGCGACGCTATCGGCCGATCTCAGATCCGAGCGCTTCAGCGTTGGCCACTCGAGCCGCATCGGAGAGTCGACGCACAATCTCGCGAGGGTCGCCAGTTTCCGCCAAGATATCGAGCTGCTTTTGTGCGGCGCTCGGTTGGTTCGCCAGTTCCAGGCACCGCTCCAAATAAGGTTCGCAGCCAAGTTCGACCGCTGTGGGCCGCAACTTCCCTACTATGATGTTCACCATGTCGGCTACCGGTGCTGTTTGATAGGTATAAGTATCGACCAGAATTGCTCGATTCCCAAATCGCGCTGCCCGCCACTTGTTCTGCTGGACCATCATTGGGTGCGAGTCGTGTTGGTAAGTGCCTTGGTCGATTTTGTCGGAAAGATACTTCACCAGGCACTGGATGAACGAGGCGATGGCCAGTGTGTCTAAAAGACTTCCTGGCATGTCGCAAATCCGGACCTCGACAGTGCCAAACTTGTGGTGTGGCCGCACGTCCCACCAAATCTCCCGGATGGTATTGATGAAGCCGGTGTCGATCATGTGATTGACCAGCCAAACATATTCGCTCCAGTTGCGCATCAGGGTTGGTAGTCCTGCCGTCGGCAAGCCTTCCATGATTTTCGAGCGGTGCGAGTGGAGCCCCGTATCGCGGCCCTCCCAAAACGGGCTGCTCACGGATAGCGCGAGTAGTGTCGGCAAGTGCCGCATAATGCGATCGCAGATCATCACTGCCTTGTCGCCCGAATCGACACCCACATGCACATGCAGCCCAAACGTGACCAGCCGTCGGGCCATGTCCTGCAGTAGGCTCACCAATTGTAGATATCGTTCGTCGGGCGTGATCCGCTGGTCACCCCACTGCGAAAATGGATGTGTCGCGCCCCACCATAATCGCAGACCCAGCGAATCAGTCGCCGCTTGCACGATCTGCAGCTTCTGCGAAAGATCTCGCTCGGCATCGCCAATCGTTTCGCAAACCTTCGTATTGATCTCGAGCACACACTGCATCAACTCAGGTTTATACTGTGTTTGGTCAGCATCTTGATGCCCATCGGCAGTGAGCCGGGCATTGATCAGGCCGTATGCACTGGAGAGCGCCATCGTCTGGCCATCAATCAGGCCCAGCTCCAACTCGATGCCAACCGTCGGTCGATCGTTATGGCGGAAGGTGATTTTCGACATGGTTTGAAAAACTGTTCGCTCAAGGTTTCGACCACTCGACCATCGTCCGGGCTAAAATCTTAGCACCCACGGACAGGCACTTTTCGTCTACGTCGAACGTCGGTGTGTGCAGACCGGGCCACGGCGCAAAATCGCCGGCACAACCGAGACGAAACATGCTGCCTGGTACCTGCTCTAAGTAGGCTGCGAAATCTTCGCTGCCCATGCTGGGTCGCTGCATCTGCGACACACATTCCTCCCCAAGTAACTCTCGGGCCGCGCGCTCCACAAGTTGTGTGATCACCAAGTCGTTGTCGACCGAGGCCGTGCCTTCGCCAAAATCTACGGCCAGATTCGTGCCGGTGACTCGTTCGATGCCTTGGGCCAATTGATGAATGTGTTCGATCGTCCGCTCCCGCACCTGGCGGCTTAGTGTTCGCACTGTGCCTTCCAGTATTACCTCCTCGGGAATCACATTCGCATTGAGCCCGCCGTGAATCTGGCCGATAGAAACGACAACCGCATCCTGGCTGTCAGTCGCCCTGGGAATAAACTGGTAGAGTGTGCTAATAAGCTGAGCGGAGGCGGCGATCGGATCAACCGATTCGTGCGGCCGCGCCGCGTGGCCGCCGCGGCCACGAATCACCACCCGCATCCGATCGCAACTGGCCGTGAATACCCCGGGACGAATACCGACCGTGCCGGCCCGCCGCGTCGGATCGACATGAAGCGACACGATCGCGTCGACATCTTGGAGTGCACCAGCTCGTATCATCGAAGCCGCGCCATCGCTGGTTTCTTCCGCCGGCTGGAAAATGCCGCGCCAAGTCACCGGCCAGGGCAGGTCGCCGGCAAGTTCCATTTGATCGAGCGCCTTGACCGCACCGTACACGGTTGCTGTATGTACATCGTGTCCGCAGGCATGCATCACTTGTGAAACTCGGCTGTGATACTCAACCTGCTTCTCATCTTGTATCCGCAGTGCATCGCAATCAGCCCGCACGGCGACACACCTCTTAGCCGTAGTAGCGCGGCTATCCACGATGACGCCACAGCCCTCGGGCCCCATCCGCACTGGCAAGCCCAACTGAGAAAAAAGCTGATACAGGCGCAAGCTAGTCTGCAGTTCTTCGCCACTGGGCTCCGGATGCATGTGCAGATGCCGCCGCAGGTTGATGATCTCGCCGAAGCTGCAGTCAATCGTCGCGTCGAGCTGTTGCTGCCAATTAGCGGTCATGCTAGTCCGCAAATTCAGGAATCACAAGTTCTGGCAGCACTCCCGCTGCGTGCCCTTGGGCCAAGAACTCAGCCACCGCCTCGCGCCCGCGGCTCCCAAAGTCGAGCGTCCAATCGTTGACGTACATGCCGACAAACTTGTCTGCCTGCCCAGCATCGAGATCGCGGCCGTATTGTAAAGCATAGCTCAGAGCAGGCTCGCGGTGCTTGAGGCCATATTCGATACTCTGGTAAAGCAGTCGTTGAATTTTATGGATTGCCGCTGGGCCTAGCGACTTGCGAATTCCGTTCGCCCCGAGCGGCAGAGGTAATCCGGTCCGCTCTTTCCACCAATCGCCCAAGTCGACCACAAGCTTCAAATCTTGGTCAGCATACGTGAGTTGGCCTTCGTGGATTATTAGCCCGGCATCGATCTGCTGGCCTTGATATTGGCCCGCAACAACAGCCGGAATGATCTCGTCGAACGGTACTTCGACCGACGCAAAATCGGTGCCCAGGCAAAGCCTCAGCGCGAGATATGCACTGGTTAGCTTTCCCGGTACGGCGATCGACTGCGATTGGAGCGCCTCGATCGACTGCGGCTGCCGCGCGACGACCATCGGCCCGTAGCCATCGCCCATGCTCGCTCCGCAAGTGCAGAGGATGTACTTGTCGTGTAAGTAAGCGTAGGCATGGATGCTCAGTGCAGTGAGTTCCAATTCGGCCTGGAACGCGCGGCGGTTGAGTGTCTCGATGTCGACCAATTCGTGGCAGAATTCGTAATCGCCAGTCTCGATCTTGTCCTTGGCCAGAGCAAAGAACATAAAGGCATCATCCGGGTCGGGACTATGGCCAACACGGATCAGTTGCTTGGTGACTGTCACACGGTGCTCCTTTGGCTCGTCACTATGGGCGTGTGGGAATACCGCATGATATTGCCCACCAGCGCGACCCGTCAATCGAACCGCCATCGAGTCCGCGGATTAACCGTTGTCAAGCCTCGAGCGAAATGCCGGTGGAACTCGCAGGCGGGCTTGCGTCACCGAGAATTGGCATGATCTTGGGCCGGCGGATTGTCGGCATCTGCCTCTCGACGGCTGGCGTGCCATTAGTTGTCGAGGACCGTTCGCTGGCATTTTTTTCACACACAAGTTGCCATGTCTGACGCTCAAACTCTAACAAACAAAGTGCTTCGGAGAGTTTGGTTACGTCGTCATTCACTTTCGCTTGCGAAACGCAGCGAAAGAGATACAAGTAGAGAGCACCGAGCCGAGTATTGAGCTCGCTTTTGGTCTCTCGCACCCCCACCAGCAATTCGCCCACAATGTCCAGTACCCGCAATAACGGCTCCGCCGCATCCAGCGTTTTTCCACGCAGCATCGCTTCCTCTGCCTGCCGGCCATAGCGGATAGCACCCTCAAGGAGCATCAACTGCAATTGCTGAGAGGAAGCGGTGAGAATCTTCGCTTCCAGGTAAGACGTATATTCAGACTTTATCATGTCGATTACTGCTAGGTTTGGTGGGGCGGGTGAGCGGGGAAGCGTAGCAGATGGAAAGCTTCACGGGAGGGTCGCGGAGCCGAGATCTAGCTCGAACTCCTACTCGTAAGTGGTGCGAGAATCTGCAACGATGATAGCGCAGAGAGCCCTTGCTGTAAATCGGCGATAACCGACTCGATGCGAAAAAACTCCGCCAGCAGTCGCTCACGCTGGCGGGCTAGCTGCTCGTCCATGGATTCGATGCGTTCGTTGTTGTTGTCGATCCGGATCGTGAGCGTGTTGATGCGTGTCGCAAGTGTCGACGTCTTGTCCACGGCGAGCCGATTGAGCACCGCGCCGAACTTCGCTGCTACACCCAGCGTATCAGCAGTAAATAGCGATTTTACGGCCTCAGGATCATTATTGTACGTGCTGGTGAGTTTTGATTGGTCGAACTCGAGTTGCCCTTTGTCGTTAAGGCTCAATCCGACAGCCTCGAGGGAATTCAAACTGCCGACGCCGAAAAAGCGACCAGATATCAACCGCGTGAGTTCCGATTCCACTCGCAACACTTCATTCGTACCGAACAAGATCCCCGTCGTTAGTTCTTCGGAATCGAATGCGGTGGTCTCATCCAGCAAGTCGCGGATCGAGTTGTAGGCATCGACAAACTCCTGCACCTGACTTACTAGCGATGAGCTCGTCGAGGCAACACTGACCGTCACAGGGCTGAGCGAGCCGTCTTTGACTGTCAACGTAATGCCGTCAATTGCATTGGTAAACGTATCGTTCGTTGAGCTTAATAGCGCCCCAGCACCTAGCCCGCTGTTAGAGCCAAAGAGTATTAGTCCGTCCCGCGCGCCGCTCACTTCTTGGAAAGCCAGCGGTGAGTTAGTGGTGTCGAACAAAAGCTCATTGGCCGCCCCAGTCTTTTCCACAATGATCGATAATCGCTGGCCATTGGCATCGTTGATCACGCTGGCCTTCACGCCCTGCTTGAGCGTGTTGATCGTATTGGCAAGATCGCTGAGGGTGTCCTCCGCATCAATGGTAATCGTCGTCTGCACGGTGCTATCGATTACTTGGGTTGGCGAACCATTGACGGTCTTCGTTGTGGCGGTTCGCAGCAACCCCAGATCTTTTGCTGTGGTGCCGTTGCCGACTTCTTTGACAGCCAGCGTTCCGCCGCCGCCCGCGGTATCGACCAGCAGGATGCCATCGCCGGTGTCGTTGATTCGGGCTTCGACGCCGACGGTGGTGAGCGCGTTGATCCGATCAATCACGTCTCCGAGCGTTCTCGCATGATTGTCTATCGGATTGAGGTCGACTGCCCCGAGTTTGCCGGCGCTATCGACGATTGTGAAGTCGCCGACGCTGATGCCCTGTCCGCCATGCAGCGACGACAATAACGTCGCCGCGCTGATCTGCCGACGATTGAGGCCGCCGCTGTTAACGCTAGGAGTCGCAGAACTTGCTGCAATTCCCAGCGCCGTAGCGGAATTATTGGCGTCGCCATTGGCCACAATCAGATTGCTTGCCGTCGCGCCAGATACATCCGTGACCACAATCCCATTGCGGGCTGAGTTAATCGCAGCAGTCACGCCCGTGGCCTGGCCATTGATCGCAGCGATCACGTCGCCGAGCGTCTCCGCCCCCGCAAGATCGACCGACGATGCCACATTATTTCGATTGGTAATGTTGATTTGGCCCAGCGTGCCAACGCCGGCTCCACCACGGAGACTCGCTACAAGCGTGTCGCGGAGGCCGCTCACGAGCCTGCGGCCGGCGATTGTGTTGCCGCTTACAGCAGCAGTCAGACCTAAATCGGTCGCGGCGGTGCCCGAGCCGACATCTGTAACAGTAAGCGTGCCAGAGCCACTGGTCAGGTCGGTGAGTTCGATACGATTGCCGTCGGCGGAAATTGTGGCAGTGACTTTGGTGGGTGCGGCCGCATTGATATTTGCGAGCACTTCACCCAAGGTTGTTGCCGTACCGAGATCGACCGCTACCGTACTTTCGTCGGCCAATGATATGACAAGATCGTTGCCCGACCTCAATTGCACGCCATTCGCATCGTTAAGGAATGTAAGCTTTGTATTGGCGTGTAACGAGAACACATCGCTGCCAGTAGCCTCCGCGGCTGAAACATTGATGCCTGCCAGGCCGAGCTCGGTGGCCGTCCGCCCACCCGCCACGTTTTGCACACTCAAAATCCCCGCACCACCCGTATTGTCGATCAGCCGGAAGCTGTCGCCCACGGCCACTGCTGTGACGTTGATCGAAGCGTTTTCGCTGATTGTCTTGAGGACATCGTCGACTGTACGGGCAAAGGACAGATCGACCAGTGCCGTGGCCCCGCTTCGGTCGGTGATGCGAATCTTGCCACGCTGAAATCCCGCGCCGCTGTTGAGTTCGTCGAGCGAGATGCCCTTATCGACTATTCCACCGCTGCCAAAGCTGAACGATCCGGCACCGATTGCTTGATCTTTTGCAAAAGTCTGGCTGAGGAATTGCTGTGCCGACGCCGTTTGCACCGGCGTAACCAGGTAACTCCCCGTCGTGGGCTTGCCGCCCGTTGCGACCGTGGCCGCGAGCGCGGCAGTGTTGCTCGTAGAAACCTGTTTGGCATCGAACAATGTTTCAGTGCCAAGCTGGTTCGATTCGAATCGAAACGCCACCAGTAGCGACGTGAGCTGCGTGATCGCTAATTTCTCGGATTCGAGCAGCCGAGTGCGATTGGTGACGAGGTTCTTCGGCTGAGCCGCGACCCTCATCAATTGATCGACGGTCTCCTGGATCGGAATCCCGCTAATCAGACCAACGCTGGATTGAATACGCGTCATGTCGAACCGCTTCTGCCGTACTCGCAGCATGCGAATTAAGCGGGACTGCGACTTACTGCCCCTCAAACCTACGTCACCTGCTAGCACAGACCGCTAGCATCTTAGTGCGAGACTCTACTGGTTATATCGGCAGATTGAGACATCGATCTGGACGGCGAACGCGAGTTGGAAACGAAAGCCTCTGTCAAAAATACAGCCGGCTCGGCCTGGAAAGACCGAACCGGCTGAGTGTTTAACTGGATAAAACCCTATTGGCCGTCATGCCGCTAGCGGCTTCGCTTTCAAGCTACCGCAACAAGGCGAGCACATTCTGCGGATTCTGGTTGGTGATCTGGAGCACCGTCGTACCCGATTGCACCAGAATTTGGGCCCGCGTCAAAGCGGCCGTTTCCGCGGCAAAGTCTGCGTCTCGAATCAGGCTTTCGGCTTCGGTCAAATTCACCAGCGTGTCGCTAAGTGCGTTACGGTTCGTTTCCAACGTTGTCCGCTGAAACGCACCCAATCGACCACGCAGCGAAGTGACCTGGTCGATCGCTTCTTCTACGATTCGACCGGCAATACCCAAATTATTCGAGCTGAGGTCGGCGCTGCCACCTTTGCCCAATTGGAACAGTTTGCCAGAAACACCGCCCAGGCGGGCCGTGTTTACGCTTGTGATACCGATGCGAGCTTGCTGATTCGATACCACGTCGGGGCCGAGTTGGAACAATGCACCGCCTCCGGTAATTGTAAAGTTCACATCCGTGTTCGAACCGGCATCCACCGTCAGCGACAGATCCAGCGTTGCCGTATTGACGGACAACGCATTGCCATTGCCACTGGCCGCAATGCCATTAACCGTGGCAACAATATCTGTGCCGGTGTCGCGCGAGGCACTCAAGGCGGCACCGAAGGTATTATTTGAATCGCCATCCAGGACGGCGACGCCAACAAACGCACTCGAGCCATAGGCCGTTGAAGTCAACTCCAGCGTTCCGCCATTGTCGACCGCACCGACGCCCGTCACGTCGCTCACGGCGTTCAGTGCCGAGACAATCAGCGAGATCGAACTGCCGGCACCAAATGTGAGCACCTCGGCGCCAGTATCACCGGAGACTTCCAATACGATGTCCGAATCCAACCCGCCCGTCGTATCCGTGCCGCCGGCGAGGGTCGCCACTGGCGGACCTGCGGGGACGTCCAGCGAGTCCACGTAGTTCGTGTCGCCCGAGGTTGCAGAAATCGCCGACGAGTAACCGCTTAGTCCATTGAGCGCGGTGTTAATGGCCGCGAAGGAAACGGTGCCTCGCACGCGCACTTCAAGGTTCGCGCCGTTCAGCGCGGCGACCGCGCTGTTGTTGGCAATCGTGTTGTCTTCGATCAACGAAACTGTCACACCGTTGGGCGTAGCGCCGGCCGTGTCGGCAGTGACCGTAATGGTCCCCGAGCCGGCATCACGGCCTCCGGCAAGAGTGCCCGAGCCGACGTTCGTCGCGGCGATCGTTTCCGTGCCGCCCGTCAATGCCGATGCCACGAAGTCGCTGCCGCCATTGATCACGGCGAATAAGTCGGCGGTTGTGTTGTTGCCGTTCGTGATATCGACCGTCGCAGTCAACACACCCGTCTGATCGTCATAGGACGTACCTTCCACCGCACCGTCGACGATGACAAGGCTGGTGAAGCCGTTGCCTACGGCACCCGCGGCAGGACCCGCAGCCGCTGCCGTCAAGTCGAAGCCTGAAGGATTAGTAGTATCAAGGGCCACCGTACCCGACGCCTCGGTCGCTGCATGCGAAAGCGTGAATGCTCCCGTCGCCGCAACGGCTGGCACGACTGTCGTGATGCTGGCGTTGGTGATCTGAGCTTGGGTCGCGGCTGCGGAAATATCGACGGAAACCGCGACTTGACCTGTCACGCCAAGATTCGCCTGGTCGATCTTTAGATCGGCCACAGTGCTAAAACCAGTGCCCGCCGTGGTAATAAAGTCCAGGCTGCCATCCAGCAGGCGGCGACCTTGGAAAGTGGTTGTCTGAGCAATCCGGTTCAGGGCTTTGAGCGACGAATCGAGTTGCAACTGGTTGGCCTTGATCTGAGCAGGGCTCAATGCGCCGGTGTTCGCCGCCTCGGTGACCAATCCACGAATGTCGTTGAGCAGCGAGCTGACCTGGCCTAAAGCGCTATCGGCCGTGGCAATGACTTGGTTGGCACGATCGGTGTTGCTGATCGCACGCTTGATACTGCTGATGTCGCTACGAAGATTTTCGCTGGCAATCAAACCGGCGGGGTCGTCCTTACCCGTGTTGATCCGGAGACCGGTGCTGAGCCGGGTGAGCGATTCGCTCAACGCCGAGTTGGATCGACCCAACGTGTTTTGGGCCACCAACGAACTGACGTTTGTATTGATCCGCGTCATGACAAAACCCCCTTATGAGAAAGAACTTCAACCACCTGAGACCGGCTAGGATCGTGCGAACCTGCGCCCTGATCTTTCTTTGGTGTGCGTATGGCGTCGAGGGCACCAGCCTCTCGATCGTGTATTTCCTTCTGGCGAAAACTCGGCCATGTCCGCACTCAAGCAGGCCTGGCTCTGGGCAATCGTAGCTCACACCGATTGTCCGGCGGCCCCCAAGAAAAAAATTTCCGGAGCTACCGCATCCTGTTCTCCTTAAGCGGAATATCGACCAGGGCCATTAGGCAATACAGGCGGGTCGAGACATTCTCCTCAATCGAAGCTGCCAGAAATCGACATAATCGGCTCAACCGCTACAGTTTGCGCGGCTCGCGATGTCCGCCGCACGAAACAACGGCGCAGCTTGAATCGGCATGAAAAGCAGGGAAGCTCCAAGACAAGATTCGAGAGAAATCGCTGCTCGATCAGCTCGCACCCGAGGCACCTTCAGAGATCCGCCGTGCCTGGTCAGGCTGAATTTGCGCAGCTTGCTGATTTTCGCGTTGAATCGCGTCGTAAACTTCGCGCCGGTGGACTGATACCTCGCGCGGCGCATCGATCCCGAGCCGGACTCGATCGCCTCGGACATCCACAATCGTGATGATCACGTTGTCGCCGATTACTATACTCTCGTCGCGCTGTCGGGAGAGAACCAACATAAGTCACTCGCTCGGCGCAGAGGGTGATCGGAGGAAACGTCGGCGGCGTGTTGCAACAAACCGGCATAACTTGCCGCGCAACTTAGCCCCACACACACAGCATCGGACCAACGGCCAGCGTCACTCAAGCAGGAAACGCCGGGTACCGATTATGCGGCAAAATGTGGTCGTGCGCAGGCAGTACGCCGTCGTCGGATGCCCCTACTTTTCAAGCGGGCCATGCGAAGAAGTGACGGGCACAACGATTACGCCGTCCGCCGAAACGGCCGCGCACCACTTAACAGGTGCTGCACCGAGTGGTTGTCCTTCGCCACGATCTGCCGTCCCAGCCGAGTGGCCACATGCACCACAAGCGGTGCTTTTAGATTCAGCGCTAAGGAGTCACCCGCTTGGTTCACGATTGCCAGCACCTGGGCATCGTCGGCATTGGTCAGTCCGAGCGGCTCGACATCACGCCGGCCGACTCGCACTCGGTAGTCCGCGACAAACCGCCTAGGACAAACTACGGCCAAGGCCACGTCTGCCCGATCGAGGCTCTGCAACCAGCCCAGTGCCGAATTCTGTGCGTCTGCCAGCAGGGCCCAGCGACGGCAATCTTCCATGCCGATCAACCCGTCGACAAACGTGAGCACTTCTTCCTGGTCGATCATTACGGTGCCAAAGCGAGTGGTATTGATATCCATGGCATTTTTCGCCCAGGGCTTCAAGGTGAAGCGGCAGCGACCAGTGCTAGCAACCATTCGCCGCCACCGCGAGACTCCAACCATCCTTAGATCGGACACACCTGGCAGTTTATGTCAACCAAAGTCGTCCCTGATGCAAATCCACTCTTTTATGCGCACATCGCTGCTAGCAACGGGAAGCGATTTGGCTACAGAAAGTCCAAGATCGAGAGGTTGAGTATGCTCGCCGCCGTTTGCAGCGAAGCTTGCATCGCGAATTGACGGGCCGTGAGATTCGAGATCGCTTCTACCAAATCGACATCTATCTCGTTCGACAGGGCCGCTTGAAGCTGCACGCTTTCGTCTTCCAGCCGCGTCTGAACTACGTCCAAACTCCGCAGCCGCAAACCGATTTCGCCGCTGGCAAAGGTGACCCGATCGAGGTCAACGTCGAGCCTTTCCATCGCTTTGCCAATCGCAACCGAATCACTAGCCGCGAGTGCCTGACGCAGACGAATGAGTGTGTTGTAAACGCTGTCGACTTCAAGCGTGTGACGGTCTTGACTGGTGAGCATAAAGCTGCCGCCACTTCCGCTATTGGAACTGACTTCCGTTTCTCCCAGGGGAACAAAGCCGAGGTACTGCGCGGCCTGGCTGCCTTCAGCGGTACGGACGATCAAGTTGCCAGTCGCGGCTGTGCTCGTATCAACCAGATCAATACCGTTGCCATTCGCCGCCAATCGGGCCTCGACTCTCGTCGTGCCGTCGTTATTCCGCGCGTGATTGTTCACCAAGTCGATGATGTCTTGAACTGTAGTGGCACCCGTTGCGTCGATCCACAGCTCAGTGCCGTCGCGAGCCACGATGGCGAAGTCGTCTTCCCGAGAATGACGATAACTATTGAGCGAATAATTACCGTTGCCGTCGACCGTATTGTCGGTGATACTTGCCGTCCCCACTGACAGGAACCCCAGAGTTTCCGCCGCAGCGTTACCTTGCACAGTCAAGTCGCCGGCAATTGGAGTACTCGAGTCGGCAAGCCGAATTCCACGGCCATCAGCAGTGAGACTGGCCGTCACCGCGGTAGTTCCTACGTGATTTCCGTTCGCATTATTGATCAGCGCAACTACCTCGGCGAGTGTCGCGGCAGTGTCTAGGTCGATCGCAAGTGCCGTGCCGTCGCGGGCGGTGATCAAGAGATCGTCGGTGATGGTGGTAAGCGCGCTGTCCTGGATATCGTTGGAGGGAACGCCAATGCCGCGATTGAAATCGGCCAAGAGCGTCTCCGACGTATAGGTGCGAATGCCGAGCTGAGTGGCAGTCGTGCCGCCGTTCTCACCGATGGTGAAGTCGGTGCCACTAAGTACCGAGCGGACATTGATACCAGTGCCCGTCGCGTTGATCTCTGCCGCGAGCCCGACGCCTGCATGAGTGATTAGATTGAGCAGGTCTTCCACCGTCTTGGCGCCACTGATGTCGAGCGTAGTCGACTTCCCGCCATTGGTGAGGACCAATCCCGAAGCGGTGTCGAGCACGGTGCCGCTTCCGCCCGAGGTAACCGAGCCGAAATTATTGATGGTGACGGTGCCGGATCCTGCGAGATTCACACTGGTGGTATCGCGGCCATCGAGCTTGGCTGTGAAATGGCCGTTGGCATTGATCGCGGCAATCACGTCGTTGGCGGTCGAGCTGGCGTCTGCGATCGCAACGGTCAGCGTTTTTGTATTGCTGTCGTAGCCAACCGCCTCGCTTCCCTTCACTCCCCCCGCTGTATAGACAACTGTCACACCATTGCCGTCGGTCCCGTTCGCCGCAGCAGTGAGGATGATATCGTTGTTGGCACCGGTCGAATCCATTCGGCCAGTCCCCTTGGTGCCGAACAAGTTTGCTACCGGCGTGGTTTTTCGCAAGAGCGGATCGAGATCACTGCCAACGACGGAAGCTCCCGGCACCACCGACGGGGGCGACAGAATGCCCAGCTCTCGTGCCGCCCGTCCGGTTGCGACTTCTCCGATCCGGACCGTCCCCGCGCTCGTCGTTACCGTCAGTCCATTGTTAACGATTTCTACTCGCAGACTGGCGCCGCCGGGCGGAGGGTTGGCTTCCATGCGTCGAATCACGTCGCCGATCGTTACCGCGCCACTCAAGTCGACGATGCTCGAAGTGGTCGCGCCGCCCAAGGTAACGTTGAGCGAGAGTGCCGCATTCGTATCAATCCCTTCTCCACCGTTGATTGTCGACAGCAAGGTAGTCTCGGTAAGGTGCGGATTGACATCGACACTTCCACGAACTTCTCCAGAAATCCCGCCAAAGACTTCCGTTCCTGGTAGGTTGGTCGTAAAAAGTTGCTCGATGTCGACATAGTTTTGCAACGTTTTTTCGTTGCCGCGATATTCCACAAACTGGCCGTTTTGTGTGAAAGGAGGCACATTGGTCCGCGAACCGGCAAACAAATAGCGGCCGTTAAAACTCGAGTTGCCGCTGGTGATGAGCGCAGAGATCGCCGCATCGACGGTTGCGATAGCGGCATTGCGCTCATCCGACGACGTGAGATTATTAACCGCGCCAAGGGCTGCTCCACGCACATCGTTCAGTACGCCTGAAACCGAACTGAGCGCCGTCTCGGCGCTACCCAACACCGAGCGGCTGCCGGCCAGGTTGCGTTCCGATTGTTCCTTGCGCAAGATTGTCCGCTGCAAGGCAATGGCCCGCAGTGCCGCTGGGGCATCGTCACTGGGGCGGAAAATACGGCGGCCCGTGCTGACCTGCATCTGCAGCTCAAACAAACTTAGTTGGTCCCCCTGCGCCTGGTTCAAGAGACGCTGGCGCACAAACAGGTCGCCGACTCGCGAAGTAGGAATGGGAGTAATGCCGGCCATAGTTACAGGTTAGTCGTTAGTCGTCAGTCGTCAGTCGTCAGTCGTCAGTCGTCAGATATTCACTAGCACGTCAAGCAGTTCAGAGGCAACTTGAATGAATCGTGCCGATGCCTGGTAAATGCGCTGTAGCGTGATCAGATTGATAGCTTCTTCGTCGAGGCTAACGCCAGCTACCGCTTGCAATTGGCCGTCGAGCGTGTTCTCGAAGACGCGGTAGCCCTCGGTCACTGATTTGGACACCGTGGCGCCCTGACTAATTGTATTAATCAGCCTGTCGTAGACATCGGCGAGAGTGAGTCCGCCTGCAGAACTGAGCGGCTGATCTAAAAACTTCGAAAGCAACAGCGCGTTGGCGCTGTCACTTTCCGAGCCTAAACCGCCTCCACTAGCCGCGAACTTCGCTTCGTTGCCAAAACCACGGAGCTCGCCGTTGATGCCGATGTCGCGGGCAGTCGAGCCGGTAAAGAACGTGTTGATCCCCAGCGCTGCGAGTACACCGCTCGTGTCTCCGTCGAAGGCAAACTCCAAGTCATTCGAGTCCGATACGATTTTTAGTCGGCCACTCGATGTCAGCGAGGCAGAAATGCCTTCGATGGAATCCAACTGCCCGGTAAGCTCGCTCAACGTTGTGTCGCCGTCTAGGCCATCAAGCTTGATCAAAACATCGTGCGTATTGGTCACGCCTTGAGTCCGATTGAAAACAATCAGCTCAAAATGACCACTCACCGGCGTAAATGCCAGGCCTGCTTCGTCGAGCGCGGCTGAGGGATTCGCAATTGAGTTGACACTGGTCAGTTCCTTGAAGCCGACCAGCCCCTGCCCTTGCGAGTGAATTTTGTTGAACTCAAATGCCAGAAAACCCGCTAGTTCATCAAGACCCTGAAGAAAACCGCCGACAATCTCGTCCCGCGCTTTAGTGAATGCGGGCAGTTCGCCAGCGGGAGATACAAGTGCTGATTTTGTTTCCTGGAGCTGAATTGCGGAACGGGTTATGCCGCCTTCCGAGACTTGAGTTACTTCAACCAACTGACGCTGCCCTTCAAACACTAAGAAGTCGCCACCTACCGAAATATTGACTGCCCCGCTGGTTTGCTCATTGACGCTGATTCCAAGAATCTCTGCCAGCCGATCGATCGACTTCTGCCGTTCCACGCGAATGCCACCGGCGTCGCTGGATGAACCGCTCCCTTCGACAGTGGCGATTTGCACATTCAGCCGGCGAATGGCCTCGGTCAGCGCGTTGATTTCGCTCGCCGTTGAGACGACGCGATTGTCAAACTCTTGTTGAACCGTTGTAGCCCGGCTCGATAAGCTCTTGAGCGTTGTGACGAGCGTGTCACCCCGGGCAATTACTAAGTTTCGGGCCGCAGTACTACCGGGGTTGTCGAGCACATCGCCGATTGAATTGACGAAGTTTGTGAAGCTCGTGCTCAGATCGGTTTCCCCCGAGAGGCCATTGAGAAGGTTTTCGATCTCGCGGTACGCCTCTTCCTGGACTTCGGCTCCGGCTCGATCTCCGCGGGCGCCAACCAGTCGATCGAGCACAAATTTGTCGATCCGGTCGACTATCGCGTCGACTTGCACCCCCATCCCGAGTGTCAAATTGCCAAACTTCTGCACCGGCGCCGGCGAGTAGATCACCTCCTGGCGAACGTAGCCGGGCGTGTTCGCGTTGGCGATGTTATTGCCAGTCACCTGCAGGCCGATTTGCATCGCTTGCAGCGTGTTCGCACCGAGTTGGATCGAGCCGAACAAAGACATGATAACCAGCCACCGTCGAGAAGTCGAACTGCATGAAACAGAAAAGGAAGGTACTTGTGCGTGGTCTCCGATTCATCGGCCTATCTTTAGACGGCCTGATCGACGAGTGCGCCGCCAACCACTACCTCGCTCGGATGTGTGCATTGAGCGGTACCATTTCCATATGTCGGCTGCATGCGTCCCCCGGTAGCAATAATCTCGATCATTTGGGAGAGATGCAACAGAGTCCGCTGTACTAGCACCCAGTTCGTGAGGCACTCATGCTGCAATAGCCGCGAACGGAGCTGAGCTTGTTCGAACTCACCGCGCAAGCGTTGGTGAACGCCACGGGGGAGAGATTTGCTCAGCGATCGAATGCTATCACTGGGCAGGCCTCCATCGGCCGCTTGCGCTAGCAATTGCTGCCGCCGATTCTGGCAAGATTGCAACCGTGTAACCAAATTTTGTTCCTGGACGGCAACTTTGCCCAAAGCGGTGCTATCGCCCGCCGCCAACATACCGCGCTTCTGCGTAAGCACCGTGAGCAGGTCACCTTGGACCGCCGAAAGCTCGCTCAGCAACTCAGCAATATCGCTTTCCAACGTATCATCCCTTGCATCCATCATAGCCGTCGCCTCGTGGTTCTTCATTCGCTTCTTGACGAACTGCATTCAGCGCCTCGAAAGATTCTGCAATTGGTCCAACGACGAGTTAGTCGCCGAATTCTTCATGGCCGCTTGATCAACATGATTCGGAAACTGCCTCTTAAATAACGGACTGGCGAAGCGATCGGCGGTCGCTTCCGTGAGGTGCTCTGCCAAATGCTGGTCTAACTGGCCGCGAAATACTTCTTCCGCCTGCCCTCCGTGAAAATAAGCAGGCTTGCCAACGGTCGACCGCATCGACTTAAGCGTCTGTCCGTAGAACGTTTCGCCGAAAAACTGAGTGAACTTCTCTTTCAGTTCGTCCTTATTCTGACCATAGTCCGGTGTTTCGAACCGATTAGCGACCGTATCCACGGGCCCTATGGACTTGGGAACATTCGGCATTCCCAGCAACGGAACGTTGAAACTTGTAATGGTCGACATGGCAGCCTTGCTCGCGTTCTCTTGCTCTATCTCCGGTGCAACCAAAGTACAGAAGCTACTCGATGATCAGCCGTCCGTGCAGCTTGCCGTTGCGGTCTATTCCGCGAATGATTTCGATCATATCGAGCGTTGGTACCTTGAGCGAGTTGAGTTGATCCACCAACTGACGTAACTTCGGCTCGTTCGATTGATCGACGTCAATGGCCGTGAAGTTATCGACCGCCACCGACTCGACGACGATATTCTTGTGCGAGACAATCACGTCGCCGATCTCGATATCACCGCTAATCACGATGCTGCCGGCGCGAGCATTGATCACGACGCGTGATTCTGGCTCATGCTCGTAGAGCTTGATGTCGAGAATATCGGAAGCAAAACCAACCGGGTCGTTGCGGTATACTTCTGGAATCCGCACACGAATATTGGCGGCATCGTGGGCATGGCAAAGGTCTTCTTCATGAGCGGCCGCTGAATCGTCTGAGTAATTGAGGCTTTCGCGGTATTGGCTGTTGATAGTTTCTGCGATTAACGCGGCCGTTTGAAAATTTGCATGATTGCCATCGAGCACCAAAGTCAGGTAGCCGTCTTCCGAATAGAACGGCGTGAAAATATCGGCTTCCATCTGGCAGCCGCCTTGCACCTCACCCACCATGGGCTGCTCAGGGTTGTCGACCAGTACCTGACCTTGGCAAAGCGCAAACACCCGCTTGTCGTTGGTATTGGGGCCTTGCAACGAGGCAAAGGCCAGGCGGCCACCCTCCAAGCTCTTGCCGTTGAGTGCACTTACATAGCAGGTGAGCTTGTCGCCGCGGCGAGCACCAGTAGCCGGGATAGTTGCAGAGACCATCACCAGCGAAACATTTTTAATTCGCTTCAACTCGTCCAAACCGCCTTGCTGGCCATTGGCGGTGAGCGGATTGCCCATGATCTCCATCGCCCGTGCGATGGCCCGCATCGTCGGCCCATCGTTCGCTTCCCCTGTGCCATTGAGGCCGACCACTAGCCCGAGCCCACGCAACACGTTCTCTTCTTGCCCCTTGACACGGCAAATGTTCTTTAGCTGAGTGCGAGCCAACAAAACATCGTTCTGCAAGCTAAGCGTAAGTAACGCGGTGAGCGTCACGAACACTAGTCGTTTTCTGCTCTTGAAATCGTTGAATGCCATGATCTCGCTTTCTGCTCTGCTCCCAATCACTTGCTACGAGTTCAGTGCGGCTTACTTACCGCTCGCTAGAATGCCTTCCACTTGTCGTACCACAACTGGAACCAGCCGCGCTTGTAGCTATCGCGAATGAAGCCCATTTCGCGCTTTTCGATCCGCAAGTCGGCCACTTCATCGCTACGAACGGTGCGGTCCGGACCGATTGCGGTTCGCCGGACAATGCCCGTCAGTGATTGTTGCCAGACTTCTTCGTTAATGCGTATCGTGCGATGGGCCTCGATCACCAAATTGCCATTCGGCTGAATGTCGACAATGTGTGCCGCGATCCGGAACGTTAATTGATCACGCAGTTCCATGTCTGACTCGACACGGAACTGGCTCTGCAAGTTGCCCGAAATCTTGAGCGGTCCGTTCGGCTGCGGATCGGGGGTCAAATCTTTACCAGTGAATTTTACCCAGTTGTTGAGAGCCGCATTGAGATTGTTCGTTTTGCGGTTCTCGGCGTCGCCTTCACTGAGCATGCTCGAACGGTAGTCGACGAGCACGGTAATAATGTCGTTGACTCGCAGTTCACGAAACTCGTGTTCCGGCGCGACTTTCTGAAACATGAACGAGCTATTCTCGAGCGTCAATGGTGCGTTGGTCGGATGCTGCTGTAGCGCGGGAGGTACCTGCAGCAAACTTGCGTCCTGTGCCACGACGCTGCCTGTCCAGCCGGCCAAGGATGCTATCACACAGGCGAATCCAGCGGCTGACGCCGCATTCGCAAGCAACAAGTTAATTAATCGAGTGTGCATGGCTACCTCTACTTTTGCCTCAACTTGCGGAACGGTTGCTGGGCTACCTCTTCAGTCCCCGTCGTCTTGCTGCCCGTATAGACCATCGCTTCCCGCACACCCGTCACTACGGCTTCGTAAAGCTCTTTTTCGAACGATTCGACGGCAATCAGTTCCCCGCGCGCGCCATTTTGTTTCGCCCGGGCAATGCTGCGGACTTGGATCCCACCACCGCGAGCAACCACCGTGATCTCGTCGCCGCGTTTTACAAGGTACTGGGGCCGAGCATCGTCGCTCGAAACTGCATCGCCTACTTGTATTGCGCGGGCAGACTCGAGCCCAATCACCTCTTCGATCGAATCCAGCAGCGGACGTCGGTTCGTCGCGACGGGCACATTGTCCCAATGTTGGACGGCGACATCAGCCGCTGTAATTACTCGGCCACGCTCGATCGGCCGCGCCGCCACCACCACCGGTTGGGTCGCGGTGATATTGGCCGCGACTCGCACGCGAACCACTCCGCGTTCGGTCGAGAATGCAATCACAAATCGCTGCAGTCCTGTCCAAGGGGAAACTCCGCCCGAGCATTGCAGCGGAGTCTTTGCGGCGAGTACCAGCGGCATATCTACCGAGCGAATCTCCGCCACAACGCGCCATTCCGCAACGCGACCGCTGTAGCGGCGGAGGTGTTCGTAGATCACTCCTTCAATTTGATGTGTGACATCGGCAACTTGCGTAGCGGTAAGTTGTGACTCGTCTGCCCCTCGCGAAATCGATTGCGGCTCAACCACCTCCGTTGCTCCTGCCGAAGACGCCACCGATGTGCCCGACCAAACGGCTCGACGATCGATCGGCGGCTTCCGCACCTGTTCACTGCCGGGAGCCGGTGCGATTTCAACCAACAGCTCGCCACGAAAGTGCAAATCGTGCAGTTCCTCGCCGCTGGCGACGAGTAAGTCTTGTATTTCCCTCATCCGCACAAACTTTTTCCGTCCCGAAACCGGTGCTGGAAACAGCGGCACTGCTGAGAGCCGGGCGGTCTCCTTCGCATTGGCGCCTTGTACTTTGGCCACATCGCCAAGCACGACCACCGGCCCACGC
The DNA here is from genome assembly GCA_041753435.1 of Pirellulales bacterium. GTDB lineage: Bacteria > Planctomycetota > Planctomycetia > Pirellulales > Lacipirellulaceae > DASYDU01. Next base: position 20,177 of record JBGSUJ010000145.1, on the reverse strand, counting down.
GGCAAGGCAACTGGCATCAGCGCAACTTCGGCCGCAGCCACAGTCAGCACTTCGCTGATAACAACCGTCGTCGCGACGAGCAAGTGAATCACAAGTTGTTGAACTTTGTACGGCATGTTCGGCTTTGGGTTGACCCCTTTGGCTCTCAAACTCGCTCATATTCTTTTTGCTACGAGAACCGTCGCAGGTTCGCCACGATTTGCATGATTTGGTCGCCGGCTTGCACCACCTGCGAATTCAGCTCGAATGCACGCTGCGTTTGAATCAAATCGATCAATTCGTTGACCGGCTCAACATTCGAAGCTTCCAAAAAGCCCTGCCGAATTGAGCCCCAACCTTGCTGTCCAGGATTGCCGAGCTGAACCGTGTTCGAGGCATCGGTTTCGCGATACAGATTATCGCCCAGCTTCTGCAGACCGTCTGGATTGATGAACTTCGCCAACTGAATCTGGCCAACGTTCTGCAGCGTCGGTGAATCTTGTGTTTGAATTTGCACTTGCCCATCGGCACTAACCACAATGCCCGTAGCTTCCGGCGGAATAGTGATACCGGATGATTCCAAATAGCCGTTGAAGGCAGAGCCGATCACCAATTGCCCGTTGGCGTTGATGCCAAAGTTGCCCGACCGGGTGTAAAGGAAATCGCCGTTCGGATCGACAATCTGAAAGAATCCGTCGCCCTCGATCGCCATATCGAGCGGTTTGTTCGTGGTTTCGAATGCACCCTGCTCGTAATTGGTCTGCGTGCTGCCAACACGAACGCCCAAGCCAACTTCAACGCCGGTCGAAGTCCGATTGCCATTGATATCTTCGGCGCCGGGCAGGCGATATTGGCGGTAGAACAAGTCCTCGAAGTTAGCGCGGTCTTTCTTGAAAGCGGTGGTGTTCACATTCGCCAAATTATTGGCGATCACGTCGAGTTTAGTCTCCAGGGCTTGCATGCCCGTGGCCGCAGTGTAAAGAGTTTGAACGGTCATGGATGGTGTGTCCTAACGACTTGGACTTACAGAAAAGTGGGGGATTAGCTGCGTAGCACCCGGCTCAGTAATGTGCCCGTAGCGCTATCTTGACTTTGAATCATCCGCGAGTTGACTTCGAACCCGCGCGTACTTTCGATCATCGCCATCATTTGGTTCACCGGGTTCGAGCCCGATAGTTCTAAGAAACCTTGACGAACATTCCGCTCTTGGAGCGGGACGGGCTGTAACGGTGTGGTCGAGCGGAATAGGTTGTTGCCGACTTTCACCAAGTCATCGAGCGACTTTGGCTGAGACAGTCCGACCGCCTTTGCACCGCCGTCCTGTACCAAAAAGCCATCCGGCGAAACGTACCAAGGCAGATCGCCATTGATCTTAATTTCGGCAAACTGCTGATCGAGTACGGGTAAATGGCCTGAGTCGGTCACCAGTCTCCCCGTGGGATCAACAGTGAAATTTCCGGCCCGGCTCAAGTACACCTGCCCATCGTCGCCGCGAATGTGGAAGAAGCCTTTGCCATTTATGGCCATGTCGAGCTCTTTGCCAGTAGGTTGAAATTGCCCCTCGGCAAAGTTGGTGGCAATATCAAATACTTTGACCCCGCCCCCAATGTTATTGATCGTTTGATCGCCCGGCGAAGACAAGCCCTGCTGGATCGCTTGTGCATAGCGAGCCTGAAAGGTCGACACATCCTGTTTGAAGCCAACTGTGTCGGCGTTCGCCATGTTGTTGGCGATCACCTCCAGTCGGCGCGATTGGACCGCAGCGCCCTCCGCCGAGATGTACGTTCCGTAAGGCACAGTTGCCTCGATTGATTCGCAGGTGGCCCCCCTGCGGAATGAAACCTCTCTTAGCAACGCTCATGCCGAACCGCATGGGTCGTCATCAGCGGCGAGCGCAAGTCGTTATGTCACAAGCTGCAACCACCTGCAAATACGAATGCGCCACATTTGCTGCTAGCGGCAATTCACCCTCCAGCCATCGGCAGCTCCCGCCGAATGATGCCCATGCCAGCGGCAATTCCTGCGCTTCAACCAGAACACTTACACTGAACTTGGCGGCGCCTCACACTAGGCCCCCTCTCGCAAGCGCAATGCTGCGGTCCAAATCAGCCTGGAAGAAAAGAACTATCTCACGATTCGCCGCGAAATACCGCCCACTTTCGGCCGGCGCATGTCATTCGTATTGGAAAGAGCCCGCATATCGAATACAATACGAGCATTGATGTTGCCGCAGCGTGAGCGGTCGACCGCCCTCCCGCCTTACCGGAGAATTATCGAAATGACCATCGCATCCACTCGCGCCCAAGCCGTTGCCAACATCCTTTGGGAACTTAAGAAAGCGGAAAAGCTAGCTACGCTCTCTTCGATCGCTGACCGCGCCGGTTTCACGCCCGGCCCGCAATGTCGCACAATCAGCGCCTGTCTCAAGAATGTGCGTCGCGATTGGCCTCACCTTGAGTGGTGGCGTGCCGTTGCCGACAACGGTCAGCTTGAAACCGAGCAAGAGACGTTTCTTAAGTCGGCTGGCTTCCGCACCAATTCGCTCGATAGCGGCAATGCAGAAGTCGATGCATTTTCCGAACAGTTAATGTCTTGGGAAGTCGTCGAAGTCGCCCAAGACTAATTGCTGGCTCCCCAGATCAGCGTGGCTTAACATGTCGTGATTTCGCTCTGTGCTCGTGCCACAGTTTAGTAACTTCATATCCATTCTCAACGGCTCTCAGCCGCGCTATGGAAGGCTGGCACACGTTCGTTTGAACCGTCTCCGCGGCTCACCCGTAGCCCAGCTCGCGCAGCTCGCGCTCCGTCATCCCATGGTGATGGCCATACTCGTGGAGGATCGTAATGCGGATTTGCTTTCGGAGGCGGGGCAGGCTGATTGTGCCATCTCGGCGGGTGGCTTGGGCCAAGATGCCCTCGCGGTAGATGTAAATCACGTCCGACGGCACCCCTGAATCGTTGATGCTGCGCCGTGTGAGCGGAATACCAGTATATAAGCCGCACAACTCGCTGCGATGCCGCACACCGGTTTGCTGCATGACCTCTCGTGACGGGTAGTCCTCCACCACCAGCGGAATCGCCTCGATGAGCTCGCGAACCCGCTGCGGTAGTTCCTCGAGCACGGCTTCAAGTTCGTCATCGAAAAGCGCGCGATCGGCTACTTTCATGAACGAGACTCGACAATCAATTTGGCAGCACCTTGATCAAGCAATGCAGCAGCAACGCAATGCCCCAATTCGACCGCACCACTCAGAGGGGCTTCGCCCCGGGCGGACAGGCGACATTCGCCATTCTCGCTGAGCACTACGGCATCAAGCTGCAAGCGGCCACCCTCCATGCGACCGTACGCTCCGATTGGCGCCAAGCAGCCGCCCCGAAGATGCGCCAGCAGTGCCCGTTCGCTGATCACCGCGGCATGCGAGTTCGCATCGTCAATCGACTGGAGTGCTGTTCTAGTTGCATTGTCCTCCGTGCGGCACTCTAACCCCAAAGCCCCCTGCCCAACTGCCGGTAACATCAACTCCAGAGGCAGCACTTGCGTAATCCGTGCTGCAAGTCCCAATCGCTTCAATCCGGCTTCAGCCAGCACAATGGCAGCGAACTCGCCTTCTTCGAGTTTGCGAAGGCGTGTATCGACGTTGCCGCGAATGTATTCGATTTGCAAATCGCCTCGCGCGTGTCGCAGTTGTGCTTGCCGGCGAAGACTGCCCGTACCGACACGCGCAGCCCAGGGCAACTGATCGAGCGCGCCACCCGACCGCGCGACCAGCACGTCGGCCGGCGATTCGCGCCGCGGTACGGCCGCCAGCATCAATCCAGCAGCGACATCGGTCGGCAAATCCTTGAGACTATGCACCGCAGCATCGACCTCGCCCACCAGTACCGCCCGCTGAATTTCCTTGGTGAATACACCCGGAGCGCCGATGTCGGCGACACTCTCGGACTGACGTGCGTCGCCTTTAGTCAGAATCTCGACAATCTCAACGTTGTGTCCCGCGTCGCGCAATTGCGCCGCGACCCAGTCGGCTTGCCAACGGGCGAGCGCGCTGGCCCGGGTTCCGAGTCGTAGCATCCGCGTTCCTGATGAAGAGCTAGTCATGGCTGCGCGTCGCCGCGGTCAACGCCAAGCTGTGATCGGCGGGTCCACCGACGGCACCCGACATGGCCGCCACGAGTTGTTGCGGTGGCACCACCACGCCACAACTCACAATAAACTGCAACGCCTGGTCAACCGTCACATCGAGATCGATCGTTTCGCTCTTGCGAACGCTGACCGTGAAACCAGTAAATGGCATGGGCGAGGTAGGTATCAACACCGAAAGCACCGATTCGCCAGCCACAGCTCGGATTTCCCTCATGCTTTCTCCAGTGACAAAGGAAACTGTCCACACACCCTTCCGCGGATACTCAACAGCAACGACCCGCGTAAACTGTGTATCAGGTTCCGTAAACAAGAAATCCGTGATCTGCTTCACCGATGAATATACATTCCTCACCAACGGAACCCGGTGGATCAGTCGCTCAAGTTGCGTCCAAAAAAATCGCCCTATCCCGAACGCCAAGAATCTTCCCAGCAAGTACAACGCCAGCACAAATAAGCACAGGAACACGGGAACTACCAAGCCCCGTTGCAACCAAGTCTGGTTGACATACCGTTCGTAGATCCGCTTGGCTTCCGCCGGCATGGCGTCCTTGCCGAGGTACTTGGGGTTTCTGACATCTTGATAAACCGTGAGTGGAATCAATTTGCCGTCGCCAGTAACTTGAAACTTTTCGCCGTCGATAAGTGTAGTTCCATTGACGATCTGGTCGGCTGATACCGCATCGGCGCTGCGTATATCGGCCAGCTTTTCCACCATCACCCAACGAGCGCCATTCACCAGTGGCTCAAGCAAATAACTATTGACCGTATTGCCGACCCAAAGAAAAATCACAATCGTCAGCAGAGGCGGTAACAAAATCGCCAAACCCCGCAAGACGGCACGACGAAACGGGCCGCCTCTCTGCGGAGGTGCTAGGAAATTCACATGAGGTTTCTTCACGGTCATCCGAACTGACTCCTCAGCGGCCGCGCCGACTTAAATCGCCTGTGGGACAATATCTGCATTGCTCGCCAAATCATTCTTTCCAAATCGCTCGATCAGGCAAGGCGAACTGTCAGCCACACAAGAATTCTTCGCTCCTCAGCCTCTTCGAATCTTTGGAGAATTAACTTCTTCCGGCGCGCCCAACGATCGCCACCGCCACGCGTGACGCACCGCGTTGCTTTAGCACGCGCGCTATCACACTGCACGTAGCACCGGTCGTCAAGATGTCGTCCACCACGAGCACTTGGGCGCCTTCTAAATGATAGCCCATCTTAACAGCGAACGCGCCGCGAACATTGCGCAGCCTTTCCGAGGGAGGCAAATTGAATTGCGGCTCTGTAGCGCGGGTTCGCCGCAATAGGTTGGCGGCCAAGGGCACGCGCATTCGCTGCGATAATCGCTCCGCCAAGATGGTGGGCGAATTCGTGCCCCTCAGCAAACGTCGTCCCCAATGCATCGGCACCGGGACGACCACGTCGGGCTGCCACGCAACCAAGCGTTCGGCCTGCCGTTGCCAAAGAAGCTCGGCCACCGCCAGGGTCAGTGAGTTACCGCTCTCTTTCTTCATGCGCAGAAGCCAGTCACGCAGTAATCCCTCGTACACACCGAGCGCAAGCGTTTCGTCGAACCACAACTTGGCTCCTGCGCAATGGTAGCAGTGTTCTCGCGGTGCTTTTTCTGAAACACCCGTTCCGCATCGTTTGCACGTTGCTCCGCCGACTAGCGGCAACCGTCCCAAGCAATCGACACAGAGTGGTGGACCGGAGAACGATTCCAATTCCGCACTACACCCCGCACACACCGCGGGAAACAGCAAATCCAACCCCGCCCCCCGACACCAGCGCACAATCCGCCCGCCCGTCGCCGCTAGCAATCGTCGCCGGTGGGATCGTACCGCAATTTTGGCTCTCGTTTTCATTGCTAGCACCGCCCCAATTCTAACCGCCTTCAACTGCCCCGTGGAGCAGTCTTTTCCCGCTCGACACGAATCAGTACCCTCTCCGCCATGCCGACGATCATCGACCGCTACATGCTCCGTCAGTTTCTGCAGGTACTGGCAATCTGCTTTCTCAGCCTGGTGGGACTTTACATCGTCATCGACGGCTTTAACCACCTCGATCATTTCGTCGACTATGCCGACGTCCACGGCAACCTGCTGGCCACGATGGGCACTTTTTACGCTTACCGCTCGCTGGCCTTCTTTGATTGGATGAGCGGAATTCTCGCGTTGGTGGCCGCTATGTTCACCGTCACCTGGATCCAGCGGCATCAAGAAATGACCGCGTTAATGGCGGCCGGCATCCCGCGGCTTCGCGTGTTGAGGCCGGTAATGATCGCGGCAATCTGTGTGAGTATGGTGGCGATGGTGAATCGCGAATTAGTGATGCCGGAGACACGGCAAGAGCTCGCCACTGACTCGAAAAATCTCGGGGGCCAGGACGAGGTGAACATGCAGTCGCGCTTCGACAGCCAGACCGATATCCTGCTTGGGGGCGAAACCATCGTTTACTCTGACAAGATCATTATTCGTCCCAATTTCGTGCTCCCCGTTGGCCTCAATCAATTCGGCCGACAACTTTCCGCTGTCGAAGCTCGCTATTTGCCTGCCCGCGATGGATTGCCGAGTGGCTATTTGCTCACGGGTTTGCTCACTCCGAAAGTTCTGCTCACCGAGCCATCGCTCCAACTCGCGGAAAAACCCATTGTCATTACACCCCGTGATGCACCCTGGTTAGGTCCGAACGAGGTGTTCGTTGTCAGCGGAGTGTCGTTCGAGTTTCTCGCGGCCGGCTCGACTTGGCGTGACTACGCTTCGACTCGTGAATTGATTCACGAATTGCAAAGCCCCAGCACCGACCTCGGCGCCGATGTGCGCTATGCCATTCACTCGCGCTTTCTCCAGCCGTTTCTTGATACGACCTTGCTCTTCCTTGGCTTGCCCCTCGTCGTATCGCGCGGTAATCGCAACCCCTACTTTGCGATTGGCCTGGGCGTGGGAGTGGTCACGCTGTTCATGATCGTCAAGCTCAGCTGTCAGTCGCTCTGTGTCACTGGCTGGCTCCAACCTCCACTGGCCGCTTGGCTGCCACTGATGATCTTCGCACCAGTGGCTGTCGTCCTCAGCGATCCGCTGCGGCAATAGCCGGTCTTTTTTGCGCCCGACCCTTGTCGCCGCGGCTACTCTTTGGCATGCTAATGGGGCCACTCGCTGGTTTTTGGCCTCGGGGCAATCATCGGAGAAGGGAAACTATGAAAGTTGCAACCATCAAAACCAACCGCGGCGACATTCGCCTTCAGCTTCACGACGACAAGACACCGAAGACCGTTGCTAATTTTGAAAAGCTCGTCGAAGATGGCTTTTATGATGGCTTGAAATTCCATCGTGTCATCGAAGACTTCATGATCCAGGGTGGCTGTCCTAAAGGCACCGGCACCGGCGGCCCCGGATACACGTTCGAAGACGAATTCCACAAGGATCTCAAGCACGACAGTCCGGGCATCCTCTCGATGGCCAACGCAGGACCGAACACTAACGGTTCGCAGTTTTTTATCACCCACGTTGCCACTCCCTGGCTTGATGGAAAGCACTCCGTCTTCGGCCGCGTGATTGGCGACTCACAAAAGGTCGTTAACGCAGTGAAGCAGGGCGACACGATGGAAAAAGTTTCCGTCGCCGAAGAGTGAATAGAGAAGTGGATGAACTTGTGAGAAATTTTCATTTGCCACTCACCCGCGCGTTGCCCTTGGCGATAGGCATCGCTTGCAGTTTAGCCGCTTCCGCCAAAGAGCCCGTCCCCCGCCAGTCCAACCCCGATCCAGCCCGCTTCACCGACGACATCCGCGCCTTCGAAGCCTGGGATCGCCAAAACTCCTTTCCCAAAAATGCGGTTTTATTCGTTGGGAGTTCCAGCATCCGCATGTGGCCGACGGCCGAGAGTTTTCCCGGCCTTGCAGTCATCAACCGCGGCTTCGGTGGCTCGCACACCTCCGACGTAAATCATTTCGCCGAGCGGGTCGTGCTTAAATACTCGCCACGCATGATCGTGTTTTATGCCGGCGATAACGACATCGCCGATGGCAAGTCGCCGGACCAGGTGGCAGCCGACTTCCAGGAATTCGTCGGAATCGTCCGCGGCAAATTGCCCGACACTCAAATTGTTTATCTTCCTGTGAAACCAAGCCTCGCCCGTTGGCAGCTCTGGCCAAAAATGAACGCAACCAACAGGCTCATCCAGCAGTTCATCGACCGCGGCGAACGGCTGACCTACGCCGATACGGCCACGCCAATGCTCGGCAGCGACGGCCAGCCCCGCCATGAGTTATTCCTCAGCGACGGCCTCCACATGAACGCCCAAGGTTATCAAATTTGGTCGGAATTGCTCCGCGCCCAATGGGCCGAACAGAATCCATCTGGCAGCCGATAGTTCGGCGGCAAGCCCCAGTTCTGGATACTTCTGTCGTAGTCTCAGAGCCCCCATACTTTCCGCTAATTTGGCTCCCTGAAAATCGGCGATATAATAGGGTGTTCGGCTTGCTTGGCCTGCCTGGCAAAGCCTGCTCAATCTCGACCCAGTTGCCAACCTTGTGGGGGAACTCAGCAGATGATACCGAAGTCGGACCTCACATGGAAAGAAGCCCACCATGCAATGATACCGCTGATGCGGGCCGATAACTCGACCAACATCAAATATCTCTTGCTCGAATATCTGTTGCTGATAGCCGTACTGGCTGCCTGCATTGGGTGTTACCACGGCTATCAGCAAGGAACACTCTCCGCGGCAAGCTTCGTTCCGCTGGCCCTCGTGGGGATGTTGATGATCGCGGCCATCCAGCATCGGCTCTCAGGCCTGGGACACGAAGCGAGCCATTATGTACTTTTCAAGAATCTGTGGGCGAATGAATTGGTGTCCGACCTGCTCTGTATGTTTCCCATCCTGGCGATGACACAGCAATTCCGGGCGACCCACTTGGGGCATCATCGGTTCGTCAACGATCCAGAACTTGACCCGGATGCAAAACGTCTTAACGAACCTTTTCCGGTCGACTGGCCGTTGTCCAAACACGGCTTCTGGTTGCGGTTTGTGGCAGGCGCGCTCTGGCCTCCCTATCTCCTGGGGTATCTCTGGGGCCAAGCGAAAAACGCCAACTTTGTCGGCACGCCGATGCTCCGAAACGTCTACTCTCTGCGAGTCGGCCAGGCGTTGCGTTCCTGGTATTGGCTCTGCCTGCTGACAATCGTTCATCTCACCGATAGCTGGAGGATCCTGGGGCTGTTTTGGCTCGTGCCTTTGTTGACCTTCTATCCCTTCCTGATGCAGCTCCGTGAGATCGCCCACCACAGCAATGCTCCCGACGATGGTGATCTCACCAATTCGCGCATCTTCGACGTCAACCCGTTGCTGGCAGCGTGTGTCTTTCCCTACGGTCAAGACTTGCATGTGACACACCACCTCTTTTCGATGTTGCCGCATTATCGCGTCGCCGAGGCGAACTCAATCCTGATGCGCTATCGCCCTTACCGCGAGCAGGTCGTCGTCTGTCACGGTTACTTTTTTCGGCGGTGGGGTTCTGCGGGGCCTACGGTTCTCGACGAACTCTCCCGCCAGCGCGGCGCGCCAGCCGCGTCTGGCGTCGCCGCTGCGGGCACCCACTCCTGACGAAAGCGTGCTGATACGCGTTAGTTGATCATCGATTCGTGAACATTTATCACAATCGTGACTGGCCAGCGAAAGCAGGCTGGCACCATGCCTTGAAAAGACTTGCCTTTTTCGCGCCGCCGCCGGGCTAGATTGGCGACCAAAGCGTCGGGGATCTGCCCTACAGTTGCGGATTGGCGGCAGGCCGGGATTGGTTACACTGCTGGGCCAGTGATGATGGCGACGCTGTTGGTTGCGGATTGGCGGCAGGCCGGGATTGGTTACACTGCTGGGCCAGTGATGATGGCGACGCTGTTGGTTGCGGATTGGCGGCAGGCCGGGATTGGTTACACTACTCAGGTGAGTGCCACGGTCGAAGTTGCGTTGCGGATTGGCGGCAGGCCGGGATTGGTTACACTACTTTCCCTGCTAACTGGCTGCTGAGAAACGACTTGCGGCGAAATCGCGATTAGAAAAGTGATAACTGGCATGGGGCCGGCTCGGGAGGCTTGCGCATTTTCCCCCAATAAATCTCCATCCGCTCGAACTGCTTGTCGGTGATCGTCAGCACCCGCACCTCGCCATCGGGCGGCAAGTGCCGTTCGATGCGAGCCAGGTGAACTTCTGCATTTTCTTTGCTGGGACAGTGCCGAGCATAAACGGAGTACTGCATCTGCGTAAAGCCATCCTTGAGCAGCGACTTGCGAAACAGCGTGTATTCGCGTCGCGCGCGTTTGGTATCGGTCGGCAGGTCGAACATGGCCAGCACCCACATACAGCGGTATCCGTTGATGAACATCGGGAGGGTTGAGGGTTCAGCGTTGAGGGTTGAGAGTTTCGGATTCGGCGGAGTCTTTGTCGCTGTCCGGGGTGCCGCAAATCGCTTTGGGGATGTCGAGGCGTCGCACCCCGCCCGCTGAAGCGGGCTCGCCTTGGTAGCAGCGGACCAGCGAGGCGACGTAGCGGTGGAGCTGGACCATCAGCGGTCCGGTGTTCGCTTCGCCATCGTTCTGTTTGGCCCGGCCCAGCGCGACACGGTCAGCGAGAATTTCCAGCAGGGCCGCCTTGGCCGGCTGATTGAGCTCGTCGTAGCCTTGGCGGTAAAGCTCGCGGACGCGGTCGTCGACCAGTGGCCGAAGCGGCTCGATGAGATCGTCGGCCAGGCAGAACGCATTGCTGCGGTTGCGGTGGTGAATGCCAAGGCTGGGCAGTAAACCGGCAGCCACGATCGCACGAGCCACGGCGGCCCGGACCACGGCGTAGCCATAGTTCAAGAAACTGTTGAGACCTGTGGCGTCAGGGTCGCGGCGGAAGCGCTCCGTTTCCAATTGTTCGACATTGGAAGTCGCCAGCCAGTTGGCCCAATAGATGCGGGCTGCCTGGGCCTCGATGTTGGATGGGTCGCCGGAGCGGACTTCGCGGGCCAGGGCGAGCAGCTTGCGATGAGCGGGTAGCTCAGTAGAGAGGTTGGCTGCCTGGGCTTCGACCTTGGCGACAACGATTTGTTTCCAGAGTTGCTTGCGGAGTGGTCGGCTGACCGCAAGCTGAGCATCGAGCCGCCAGACGACTTGCGAGTGGTCGACCATGGGCAGCAGGATGGCGGCGGGCAGGTGGTCGCGTCCGCAGATGACGACCGCGGCATCGGATTCGGCGAGCTTGGCCAGCGCGCCGTGGGTGTAGGTGGTTTGCGGATGATCGACCAGCAGAATGCCAATATCTTCGCAGGGGACGGAACCGACGGTCTGTCCGTCGCGCTTGAGCACAAGCTGCTCGTTGCGGACCGAGAGATGGGCCGGTTCGCGGCTGATTTCGAGCGTACGTTTGATCACTGCTGGGGTCCCTCACGGTGGATCGAGAAAGGACCCTCCGTGGAGCACCGGCAAGTGCGGTTCCTGGGAACAGTTCTACTCTACGTTGGGGCGAGACGGGTTTCCAGCAAAAAATTGGGCGTCAATCGTTGGCCCAGCGGATGCGGCCGAGGGGGTCGACGGTGACTTTGCGTGGATTCAGTTCCAAGAGACTGTTTGGATACTTGGTCAGCTTTCCGTAAAGCTTTCCATCATGTTTCGCCGCGGTATGCGGGTAAAACGTCATTTGGCGAGTTGTGGACGCCGCCGTGTTGTAGCTGTACAGTCGGTCACGTCCATCAACCTCCAGCAAAACCATTTCACGACTGGAAAGTGATATTACAAACTGAGCGTCGGGCGGGATTCGTTTGCGGTCCTCACCATCAAGCTTCGTCGCGTCGCGTTGGATGATCGGATGCCGCTCGGCGATCTCACGCATGGCGGCCCGCTTGCGATCACGGACATTACTGCGGGATAATCCCGCGAGTTTCCACTCTTTAAGGCAGTAAGCAAGTTCCTGTTTTTGCCGATTGATGCATTCAGCCGCGTCAAGCATGGTGACAAACACGGCGTCGCATTTGGTTTTACCTTTCTCTTTCCATCGAAAGATGCAAAGGTGGTGCGTGGCATTGGGCTTAACATTTGCAACTTGCGTTTCATCTCTATTTTCCGTTGCCTTTTTCTTCCGGATTTCCGTGATCGTGTCATTTTGAACAAGGATTCTTACTTTCTTCACTGGCACACCTGATGACGGCATAACGACTCGTCCCAAGACTTCCTTCACGCTCTTTTCAGGCGCCTCCTCTCCCGACCGAATGTCGACAAACAATGTCTTGGGTTTTCCTCGTTTGGGTTGCGTGGTTTGGACTTCGATATTCTCATCGCGCAGTTGATTAAGCACGATTTGTCTAATTCCACGCTTGCCCTGTTTCGCGCTCGTATCACGAATGCTTAACACTTCAGCTGCAGACAGCTCGGCAAGCACTTTTCGTTTGACCCAGATCCCCTCTGTTCGCTCATCACCTGGACCATAGATCGATCCGAATGGTTGGTCATCATGCAGTGCTCCGCGCACCTTACGCTCAACGCGATGAGACACACCGAGACCTTTGCCGTCGAGTTGGGCAATCCTTTCAACGACTTCATCGCGGAAGGATTCCCAAGGAGGATCGATGCGAACACCTTGATAGAAGTTCTTGTATTCCAACGCACCCGTTGTTTTGTCAACGAACTCACTAACATCAAAACCGGCCGCGAGTCTCTGAAGTTGGGCACGACTCGTCATTGCCAAGACTATTGCATCAATGGCGTGGTGCCGATGATCCGCACGGTTCTTTTGACCAGGACGCAGTTTCCCGGCGTCTTTTTCTGCCCACGCTGGGCTATCGGGTAATTCCCCCAAAATAGTTTCCAATCCCCACTGGCGTCTGAGCGTGGATGTAAGTTGGCCCTTCAAGCCAAGTACCGCTCCGCGTTTGTTTTCGTCGATGTCGAACAGGCACTTCAAATATTCAGCAGTTGCCTTCGCGATATAACGATCGTCGTTCAATTGTCGATCTATGAAATCCTCGATTTTCACTTCTTTGCGTAGGAATCGTTTGTACTTCGCGTAGGGCAGTTTCTTTGCCCGTTGGCAAACCGCGTCGTACTTCGCTGGGTCCGAGTGTTCGAGCCATCCTCGTGGGGTCCTTTGTCCCTTGCCGTTCGGACCGCGATTCTCGGAATGGAAACAGACAACCATATTCATCAAGGTATCATCGAGCGATTGCGAACGCGGGAGAATGTGATCGAACTCAATCTCATCCGTGAATAGTTTTGCGATACTAATGCACTTTCCGGAGTAGATGCACACCCTATTTTGTTCATCCCAGAGTAGATACTTGTCGATGTTACGACCGCCCGCACCAAATGGGATACCGCTTTCGCGCAGCTTGGCTTTAGCCAATGTTTTCTGCTGTTCTCGCTCGGCCTTCTTCTCTTCTTCCTCTTTATACCTCCAATACGCCGGGGTGCTCTTGTCCTTCGGCCTCGTTTTTACGTCACGCCCCATTTCTACATGGATGGCGTCCGGTCTCCATTTTGGATCGATGCGCAGTCGTCGTTGTTCATTGAGGATTGCATTCACCACTTTGCGTAGTTCTACCAGCGCACGCTTAACTACCGGATTGGGGATGTCGGCGATCGGAGAATCGGCTGGATTCGTGCGTTGCGGGTCCGGCAATTTGCCGAAAAGTCGCTTTCGTATTGACCAAGGATCATCGTAGCCCGCCGCTGCCCGAGCGGACTGCATCGGATCACGGTGTTCATAAACCAGCCCGCGTTCCATGTGTGGCAGTAACTTCCTGATCGCAACTAAAGAGAGATTTAAGTAGCCATCAGGCAGATCAACGCCTAAGGCGGCATCAGCTTTGTCCGCGCTTAGTCCGAACTCCTCGACAAGCCGCGTATGGGTTTCATCATCGTCAAGGTTCTTAATCAGCGCATCGACAACGCCGTCTTTGATTTCCTCCGGCTGCTCGTGCCACTGTTTGCCGATCGCCTTTGCCATTAACCAATCAGTGACCATTCCCTGCAAGCCGGAGCGCTTACCTCGTTCCATTTTGAATTCGATCGATTCAAGAAATCCCAGCTTCTTGCGAATGTCGGCAAACGATACTTTCTCCCGCGTCGCAAGATGCTCCACGAGCATCGCGCGCTGGCCGTCGTCAAAGCGGCACTCATCTTTGATGTCAGGATCGATGTACCGAAAATTGTTGATCTCTTGCAGCAGTCGGTAGCGCTGAGCGCGGCGATCCGCCCGCGCGCATCTCCGTTCGTTGCGCTCCAATTCACAAGGGCCGACGATTTCTTTCGGCATAGGCTTAAGTGTGCGGTGGAAGAAGATCATGCCGAAAAGGCCGAAGGTCTTGAGGTCGCTCAAGCCGTCGCGACGTTTGTCCCATTTTGGAATAGGCCGCTGAATGTCCTTTTGTCGACCGAGCTGGCCGTAACGCAGTTCTTCGGTAAGCACGTCGTCGTGGTACTTTGATTGTTTCGTCCAAATGGCATTGAATTCCTCTGTAAGCATTTTGCGGAGCGTGTGTCGGCCGCGCACGTTGTCATCGTCCTCGCGGTTGCTGTGCTTCTTACGTACTTCCGCTTTGCGCTCATTATACTTTGCCGGGTTTTGTTTCTTGTCATACGGATTGTGGAATAATTGCGCTTTTCGGTGTAGATATTCGCCGAGCGTACGCGCGCCTGATTGCTGAATGGCCATATCCAATTCCGCCATTTCGAGAAGAATATCCTCAGTCTTTTTTTCAGCATCGGGCTTCGGTTTCTTCGTTTGCTCAGGTTTGCTTCGTTTGGCCTTCGCTTCAGCCTTGGCTTCCTCTTTCTTGTTTGATTTGAATCCGCGTCGCTGATTGATGTGTAGTAGCACCCGACCGAGTTCGTGCAACGTCAGAGGCTCATCCAGCGCTCGAGCGCGCAATTCGTACGGATCGAGTTTATAGAGTTCGGTTTGTGCCGCACTACCAGCGGGCCAAAGGTCTGATTCAATGAGCGCATCGCGCAAATTCCGACGACGCCGCGCCCGACGCACTATTTGTCTTCGCATTCCTCGTGCGATCCGCCGACTTTCGTTGCGGGATGTTTCCTTGCGGCTGTCGAAGTTGTCGACGCCTTCGGGAAACACGCGGACGCCCAGATCAATAAGTTTGGATTCGGCTGGTTTATTCGGATCATCGTTGACGAGGGCCCAACCGATAGAATTTGGGCCTAAATCGAGGCCGAGAACGAGTTTGGACATGGCAGCCCCCTGGCGGCTAAAAAATGCACCCGATAGGTTGACAAGAGCAGCCATCATAGCAAAAATTTGGTCAGTGTAACCAATCCCTGCCTGCATGCTCTTTTCGTAACAAGAAGAAACATTCGCAGGCAACGCTCCACGGAGCGACCGGCCGCAATGCGTAAGCAGGGCGGCCTTTTTTTGTGCGCGGTGCCGGCGGCGCCCGTCGCGCGGCATGAGTCGGCAAGTCTTGCCGCTTTCGCCTGTTCGCTTGGATCATCCGTCCTTGCCTGCCACAAATTGTCCAACTATTCTCATTGACATATCGTAAGATTACGATATACTAGTGATAGAGGTGAGAAACAATGGCGAAAACAATGACCCAACCCGCAAAGCCTGGATCTCGGGCGCGGCTGATCAGGCCTTGTCCGCCGGAGACGCTGGCGGCCTTCGGGCAGGCGGCGGAGTGTTTAAAGGCGCTGGCCCACCCCGTGCGGTTGCGCATGGTGCAGCTCTTGCTCCAGGGAAGGTATACCGTGGGCGAGTTGGCTGAGGACTGTGCGGTTCCGGACAACGTCGCCTCGGAGAACCTGCGGCTGATGCAGCGTTGTGGGTTCCTGGCCAGCGAGCGCGACGGCCGGCGGGTGTATTACCACGTTGCTGAGTCGCACCTGAAAAACATCATGACCTGCATCGAAGAGCGGTTCTTGACGAGGAGCAAGTAGGCGGCAGCGAGCCTGTCATTTTCGACAACATATCGTAGGGTTACGATTTTTCGATATTTTACTCTCCAGGAGCAGAACCATGCCCAGCATCATGCCTCAAGAACTGAATGAGCTGTACCAAGGGAACCATCCTATCCGGCTGTTCGACGTCCGCACACCGGCCGAGTTTCGGGCGGCGCATGTGCCGTTTGCAGAGAACCGGCCGCTGGAGTCGCTCGATCCTTCCGCGGTGGCGCGGGAGTGTCGTGGTGCGGCAGAAGCGCCGGTTTATGTGATTTGTCAAAAGGGCGGGCGCGGTGCAAGCGCCTGCCTGAAGCTCGCAGCGGCGGGATTGCAGCGCGTGGTCAATGTGGAAGGTGGCACCGAGGCGTGGGAGCTAGCGGGGTTGCCGGTGGCCCGCGGCAAGCAGGCGATTTCCCTCGAGCGGCAGGTGCGAATCGCGGCCGGCACGCTGGTGCTGGTCGGTTCGCTGCTGGGCTACTTCGTGCATCCGTATTGGATTGGGCTTGCGGCCTTCGTGGGGTCGGGGCTGATGTTCGCGGGCATCACAGACACATGCGGCATGGGAATGCTACTCGCGCGGATGCCGTGGAATCAGATTGCGAGGAAGAGTTGCACGATGTCCGGTTCCCCATTATCCAGTGCCACGAAGACTAATTCCAAGTCGGCCTGCTGCAAAGAGTAGGAGTCAGGATTAGAGCCATGAAGATCGCGATCGTTGGTGGTGTGGCAGGTGGCGCTTCGGCGGCAGCGCGGGCCCGGCGGCTTTCCGAGGCAGCGGAAATTATCGTCTTCGAGCGCGGGCCAGACCCATCGTTTGCCAATTGTGGGCTGCCCTATTACATCGGCGGAGAGATCAAGGAGCGCAAGAAACTGCTGGTCGCGCCGAAACAATTGCTCGTGGAACGACATCGGCTCGACGTCCGCACGCTGCAGTCGGTGGAGGCGATCGACCGGGGGCGAAAGGTGCTCACGGTGAAGAACCTGGCCGACGGCACGACTTACGAAGAATCATACGACAAGCTAATCCTCTCGCCCGGTGCGACGCCGCTACGGCCGCCGATTCCAGGAATCGATTTGCCAGGCATCTATACGCTGCGCGATTTGTACGACGCCGACCGGCTGCACGAAGTTGCACTGCACGCCAAGCAGGCAGTGATCGTGGGCGGGGGGTTCATCGGGCTGGAAATGGCGGAAAATTTGGTGCGGCGCGGTTTGCAGACGGCAGTGGTCGAATTGGCAGACCAAGTCCTACCGCCTTGGGACCGAGAGATGACGACGCCGATCGCCGAACACATGCGCACCAACGGAGTCGAGCTACACTTGAGCGATTCGGCGGCAGAGTTTGCACCGGATGGCAAAGGGTTGTTGGTAAAGCTAAAAAGCGGTTGCAAGTTGGCGGCTGACTTTGTCGTGCTAAGCGTCGGAGTGCGGCCGGAGAATTCACTTGCCGTGGCAGCGAGTCTGGAAATCGGACCGCGCGGCGGCATCCGCGTCAACGGGCACATGCAGACGAGCGACTCTGAGATCTATGCTGTCGGCGACGCCGTCGAAGTGCGCGATTTCAATACGGGCGACCCCATCCAGGTTCCGCTCGCAGGCCCCGCCAACCGGCAGGGTCGAATCGCGGCCGACCACATCTTTGGCCGCGCTAGTTCGTATCGGGGCACGCAGGGTACTGCTGTCGTCGGTGTGTTCGGCATGACGGCAGCGATGACGGGGCTGAGCGAAAAAGCACTTGAGCACCTCGGCCGTGATTATGAAAAAATTTACCTCCACCCCATGCACCACGCCGGCTACTACCCCGGCGCGGAGAAACTTTCGCTCAAGCTGCTCTTCGACCCTGCCCATGGGAAGATTCTTGGCGCTCAGGCGGTTGGCGGTGCAGGCGTCGATAAACGAATCGACGTGCTGGCGATGGCCATCCAGGCCGGCCTCACCGTGTTCGATTTGGAAGAGGCAGAACTGGCTTACGCCCCACAGTTTGGCTCCGCGAAGGATCCGATCAACATGGCCGGCTTCATCGCGGCGGGCGTGGTGCGCGGCGACGCACCGGTGGTGCACGTTACTGAACTTTCCGAGACGATCGCGGCGGGCGCCACAGTGCTCGACGTTCGCACGCAGTCTGAGTTCGACTGCGGCCACATCCCCAGCGCCATGCACGTACCGATCGACGAACTGCGCGAGCGATTGGGCGAGCTAAACCGCGACCAACCGATTGTCGCCTACTGCCAAGTCGGTTTCCGCGGCTATCTGGCGACGCGAATCCTGCTGCAGGCTGGTTACCAGGCCGCGAATCTCAGCGGCGGATATTCGACGTACTGCCAGACTCCAGTTAGCGATACGAAGGGGATCGCTCTTTAGCGATACCGCACCAAGTACCAGCCGCGGCCCAGTGGAGCAGCGCGACGCAACTCGTAGTCGCCCTCCAGCCCGCCTGTGAAAGTGCGCGGCGTCGCCCCCGCCGGATGCCATTCAAGCCACGAGCCGCGGTTGTCGCCCACCAGTTCAAAAGCCAGCGCACCGTTTTCGGCTCGCTCTACCGCTGACACCGGTATCTGCGTATCCGAGGTCAGCATCATCAATATCCGTGGTCGACTCTGGGGATAGGCCATAAACGAACCCAGCCCCGGTCGTTTGCCATCGCCCGTCGGCCAATCGCTGCTCAGTGAGAAAGCGAGCGACTCAAAATCGCCCACCGCGGCCCGCATTCGAATTTGCTGCCCCCGCCAAGCTAACTCGGGCCACGAGACCAGCACCGTCAGCCACGCGGCCAATAGCAGCGTGAATGCAAACCACGCTCGCAGTCGACGATGCTCCTTCGCTCCAGCAAAGAGCGTGACGAAAACGCCAATCGCCGTCACGATCGCCGCCCCACACAATGCCGACAACAGAATTGGTCGCGAGCCCAACTGCGTCGTGGTGACCGCACTCGCCGGCCCCGCTAGAAATAGTCTCGCAAGTGCCGCCCTCACGGCTAGCGCTGTCGGGGGGAACTTGCTATCCCACGCGATCCAGGCAACAATCACCAACAACAACCCGATATTGCCGACCCACAGCATGCGGCCCATCACCCAACCAAATTCGCTGCGACGACTCTCGCCAGACGTCTTGCCCAACTCAGCGGTCGACTGCTCTACTGGCGAATTCATAGGAAAAGTTCACGTTCCTGTTTTCCGAATCACCGTAATATGGCGGGCTGGCAGAAGTTCACAGACAATTCTTCGCGAACTGCACAGCACCAGTCAATCCTAGCTTCGCAGGCCAGCAAAATCGCTGCCAGATGCGGCCAAACTGCGTGATCCGACAAGGCATACGATCCATGACTTACCGCGTGTGCTCTTGGCCTATAATTGAACAATGTCCGACATGGACGAAGTTGCCCTGAATGCCCTACTCGCCGAAGGCGTCGGCATGCCTACCGCCTACGCCGCTAGTGTGCGAGATTCTGACTCGGCTATCTCCGACGAGAGAATTCGATCTGCATCGGCGCTTGACAGTTGGTGGGTCACTTTGGCAATGATGTTTACTATCGCCATTGTTGTCGCTTACTGTCACAACGATGGGTGTAAAACCCTCGCCTTCAGGCGAAACCTTAAGGTTCATCTATTGGTGGGATGGAGAACTACCGCACTGGAGCGCATAGCCGTTTCGACCTCAAATACCATTTCGTGTGGGTGACGAAGTACCGGAAAAAGGTGCTAACGGGGGCCGTGGGCGAGCGGGTTCGGGACCTCGTCCGCGAGGTGTGTCGTACGAACGATATTGAAATCTTGCAAGGGGCAGTGTCCGCCGACCACGTGCAGGTGCTGCTGTCTTGCCCGCCGAGGTTGTCGCCGAGCAAGATCATGCAGTACATCAAGGGCAAACCGTCTCGCAAGTTGATGATGGAGTTCAGGCACGTTCAGAAAAAGGATTGGGGCCGTCACTTCTGGGCACGGGGCTACTTCGTCGCGTCTAGCGGCAACGTGACCGATGAAGCGATTGCGGCATATATCCGGGGCCAAGACGGCACGGAGCCGAGCGACGGCGACGACAAATTTACGGTAACCCCCTCGTGAGCGAAGGACTTCCAGTCCGTAGCTCACAAAATCCTCGAACCTACCGGCTTCCAGCCGGTAGTGGTTCAGTCA